>JAHHHB010000065.1 GCA_019359545.1 Desmonostoc geniculatum HA4340-LM1 | reverse complement strand
ACGGTAGGGGACTTTTGACTGTCCCACAGGGTTAATCCCTTGAAAGATAACTGTGGAGAATGATGGCTTTAGCCTGATTCGGAACAACAGTTTGAATCACCGTGACTTTAGTCCGGTGAGAGTCAATCAATCCTCTAACTTTAGTTATGGAGTTCCACTCAGCTACGCCACCTGCTCCATATTTGGAGACGAAATATGGAGCAGGTGGCTCCAGGACTTGATACTCAGCACTAAATAAATTGAGTGCAGATAGATAGCTAGTTTGATATAAAAACCCTATAATCCAAGAGGCGTCATGGTGTTGTCGGTTAGTGAGCGGACATTTACTCAAGAAGTTTTAGAATCTCCAATTCCTGTTTTAGTTAATTTTGAAGCCCCTTGGTGTGGGTTGTGTCGGATTATCCACCCACTTTTGTTGCAATTTCAAGCCCAATGCGGCGAAGAAATTAAATTGGTCGTGGTTAACGCCGATCAAAATTTTAAATTGTCTACTACTTATAAGCTCAAATCACTGCCCACTCTACTATTGATTGAAAATGGCAGCATTCGGCATCGCTTGGAAGGTTTTCGTGGCAGAGAAGATTTACGTCTAGCTTTAGAAGATATCAAAGTCAGCTACAGCAGTTGCCCTAAAATCTACAAGGGTTCCAAAACGGTTGACTTGGAGCGTCAGTCAGCTTGATGGGAATGGGGCATGGGGTATGGGGATGGGGGAGATGGGGAGGTAGGGGAAAAGGTTAAAGAGTAAAGGGTAAAGGGATAAATTTAACCTTTCCCCCTTACCCCTTTCCCTTTCCCCCTTCCTAATGCCCAATGCCCAATGCCCAAATCTAAAACCATGCTTAATACCCCACCCAATCAGCTTTGGGTGGGTTATTTTATCCTAAAGGGTGTGTGTCACAATTGTTAACAGTTCCGACACGCTAGTCAAGAATTCTAAAAGTAGGCGTCAGTGATGGAAGTAATCTATCAGTATGCCTGGCTGATTCCGGTATTACCTCTTTTCGGGGCAATGCTGGTCGGTCTAGGGTTAATCTCGTTGAATCAGGTGACAAACGGCCTGCGGCAGTTGAATGCTGTAGTCATTATCTCCCTAATGGGAGCGGCTATGGCGCTGTCGTTTGCCTTGTTGTGGAGTCAAGTTCAAGGACATCCGGCTTATACCCACACTCTGGAGTGGGCTGCGGCAGGCAATTTTCACCTGAGCATGGGCTACACTGTTGACCACCTGACAGCCCTAATGCTGGTGATTGTGACAACAGTAGCCTTATTAGTCATGGTTTATACCGATGGCTACATGGCTCACGATCCCGGTTACGTGCGGTTTTATGCTTATCTCAGTTTGTTTGGCTCTTCAATGTTAGGTCTGGTGCTTAGCCCCAACCTAGTACAGATTTATATATTCTGGGAACTTGTCGGGATGTGTTCCTACTTGCTGGTCGGCTTTTGGTACGATCGCAAGTCAGCAGCAGATGCCGCTCAAAAAGCATTTGTAACCAACCGCGTGGGCGACTTTGGTCTTTTGCTGGGAATTTTAGGGCTGTTCTGGGCAACGGGAAGCTTTGATTTTAACATTATGGGCGATCGCCTAGCCCAACTCGTAGAAACAGGTTCCATCAGCAATTTGCTTGCTGTCCTGTTTGCGATTTTAGTTTTCCTGGGTCCAGTGGCGAAATCTGCCCAATTCCCTCTCCACGTCTGGCTACCAGATGCAATGGAAGGCCCCACCCCCATTTCTGCCTTGATTCACGCGGCAACAATGGTGGCAGCGGGTGTTTTCCTGGTAGCCCGGATGTACCCAGTATTTGAACATGTCCCAGCAGCAATGAACGTTATTGCCTTTACTGGGGCATTTACGGCGTTTTTGGGGGCAAGCATTGCCATTACCCAAAACGACATCAAAAAGGGTTTGGCTTATTCCACCATTTCCCAACTCGGTTACATGGTGATGGCAATGGGAATAGGTTCCTACAGTGCTGGACTATTCCACCTGATGACCCATGCTTATTTCAAAGCGATGCTGTTCTTGGGTTCAGGTTCCGTAATTCACGGTATGGAAGGTGTCGTTGGTCACGACCCGGCCTTAGCCCAAGATATGCGGATGATGGGAGGACTGCGGAAATATATGCCAGTCACGGCAACTACCTTTTTAATTGGTTGCTTGGCAATTTCTGGTATCCCACCCTTCGCTGGGTTCTGGTCAAAAGATGAAATTCTGGGACAAGCTTTTCAAGCTAACCCATTCCTCTGGTTGATTGGCTGGCTAACCGCCGGGATTACTGCTTTTTACATGTTTAGAATGTACTTCATGACATTTGAAGGCAAATTCCGGGGAAATGACGAGAAAATCAAGGAAAAACTCAATAAGGCAGCGACAATTGTCCTGGAATTAGAGTCAGAAGAACCAGTGCCGAATTTTGGCCCTGGGGCAATGAAAAAAGGAGAATTGGCGGCAACTGGTGGCCATCATGATTCCCATGACTCCCATGACTCCCACGGGCATCACAGCGACTCTCCTCACGAGTCGCCGTGGACAATGACTCTGCCTTTAGCGGTTTTGGCAGTACCTTCGATTTTGATTGGTTTGCTAGGAACTCCCTTTGCCAATTACTTCGAGGAATTTGTCTTTCCACCCACTGAAACCCTCTCGGAAGTTTTAGAAAAAGCTGCCGAGTTCGACCCGACAGAGTTTTATATTATGGCGGGTGCTTCAGTGGCAATTTCCGTGGTTGGCATTACCTTGGCTTTGTTAATGTACTTGCGGGGTAAAATTGACCCAGCTGCGATCGCTGCTAAAATCAAACCACTTTACGAATTATCCCTCAACAAGTGGTACTTTGATGACATTTACCATCGTGTTTTTGTCTTGGGCTTGCGTCGCGTGGCTAGACAAGTTATGGAAGTTGACTTCCGCGTTGTCGATGGTGCAGTTAACCTCACAGGTTTTTTCACCCTCGTTAGTGGTGAAGGTCTGAAATACTTAGAAAACGGTCGCGCTCAATTCTATGCCTTAATTGTGTTCGGGGCTGTTTTGGGGTTGGCGATCGTTTTTGGTGTTACTTGATTTTAGCGGCTGTCCGCCCCTAAGTTTTTTAGGAGTCTAATTTAGACTCCTTTTTTATTGAAAATCTTTTATTGGCGTACAAAATCAGGTTAATATACATAAAAATTCCGACTATTATGCTTTTTCAGAAAACACACACAAATTTTCTAGCTGCAACTTCCGTCTAGCGATACAACCGAAAGACTATCTGTCGATGTCTAGAGGTAATTGAGCGTCAGGCTATTCAGGAGGTATTGCTTTGATGTTTTTGAAAATGAGCCTGCAAGTTATCTAAAAATACCCGTATGGATCTCCCCACAAAAATCATTCCAGTAGAACTTTCAGACGGTACAGTTATCAAAGTAGAAGCAACATCTATTGGTGAACAACGAGTCGCTTTTCAGGCTAGACCATTTCGAGAAGTCACCAATACTATCAAGTCTATAGCCAACGAACTGGCTATAACTCTCAAGGAAATTAATCAAACGGTACAACCCGATAAAGTAAGCGTGAAATTGGGTCTGGAAGTGGCAGTTGAGTCAGGTCAATTGACAACTTTGATCGTCAAAGGAGCAGGTAAAGCCAATCTGGAAATCACGATGGAATGGAGTAAGTAGCAATGGGCTAAGGAGGTGAGGGCATGGCTAGGCAAGACCTCTACAAATTGCTTCAAGAGTGTACTGTACGCTTGAGTAGCTCCAGTGGAATTGGCACAGGTTTCTTCATAGCCCCTGGTGGGTGGATTCTAACTTGTTACCATGTCGTTGAGGGAAGTGATAACGTCGGGGTTCTCTGGTTAAGTCGAGAAGGAAAGCAAGAACTGACAGCGACAGTCAGATTACGTGTGCCAATACCGGTTGATATTGCTCTTTTGCAGATTGAGGGCAAAACACCTGTTCATAAATGTGTCTATCTTGATAACTCTTTTCCCCAGATAGGAGACTCTCTGTACACCTTTGGTTATCCACAAGGTTATGGTACAGAAATTTACTCTGGTGGCGATTCTGCAACTACCAAGTATGAAGGAAAGAGCTTTCAAGATGATGTGATTGTTCTGAAGCTGAAAGAAGGTCATATTCAGGAAGGCTATAGTGGTTCACCGTTACTTAATGTGCGAACAGGTAAAGTTTGTGGCATTGTTAGTGTTTCTAGAGATACAAGCTCGGATTTGGGAGGTCGTGCAACACCAATTCCTCTTCTATTTCAGCCCAAAGAACTCACAGCATCTCCACATGAGCAGCAACTAATTTTGTCTAAATTAAAGGAGAATAAGAAGTTTCATCAAAAGATTTACCGAAAATGGACTCAGATCGTTAGCCCTCCTTTTTGGACTCGAAAACCCGTTATTTTATTTTCTCTGTCTATTATCTTTCTATTGACTATTAGTTTATATATTTGGCGACGGCACAATCCTCCGGTAATGACGGGTACTTATAATGTCGCCGTAACTGATTTTGCAACAATTAATCGCAATGGAAAATTGCAAATATCTAACGATGGTAAGATGTTCAGTGAATGGCTAATAAAGAGTTTAGAGGCTCAAAAAAAGCAACAAACTATTATTGATACGTCTTCGTGGGAGATTTCAAAACCTAATAAATACATTAATGCTGACTCTATTGAAGGATTTGAAAAAAAGCTTAAATCATTGATGAAGAAAATTAACGCTAAATTACTTCTCTATGGTTACATAACTGAAACTGATAACCAAAACAATAAAATTTTTACCCTAAGTTTCTATTTTTTTCCTAACAATGAATCGAGTTCAACTGCGAGTTCTGGTTTCATTGATGTATTTGATTTGAAAGGCGATCCAATTGGAAAGCCTACTCTAATTGATGTGAGGAATAACCTAAAGATAGGAAACGTTTTGCTTTCCAAAGTAAAACCATTATTTTGGCTAATTACTTACTTAAGTTATATTGATACTGATCAAAATAAAATAAAAATTCAGGCTCTTTTTCAACAGGTAGCAAATACCCTGGAAAAAGAGTGGAGAGAAGGAGAAGAAGGTCAAGAAGTTTTCTATTACTGTTTAGGACAAGTTGCTTTGTTTGCTGCAAACTCGCCTAAAACTTCCAACATAAGTCTGAATGTTGCAAAGGAATATGCTAAGCAGGCAGAGGAATCATTTAACAACGCGACTCAACTCAATAATGAATACATCAAACCACATATTGGGCTGGGAAGCGTTTATCTTACCCGTGCAGAATGGTACTACGATGAAATAGATAAAATAGATAAAGATTTCAAGAGTGTAGCTCCAAATAGACGCTCTGAACTTCAGAAAAAAAGAGATGCAGAGTCAAATAGAGATGCAGAGTTAAATAAAGCAATTGCCTCCTATGAAAAAGCTCTTAAACAATTACCACAGTCTCAGCATGACGACTGGTCAAAGTATGCAGCATCTCTTGGGTTAGGCTACGCCTGGTATTTGAAGGGAGACACTGAATTAAATTTTTATCAGTACGAAAAAGCAGAAGAATGGCAAAAGAAAGCTTTTGAGATAACTCAGGAAATTATCGAACCTTTGAAGATAGCTAAAAAATATCGATTACTAGCGCAAGCGTATTCTAATTTAGGTTTAGTCTATTGGCTAGATGCAAAACTACATCTTGGTAGAGAAGATACAGAAAAATTTTTAAACATGAGCCAAAAAGCTAGTGAAGCTTTCCTATCCTGTAAGAATCAAGGTGAAAAAGCACCAAATGACTATATTCTTAACCAAAATATTGTTAAGTATTGTGAAGATAATATCAAGTTGATAAAAAGAGGATGAGATATGAAAAAACAACATATTATTTATCGGTTTTGTTTGGCGGGATATTTTATAAGTCTAATTCTTTTACCTATGTTTAGGTTTGATCTCGTAACAGCAACTACCGATACGAATAAGAGTAAAAACTCGGCCCATTGTGGAAATCAACCAAGATTAAAAGGACCAAAACCTGGCGGTGATACAAATACTGTTAAGGGTAGTATTCTAATTCCAGAAGAATCTAATGTTGCTCAAGAAGATTCTCCCGATCCTACCCCACTCATAGCCCGCTTCAGGAGGGAAGTATGTTTCCAAGTGAAAGTCTGGGACCCTAGCAAAGGTACTAAAGATGGTGACGGTATTGAAAGAATTGAAATTTCTATTAGAAATAGTAATCAAGATACTGGGAAGGACAATGAAATCTACAATCACACTGAAAAACGTTCTCCCTACTGTTTTTTTGAAGGTGGTTACCCTTGTGGCAGTATAAATAAATTCTGGCCTAGTGGTCAACCGATTGAAAATGGTCAATATAGTGCTTACATAGAAATTTATCGTAAAAATATTTCTCAACCTGCTCAATGGTTTTTTCGTTTTGAGATCCAGCGTCCTAGCTAAAAGTTTTGTGCTGAAAATACACAACCTTGTGAAGCGATCGCAGGTAATCACACTTCCTCTATTAAAAATTAATCCTTAATCTTGCAGTGCGATCGCCTATTGTAGTGGTGAGAGCGATCGTACTAAGCTGTGATCTCGTTCCAAAGCTCTGAAACTGGGAAAGTTTGTCCTGCTGCTACTTGTCGCACAGACTCTTGTAGGTCAGCTAATATTTGTGCTTTTGGCTCTTGTTCATCAATCCAAGCTAAACCACTGGCGTTATCAGAATTTATGGAACTTATAAGCTGTTGCCAAAGTTCTACAGGGACAAGTACATCTGTTGTTTCTCCATCTGCGTTGGTGACATAACGAATCTGATTTTCAATTTGTGCCATTATCATTATTGTTGCTTCTCCTGTCATGCTTTTTTGCACCAAATCGCTTTTTTGACAATCAGCAAACAGCATCGTGTATTTTTAGCGACCCCTGGGTTGGACTAGGCGATCGCATCTCCAAAACCCTAGTTTAGCGGCTTTTTTCGGGTAAATTTTTGACGGTAGCCGTGAATAATTTTAGGTGAGAAGCAGGGACTATGGTGTTTTGCTTGAAGGTGATAGGGGAACTTTTTGCTCACAAGAAAGTTGGTTTAAAGAATTTAATCGTCAGTTAAGATCGATAAGGTAATCTGGCGATCGAGGATCTAAGCATAAGTAGGTTAAATTTCCCTGGTTCAGAAAAAGGCAGCGAATAGGCGAATGGTAAACAAGAAATGCATTTACTGGCAAGATGATGATGTGTGGTTAGGTTATCTCGAAGAATATCCTGATTATTGGACTCAGGGTGAAACCGAAGAGGAGCTAAGAGAAAATCTACTCGATATTTACAGTGAATTAACAAGTGGAACTATCCAAAATATTCGCAGAGTTGCAGAACTTGAAGTCTCATGAAACGAAGAGACTTAATCAGTAAGCTTGAAGAAATGGGTTGTATTTTCGTTCGTCATGGTGGCAAACATGATTGGTATCAGAATCCAATAACAAAAATTTATTAAGCCGTTCCCAGACATAGAGAAATCAAGGAGCAACTTGCCAAACATATTATTAAAATGCTTAGCGATGAACCAGGCTAACACGGCGTTAGAGCCGATCGCCGAAAGGCAGTCTGCAAGAGACGGAAGTTATTTGCGGCGGCTCAATTTTGCCGTTAGACCCGATCTTGGTGGTTAATTAATTAGGGACTTCCAAAAAATAAAATATTAGGACTTACGCACTGTACAAAAGAACTATTTTGTGTATCAACGTAAATACGTTGTTCCAGGCTTTTGGAGGTTGCTTTTGATTGCTGGCGATCGCCAAAATCTGATTGAAAAACCTAGATAAAAGCTTTGAAAACTCTATCTGCCATTTTTGCTTTTATGTCAATGCGTAAGTCCTAAATATACAGAATTTATGGAACTCATAAGCTGTTGCCAAAGTTCCACGGGGACGAGTACATCTGTTGTTTGTCCATCTGCGTTTGTAAGATAACGAATCTGACTTTCAATTTGTGCCATTATCATAGGGTTGTTTCTCCTCTCATGCTTTTTGCACCAAATCCCTTTTTTCGACAACCAGCAAACAGCATGATGTATTTTTAGCGATCGCCTGGGTTGGGCTACGCTGTCCCGTCGCTAGAATTCTAGTTTAGCGGCTTTGTTGAGGGTCAATTTTTGGCTTGACTGGGAGTATCCTAATCCACATTCCGCACTCCCAAGTGTCAAAATAGACTCCCAAGAGAAAAAATCGGGGATTGCCAATTTAATTAAATCAACCTAACGAGGAAGAGCAAATCCCCAAAAAGCTGTTAGTTAATAACTAGTGACTTTTTGCCAAACATGATTTTGATAGCAGACAAATTGCGATGAATACAGCTACTTTCCCCTGGCTGACGACGATTATTCTGTTTCCGATAGCGGCGTCACTACTGATTCCCATCATCCCAGATAAAGACGGCAAGACAGTGCGCTGGTACTCCCTGATTGTGGGGCTGATAGATTTTGCACTGATTGTTTACGCTTTTTATACTGGGTACGATTTTTCCAATCCAGATTTGCAGTTGGTGGAGAGTTACCCCTGGGTACCACAACTCGATTTGAATTGGTCGGTAGGGGCAGATGGCTTGTCCATGCCTCTGATTATTTTGACTGGATTCATTACCACGCTGGCGATTTTAGCGGCT
Organism: Desmonostoc geniculatum HA4340-LM1; assembly: GCA_019359545.1. GTDB lineage: Bacteria > Cyanobacteriota > Cyanobacteriia > Cyanobacteriales > Nostocaceae > Nostoc > Nostoc geniculatum. The sequence goes on along the minus strand of JAHHHB010000065.1, from coordinate 30,983 downwards.
TGGCCTGTAACCTTCAAGCCCAAGCTATTTTACTTCTTGATTCTGGCGATGTATGGCGGTCAGATTGCCGTGTTCGCCGTCCAGGATATGCTGCTATTTTTCCTGGTGTGGGAACTGGAACTGGTGCCGATATACTTTCTGCTGTCGATTTGGGGAGGCAAAAGGCGACAATACGCAGCGACTAAATTTATTTTATACACCGCTGGCGGTTCGCTGTTTATTTTGCTGTCTGCCCTGACAATGGGATTTTACGGCGATACGGTGACGTTCGATATGCGATCGCTCGCCCTCAAAGATTTCGCCCTGAATTTCCAACTTGTACTTTATGCTGGCTTCCTGATTGCCTACGCCGTCAAGTTGCCGATTATTCCCTTGCACACCTGGCTACCTGATGCCCACGGCGAAGCTACAGCACCTGTGCATATGTTATTAGCAGGTATTCTCCTGAAAATGGGCGGTTACGCCTTGATTCGGATGAATGCCCAAATGCTGCCTGATGCCCACGCTTATTTTGCCCCTGTGTTGATCGTTTTGGGGGTAGTTAACATCATCTACGCTGCCCTGACATCCTTTGCCCAGCGCAACCTGAAGCGAAAAATTGCCTACTCCTCAATTTCTCACATGGGCTTTGTCACCATTGGGATTGCTTCCTTTACCGATTTGGGATTAAGTGGAGCAGTATTGCAAATGGTTTCTCACGGGTTAATTGGGGCGAGTTTGTTCTTTCTCGTAGGCGCAACCTATGACCGGACACACACCCTGATGTTGGATGAAATGGGTGGTGTCGGTAAGAGGATGCAGAAAATTTTCGCCATGTTCACCGCCTGTTCAATGGCATCTTTGGCGTTGCCAGGAATGAGCGGTTTCGTAGCAGAATTAATGGTATTTGTTGGTTTTGCGACTAGCGATGCTTATAGCTCTACCTTTAAAGTTATCGTAGTCTTCTTGATGGCAGTTGGGGTGATTTTAACTCCGATTTATCTGCTGTCAATGTTGCGAGAAATTTTCTACGGCCAAGAGAACGAAGAATTAGTTTCTCACCAAGCTTTGATAGATGCTGAACCCCGTGAAGTATTTATTATTGCCTGTTTGTTAGTACCAATTATTGGTATTGGTTTCTATCCGAAATTGCTCACTCAAATGTACGACGCCACAACTGTACAATTGACAGCAAGATTGCGTAATTCAGTACCGACATTAGCACAACAAAAACCAGAAGTACCAAAGGTTTCTTTGAGTGCGCCGGAAATTGCTAATTAGGTAGCGATCGCTAGTTTAGTTTAAATTCAAATTACTTTGAGGGCGGGTTTTCTACCTGCCCTTTTTATTACTTTCTGATTGGGTCAAGTAAAAAAACTCATGGAACTGGTGAACTGCTATAAGTGAGTAGATATATTTTTTCCAATTCCCATGAAAATAAATTTTAAGCTGATTGATTTGTTTGCAACCAGTTAAGTAAATCTTCCATAGCAGTAAAATCTAACAAAGCTTCACCAAGAGTTTCTAATTGATTTAAAGACAGAGATTTGATGCGCTCTTGCAATTCTGGTGATAATTCTCCCACTCGTCTTTGTAGTAACCTTAAAATAAGCTCTTGTCTACCTTCTTGTCTACCTTCTTGTTTTCCGCGCTCGTAGCCGATGCGCTCACCTGTAGTTATATATCTCATAGTGCGCTCCTGCTCAAATTGCTTAAACTCTTGCCAAAACTGATTTTCTAATGCCTTTGGTAATATCATAACCCAATCGATAAATCGATACAGATTACGAATATCCTGCTCTTCTAAACCCAAATCATATAGTCTGCGAATTAATCTAAATTTCCATATTTTGCGTTGTTTAGGTGATGAGCGTGTCTGCTGCGTTTTCAAATGCGCCATAACGACAGTTGCAAATGGATTATCGCTATTTTCTAACTCGTGAAAACGATTTTCGTAATCCAAAAGTTTAATACTGCCAAATTCAAACATTAAGCGAGTATTGGGATAATTGTAACTGTAATTGCTTGGTCGCCATTCGCGGTTTGAATCGCAGAGAATTGCAAGGCTAATTGCTGGTCGATCAAAGCGGTCAAATATGCGAAAGTTGTAGGTAAACATCCGCTTGGGAAAGTTATCTTCTTTTTGTGCCTGAATTTCTACATGGATTAATAACCAAAGTTCTTCCCCTTGAATTTGCCAAACTTTGACCAATTGATCGGCATATCGCTTCCCCTGTTCAGCTTCACGAGCTATTTGTTGAAATTCTTTATCGAGAAATTCATAGGGACGTTCCCAATCAATTAATGCAGAAGTTTCGGGAAAAAAGAAATGCATTGCTTGGGGGAAATAAGCTTCTATAATTTCTTTCCAAGGACTATCAAAATCAGCGCGATCGTTAATATTGCTCATCAATTGATTGCAGATGATAATTTTAATTTTTAGTGATTTATGACTGTTATAGTTGTAACATTTGCAGTAACTAATTCCCAGTTTTGCTTAATTGGAATCTCAACCCAAAATTCTGCTCCCTGTCCGGGTTCTGAAACACACCAAATAGCTCCATTGTGTTTTTCTGTGACAATCTGAGCGCTAATTGCTAATCCTAATCCTGTACCTTTACCTGCGGGTTTTGTGGTAAAGAAAGGGTCAAATAATCGTTGTTTAATTGCTGGTGTTATTCCAGAACCATTATCTGCAATCTGTATAGTTATACGATCCAAGTTACGTAAATTAGTACGAATTAAAATTTGGCTAGGCTTCGCTTTTATGTCCTCAGGTGTTCGCTGACTGTTATAACTATCTAGGGCGTCAATGGCATTACTAATCAGATTCATAAACACTTGATTGAGTTGTCCGGCATAGCACTCTACTAAAGGAATATCGCCATATTCCTTGATGATTTCAATGCCAGAATTTCCAGAGGTTTGTTTGAGGCGATTTTGTAAAATTAGTAGTGTACTATCAATGCCTTCATGAATGTTGACAGGCTTCATTTCGGCTTCGTCAAGTCGAGAAAAATTCCGCAAAGATAGAACTATTTCACGAATGCGATTAGCTCCTATTTTCATAGAAGCTAACATTTTAGGTAAATCCTCAATTATAAAATCAAGCTCGATCGCTTCTATATGAGCTTGCACTTCATTTGTGCAATGAGCATTAGACTTTTGATAGAGTTTTACCAATTCCAACAAGCCCAGTGTATATTCATTTACATAGGTCAGGTTACCGTAGATAAAGTTAACTGGGTTATTAATTTCATGAGCTACCCCAGCGACTAATTGACCTAAACTCGACATTTTTTCAGTCTGAATCAGTTGGGCTTGGGTTTGTTTGAGATTGTGTAAAGCTTGGTTGAGTTGTTCTGCCTGGGCAGTGGCGGCAGCAGTGGCAGCACGGCTTTGATTATACAATTGTGCTTGGTCAATGGCGATCGCTAACTGGTCAGCCACGCCTCGAATCAATTCCACCTCATCATCACTCCAGGAACGCAGCCCTCTACTATGTTCGCAGACAATCACACCCAAACAGCCAGACTGAGTATAAACTGAAACTAATAATAGAGATTTCCAGCCCAAAGCCATCAGTAAATCCCGATTTTTGATATCAAGCCCGGAATCTGTGGCAATATCATCCAAGCGCAGCAAATTCCCCCCAATAACAGCCTGACTCAGCATCTCCATAGGAGAGTCGCCCAAGGGTTCTGGCAAATCGGGAGCGCAGGCTTCCTGACTCAGTTCAAATTTTGTAGATTCATTTTCTGTGTGACACCAAAGAAACTGGCATCTGTCAATCTGGAGCAGTTCTCGAACTTCACCCACTACTGTACTTAAAATTGTATTTAAATCCAGCGAGTTACGAATTTGACTAGATAAACGAGTTTTCAGGATTTTTTCTCGCTCAACTAGCTCTCGCAGCTGAGTTTCAGACTGCCTTAACTCTATCTGGGACATCTGACGATTGACGCTAGCTTTTGCCAGTAGCCAAGAACCAATGCCAATTAGTCCTACTAAGCCGGCATATAACAGTAGTAATTGATTCAAAAATTGGTTTGATTTGGTCGTCAACGTTTGTGGCGACACCCACGAGACAATCTTCCAGTAATAGGATTTAGTGTCAATTTGATTTTTACTTGCTGCAAAAGCCTGTCCGGCTCCTGTACTGGATTTTTGCCCTTCCGCCAGGGGGTAGACTGTTGTAAAGGTGAACATTCCTTCAGCAGTTTGGAATTGTCCCGATTCTGTTTGAGAAATCTGCTGCCATGCTAGGGGAAAAGCCTTGCCAAAAGTCCGGTTTTGGCGTTCGGGAAACATAAATCCCCATTCATCTTCAGACTTTGCCCCTTTTAACCAGTAGCCGTCAGCATTCAGCAGCATTCCTTGGCTGGAGGTGTTAGTGAGGGCTTGGTTAAAATTATCCAGCAGTTTGGCACCGAAATAATTTAACACTACAACGCCTCGCTTGTTTCCACGGCGATCGAAAACGGGAGTACCAAAGCGGATCATTGGCTTGACGGGTTGTTCAACTTGCCCTCGTTCAATGTTGAGATCGAGGGGAGAGACAAATACTTGTCCTTGGTTTAGCCGCAAAGTGTCATTAAACCAGTAGCGCTTGGCTTGAATTTGCAGTTTTTCTTCGGGGACAATTCGTGGTTCTCCCTGGTTGAAGTTGACTCTAACAACTTCCTTACCTAATTCATCCAAAAAGCGAATTTGGTCGTAAAGTTTTTTATATCGAGAAATTAATAAAAATTCTTGGGCGAGTTTTTGTTGTTCTCCATCGGCTTTTTCTAAGATTCCCTCTAGCTCGTTTTGGCTAGAGATTACCATCAAATCTGAGACAACCGAGCGAAAGTCTGTGCTGATGAGTTTTTTTTGTAAATCTATTTTGCGGAATTCATTCGTTTTTAGTACAACTTTCTCGGTTTGTATGTGTTGGTAATAGATAGTCCCTAAAACACCTCCAACTAACGCTGATAACGGCAAAAAAACCGTTAAGAAGCGTTTAATTAAAACTCGTGAAGGAATTTGTAATGACATATCTAATACTTCGGTACGAATTAAGAATAGGGCATTCCAACTGCACAAGATTTTTTGAATCATTGAAAAATCTTCTGCCCTTTCTTGCTATTGTCAGTTAGACACTCTAGTAGTCAGTACCGAAAATTTACGTATTTAAAAGATTTTACACTTGAAATTATGTTTAAATACTGAGAAAAACACAAAGCGATCACTCCGACGGGCTACGCCTACGCTCAAAATAGTTTTTGATTGTTACTATGCGATCGCACATCAATAGATTTTCTACAATTTATTTAGAATCAGATGTAGCAAAACCCGTAATGTTAAACTACAATCCGCTGCACTGTTTGCCTTCTTCCGAAGAACTACCAGACTCAGATGATACTCCTGTGGATAATGAACTACAAAATTCAATTCCTGGCCTACTGAAAACCATACTGGCTTTAGCTTGGTGCGATCGCTGGGATTGGTTTTTTGGCGTCAATATGGGTATTTATTATCACCCAGACAAACCAGCGATCGTCCCTGATGGGTTTCTCAGCTTAGGAGTTCAACGTTTCATTGATGTAGGCAAAGCCTTCTCCCAAGGATTAGACTTACGCCTGAGTTATGTATTGTGGGAAGAAAAAAAGCTGCCAATTTTAGCACTAGAAGTTGTTTCCCAAATTCATCGAGGAGAATACACTACCAAGAAAGAATTCTATGCCAAAGAATTAGGAATTTTATACTACGTTGTGTACAATCCCCTGCGGCGCAAAAAGTCGCCCTTGGAAGTATATCGCTTAATTGATGGGGAATATACTTTAATGTCAGGAAGCCCTGTTTGGCTACCAGAAATTGGTTTAGGAATTGGGCGAGAACGAGGAATTTATCAAGGTATAGTGCGGGAGTGGCTGTATTGGTATGACGAGGAAGGACAGAGATTCTTGACACCAGAAGAACGCATCCGAGAACTGGAAGAACGCGCAGCTTTTGAAGAACAGCAGCGCGTGGAATCAGAACAACGGGTAAAAATCTTGGTGGAAAGTTTAAAAGCCTTTGGTGTCGATCCAGAAACTTTAGCGTGAAAATTACAGCAGAAGTCAGAAGTCAGAATGGGCTACGCCCCGCTACGCTAACAGAATTCAGAATTCAGAATTCAGAATTAAAACAGGCTTTATCCCTGGCTACCAGACTTAATTTGTGTACTTCACTTTCCTTGAAATCTGCTGTGCGATCGCCTAAACTCCACCATCAATGTCAAATTAAAACATTAGTTAAAATGTCAAGTAACCTAAAGGCATATATTACTTGAAATTTATTTCAGTTTATCTGTTTCTAGCAATCAAGACACATCATCTTCTAGTTCTTCAATTTCCTGTAATGTTTGCCAGCCAGCTTGCCACTGGGAGTTATCTTGTAATAATTTGGCATTTATCCAAAAACGAACTTTGGGATCGCACGCAGCCACCATTTCAGCGTATACCCACTTACTCTGATTTTTACGGTTGACTACTTGGAAGTGTCTCCATCCGTCAACTTTTTGCTGTGCTGTCCACTTAGAACCGAGTAAGTAAGGAAATTTTTGTTTTTTTGTCATTAGTCATTAGTCATTTGTTATTGGTCATTCCCCGCGTCCCCGTGTCCCCGCGTCTCCCTCATCTCCCCACTCCCCACTCCCCACTCCCACAACTAATGGGTCACCAAATCACCGTAGTATTATCACCAGCCAAGTAAATAAAACTTTTCCAGAAAAGTTATGGTCTTTAATTAGTCAATCAGTAACAATCAGGCTATGGATTTTGGTTTTAGCTTTTTTGATTACTCTGTTACCGCTTTTATTGACTGCAAGACATTATCACAAAGCACATCAAATCGCCATCAAGCTTAACGAATTAGATGATTCATTACTATTACTGCTGCCTAAGTTGGATGTAAATCCAAATATTCATGAATCACTGAAGCGATTATTAGAGCAATTTATTGAAAAAACACATAATATCATGCCGCTTCTGGATGGATGTGGTATTGCTATTTATGCACCAGACCCTAGTAACCCAGATTTTTTAACTACTTGGTGTCAATCACAATCACCAAATGAATACGGAAATTGGCGTTCTTCGGCTGTTAAACCTCTTATTGGAAAATTTTTCACGTTTTTCATCACTATTAAATAAGGATAAATAAATTTACTGGTTTATTTTCAGATTTTATGCATTTACTGACAAAATTTTGATCGGTAAAGATCATCATACTATATCTTTATTCTACTCAAGTTATCAATACAAGTACCTATGACTCTGAAGAAATAGAGGGAGTGGGAAGTGGGGAAAGAGGATGTTTCTTTGATTGTTTGGGTGTGTCGATCGCCCCTACTGTCAAAAAATTATTATATTCATTTGCTAGCACTCAGTTAACAGAAATTTACTAATATAGGAATCCGATTTGATTTCTGAAAAAATCTAAGTATCTGTAGGGTGTGTTATGGCGTAGCCTAACGCACCTAAATCGTTAACTGGTGCGTTAGCCTTTGGCGTAACGCAACGCCAGTCCGCTCAAGTCGGGAAACCCGCCCACACGGCTGGCTCCCCTACGTGTATTTCAGAAATCAAATATGAGTCCTATATCAGTAATCAGTTAATTTAAATTAAATCTAGAGTAGAGTCTGTAGGATGCTTAGGGCGATCGCTTTTGTGTCTAGAAAAATGTTTGCACGCGAAGCAACAGGTGACGAAAAACCAGCAAGGGCGGTAATACTACTACTCTACAAAGACGTGAAGACCGATCCAGCTAAGGGCTTACCTGTTTTTACAATATCTTTATCAGAGAATATTGCTCTGTGTGCCTTGTCCCCCTAAAGTGGTTTATCGAATAGCTTATGCAACCTACTAATCCAAACCAATTTACGGAAAAAGCCTGGGAAGCGATCGCCCACACGCCGGATATTGTCAAGCAATATCAACAACAGCAGATTGAAAGCGAACATTTGATGAAAGCACTGCTAGAACAAGATGGACTAACCAGCAGTATCTTGACGAAAGCCAGTGTTAACTTGCAAAAACTCCGCGATCGCACCGATAATTTTATCCAACGTCAGCCGAAAGTCTCCGGCAACAGTACTTCCGTATACTTAGGACGCAGTTTGGATACACTTCTAGATCGCGCAGACGGATATCGCCAGGAATTTCAAGACGAATATATTTCAATTGAACATTTATTGCTGGCTTATGCTAAAGACGACCGCTTTGGCAAAGGTTTATTTCAAGAATTCGGTTTAGACGAAAAGAAACTAAAAAATATTATTAAACAAATTCGTGGGAGCCAAAAAGTGACCGACCAAAATCCAGAAGGCAAATATGACGCACTGGAAAAATATGGACGTGACCTCACGGAAGCAGCCCGTAAAGGTCAACTTGATCCAGTGATTGGGCGGGATGATGAAATTCGTCGGACTGTGCAAATTCTCTCTCGTCGTACTAAGAATAACCCTGTATTAATTGGTGAACCGGGTGTTGGCAAAACTGCGATCGCTGAAGGATTAGCACAGCGCATTGTCGCTGGTGATGTTCCCCAGTCCCTCAAAGACCGCAAGTTAATTGCTTTAGATATGGGTGCTTTAATTGCAGGAGCAAAATTTAGGGGTGAATTTGAAGAACGTCTGAAAGCAGTACTAAAAGAAGTTACCGAATCTGGCGGCAATATTGTTTTATTTATTGATGAAATTCACACCGTCGTCGGTGCTGGTGCTACCCAAGGTGCAATGGATGCTGGTAACTTGTTAAAACCAATGTTGGCGCGGGGTGAATTGCGCTGTATTGGGGCGACAACTTTGGATGAATATCGCAAATATATCGAAAAAGATGCGGCACTGGAAAGACGTTTCCAGCAAGTTTATGTGGATCAGCCCAGTGTCGAAGATGCGATTTCGATTTTGCGCGGCTTGAGAGAACGTTATGAAAACCACCACGGGGTGAAGATTTCTGATAGTGCTTTAGTTGCGGCGGCGATATTATCGAGTCGTTATATTAGCGATCGCTTTTTACCAGATAAAGCCATTGACTTAGTAGATGAAGCCGCTGCTAGATTAAAAATGGAGATTACCTCCAAACCAGAAGAACTCGACGAAATTGACCGCAAGATTCTGCAATTGGAAATGGAGAAGTTATCGCTCCAAAAAGAAAGTGATGCCGCTTCTCGTGAACGTCTCGAAAGACTAGAAAAAGAAATTGCTGACCTCAAAGAAGAACAAAGTACTCTCAACGCCCAATGGCAATCTGAAAAAGATATCATTGACAAAATTCAGTCCGTTAAAAAAGAAATTGAACGGGTGAATTTAGAGATTCAGCAAGCAGAACGCGACTATGATCTCAATCGGGCTGCTGAGTTCAAATATGGGAAATTAACTGATTTACATCGCCAATTAGAAGCAGTAGAGAACGAATTAGCAAATGCCCAAAGAAGCGGCAAATCTCTGTTGCGCGAGGAAGTCACCGAAGCTGATATTGCTGAAATTATTTCTAAATGGACAGGAATTCCCATTAGCAAGTTGGTGGAATCAGAGAAAGAAAAACTGTTGCATTTAGAAGATGAATTGCACCATCGCGTGGTTGGACAAGAAGAAGCAGTCACAGCCGTAGCCGATGCAATTCAGCGATCGCGTGCTGGGTTAGCCGATCCCAATCGTCCCATCGCTAGCTTTATTTTCCTGGGGCCCACGGGTGTAGGTAAAACCGAATTAGCAAAAGCTTTGGCGGCCTATATGTTCGACACTGAAGAAGCACTGGTGCGAATCGATATGTCGGAATATATGGAGAAACACGCCGTCTCAAGGCTGATCGGTGCGCCTCCAGGATATGTAGGTTATGAAGAAGGGGGACAACTAACCGAAGCGATTCGTCGTCGTCCTTATGCGGTGATTCTCTTTGATGAAATCGAGAAAGCACACCCCGATGTATTTAATATCTTCCTGCAAATTCTTGATGATGGTCGTGTCACTGATGCCCAAGGTCATAAAGTGGACTTCAAGAACGCTATTATCATCATGACCAGCAACATCGGTTCTCAGTATATTCTCGATATTGCTGGCGATAACGCTCACTACGACGAAATGCGCCGTCGAGTGATGGAGGCGATGCGAAATAGCTTCCGTCCAGAATTCCTCAATCGGATTGACGAAATCATCATCTTCCACGGTTTGAATAAGAAAGAATTACGGCAAATTGTGCAATTGCAAGTGGAAAGACTACGTAAAAGACTTGGCGATCGCAAGATTTCTCTCAAACTCTCCGATGTTGCTCTTGACTTTTTAGCAGAAGTAGGATATGACCCCGTATATGGGGCGCGTCCACTAAAACGGGCGATTCAGCGGGAGTTAGAAACCCAAATTGCCAAAGCCATACTGCGCGGGGAATTCAACGACGGTGACACCATCTTTGTCGATGTGCAAAATGAACGTCTTTCCTTTAGTCGTTTACCAGTTGAGGTGTTTACCGGCTGATAGGATTTCAATACTCTTCGGTTAAGGGAAGAGACGCGATCTAGAATTTTCATCAAAAAATCTTAATCGAACAGTATTGAATAGGATTTTGGATTGTCTAAAAGTATCCAACACAAAAACGCAAAGTTACAGCGATTTTCAGGTAAATGAACCACACTATTTTTATCTCACGCAAAGACGCAAAGACGCAAAGGAAGAAAAGAAGAAACAAGACTGTGGTCTAAATACATGAAAACTGCTGTAAGCTAAAGCTTCTTTGCGTTTTTTCGTGAAATATTTTTTACAAAAGACAAAAGACTAATGACTAATGACACTCTCAAGTAAAAAATGTGCAATTTGGCTGTATATTTGCTTATTGGTCTTTACAAAGCACTTGTCGCATTTTACGCATATTCGCTGGTAATTCAAAGTTCATTGCTTGTTGAATGAAAATTGATGGAATAGGAATATTAGGCGTAGCTTGCACAGTATAAGCGAGTAAGGTGCCATTACCGCAATCTTTGAGTTCTAAACGAGCGTTAAAGTCCTCAAAAGTCCCTTTTTCCATGCGAAATTGGATTTGCTGCCCCAGCACTTCTACAACATTGAGGTAAATTTCCACTTGAGCGGTGAAAAAGAAGAAGGCTTTTTGTGCTGCTTGATATAGGCGTTTGACTTCACCTCTATGTACTACCTCGCTCTTGGTGATATCGGGAAAATATTGCACCCAGCGGGGGTAATCGGTTAATTGCTGCCAGACTTGCGATCGCACCATCGGCAAATACATCCAAGCTGTGACAGCCCCACCACAGGCTTTGTGCGATCGCGTTTCTACTAAAATTTCACCCTCTACCAGCAACCTTTGCTTGTCTTGACTCCAAGCCATATTTGAACCTGCAATAATTGAGTTTAATATATCAGACGCAGACATAATGATTTCAGTGACCCCTCAGCTCATCCACCTAAAAATTTTGAAACTACAAGCCATCAAAAGTTAATTTAGCTCCAACCCACTAAATTTTAGTTCCAGTTTAGTACTTGTTTTTTCCGGAAACACTACTTTTTATGATAATTATTTCAGTCAGTTTACTAGGAAAACTGTATTTCCGATCACAATTAACACAATCAACACTTAAGTAAAAGTTTATCAAAGCAATACTCGTAAATAAAAAATGAAGTTTTTAACAGCTAAAATGGCACAAATACCACCTAATATCAAGCAGCAGAACCAATTCTAGAAATTTTCCCAGTATAAATTTTCGTCCACCTTTGTCTACTTACGGTAGTCAGCGTCTGCTAATTTCTGCGTGTTATTTCTGATGAAACTGCAACTTCATTGGATCTTAATACCTGAATGTCAACACTAAGTGTAATGTCTGTTGAGTCGAGAGGAAAACTAAGTGAGTCAATCTTCTTTAAATCGTAGATTAATCCAGATTTTCGGTATCCTTCTTGGTATGAGCGTAGCTGTCTGGGTACTCAGAGGCTTTGGGATTCTGACTTTTATTCCGGGTGGAATTATTTGGCTACTGTTACTGGGGGCGATCGCGATCGGGATTATTAGTTATGCTCAAAGAACTTGGTGGCGTTTTTAATCATTGGGCATTGGGCATTGGGCATTGGGCACTGGGCATGGGTTATTTCTCCCTCTGCCTCCCCTGCCTCCCCTGCCTCCCCTGCTCCCTCATCTCCCTCATCCCCATGCCCGATGCCTATTCCCTCTGTTATCTTTAGATTTTTCAACTCTGATTAATTAACTTAGTACCTGCGGATGGAAGCTTCCGAGCTGTTAGAAACAATTACACTGCTGATTCATCAAGCCGAGCAGGGGGAAATTGACCCTTGGGATGTCAAAGTCATTGAGGTGATTGACCGTTACTTAGAACTAATGGCACCACAAACAATAAGAAAAGGCTATGAAACAGATTTGTCTCAATCTGGACAAGCCTTTTTATCAGCATCAATGCTGGTGTTATTCAAGGCAAATACTTTAATGCAATTGTCAATAGTAGAAGATACACACGATGGTGTAGTAGATGATGCTCTATTGCTAGATGAAGACGGTGCATCACATCACGGTCATCGCCTACCATTAGAACGGCAATTGCGTCGTCGTCCAGCGGCAATGCCACCGCCAAAACGCCGGGTAACTCTGCAAGAGTTAATCGAGCAATTACAAATTATGGCGAACCAGCTCAAATTTGTAGAGAAAACTAGCAAACCTATCCGTCCCAGGCGTCAGCCTAGCATCCAAAGTATGCGGCAGGCTCTGGAGTTAGCTCACCAGGAAAATCTGACAGAAGTAGCAAAAGAACTAGAGCAGGTGTTGAAATTATCGGCAAAAGAGCTATGTTTAGAACAAAATTGGTTGAATTTGGAAGAACTTGTACAGTTGTGGACTCAAACAAAACAATCGTCTCAAAACGGTTCTGGACACGATTCTGAACACAGTCATCTAGTTAGCGTTTTCTGGGCACTATTACTACTATCGGCTCAATCCAAAGTAGAGCTATTTCAAGAGGAATTTTACGATGAAATTAAAGTTCGCTTACTTACAGATTCAGTTAACAATTCGCAACCCTGTGAGCATCCAATCAACTCAGGAAGCCAAAACTAGCTCTACAGATAATTGACAGATTTTTGCTTGCGCCTCAAAATCCGAGTAAATTGAAAAGAACCTCAATCAATTTAATTGCACCTCTGAACTGGATGAATCCCGGAACGATGAGAGCGATCGCTAAGAATTATGCCACTGAACCAATTTGTTTCAATTTTATCAGCCCCCTGCCTCTCTGCTCTCCTACCTCTTTCAAATCAGCATCCCAGCAATACAAGCGGTAATAAAACCCGCTAACAATCCGCCAATCATTGCCCTGACACCCATGCGAGCTAAATCGTGCTGGCGGTTGGGTGCTATGCCAGTAATGCCGCCAATGGTAATGCCAATTGACCCGATATTTGCAAAGTTACATAATGCGTAAGTCGCAATAATTACTGAGCGTTGGGAAATTTTACCACTCGCTGTAAAATGCCGTAGTGATACAGGACGCTGATGCAGGCAGAGAAAAAGATAATTGTCGGCAGCACTTGGAAAGCAAAGAAATGATCCTTAAAATTTTCTCCAAAGACAAATTTCGCACCAACATCAGAGAATGCTAAAAACTGGCTGACAATATCTCCGAGAGATTTAAACACATGCAAACCCCAAGGAGTTTTCAGAATCACTAGGGCAAATATAAACTCCAACCCCAAGCCCCACGCCACTATTCGCCAACGCACCGCCTGACGATTCACCGAGAAAGCGTAAGATATGCCGAGAAAAACTAAAATTCCTAACGCAGAAATGGCGCGTTCCATTTTTACCCTTGCAATACAACTTTTTTATCACTTTGTCGTCAGACAATTTTAGATTTTAGATTTTGGATTAACCTGATGGATAAATCCGCTTGCTCTCTACCATCAAAGAATTGTTGGTCAACACTTAAAATTACTATTACTCCGTTCAAATTTATGAACTCAGATTAATGTAGGCATAGCGTTTGCACTCCCAATACTGTATTCTCTGATAAATTAGTGTCTGCAAAACAGGGATTAGCAGTAATTCCATTCAGGTTTGCGCCTGTAAAAGTAACTTTGTCGATTTGTCTATAAAGTTACAAACTCTCAAGAGTAAAAATACTATCAATCTCTTCGCCTACTCAGCCAATGTAGGTTAAAAATCTCACCAGACAAGCATTTTAGATCTATCCAAACCCCAAGATGCCTTCTAAGCGAATCTTGTTTATCAGTAACGGCCACGGAGAGGACAACCACACCTCTCATGTTATTCAGACCCTGCGCCAATTGTGTCCTTCTCTTGACATGGCGGCAATGCCGATTGTGGGGGAAGGAAAAGCTTACCGCAGCTTGGGCATTCCGATCGTTGGGCCTACACAAATAATGCCCTCTGGGGGATTCTTTTACATGAAGCGCCTCTATTTGCTCAAAGATTTTCAATCGGGATTAATTGGGTTAACGTGGCGACAGTTACAAGCAGTGTTGGAGTATGCTCCCAGCTGCGATTTGATTATGGCTACTGGGGATTTTGTCTCTCAGACATTTGCTTACCTAACAAAGCGTCCCTTCGTCTCGTTTATCTCTTGTCTTTCTGCCCTCTATGAAGGGCGATTGCGTATCAATCCGCTGCTGTGGCACGATTTGAATTCTTCTCGATGTCTGACGGTTTTTACCAGAGATTCCTATACGGCTTACGATCTCCAACGGCAAGGTATAGCTAAGGCTCAGTTTGGTGGGATTCCAGCTTTGGATCGCCTCGTCCCGGCAGGCAAAGACTTGTACTTGAAACCGGACATGCCGACGATCGCTCTCCTCCCAGGCTCACGAATGCCGGAAGCCGTGCGAAATTTCTGTTTGCAGTTGCAGCTGGTGGTAGAAATTGCCAAGGTGATGCCTGAGTCTGGATTCCAGTTCCGCGCGGCCTTAGTACCAAAGTTGATGGAGCAACTAGACGACATTGCTAAAAGTCAAGGTTGGCAACTCAATCAAGGCGTACTCACCTATTCTTTGCCGGGAAGTTCTGCCCAAGAATCACCGCTTGTAGAAGTGAGATGTTACTCAGATGCCTTCAGTGATATCGTATATTACTCTGACCTTGTTATTGGTATGGCAGGGCTGGCAGTGGATTTAGCAGTGGCGATCGGCAAACCGATCGTTCAAATTCCTGGAGAAGGGCCTCAATTTACCTATGCATTTGCAGAGGCGCAAACTCGACTCTTAGGCATTAATGCCCAAACCATCGGCACTGGGCCAGCAACGCCGGAGACTCTCAAACAAGCGGCTCGACGAATAATCGAGACTTTACAAGATGCAGACTACCTCGCTAAGTGCCAAGTAAATGGCCCTGAGCGATTTGGCCCAGCCGGCGCATCTGAAAGAATTGCCCGCTTTCTGCTAACCTCTCTAGGAGAAATTGAGTAAAAATTACGTCAGAAGTCAGAAGTCAGAATTCAGAATTCAGAATTCTTACAACATTACTGGTGCTGCCAAATTTTAATAATGAAGTTAATACCAATTCAAACAATCTTTCTAACACATTAAGTAGGGGCGCACAGCTGTGCATAGGTGTCAATTTAAGCTTCAATGCTTGTTCCACATACGTTTTACCCCCCTTAATCCCCCCTTATAAAGGGGGGAAAAAGAAATGCAGTTCCCTCCCCTTGCCAAGGGGAGGGTTAGGGTGGGGTGACGCGTTGAGTGATGGTCAGTGAGAAAACTGAATATCACGTCTTGACAAGGGTTTCACGTTAAGTTGACACCAATGACAGCTGTGCTACCCTACCCAATGTATTTGTCGCATTCTTTTTTCAAATTGGTATAAGGATAACAATACAGAATTGAACTATGAAAGTCCGCTCTAGCTACTGGCAACTGTTGCCTTATCTGTGGCCCCAATGGCCGCTGTTAGTTCGGGGATTAGCTTGTATCTTAGGATTTGTGTTGCTCACCCTAGCACTGCCCTACCTAGCAGGTCAGGTCGCTCTTTTTGTCGGCCAGGGAAATGTTAACCAGATTGCCTACTGGCTCGGACTAGGTACTTTAGTATTTTTGTTTCGAGGGCTTTGTCAATACGGGCAGAATGTCTTTATGATCGCTGCCGCTCTGAATATGGTTTTAAATTTGCGTAAGCGGGTTTACGCTCACCTGCACAAACTCGGATTAGATTATTTTGAAACTACACAAACGGGTGACCTCACTTATCGGTTGACTGAAGATATTGATCGCGTAGGCGAGATTGTAGACAAGTTATCCCATCAGTTTCTTTCCAATCTCTTACAGTTAATTGCGATTCCCATTTACATGCTCTACCTGAATTGGCAACTCACCCTTGCTAGTTTTGTTTTGGCTCCCTTGATGGCTTGGTTAATCGGGCTATTTGGTCAGCGATTACTTGTACTATCTCGCCAGAGTCAAAATCAGGTTTCCAATTTGTCGGCACTGTTAACTGAAGTTTTTAGTGGGATTCGCGTCGTTCAGGCTTTTGCAGCACAAGGGTATGAAGTCAAGCGATTCAATCAAGAAGCAGAACACAATCGCCAAGCTAAGTATCGCGCCCTACAACTCAAATCCATTCAGTTTCCCGTTGTTGGTTTTTTAGAAGCAGTCAGTATTATGCTGCTGTTTCTATTGGGAGGATGGCAGATTTCTCAGAATCAGCTGACATCTCAAGGCTTTATCAGTTTCTTAGCTGCTGTGGCTATCCTGATTCAGCCAATCGATTTGTTGATTAGCAATTACAACGAATACAAACAAACTGAGGCTTCTGTAGAACGCATCTTTGAATTGATGGCTCAGCAGCCTAGTTTAAGCGAAAAATCCAATGCTAGGGAACTACCGCGAGTTGCTGGCAAGGTAGAGTATCGTCATGTGAATTTTGCCTACGATCCCGGCCAGCCAGTCCTCAAGGATCTCTGTTTGGATGCTTCACCTGGTAGTGTTATTGCCTTGGTTGGTTCTTCTGGGGCGGGGAAATCGACGTTAATTAACCTTTTACTTCGCTTTTACGATCCTCAAGTCGGCGAAATTCTGATTGATGATATTGATATCCGCGATGTCACACTTACCAGTTTGCGCCGTCAAATTGGCATTGTTCCCCAAGACATTACGCTTTTTTCGGGAACGATCGCCCAAAATATCGGTTACGGTCAGGAAGAATTAGATTTAGCAGCAATTGAAGAAGCAGGAAAGATTGCCAACGCTCACTCGTTTATTACTCAGTTTTCCCAAGGTTACCATAGCTGGGTAGGCGAACGCGGGGTTAACTTATCTGGAGGACAACGCCAAAGATTAGCGATCGCCAGAGCAATTGTCAACGATCCGCGAATTCTCATCCTCGATGAAGCTACTTCTGCTTTAGATTCAGAATCAGAAGCACTAGTTCAAGAGGCGATCGAGCGAGTGATGGAAAACCGTACCGTGTTTATTATCGCCCATCGCCTAAGCAGCGTTCGTCGGGCTGACTGCATTCTCGTACTAGAACAAGGACAGGTGGTTGAAGCTGGTACCCACACCTCCCTTTTGTCTCAAGAAGGACGCTATGCCCGTTTTTATGCCCAACAGTTTTACTCTACAGATGAGGGGTAGTAGGTAAAGCAAGAGACGCGATTAATGGCGTCTCTTGTGCTAACTTGCATGAGTTTTCGCATTGCATATCAATAATTATGGAACTTACAAGCACATCAACCTACAACCCCATAACCGTGCGATAATGAGCCTCGATTTGCGCTACAATTTCAGACTTGCGTTTCGTCTCCCATTGACTGCGATTAAATAATTCTTGGCGCAATTCATCAACATTAATGGTTGTAAATTTACCATCATTAATAATTTGCTTGCCATTCACCCAAGCACTATGAACAACATTACTAGGACGCCCTAAAACTAATAAACCAATAGGATCTGTACGCGGAAGTAATGATAAATTGGTGAGGTCATAAAGTACTAAATCGGCTTGTTTACCAACGGTTAAAGAACCTAGTTTATCTGCAAGGTTAAATGCTTTTGCACCTCCTAAGGATGCCATTTCTATCGATTGTCTGGGTGTAATCCAGTACTGATAATCTAAATCTGTAATATTATGTAAAATCGAACCAATTTTAATCGCTTCTAACAAATCTTGGGAGTCATTACTAGAGGCACCATCACAACCAAAAGTGACATTTACACCAGCTTGGCGATATTTTAAAATCGGGGCGATGCCACTGCCTAAACGTAAATTACTTAAGGGATTATGAACAACTGTAGAATGAGTTTCGGCGAGAATAGCGATATCAGCATCATTTAACCAGACGCAATGGGCTAGAGAAGTTTTATTGCTTAAATATCCAATTCTTTGCAAATGTTCTACAGCTGTACAACCGTACTTTTCTTGGGCGAGTTTTTCCTGTGCCCTGGTTTCTAGTAAATGAGAATGACGACAAAGATTGTAGCGATCGCTTAATTCAATACATCCTGCAAACAAAGCATCAGTACACAATTGTATCCCCGTTGGTGCCACTAAAATATTCACACCCTCTTCTGGGCGGTGAAACTGTCTCACCGCTTCTTCAATAATTTCCAATGTGGCCGCAGTTGAGCGATAATAAGGCTCATGATTTTGTGTTGACTCCCCAGATGGAATACCTGCGGTGAGAGATTCATCTTGAATGAGGGGGGCGATAAAAGCCCGAATTCCCACTTCTGTGTAAGCACGAGTTGCAATGGCGATGGTTTCTAACTCTTGTCCTGGAATTAACACCAAGTGATCTACTACACTCGTCCCGCCGGAAAGTAAAGTTTCCACCGCTGTTCCCAAAGCGCTAAGATAAACTTGTTCAGTATCTAAGGGTGCAAAATCATACAACTCCGCCAACCACAATTCTAAAGGCAAAACCGACATGATCCCCCGTTGCCACATCTCCGAAGAGTGGGTGTGGGCGTTGAAAAAGCCAGGAAGCAGCAACTTATTTTTACCATCGATGGCTGTACCGATTACCTGGAGATTCGGGGCTATGCCAGCGATTGTACCATCTACAACTTGTACATCTACTGTTGCGTAATCATCAATAGTAGCAATTAAAACATTTTTGATAGTGAAACTTAACATATTTAACCTTGATTAAGCGATCGCATTTTCAACTGAGTTTCAAGTTACAAAATAGAAAATGGTATTGGCTATTGCAATTTTATGAACTTACCATTACGGACATTGGGGTTTGCGCCAAATGCGTGGACGGTGAATGATGCTATTGCAGATATCACCCGTCCTCAAAGAACCCCACAACCCGTTATCTTAGCAACAGAAACAAAAACCCTGCGCCTAGACTTAGCAAAAGCTGCTATCCTCGTCATTGATATGCAAAACGACTTCTGTCACCCCGACGGCTGGTTAGCGCATATCGGCGTCGATGTCACCCCAGCCCGTCAGCCCATCGAACCTTTAAACAAATTACTTCCACAACTGCGTACTGCTGGTGTGCCGATAATTTGGATAAATTGGGGAAATCGTCCCGACTTACTTAACATTAGTGCAGCTTCACTTCACGTCTACAACCCCACAGGCGACGGCGTAGGCTTGGGCGATCCTCTGCCCAAAAACGGTGCTAAAGTACTCATGGCAGGTAGTTGGGCGGCGGCGGTAGTAGACGAACTACAACCGCTAAGAGAAGATATTCTTGTGGACAAATACCGCATGAGTGGCTTTTGGGACACTCCCTTAGACAGTATTTTGAAGAATCTCGGAAAAACGACACTATTCTTTGCTGGTGTCAATGCCGACCAATGTGTGCTAACTACATTATGTGATGCCAACTTCTTAGGATATGACTGCATATTAGTCAAAGACTGCACCGCCACAACATCACCTGAATATTGTTGGTTGGCGACACTCTACAACGTCAAACAATGCTTCGGTTTCGTCACCGATTCCCAAGAGATTTTAACAGCGATGAATCATTAAAAGACGCGATTCATCGCGTCTCTACAAGAGAATCCCTCTCTGCGCCTCTCTTGCCTCGTGCGTGAGATTAATTAATTATAAGGATAAATAAATGCACGCTACTCGTTGTGTAATTCCGGTTATCAAATCTCTCAAAGATTACCAAGTATATCGCATCAGTCCCGATGACTCTAATCGGTTAGCGATTATCTTCGATTCCACAAATGCCAATACTTCCTTGACTTGCTGTATAGAAATCTTTGATGTGGGAGGACAAACACCGCCAAATCGCCATCAATGGGCGGTGGAAATGTTCTTTGTCCTCAAAGGGGAAGCGATCGCCATGTGTGACGGCAAGATTGCTAACATCAAAGCTGGAGATAGTTTATTAGTGCCTCCCACTGGTACGCATTTGATTAAAAATACAGGTTCCACTCGTTTATATACCCTAACTGTGATGGTGCCTAATGAAGACTTTTCTGAATTAATTCGCAGTGGAACACCAGTAGAGTTAGATGCAGAAGATATGGCAGTACTAGGGAGATTAGATGCTTTAATGCCTTGTTGAAGAAGAATACAGAATTGACAATCAAAGACGCGATAAATCGCCGTCTCTACAAGAGATTGATTATTGTAGAGACGGCGATTTATCGCGTCTGGTGCCTTAACCAAACCGTATTGCTGCTTTTGCTTGCGTAAAACACCAAAATCAGAAAGCAAAAGCTGGTTTTGAGAAAGTAAAAGTTGCTTTTGCTTGCGGAAAACACCAAAATCAGAAAGCAAAAGCTGCTTTTGAGAAAGTAAAAGCTGCTTTTGCTTGCGGAAAACACCAAAATCAGAAAATAAAAGCTTGTTTTGAGAAAGCAAAAGCTTGTTTTGAGAAAGTAATTGCAGCTTTTGCTGATTGAATTTAGCCAAAACATGAAATTTAGATAAAATTCTTCAAAAAATTGCTGATAAATGCTGATTTTTTTTCATTCAAGTAATTGACAAGTATAAATTTATACTTTTTTATGAGAATAAGAAAGGCGATCGCCCTCCGGCAAGAGCTTGCGATCGCCTTTCCCTAAACCCTCATTCTGAGAGATAATTCACATCATGGCACAAGAAGAAGAGTTTCTACAAGAGCGTTCCCAACTGCAACAATACTTGAGTGGCGAAAATTTAAATATACCCGCCTTAAATCAACCTGCTCAAAATCCATTACCCAAAAGAGAACCGATTAAACATACATTGATTGGTTCTTCAAAAGCTGTCACCAGCACAATTCATTATTTGCAAGTTATTGGCTACGCCAGCGCCGGCGACTGGAGTCTATTAGTACCAACTGGTAATGCTGATGAAGTGATGAGTATTTTAATCCGTCAGATTTTAATGCAATAAGCAGTTGAAAAAATTCAGATCCCCGACTTTTTAGAAAAGTCGGGGATCTATTTTTGGCGCAAGCTTGGATTAAGCCTAAGAGGATGTTTGAAAAGTGGTATGTTGTGAATTGAATTATTACCCCCCTTAATCCCCCCGATATATTGGGGGGAAACAAGAAAATCCTGTTCCCTCCCCTTTATAAGGGGAGGGTTAGGGTGGGGTCAAAAAGTATTCATCCTATTCCGCTTTTTAAAACGTAATTTTTGCTGTGGCAGAGATAGTAAATAAAAATTGTGAAATTACCTTTCCAAATACAAATTGATATCATCAGGACTTACGCAAACAATAGCCCAAGGCCGTTGCATAATTGCAGGATGATTTTATGGATTTTCCTTTGCGTCTTTGCGCCTTTGCGTGAGATATTCATCCCATTATTCAGCAACGCCACCCCAAGATTATCATATTCATGCTCAAAGTCCTCCCCAAACAAACCGCCTCCATGCACACCCGCGACGGTGTACGCTTGGATGCAGACATCTACCGCCCTGTTGCCGAGGGTGAATTTCCGGTATTATTAATGCGACAACCCTATGGTAGAGCGATCGCATCTACTGTTGTCTATGCCCACCCTACTTGGTATGCTGCCCACGGCTACATCGTCGTCATTCAAGATATCCGGGGACGCGGTACTTCTGAAGGCGAATTTCAATTATTTACCCACGAAATATTAGATGGCGAAGATACAGTAAATTGGGCAGCAAATTTACCTGGTAGTAATGGGAAAGTTGGCATGTATGGCTTTTCCTATCAAGGAATGACTCAGCTATATGCCGCAGTTAATCAACCAAGCGCCCTGATAACAATTTGTCCTGCCATGATTGGCTATGATTTATATACAGATTGGGCTTATGAAGGCGGAGCATTCTGTTTACAAACGAACCTCGCTTGGGCAATTCAATTAGCTACAGAAACCGCCCGTTTGCGAGGAGATAAAACAGCCTATCAAGCCTTGTTTGCTGCTTCTCGTAATCTGCCTTTAACTAATCCAGAAATTCTCCAACAACTCGCCCCAGAGTCCTTTTATCATGAGTGGCTGGCACATTCTCAACCCGATGAATACTGGGAAAAACTTTCGCCCAAACACCACTTGCAAGCTGTTGATTTACCCATGTTCCACATCGGAGGATGGTTTGATACTTATCTACGTGGCACTCTACATTTATATAAAGATATGGCAGCCCGTAGCACTAAACCTCAACATTTGTTAGTCGGTGCTTGGGCACATTTGCCTTGGAGTCGCAAAGCTGGAGAAATTGACTTTGGCGCTAAAGCTGCGAGTCCCGTAGACAAAATGCAAATTCGCTGGTTTGACGAATTTCTCAAAGGCGAAAATACAGGTTTATTAGATGAATCACCCGTTTGCCTATTTGAAATGGGAACCAATATTTGGCGCACTTTCTCCGACCTACCTACGCCAATACACAAAACCTACTTTTTGTCAACCACCGGACTAGCCAGCATCCGCCAAGACTCCGGAACCCTAATCCAAAATCCAAAATCCAAAATCCAAAATTCTTTTGATGTATTAGTTCACGACCCTTGGCGTCCAGTTCCAGCCTTGGGTGGTCATGGGGGAATTCCTGCGGGTGTATTTGAGCGATCGCATCTTGATTGTCGTTCCGATGTTTTAACTTACACCAGCGAACCGCTAGAAGAAGATTTACATTTAGCAGGGGATGTAATAGTGGAAATCTGCTGTACTGCCGACCAACTCAGTTATGATTTGTCTGTGGTGTTATCCGAAGTACATCCTGATGGGCACGTATATAATTTGACCCAAGGTTATGTACATTGTCGAGATGTTAGCGTGTCTACAAAAATTCAGCTACAAGCGACTTGTGCGCGAATTGCCAAAGGAAACGCCTTGCGTGTAAGTTTAAGTGCGGCGTGTTTTCCAGCCTACGCAATGAATTCTGGAAACAGTGCAATTACCAGTAGCGATAGTTTACCAGATGCTCAGATTATCACCTTAACTGTGAATTGTGGAGGCGAGTTTAATTCTCATCTTTTATTACCTGTACTCCCAGCAGATTAATATTTGGACAAATGACAAATGACAAATAACAAATGACAAATGACAAATGACAATTACGATACACCAACACTCTTCAAGATAATTATTGGCGTTTGGTCTTTGAGAAGTTGCATTTCTTCGGCATTCCTTACTAGCAAGGCACCGGCGAATCCTAAGGAATTCACGGAGATGGAGTGGAAATGCTCTTGCGATCGCGGTACAATCAACATCCATTCTCGTGTCATGAGCAAATTGTAAGCACCCAACTGCGTTGCATCCAAACCCACAGCCTCTAACAAGGCACGATAAAGTGCCAGTGTTGCTTCACCGCCGATGAATGGAGACTCCACCCAACTGGGATTTAAGGATGCCAAAGCATGTAAAAAAGGAAGTTTTGGTAAAGTTGTGATCGAGTTCTGAAATTGTGCTTCCCTTAGCAGAGGTTCAATCGGTATCTGCAACCCTGAAGGTGCAAGTGGTAGGGGGACTAATTGCAAGTGTTTATGTCGCTGACTAGCACCTGCGGTTTTGCCACTGTTGTAGAACCCCAAACCATCAAAATCAGCCAAACATGCCCACATCGCCGTAAAATCTTCCAAGGTGAGTAAACTTTCCTGTTCCTCGAAGGCACGGGTAATAATTAGCAGATGATAATCAACAACATTGAATTTATTTAAGATACATACATGAGTATCAGAGATATCCGCTACAAATAAATCTTCTTCGTAAGGCAAGAAAGGATTAAATTCTTGACCTGAACTAGCAGATTGTTTTTCCTGTTTTTCCTTGGCTGCTTTTTTGCGATTCAAATTAGACAAAATTCGCACTAAAAAACACACGCCATCCTGTTCCACAAATTCAAATTCCGTCGGTATCGACAGCAGCGCCCCACATTGCAAAGCATATTCAGTCCGTTCTTTGACACTTGTCCATAAAGTACCAGGCTTAAGTAGTATTTTTCCTTGTACCATTTTGAGTCCTTCAAGTATGGTTAAGATATTATATTCAGAAGACTTTTATAGCAAAAATTGATCGTTAGAAGAAAACCAATAAATTATATGATGTCTAGTTAATCAATTATTGCAAAAACTCTGGTTATTGAGTAACTCTTATGCAAAATCATTAGTTAAAAATCTCAATTGCATAAAAATAAAGGTCGAAAACTCAAATCCTTGTCCAAATAAAAAAATGTGACATAACGATCATTTTTATTTTATGGCAAGCTTTTCATGGTTTGAATAATAACATTTAGCATCACACGCAATGAATAACCATAACTTTGGTTGTTCCAGTATCAAAACTTAGATTACCAAAATTTTTTGGATTCCTGGTAAAATAGTATCACTGAATAGTACAAAAAATGCAATTAATACTTTGCTTTTTTAAGGAAGAATTGATATGAGTATCCCACTTGTAGAACAGATTACAGAGGAGAAAGTAGTGACTGTATCTGATGTTTCTTGGGAGCAATTCAAAGTTATTGAGGCACAGCTAAAGGGAAATCAGAATGTCAGACTTACTTATTTATCAGGAATTTTAGAAATCATGTCTCCTATTGGTGAAAAACATGAGGAAGTGAAAAGTACCCTTGGGTTGTTAATAGAAGCGTATATGAGAGAGAAGAATATCCGGTTTTACAAACGCGGTGGTTACACCTTGGAAGAACCTGGGTATGCTTCTGGCACACCAGACGAATCTTACAGCATTACAACAAAAGGTGAAGTTCCTGATATTGCGATCGAAGTTATTGTCAGCAGTGGAACCATTAACCGCAAGCAATTATACAAGCCTAAGAGAATACCTGAAGTTTGGTTTTGGAAATCTAATCAAATCAAAATATTCCGTCTTAGTGAGCAGGGTGAATATGAAGAAGTAAACCGTAGTGGTTTTTTCCCAGATTTAGACGTAGATCTACTGCTGCGTTACGTCGCCAAGCCCGATCAGTACGATGCTGTTGCCGAATTTATTCAAGCTATCCGAAAATAACTTATATGAGCATGAGTTAGAATGCCTCAATCAGTCCACTCCCCGCTATCTCCTGTATCCTTTCAGGACTGAGAACGTACCTCACAATAGCGGGAACTGCTGTAATCGGGTATCTGTAATATGGTTCGCGGGGTTTTGGAGAAAGTGCTGTCTCTCCAAATCCTATATGAATTATTTGAACGCAGTGCAAAAAATCAGTACACTGGTGAATTATTCTGCACAATTGTGAATTTGATGAGTTTTGTTATCTGCGGATGAATATTGCACACTTACCATTCTGGCTCCTGAGTTATTTACTGGTAAAAAACTAAACCTTTCACAAAAACTCAATACCTCTGCAACAAAACTGTCATAAGTCATATCTACATTAGTAATACATATTCGATATTTAGGAATTCAGATGGTGGGGCTAACACCTCAGCTAAAACAAAATATCAACTCAGATCCTAATAGTGGTTTGAATGTCGATGAAGATAAAGGTGTATTAGTTGTCAAAGTTATGCCGAATTCCCCAGCCGCTAAAGCTGGAATACGTGCTGGTGATGTCATCCAAAAGCTAGCCGGTCAATCAGTCACAGATGCTAGCAGCGTCCAAAAGGCTGTAGAAAATAGCCAAGTGGGTGGAGATTTACGCCTGGAGTTACGCCGTAATGGGCAGAATATTAACGTAGCCGTACAACCTGGTGCTTTCCCCACCCAAGTACAATAACAGTTTTGAGTCAAGGTGAAATTTTAAGGGATGGGTCTTGTACCTGTCCTTTTTTTTCAGGTGATGAAGTCGCGTATAGCAAAGTGCTAAGTGCTGAGTAAAAACCCAGTTGCTTCAAGGCTTTGGGCAATCAACACTGTCCTAATATAGGACTACTATTTGATTTTTGAACAGATACGTAGTCACGCCAGTAGGGTGCGTTAGCGACAGCGTAACGCACCATTCTTAAGGATTCTACAAATACTTAATGTTTTTCAAAAATCAAACCGGATTCCTATATATTATAGATATTTTTTTAAAAATCAAATTGGATTGCTATACAACCAGAGAATCATTTTTACATTTTTTATCTATGACATTAGTCATGTTTTAACTAATTACCTTTTTCACTAGTGTATAGTTCTGTTCAATCCTATTATTTACTTGTCCAAGAGATTAATATTTGATAACGATTTAATCTCTTTGATTTTTATATCATAGAAGGAAAGTTTGCCAATGAGTATTAAAAGAATGCTTGCTAGTGCAGCACTGATTTTACCAATTGCTTTTACCATGATTCCTTCCCAAGCCGATGCTCAGGTCAGAGGGCAATTTAGGCGACCAGTTCCAGTTAGAACAATCAGAAGACCAGCACGAGTTAGGGTTTATACCCCTGTTCAAGCGAGAAGAAGAATAGTGGTTCCTGGACGTTGGGTGCAAACAAATCGTGGTCGCCGATGGATACCTGCTCGCTATATATATAGATAAAAAGACCTACAACTGCAACAAAATATTACCGATTAATATTGCAGAGTTCTTTTTTTCCTAGTTCGAGTTCCTGTTTAAAAATCCCCTTTAGAAATCTTCTAAAGGGGCAAAATTTGCTACTTATTTGTAATCAGCAGATAGGCATAATTAAATATGTAAGAAAATCCTAGTTTGTAGTGAGTAATTCATAGGTTATTCATGTAAATGTGGACTAAAATCCTGACTACAAACTTAAATTGATTTACACCTAGCTACTTAGGATTTTCAAAATTTTAAACTAGAGCTACTGCTGGTTGTGGCCAGCGTCCCACTGCTTTACCAATTACTGCTAATTCTTGCATTAAGTTATCAAAACGGTCTGGTGTCAGAGATTGGGGACCGTCGGATAAGGCTTTGGCAGGGTTGGGGTGAACCTCAATCATCAGGGAGTCTGTACCAGCTGCGATCGCTGCCATTGCCATTGAAGGCACAAACTCAGACCAACCTACACCGTGGCTGGGGTCAATCATGATTGGTAGGTGAGTCAGCTTTCGCAACACTGGCACTACTGATAAATCCAGTGTGTTTCTAGTGTACTGACGGTCAAAGGTACGTATTCCTCTTTCACACAAAATCACATTCGGATTGCCAGCTGCCAAAATATACTCGGCTGCCATTAACCAATCTTCAATCGTAGCCGCCATTCCCCGCTTCAAAAGAACTGGTTTTGACTGCGCTCCTACTTTTTTGAGCAAGGAAAAATTCTGCATATTCCTTGCCCCTACCTGGATCACATCAGCAATTTCGGCAATTTTATCGAGGTCAACGGCATCCATGACTTCTGTAATAATACCTAGTCCGCTGACTTCCCGTGCCTTTGCTAATAATTCCAAAGCACTCTCGCCGTGTCCTTGGAAAGCGTAAGGTGAAGTCCGTGGTTTGTATGCGCCTCCCCGTAAAAACTTCGCTCCTGCGGCTTTGACACGCCGCGCCGTCTCTACAATCATTTCTTCGTTTTCCACGGAGCAAGGACCAGCTACGACTATCAAGGGGTGGTGTTCACCAAATACCACCGTTTCATTAGCTATATTCACCACCACTTCCGAAGCTTCGCCATGACGGTATTGGCGGCTAGCTCGTTTGTAAGGCTGCTCTACCCGCAACACCTGCTCAATCCAGGGGCTGAGTTCTTGAATTTGTAGTGGATCTAAGCTGGCGGTTTCACCTACTAGACCAATAACTACTTTGTGTTTACCAACAATTTTTTCTGGAGTTAACCCCCAGCTAGTTAGTTCCTCATCAATGCGGTTTATTTCCGCATCTGGTGAACCACTTTTCATTACTATAATCATGTGAAAGTTCCTGATTTACTGAGTAAATTTTTCTGTAAATGGACGTAACTTTATTGTTACGTATTTACTTAATTAGGAATAGTTCAAACTAAATTTATTTACAAAATAAATGGACAAAATATAAAATTCAGTAAATTGACTACCAATTTACTGAATTTTGGGTATAAAAGTAATTATTATTTTAATGAGTTTTGAAGAAGAATTCAGTTTAAGAAATACCTAAATCTTCTGTTGTGGGAGACGCTGCGCGTAGCTTGCTTCCGATTTAGGGGTCTACCATTAGCGCTTGTGTCAGAGTTCAAGCTGCCAACAGTATCTAGGACGGACTACGCACTTTTTTGTAAGGGAGTGGTAGCTTCCAATCCCCCACTTTCTTGTTTTAAATTCTGGATTCTGAATTCTGGATTCTGAATTCTTCTTCAAGAGTTTTTTTGCCGAGTTTCCCGCCAAACTGCCACCATTCGTCCCCAATTGGTGCCGAATTCACCAAAACCCAGCAGACTGCCGGCTCTTTCTTCATCCCAAGAGGCAGAGAGAACGCCATAAGTTATCCCTAAGACCCCCAAACCAAATAATCCCATGTTTACCAATAACACGGCAATGGGAGCTAGTTTGATGTCGAAGTTGGTGGCAAGCAGATAGCTAACAATTAAGGTGCTAATAGCCAAAGCTGTAGGCACACCACAGAAAAGAGCCACTCGTCGAACCATCCGCTGGCTGACTACTTTAGGAATCGCCATTTCTTCTTTGGTATAAGGTGGCTTTCCGTGAGCTTGGTTGCTGGATTCCTGTGGCTTTGCTGCTGGTTTACTTTGAGTTTTTGGGGGTTTTTGGCGCTTTTTGTTTGGCTCAAAGGGCAAGCGAGCGCGTTCAGATTCTTCAGCAGACATAAGCGATCGCCTCTAACCCCGAATACCGAGACGAGCAATCAAAGCTAAATACTTTTCCCGGCTTTCGCTCTGGATATAGGCTAAAAGACGCTTGCGCTGGCCAATTAGCTTCAACAGTCCCCGCCGGGAAGAATGGTCTTTTTTATTTGCTTGGAGATGTTCACTGAGGCGGTTGATCCGTTCAGTTAGCATAGCAACTTGCACATCGGCCGAACCAGTATCGGTTTCGTGGACTTGGTAGTTGGAAATTATTTCTTGTTTCCGCAGTTGCGTCAGAGCCATGATCGAATTTCTAGTTTTTCAAAATGTATGCAGCAGTCTCCCATAATATCACAGCCATTAAGGTGATGTGGAATCATGTAGCTGCAAAAAGGGAGTGGGGAGTAGGGGAAGAAATTTTTTTATGTTTGGTTGTGAGATTTTCGCGTGAGTAGCTGTTTTGTTACGAAAGGCATTCACGAGCCACATTTGAACAGTAATAATTATGTAACTTAATATACATCAAGCTAAATCATCAAAATTTAATCACAACATAATATTAAGTAACAGTTTGATCGGTTAAGTTACATACTTTATTCAGTAAGTCTAAATAAATGAAAGTTCTTACCTTCCGCTTTAGCTTTCAGGTACTAGGTTCAAGGCACAAGCCCACTTCTGTTTATTTATACCCACTTACTAAAAAGTTGCAAAAAAGCTAAAAAAAAGCTTAAAACAATTAAGTAACAGTTAAATAAGCAATTGAAAAAATGGAAAAATTAGGAGATAGTGAAAAAAGTTAATAAAAAACAGGTTAATAACTAGCGACATGAAACCACAAAAAAGCACGCGAAGCCGGGGAGTTGTGCTGAGTTCTGTCGGGTTAAAGCGTCTACAGGCAGCGATTTTGGCTATGGAAATAGCGGAGAATCACGGTCAGCGTTTGACTCTAGATAAGTTAGGCGATCGCATGAATATCTCCACAAAAACACTGGGCAGATTGTTGTCATTGGATACAAATGTAGACCAAAAAACCTTAAAACTTTGCTTTAGCGCCTTTGATTTAGAATTAACCGCAGAAGATTATACGATTCTCAACGAGCCGGATAAGATTGAAACTTCGGAATTACTTTCAGTGAATTTACATACAAAAAAAGTAAATTCATGCAAATCTTTACTTTTAGAACCATTTATTAACGAACAACCCAAGCAAGTTGAAAGTCTTTGGCCGTACCCAGATGGGCCTGTACCTCTGGATTCTCCTCTTTATATCGAACGTCCGCCCATTGAGGAACTAGTTTATCGGGAAGTAACTCAACCAGGTTGTGTGATTAGGATCAAAGCACCCAGACAGATGGGTAAGAGTTCTCTGGTGCTCCGGCTGTTAACCTTTGCACAGAAGCAAGAGTATCGGACAGTGAATTTGAATTGCTACCAAATTGATTCTGATTCTTTGACTAACTTAAACAAGTTGTTACGTGGTTTCTGCTGCCATATTGCTAAAGAATTAGGCATAGATCCCAAATTAAATGAAATGTGGGATGAAGAAATTGGCTGTAAGTTAAGTTCGAGCTTTTATTTGCAAAGTTATTTGCTCAAGCAAATTGCAAGTCCAGTAGTTTTAGTATTGAACGAAGTTGACCGCTTTTTTGAATATCCTCACATTGCTCAAGAATTTTTTGCCTTATTGCGTTCTTGGTGTGAGGAAGCACAACAAAATCCCAATTTGTATAAGTTGAGGCTAGTAGTGGTTTATTCTACAGAAGAGTATGCCACCCTGGATATTAACCGCTCTCCGTTTAACATTGGATTACCTATCCGCCTTAGCGAATTTACCCAACAACAGATAGAAGACTTAGTACAGGTCGCCGCAAAAAAGGGTCGGAATTTAAGCTGCGAACGCTAGGTCTATTTGGGTCGTAGAATTGGAATCTGGAATTTGGCACTTTGCGATAACTTTTAAGGTTGACTTTTCACTCC
>JAHHHB010000132.1 GCA_019359545.1 Desmonostoc geniculatum HA4340-LM1 | reverse complement strand
TCTAATTTATTGCTGGGATTCAATCAATTAATTAGTGAAATGAATCAATTTAAACCCTGTTATGCTTCTGGATAATTTCACTTAGTTACTACTTGCTAATGCCGGAGAGTGACAGAAGAGGGATATTTTGTGTATCAACGTAAATACGTTGTTCCAGGCTTTTGGAGGTTGCTTTTGATTGCTGGCGATCGCCAAAATATGATTGAAAAACCTAGATAAAAGCTTTGAAAACTCTATCTGCCATTTTTGCTTTTATGTCAATGCGTAAGTCCTAGTTACTTCTGGCACTTTCCCTCTGACTTAGCTGATTTGTGTGATTTACTTAAACTAACTTTGACTTCATACTGTGGTATGAGTGTCCAGTTGAACAAGTGTCCAGTTGATTCCCAGATTTTCTTCAAGTACCATTATGTAGTGACTTTAACCAGAAAAAGTTTCTTTTGTTGCTTAACAAGCGATGCTTATGGCAAGCCACTAAAGCGTTTTTACCATCAGAGAAATTTTACGAACAATCACAATGTCATACACTTTGGTTATTAGAGTTAATACAAATTTACAAAATTACACTTACAAATCATTCTTCCTCACTACCTGCTCGCTGTTTGCTAGCTGTCCATAAGTACCTAGAGCATTTGCCAAAAAAATTTATGGCTTTCAACAACATCTACTGTCAAAAGGAAATACTACTGGTAATAAGCTAGTCTATTTTCCAACACAAGCAAGGAATTTTTTGTAGCTCTATGATTACTGAGAATCGCACTAGTAATTCAAACAAGAACTTGCTCGGCTTTAATGTCAAAAGTTTGACAGCTAATGTCCGTGCAATAAATTTGTTAAAGGGAATGTTTGCTGTTCTCCCCATCACCTGGGCATTGCCTGTAGATGCTTTGCAAGTAAAACTGACTCCAACTAATCCTAAATTAGGGGATACTCTTTCGGTGGAAATTAATTTAGATAATGCGGAGAATGGTACAAATCCAACAGTAGCTAGTGGTAAAAATACATATCCCGCATTTGAAATTGCACCCAATCAGTATCGAGCTTTTATTCCTACAACTCCTTTGGAAAAAGCTGGAACTAGATCGCTTCAAGTTACAGGAGATGGTCAGGTACAAAACTTGGCGGTGAATGTGCAAAATCGCAAGTTCCCCGTACAACGTATTACTTTACCACCAGGTAAAGCCGGAGTGGATGCCACAGAATATGAACTGAAGCGGGTAGCAGCTTTCAAAGCGCTACAAACACCAGAAAAATATTGGAGTGGAGTATTCCTCAGACCAAATGCAGGGCGGATGAGTACAAACTATGGTGTACGTCGCTACTATAATGGTAAATTTGCAGAGGACTACTATCATCGTGGCCTTGACTACGCTGGTGCTGCCGGCTCAGCCGTAATTGCCCCAGCCCCTGGGCGAGTTGCTTTGGTAGGTAGGGTATCCCAAGGATTTCGGGTTCACGGTAACGTCGTTGGCATTGACCACGGTCAGGGAGTGGCCAGTATTTTCATGCACCTGAGTCGTATTAACGTTAAGGAAGGTGATTTAGTTAAAGCTGGTCAACTCATTGGCGCAGTAGGTTCAACAGGTGCTTCTACGGGGCCACATTTGCACTGGGGTCTATATGTCAACGGACTATCTGTCGATCCAACACCTTGGCGAACTAAGGTCGTGAAATAGTAGAGGCGGAATTGATCGCGTCTGTGTATAATTTGGATATTTTTGCGTAAATTAAGCAAAATAAATTGGATTGATACCGTCCCTACCAAGCTTTGCTAACATAAATGATGATAAGCGTTATGAGTATCGAAAAAATTGTAGAACAAGCTCTCCAGGATGGTTATTTGACACCAGCAATGGAAGCAGAAGTCGGTAGAATCTGTGACAATGCTTCGGAACTCTCGATAGAAGAGTATATGGCGCTCGATCGCCTAATGGGTGCGCTATTGACAGGTGAGGTAGTGGCGGTACCTCGAAAACAATTCATTAACGTCATGGAAGAATTGGTACTAACAGAAGCGATCGCCAGAGTCGCCGAAATTGAAGCCACCAGTGAAAGTTCCCTAGATGTTGGTGATATTGCAGCCTACGCTCTCAACCGGCTACCACCCTTATATGCAACTACAGAAGAAGGCGCTAACTACCAGCGCCAACGCGCTCAAGCAGAACTGCAAGAACTAATTTCCCAGCAAGTAAATGAGGCGATCGATCGTTACCTAGATCGACCTAATTTCTTCCCAGAACGACAAGTCTTGGGCAAAAGCACTGGCAATGAAGCTCTCGTGCAAATTGGTGCTTTGCTCAGGGCATATGCACCTAACTTTGAGCAAAAATCATAATTTTAAGAGTCATTGGTCATTTGTCCTTTGTCCTCTGTTACAAAAATCTGAGTGGAGATTTCCTCCACTCAGATTTTGCGCTTTATCCTTCGCAAATGACCAATGACCAATGACCCTTAATTCAATCACGCACTAACACTGTTGTTCCTAAACTCACTTGCTCATACAACAATCTGACATCAGAATTACGCATTCTTAGGCAACCGTGGGATACAGCGGTTCCCAGTAGGTCAATATCGGGTGTCCCATGAAAGCCTATTTCATTCCGTCCATCTGACCAAAAGCCAATCCATCTATCTCCCAAAGGACTATCTGTACCTGCTTCAAATATTTTGCCAGTAATCGGGTGACGCCAGACTGGATAATGACGCATGTGCATTACTTGGAAAGAACCCGTAGGTGTTTCCCAACCTTTCTTACCTATAGCTATTGGGTAGCTGGCTATTACCTCGTCTCCTGCGTATACGTAGGTGCGGTGATCGCTCAAATCAACCACCACTTTTGTTTTACCAGATACTGATTTATTAGATGGTATTTGTTGGGCTGAAGCTTGAGGCCATAGAGCTTTTGGCCAATTAGCTACAATTGGATTTTCTTGTTGTGTTTGAGCCACCAGCCGCGTTTTGGTTGATGTTTCTGTGGGATTAGCTATATTCTTCTTAATTGTTTGGGACTTGGTTTCAGAGTTGACAGCAGAAGGCTTGAGCGTAGAAGCTCTTTTGTCAGTTACTTTAGGTACATTTTTCTTAATTTTTTTCGATTCAGTTTGAGATTTCAGTCTAGAAGACTTGGGAACTGTTGCTTTCGCTACATTCTTCTTAATCATTTTTGACTTAGCATCAGACCCAATAGGTAAAGACTTTGGTGTTAATTTCTTCTCCACAGTTGAGCCTTGGGTGTTTTCAACACCAGACACAGATGCACCCAGTGCAACTTGCCCTAAACTCACCTGTGAGAAATTCTTATAGGTTTCCTCTGGGCGGCTTTCCTTAGGGTTGGTTAGGTTAGAACCTTGTCCCATCGAAGCAGATGCAGACTTTTCAAGCTGCCGTTGTGCCGTAGTAATGCGCCAATGCACAGCTAATGACAAAAATGCTGTGCCAAAACAAAGCAACATTACCATACGCCCTACAGATTCATTTCTTAACATTGCTATCGCCTATTGTTTATCCCTGACGTATCCGACGGAAGAATTGGATGGGTTCATCATCCGATCATCAAAAATTTATCAATACTTATCACTTCTGTTATAAATCTGCCAATAGCTCTGGGCAAACTAAGGCTATACGCATTGTCCCAGGAGCAAAACTCCAAGTGAGGAATCTCATTCCTCCAAAGTTCAAGAGGTAGTAAGCCTCTACTCGGACTTTCTGGTGGAACTTTGGAAATGCAGCAATCAATCATTAATGGTGTGGGTGGGAGAAAAACCATGTTTGAAAAACTATTGCTAGCAGTCACGATTACATTTTCCCTCAATTTCTTTTTTCAAGTTCACCTACCAGAACAAAATAATACTGGTGCTAGTTACGGGGTACAACCAGAACAATCAGCAACTATTCTGGTAAGAAAATCGAAAAAATAAACTACCATTAGTATCACCACCAGACCAGCCCAACTTCCAAATTATTGCCTAAATTTTAAAGGTATCAAGAAGTTAGAATTACAAAATTTTGATCCTCATTTTTATAACCAAATTTAATTATCTCGATCAAGCGTATATACCCAGTTGCTAAAAGTAACAAAATGTGCATATTTAATGTGCCTTTGTTAGCTGATGGGTGAAACAGAAACATGCAAGCAGTATAAGGAGAAAGAGGTTCTCTTGACTGCTATAAATTTACCCAAATTTGTATGCCTCAGTGTTCCAGTCATAAATCCGTCACCTTAGCAAGGAACTTGTGCCTCATTAGCAGGTCTAATAGAAAGGGATGATTTAGAGCCAGTACGATCTATGAGTCAGTCGATTACTGTATCCTGGTCAACGGTTGATGCAAAATATTCAGAAGCATCAGTGCAAGTTGACAAACTTCCTAACCACGATTTAATTTTGCGTTGTCAAGCTGGACTGCGCCCGGATCGTGCTGCGTTTGCGGAACTATTGCGCCGCTATCAAACCCAAGTCGATAGGGTTCTATACCATTTAGCTCCAGATTGGGGTGACAGAGCTGATTTAGCTCAAGAAGTTTGGATTCGAGTGTATCGGAATATTAACCGATTACAAGAGCCTGCTAAATTTCGGGGCTGGTTAAGCCGCATCGCAACCAACTTGTTTTACGATGAGTTGCGGAAACGCAAGCGGATTGTCAGTCCCTTGTCACTCGATGCTCCCCGCTCAGTAGAGGATGGCGAGATGGATTGGGAAATTGCTGGCGATACCCCAGGGCCTGAAGAAGAACTGACAACTCGAGAATTTTACGAGCAACTACGGGAAGCGATCGCGGATTTGCCAGAAGTATTTCGTACTACTATTGTCCTGAGAGAAATTGAAGGCATGGCATACGAAGAAATTGCTGAAATTACTGGAGTTTCCTTGGGAACTGTCAAATCAAGAATCGCCAGAGCTAGATCCAGATTGCAAGCTCAGTTGCAAAACTATCTAGATTCCTAATTTACAGTATTTTGCCTCTACCCAATGGCAGAATTTAAGCATTGATTAAGAATTAGTAGAAAGATATAGATTACTTCTGCCGTTAGGAAGAAAATTGAGTAATTTTTCCAAATTTTCGGTTGGCTTTACCCGTGTATGAATTGGTAATAATGTTAAGATGACTACTGATTCTCAATTTGATGAGCGTTCCCACTTACAACTTCCTGAAGATTTGTCAGATGGAATAGTTGAGTATACCAATGAATCAACGGGTTTTATGGATATGGTGAAGCGCGATCGCTTCGAGTTATTAAGTGCTTATCTCGATGGTGAAGTCACAGCAGCCGAACGCAGGCAAGTAGAAGAATGGTTGGCTAATGATGCCTCAGTTCAATGCTTGTATGCCCGACTGTTAAAGCTTAGACAGGGCTTGCGGACTCTCCCAGTGCCCACAGCCCAACAGTGTCCAGAAGCAACAGCCGAGCAGGTATTGGCACGTTTGCGCCGACGTTCTCGTTTCAACTGGATGGTTGGAAGCGCGGCCGCAGCGGCTTGTGTAATTGGGGCAGTATCTGGCTTATTACCTGGTGGTGGTTCGAGAACACCACAACTGGCACAACGGCCACAAATACAACCAATACAAACCTCGTCAGCGTCTGTTGTACCTCCTTCCTCGCTAATGGTGGGGCTAAATAACCCGGTAATTGAAATTCCGAAAGCAGCAGTAGCCTCTCCGGAAAACTCAATTTATCTAGTACCACCGCAACGTCGGGACTCCAGAGACGACATAAATTAATTAATCTCAAAGTTAACAGTTTATACCGGAGCCACTCCACCAACCCTCAGGTTGGAGGACACCTCCCAATTTGTCAACTCGCTCTAAACTCATTAAATAAACCCAAGCCCATCCCAGAGAAAGCCACTCTCCCTGATAAACCTGGATAGTTTTTCGATTATAGAGGTTTTCTGAGATTTGTCTAGCGGGGTGGTAATCTTCCAACACATCTAGCTGATTTAAAATCGTTGGGTTGGGAAAAGAAAGTAAATATCCGTAGACTTGGCTATCTCCTGGCGTCATTGCTGGGTAGCCCATTGGCAAAGCAAACAATTTGCCTTGTACAAAAGCTCGTTTGACATCTACAACTTTGCTAGCACAGTATCTCTTATAGTTACCTTCACCTGGTTTGAGGGTGCCGTAAACAAAAACCTGCACCAAACCAGAAAATTTTATATTTGATTCAAACATCGCCTATTTTAACCATCTGAGAGACCATTTATAAAGTAAATCTTAAGTAGGGGAGTCAGTCGCGTGGGCGGGCTGCAATAACCAGTTGAAAAAATCAGCTCCCCGACTTTTTTGAAAAGTCGGGGAGCTGTCTTTGATGCGATGCCCCATAAACCAATACTTCAGTGAAATTTCTTAGTAATCGGAATCGCCATATCTATCCTTGTATCTGTATTTATGGCACAATTTCATCTAAATACTGAAAGTAATATGCTAGAAACACCTCCAGACGGCATTTGGATTGTGACTGATGAAACACCTCAAATAGCAATTCCTGACGGTGTTAAAGGCGGGAATACTATTACACACAATTGGGGAGACGAAACCATCACTGAAAGCACTGGTAGCAAAGGAGTCACAGATGCCGTTAAGGTTAGCGCTCAAAAATTAGAGCAAAATATGACTCACTTTCTCAAACTAGTGACAAATTTGTTTAGTCAAGCTGAACGGCAAGCAAAAGTCAATTCTGTCGGGATGCAGCTAGATGAAATTGAATTATCAGTAGAAATTAGTGCCGAAGGGGAAGTTAAATTAATTGGTAATGGTGCCAAAGCAGGGAGTAAAGGAGCAATTAAGCTGAAGTTCAAGCGCCAAGAACCATAGTCAGATGGCAAAGAATTGGGCGATCGCAATTGGCATTAACCAGTATGATTATCTGCAACCGCTAAACTATGCCAAGCGGGATGCACAGTTAATGCAGGAGTTTCTGAGCAATCAAGCAGGATTTGAGAAGATATTCTTCTTCACCGATGACTCTCCTGAAATTGGGGGAAAATCAACTCGTCCCACCCGCGCAAATTTGCGCCGAGTCTTCTTAGAGTTATTTAAGCAAGCCTTCATGGGTGCAGGTGATAACTTTTGGTTCTTCTTTAGCGGACACGGGATGCGCCATGCTGAACGCGATTATCTCATGCCTTTGGATGGCAATCCAGCAGACATTGAAGAAACAGCGATACCCATTAACTTTGTCACTGAACGTTTGCGTCGCTGTGGTGCTGATAATGTTGTGTTGATTCTGGATGCTTGTCGTAGTCTTGGAACTCGTGCAGGCGAAGGAATTGGGCGACAAACCGCTGAACAAGCAAGTCAACAAGGAGTTATTAGTATATTTTCTTGTAGTCCTCAAGAATATTCTTATGAAATTGAAGCATTACAACAAGGTGCTTTTACCACTGCGCTATTAGAAGGATTAGGAATTCAAGGTCAATGCGCCACCGTTGAAAGGTTGAATCAGTATCTCAAGTTTCGCGTCCCTGATTTGGTTCGTCAAGATAAAAATGCTCGACAAACTCCTTATGTAATTGCTGAACCTGTAAATAAATCACATCTCATACTTGTACCGCGATATGCAACCCTAGCAGATATCGCTACGTTGAAAAATGATGCTTACCGCGCAAAAGATGAAGGGAATCTAGATTTAGCAGAACAAATATGGATTCGGGTGAATGCTGCGGCTTCTGGTCAGGATATGGAAGCTGTGAGGGCTTTACAAAGGCTCAGACAGCTACCTTCACCACCACCTAGTTTGACTGCTGAGAATCCTAGTAAAGGAGCTAAAACACCTATTATTCAAATACCTTCAACATCTTCTGCACCGATACAGCAAAAATCATCGCCTAACTACTGGTCACGGCGACGGGTAATTCAAACAATTGGGTTTATGGGAGGTGGGTTAGGATTGACAATTCTAGTACCACGCCTTTTGCAGTCTCATTCAGGAGAAAACACCACAAAACCCACCACTGAAATTAGCCTAAAAACCTTTGAATTTAAAACTGTGACAGTGAATGCACAAGGAAACATCACCAAGCGCAGTAACCACGAAGCAAAATATTTTGTTGAAAACTTAGGCAATGGTGTCACCTTGGAAATGGTGCAGATACCAGGCGGAACTTTTAAAATGGGTTCACTGGAAGAAGAAGCGGAACGAAGTTCAGATGAAAGTCCCCAGCATCAGGTAAGAGTACCTGGTTTTTTCATGGGGAAATATGAAGTCACCCAAGCACAGTATCAAGCAATTATGGGGACGAATCCTTCCAATTTCAAAGGTGAGAAACGACCTGTAGATCAAGTGAGTTGGGATGATGCAGTGGAATTTTGTAAAAAGTTGAGCCAGAAGACAGGAGGCACTTATCGCCTACCGAGCGAAGCCGAATGGGAATATGCTTGTCGTGCTGGGACGACTACGCCGTTTTATTTTGGCGAAACAATCACTACAGATTTAGTCAACTACAACGGTAACTATCCCTACGGCTCTGCACCCAAAGGTGAATATCGTCAACAAACAACAGATGTCGGAATATTTCGGCCGAACTCTTTCGGTTTATATGATATGTGTGGTAATATATGGGAATGGTGTCAAGATGTATATAATGACAATTACCAGGGTGCGCCGAAAGATGGTAGTGTGTGGTTAACTGGTAAAAATAATAAAAATAAGCTGCTGCGTGGCGGTTCCTGGATCCTCAATGCCCAGGGCTGTCGCTCTGCCAACCGAGGCTCCTACGCGCGCGGGAGCCGCTTCAGCTATGTGGGTTTTCGTGTGGTTGCGGTGGCTGTGGCGTGAGGATTCCTTGCCCTTTGCACTCTTTCCCTTTTGCCCTTTACACTTCTTATTCTTTTCCCTTCTTTTTCCGCCTAGCGGCGGATCAAAAATTTTTTTGAAAATCTGGTGTCTTGATATCAAAACTATTATACACTACATTTAACTGAAATTTCTCACTTTCTTGAGAATTTGAGTATGGGGCAGGTGAATTTAGCTGCTGCGTGGCGGTTCCTGGATCAACAATGCCCAGAACTGTCGCTCTGCCAACCGTAACTCCAACGCGCGCGAGAACCGCAACAACAATGTGGGTTTTCGTGTGGTTGCGGTGGCTGTGGCGTGAGTACTCCTCAAAGTCAGAGTCGGTAAATGGGAATTTATCGAGCGTACATTAAGGAGTCCAGACCTGAACCAGTGGGGAAGGCGACAACCTCCGAATATCAAACCGAGTCGGATAGCTTGGTAGGTTGCAAAACCGAAGACTTATCCGACTCAATCATATCACCTATGGCGGAATAAGTAGGTCGGCGTAAATAATTATCCTTGGGATAAGGCAATAGGCAATAGGAATAAGGGTATGACTTCCACATCAAATGAAAAACCAAAGATTATCCGCACCGAACGAGGGCTAACCATCGCCGGAACGCGCATCACGATTTACGATGTCATGGATCATCTCAAAGCAGGATGGACATCCAAACTAATCCTAAACTGGCTTCCTTTGACCGAAGAACAACTTGACGCCGCACTCTCGTTCATTGACACTAATCGTGCTGAAGTAGAAGCAGAGTATCAAACGGTTCTACAAGAAGCCCAAGAGATGCGAGAATATTGGGAAGAGAAAAACCGCGATCGGCTGGCAGAAATTGCAAACATGCCGCCAAAACCAGGACAGGAAGAGATTTATGCTAAACTCCAAGCCTGGAAAGCAAAGCTTGGACTGGGTGCATGATTGTGTTGGTTGACTATAATCTCAAGGGCTACGTCGTTCTTCTACAAGGAACTTTAGCTGCTGAGGGTTGGCTCGATATTTTGCCGATTCGCTTTGTCATGCTAGAAGAAGCTGGATTAGCCATTGATAGTAGCGATAGAATCATTTGGCAGTTCGCGCAAGCTAACCAAATGCTTCTGTTAACCGCAAATCGAAATGCAAAAGGCAAGGATTCACTGGAGCAAACAATCCGTGAAGAGGGTACACCTACATCGCTACCTGTGATTACAATTGGAAGTCTTGATCGCCTTATCGAACGAGAGTATCGAGAGCAATGTTGTGCCCGTCTTGCTGACATTGTGCTGTACATTGAAAACTACTTGGGCGTGAGTAGGTTTTTCATTCCATAAAGAGTGTAAGTACTACTTTCCTTTTTTCTCATCCAGTGCTTTCTGAATCGCTTCTCTACAGAATTCAGCAGGGTCATCTTGTGCTTTCACCTCTTCCTTCATTTTTTCAGTAGCACGAAAACTAATAGTTGCTGTCAACGGTTCCTCGCCCTTTGGTTGTGCTGGCTCAAAATTTTGTGGGTTACCTTTGGGATTGGGCATTGTTGAGAAATATAAATAAGGCTTGATTCTAACGTTTGCGAGGAAATACAGTTTTAATCGGTAGGCAATCTGTCTGGAAAACTTGTTACCTACCGATACCACTTTTGAAAATGGTAATTCTATGTTTACACGTTCAGAACTCGAAATAAAGACTGTCCCTGAATTACAGGATTTATGCCGTCGATACGGTATTAGCCCTACAGGGAGTGCAGCATACAAAGCAAGCTATATCACTTCTTTAATGGCATTCCCGATTTTAGCGATTCAACAGATGGAGGTAGGGAGAGGCTTAAAGTCACCTTCTCTTGCTTCTATCCAGGTTTTTGGTTCAACGATAGATGAAATGGGTACACCTACTAATGAGCAAATAGCACTGATTAGAATCACACTCGAAGGTAGGCGAATGAGTTACCCAGATAGATTTGAGCAAGAAAGGTTGCTGAACTTACATTTGGCTAAGATGAGACTTGAAGTGGCGATCGCACTGGTGAGTCAGTAGTCCACACTTTACAGTATTCTTACCCTACTCCTCAGTAATGGGGAGTTTTTTGATAAAACTTTCCCATAGGCAAATAAAGACTGTCCCTATTTTTCTATTTATACCGAACCTCACAAGAAACGAAAGCAGCATTGGCTACTGAAAGTTTTGCCAGACCTCAACTATGACAATCAATGTAAGAATTTTGCATCTTCTTTTCTTACTTTGACTCTTTTTCAACTCCAGTAATAACAAACTTGGACATTTTTTGTTATTATCGATAGGATTATTGCTATGAGCCTATTAAAAGGTAGCAGATGAACGTTTCTTTGACTCCAGAACTGGAAAAGTGGGTGCAATCCAAAGTTGAAAGCGGTATGTATACTTCTGCTTCTGAAGTTATCCGTGAAGCTCTGCGGATTCTCAAGGAGCAGGATACCCTCAAAGCAATACGCCTTGACCAGTTGCGTCGGGAGATACAGCTTGGGATTGATAGCGGAGAATCCACGCCTCTAAACATCGATGAAATTATCGAATTGGCAAAACAACAAAGGCAGCAGAGACAATCCCCATAATGGCGATAATTCTCAAAAACCCCTAGCGCAAGCTGATTTATTGGATATTTGGAATTTTATAATTTGATTTAAAAAATTACTGGACACATAACTCATGTAAGAGTTCAAGTGTACCAAAAGTAGCTAAATACTTAGGATTAGTAGCAATAAAGTGTAACAGGCATGAAACCATTGGAAATACCAAATTCAGTTGATTCTCGATACAACCCCGCAGCAATTGAGGAAAAATGGCAAAAAACATGGGCAGAACTGGGCTTAGATCGAACACCGACAGCTAGCAACAAGCCAAAATTCTACGCTTTGTCCATGTTCCCTTATCCATCGGGCAGCTTACACATGGGTCACGTCCGTAATTATACTATTAGTGACGTGATTGCCCGCCTCAAGCGAATGCAAGGGTATCGGGTAATACACCCAATGGGTTGGGATGCCTTTGGCTTGCCAGCAGAAAACGCTGCCATTGACCGCGGTGTACCCCCAGCAAAGTGGACTTATCAGAATATTGCCCAGATGCGGCAGCAATTGCAGCGTCTTGGTTTATCTATAGACTGGGAATGCGAAGTCGCTACCTGTTCGCCAGAATATTATAAGTGGACGCAATGGATTTTCTTGCAGTTTTTACAAGCGGGTTTAGCTTACCAAAAAGAAGCAGCGGTAAACTGGGACCCCATTGACCAAACTGTACTGGCAAATGAACAAGTCGATAACGAAGGACGTTCTTGGCGCAGTGGGGCAATAGTTGAACGCAAATTGTTGCGGCAGTGGTTTTTTAAAATTACTGACTATGCCGAAGAATTACTCAATGACTTAGATAAGTTGACGGGTTGGCCGGAACGCGTCAAATTAATGCAAGCAAATTGGATTGGGAAATCCACAGGCGCTTACTTAGAATTTCCGATTGTTGGGATAGATGAAAAAATCCCTGTATACACCACACGCCCAGATACAGTTTTTGGGGTGAGTTATGTGGTGTTAGCACCAGAACATCCTTTAACAAAGCGTGTCACCACCAAAGAACAACAAGCGGTGGTAGAAGCCTTTATTAAAGAGGTTTCTAATCAAAGTGAGTTGGAACGTACCGCTGAAGATAAACCTAAGCGGGGTGTCCCCACAGGTGGGGTAGCAATTAACCCGTTTACAGGGGAAGAAGTCCCCATTTGGATTGCTGACTACGTACTGTATGAATATGGTACTGGGGCAGTTATGGGTGTACCAGCACACGATGTGCGGGATTTTAAGTTTGCCCGG
Organism: Desmonostoc geniculatum HA4340-LM1; assembly: GCA_019359545.1. Taxonomy (GTDB): domain Bacteria; phylum Cyanobacteriota; class Cyanobacteriia; order Cyanobacteriales; family Nostocaceae; genus Nostoc; species Nostoc geniculatum. The sequence goes on along the minus strand of JAHHHB010000132.1, from coordinate 3,465 downwards.
ACTTATGATTTGCCGATTGATTTTGTCATTGCTTCCCCAGATGATGTTGCAGGTTTTGACTTAACTCCCACATCAGAGACGGATGAAGTCACACAACTCGTGCAGATTGAATACAACCAGGCATACACTGAACCAGGAATTTTAATTAATTCCGGTGCTTTTACTGGCATGACTTCCATAGATGCGAAAGGGGCGATCGTTGAGTATGCCGAACAACAAAGTTTTGGTAAAATGCGGGTGCAATATCGGTTGCGGGATTGGTTGATTTCGCGGCAGCGCTACTGGGGCGCACCGATACCCGTAATTCACTGTCCTAATTGTGGGATAGTACCAGTACCTGACAAAGATTTGCCAGTGCAGTTACCGGAGGAGGTGGAATTTACTGGACGCGGCGGTTCACCTTTGACTCAGCTGGAAAGTTGGGTAAATGTGCCTTGTCCGACTTGCGGCACTCCGGCGAAGCGGGAAACTGACACGATGGATACTTTTATTGATTCCTCCTGGTATTTCTTGCGGTTTCCAGACGCTAAAAATGAACAACAGGTTTTTGATTCAAGTAAAATTAATGACTGGATGCCAGTAGATCAGTACGTAGGTGGGATTGAACACGCAATTTTACATTTGTTGTATTCGCGGTTCTTTACCAAGGTACTGCGGGACAGAGGTTTGTTGAATTTTGATGAACCGTTCCAACGTCTGTTAACTCAAGGCATGGTGCAGGGTTTAACTTACTTGAATCCCAACAAGGGCGGCAAAGATAAATGGATTCCTTCTAATCTGGTGAATTCTGCCGACCCCCGCGACCCCCAAACGGGCGAACCGTTGCAACGTCTCTACGCCACCATGTCTAAATCCAAGGGTAACGGTGTAGCGCCAGAAGATGTAATTTCCAAATATGGTATAGACACAGCGCGGATGTTCATCTTGTTCAAAGCGCCGCCAGGAAAAGATTTGGAATGGGATGAAGCTGATGTAGAAGGACAATTCCGCTTTTTAAATAGAGTTTGGCGTTTGGTGACAGATTATGTTGCTGCTGGGGTATCCCGGAAGAAAGCCCAACTTTCTGATTTAAGTAAGCCAGAAAAGGAATTGCGACGGGCAATTCACACTGCTATTCAAGCGGTGACGGAAGACGTGGAAGATGAATATCAATTCAACACAGCTATTTCAGAATTGATGAAGTTGAGTAATGCTTTAACTGATGCTGATGGGAAAAATTCACCCATTTACGCAGAAGGTATTCGGACTTTGGTGGTATTGCTGGCACCCTTTGCACCACACATTGCTGACGAATTGTGGCAGTTGTTGGGTGAAAGCGATTCAGTTCACACGCAAACCTGGCCATCATTTGACCCAGCTGCTTTAATAGCTGATGAAATCACTTTAGTAATTCAAGTTATGGGCAAGACTCGTGGGGCAATTCAAGTACCGGCACAAGCTGATAAAGCTGCGTTGGAAAAATACGCCCGTGAATCTGAATTTGCCCAGCGTTACATTGAAGGCAAAGAAATTAAAAAGGTAATTGTGGTGCCTGGGAAGTTGGTCAATTTTGTAGTCAGCTAAAGGTACAGGGAGTGGGGAGTGGGGAGATGAGGGAGCAGGGGAGGCAGGGGAAGCAGGGGAAGCAGGGGAGGCAGGGGGAGAATAACTTTAACTCCTAATTCCTCACTCCTAACGGGCTAAACGCCCCGCTACCGCTAACAGCACTCCCAATGCCCAATGCCCCATACCCCATACCCTATTTGGGTGAAAGCATTTTTTCGCTGGCAATGATATGTAAGTCAATGTTTTTGAGCAAGCGTACCAATTTTTGGGTTAAAGAACCTTTGAGGAGTATTTGCCAGCGCGATCGCTGACTTTCTCCAATTACAATTTGGGTAATGCGATATTTTTCTGCTACTTCGGCGATCGCATTGGCTACGTTACTATTAGTTACCCGAATAAAAGTCCCTTCAAATTCTTTACAGAGTTTTTCACAAGTATGAATGTGTAAACTTTCCTCTTTAGTCAGGAAGCGTTCTGGATCGGCAACAAACAAAGTATACAGCGGTGCGTTCATGTAGTTAGCCAGTCTTGCACCACGGCGTAATAGTTGTACAGAATTGGGATAAGTAGATACACATACTAAAACTCGTTCGTGAATGTTACAAAATTGTCCATTTGGTGTGGTGGCGATCGCATTTTCTTCTACGTTGTCTGCTACTTCCCGTAAAGCCAACTCGCGCAAAGCAATTAGGTTACGACGTTGAAAAAAGTTATCCAGGGATTGTTGGATTTTTTGCGGTGCGTAAATCTTGCCTTCTAATAATCGTTCTTGCAAAGTTTCTGGTGTCACATCCACTACTACTACTTCATCGGCTTCATCCAGAATCCTGTCAGGGACTCGCTCACGTACTACTATGCCTGTAATTCTGGCTACTAAATCATTGAGACTTTCCAGATGTTGGACATTCATTGTGGAGTAAACATCGATACCTGCTGCCAAGACTAGTTCTACATCTTCGTAGCGTTTTTCCCGTGGGCAACCAGGGACATTGGTATGGGCAAGTTCATCGATTAAGACTAATTGGGGCGATCGCTTTACAATAGCATCTGTATCCATGTCCGTTAGGGTCAACTCACCGCGAGGATATTGCTTGCGGGGTACAATCTCCAGTCCTTCTGCCTTTTCTGCTGTTTCCTTACGTCCGTGGGTTTCCAAAAGCCCGACAATGACATCAATTCCTTCCTGTTTGAGTGCGTGTCCCTCTTCCAGCATCCGGTAGGTTTTGCCTACCCCAGGAGCCATGCCAATAAAGATTTTATGCTTACCCCGCCGTGGCGGATAAAGAGAGTAATTTGCAGATATCGAAGGTGTAGTGGTCACTAAATCAGTATTATTACTATTTAAGATTTTAGTATTTATTAATTATATTAAGTTCGGTTGAGTAAGTACAGTTAAATGAACTGACTGCCTATAAGGTTTTTTTGCAAGAATCTTATAGGCAGTCAGCGATTTTTGATACCATATTTTTATGAGAAAATGCTGAGAATCAACTAAGTTTTCTGGGGGAATAAATTTATGAAAATCATGGTTGAGTTTCAGATTAGCTTCAGTCGCAATTGGTATGATTTAGGTGTTGAGGATAACTTAAAATAGCTCAGTAGTAGTGCTGAGTACTACTTCATAGCTAAAGCTAGGTTGCAATCTTTGCGTCTACGCAATGGCAAAATTCTGATGGAGTTCTCCACAAGAAGGTATCTTCTTTACGCCAAAAGCCTCAATTAATCTGTCCATAACTTAGTATTCCTCTCGACCATTACAAAAAGAACTATCCAAAGGATGAAAAAAGACTATGAACCGGAAAACACTTAGTTTAATTGCTGGTTTGCTCTTAACTGCTAGTCTGGCTGCTTGTTCTAGCAGTCCTGCAAGCAATAATCAGATTGTTCCTGATGCCTCCCCTGCTATGAGCAAGGATAAAG
>JAHHHB010000103.1 GCA_019359545.1 Desmonostoc geniculatum HA4340-LM1 | reverse complement strand
CTGGCGATGCTATGAGCAAGGATAAAGCTGGCGATGCTATGAGCAAGGATAAAGCTGGCGATGCTATGAGCAAGGATAAAGCTGGCGATGCTATGAGCAAGGATAAAGCTGGCGATGCTATGAGCAAGGATAAAGCTGGCGATGCTATGAGCAAAGATAAAGCTGGCGATGCTATGAAACAATCACCCGCTACCACCAAGCCCTAGTTACAACTTTCCAGCTAAGCACTTCACTTTTCTTGTACTGGGGACTAGGAGAATAAGATTAAACATACTATTTTCCAATACCCAATCCCTAGTACCCAATCTCTTTTGGCGCTTTGACTTCAACAGGAGAAATTCTCATGAATCACAACCTGCTCCGGCGGCGTCAGTTACTTTTTTACTTTGGGCTAGGAGTTGTTGGGATGGGCGCCACTACGATCGCTTTTCCCAGCTTGACAAAACTGAATACCCCTTCTGACACTGTTGCCAATCCCAATAATACACCAGCCTCTGAAATTGCAGTCAAACCTGCAACAGCCAAGAGTCTGCCAGAGTTTCAGGGTATTAGTCAGTGGCTGAATTCTGCTCCTTTGTCAATCGCCGACTTGAAAGGCAATGTTGTACTGGTACAATTTTGGACTTTTGGTTGTATTAATTGCCAGCGTACCCTGCCATACATTACTAAATGGCATCAGCAGTATGCAGCCCAAGGACTGAAGGTGATTGGTATCCACACACCAGAGTTCGCCTTTGAACGAGATACAAACAACATTAAAAAAGCGCTACGGCAACACCAAATTACCTATCCGGTTCCTATTGACAACGAGTACAAAACCTGGAACGCTTACGAAAATCAGTACTGGCCTCACCTGTTTCTGGCTGATCGTCAGGGCTTACTGCGGTATGACCATATTGGCGAAGGAGCATATGAAAAAATAGAGCAGACTATCCGCCAGCTATTGGGGTAGAAGCAATTTATGGCAATTTCTACTCTATCAATCGGTTTGGCTTTCTTGGGGGGAGTTGTGAATGTGCTTTCACCCTGTGTTTTACCGATTTTGCCTGTGTTGGTGGGGCGATCGCTCCAATCTCATACTTACGGTCCAGTAGTATTGGTGGCAGGATTAGTCAGTGGATTTGCCCTAGCGGGTAGTTTAATCGGCATAGCAGCAGGCTGGCTGACTGGGTTGGCTAATTTATTGCGGAATGTGGCGATCGCTGTGCTTTTATGTTTGGGAATACTGGCAATTTTTCCCAAATGGAGTTATCGACTATTTAGCTACCTTCCCATCGGCAGCTGGGTTAAAGAACCTACACAAATAGGACTCTTAGGAGAATTTTGGCTAGGGACTCAGTTGGGGCTTTTATGGACTCCCTGTGCTGGGCCTGTTCTGGGGGGAATTCTAGTGTTAGCAGCGGTCAATCATCAAATTGCAGGTGCATTTGGGCTACTGCTTGCCTATGGATTTGGAGCCGGATTACCGCTGTTGGCGATCGCCTATGGTGGCCGGGTATTAAGCCGAAGATTGCTGAATCTCCGCTCTCATAGTGCAGTATTGCAAAGAGTGGGTGGCGTGGCGATCCTGGCAACAGCGATCGCTATTCTTCTGGGTTGGGATGTGCAGATACAACTTTGGCTGGCTCCATTCTTTCCGACTCTACGGCTCTAAATTTTTGGCGTTGCTGAATTAGAATATGAAATTCCAAAATAAACTCTCCTCAACTCTTACTCTTTGCGCCTCTGCGCGGCAGTCGCTCATGGGGGAAACCCCCAAGACCGCGCTGCCTTGCCTCTGCGTGACACGAATTCATATTTCTACTCAATAACCCCAAATTTTTTTTATACAAACCGCCAAGGACGCAAAGGACGCAAAGGAAGAGATAGTTCAAAGGAAATGGGGAACTCTTAACAAAGGAGTAAAAATCCAAAATTGCTATGACTTCATCTAAACGCAAAGTCCGCTCGACACCAAGTCAAACTTTTTTAGCAAAGACTTTTCACTGGATTAATATCATCAGCTTGATCTTAATGATTGCCAGCGGACTGCAAATTTACAATGCCAATCCCGTGTTTGGTGGGCGTGGGGGTTGGCAATTTCCTGATTTTCTGTTGCTGGGAGGTTGGCTAGCGGGTGGTAGACATTGGCATTTTGCTGCTATGTGGCTGTTTTCGCTGAATTTGCTTTGGTATGGACTTTATGTTTTCGTGACTCGTCGTTGGCAACGTCGCTTTGTCGATGGTGGGGATTTGAAAGCATTGCAAGTCAGCCAAAACCCTAAACGTAAGAACTACGCATGGCATCGGCTAGTTTACACTGCGATCGTTCCAGTGCTGCTGCTGGCAATCTTCAGCGGCCTGGCGATGTACAAACCTGCCCAACTCCATTGGCTTTCTGGATTGTTTGGCAATTGGCAAACTCTACGCACTGTTCACTTTATCACTGTTCCCACAGTCATATTATTTACAATTATTCATTCCTTCCTCGCCCTGAAGGTAGGAAGCATCCGTCTAATTAAGTCTATGTTCATCTAGAGATTTTATGAGTCTAATTCTTCCCAAACACACTTTATCCCGTCGCCGTTTACTGCAATTATCTGGACTTTCGGGTATGGGTTTGCTTTTAGGTGGCTGTGAATTAAATTCGTTTTCAGATAGTGTTAGGCAACTATCTGAGCCACTAAACCAAAGTCTCGAAGCACTGCTGCTAACTCAGAAGCCAGTGCCGGAATTTCCTGTTAGTGCTATTGAGCCAGACAAATTGCTGATTAATACATATAACTTCACACCGCAAATTGATCCCGTGCGGTTCCGCTTGAAGATTGATGGTGAAGTTAATAACCCGATGCAATTGAGCATGGCAGATATTCAAAAACTGCCCTTGACTTCGATGGTGATTCGCCATATCTGTGTTGAAGGCTGGGCTGCGATCGTTCAATGGGGAGGCGTGCGATTACAAGATTTACTTGCGCTGGTAAAGCCTAAATCAGGCGTTCGCTATGTCTACTTTCAATCTGTCGATGGCTATTATGAAAGCTGGGATATTGCTTCTGCCATACATCCCCAAACCCTCATGGCTTATCAAAAGAATGGACAACCCTTATCACCTGATAATGGTGCCCCCATCCGCTTAGCATCCCCTATTAAACTCGGCTACAAGCAAAGCAAATGGGTAACCCAGATTACGCTAGTCAGTGAATTGTTACCTATCAAAGGCTACTGGGAGGATCTAGGCTATGAATGGTTTGGAGGGCTATAGTCCAATAAGGTTCAGTTAAGGAAATTTATCTGTTAAGGCAGGGGAAGCAGGGGGAAAGAAAAAAGCTTAAGTTGAACTATTGGCCTATAGTCTGCCCAATGCCCAATGCCCAATACCCCATTCACATTTATTGATTTTGCTGACGATTAATATCTTGCAGATCAAGAGCATAATTCAATCGGAGAACATTGACACCAGGTTCGCCAAAAATCCACAAAAATCTGCCATCAGTATACTTATTAATTAGACGTAAAATTTCTTCTTCTGCGACTCCACGGGCACGAGCTACTCGCTCTAATTGCTGGCGTGCTGCTTTGAAGGAAATGTGGGGATCTAAACCCGATCCAGAGGTGTAAATAATATCAGCGATCGCTTGGAGATTTTCGTCTCGCAGTTCGTTTCCCTGCTCTATAATCCGATTGAGTAGCTCTGGATTGCTAGGAGCGAGATTGCTGGCTCCAGATATGCCAGTTGGCCTGGCTTTTTTGCCTTGGCTATATCTAACAGTGCTGGGACGAGGATGAAAATATCGCTCAGACGTGAAGCTTTGACCAATCAAAGCTGAACCAATTGGTTCGTTATTTAAATTCCGCATGATGCTGCCGTTAGCTTGATAGGGCAAGAAAACTTGACCCACCACAAGAATTACCAGAGGATAGATGATTGCAGTCAACAACCAAAGCATCAGAGTTATGAAAATTGCTCTGATTGTTTCTCGAATAATAGCCATAATAAATTTTCCACTTGCTCCTAAAATTAGTTTTTAATTTTTAATTTTTAATTCTTTTGCCAATTATTGATGCTGTCAACTGCATCAATAGTTGGGACAACTACCACATTCAACCACAGCACGATAAAAATAGCGAGTGGTAGATGTTATTTATGTCATTGCTACCAAACAAAGGATATCGTCGAACTCACGTTGCTTTAGTGCCGATCTCAAAGTTATAACTGAGTATTGAGTAAAAACCAATACGCTTAGTGAAGGATAATTGTAGGTTTGGCCGATCGTGTGAGAACCTAATGAAGTCCGGAAAATATTCGGTTATCCTGCCTTAAGCAAGCTACCTTTCTCAATCCAACCTATGCACTTTCAGGTTTTTGGCTCTAACCCAAGGGTATTGGAATAACAACGATATTTATTCATATTCTTTTTGTTTCCCTTCTCAACAGGTAAAAATAAAAATAAAACAAGCAAAAATGTCTAATATCTTAACTTGGTAAGAGGCGCTTGTCCTGCAATGTCTCTATTTTTGCTGTTGTTAAGCCAAGCCTACAACTGTAATCAGCATATCTATCAATTTAATAGCGATAAACGGCGTAATCACGCCACCTAAGCCATAAATTAAGATGTTACGCTGCAATAGCTGATTAGCTGTTAGGGGTCTAAACTGCACACCTTTCAATGCCAAAGGAATCAAAGCTGGAATAATCAAAGCGTTGTAAATCAGTGCCGATAATACAGCAGAATTAGGACTGGTCAAATTCATAATATTCAAGCTTTGCAGGTTAGCAGCGACAAAGATTACTGGAATAATCGCAAAGTATTTAGCAATATCATTGGCGATGGAAAATGTCGTCAATGCACCGCGAGTAATCAGCAATTGTTTGCCAATACTCACAATATCGATTAATTTTGTGGGATCGGAGTCCAAATCTACCATGTTAGCGGCTTCTTTTGCGGCTTGGGTTCCTGTATTCATAGCGACGCCGACGTTAGCTTGGGCTAATGCAGGAGCATCGTTAGTTCCGTCCCCTGTCATGGCAACTAGTTTACCTGCTGCTTGTTCTTTTTGAATGACGCTGATTTTGTCTTCTGGTGTGGCTTCGGCGATGAAGTCGTCCACGCCTGCTTCTCTAGCAATGACGGAAGCTGTAATCCGGTTATCGCCTGTTAGCATGACGGTACGCACTCCCATGCGTCGTAGTTGTTCAAAGCGATCGCGGATACCAGGTTTCACAATATCTTTAAGATAAATAACTCCGTAGATTTCGTTATCTAGACTGACTGCTAGGGGTGTACCTCCCAGGTGAGAAACTCGCTCGTAGGCTGTATCTAGTTCTGGCGTATCGCGTCCGTTGCGGGAACGGACAAATCCTTTAATGGCTTCCACTGCTCCCTTCCTGGCCTCATGTCCACCAGGTAAGTTCGTACCACTCATACGTGTTTTGGCAGAAAAATTGACTCCTTGGGCCTGACTAGAGTCAAAATCAAATCTTGCGCCTAACTTTTCTGCTAGCCGGACAATAGATTTACCTTCTGGTGTATCGTCAAATACGCTAGCTGCCCAAGCAACACTGGCAATTTCCGCCATAGTATGACCGTCGATGGGAATAAATTCTTCTGCCAAACGGTTACCAAGGGTAATTGTACCTGTCTTATCGAGAACTAGAGTGTTGACATCACCACAAGCTTCTACGGCTCGTCCTGAGGTGGCAATGACGTTAAATTGGGCGACTCGATCCATACCAGCAATGCCGATGGTACTCAGTAATCCGCCGATGGTGGTGGGAATTAATGCCACTAATAGGGCAATTAAAATTGGGATGCTAACTGGACTATCGACATAATAGGCAAGTGCGGGCAAGGTCGCCACAACAAACAAAAATACTAAGCTGAGAACTGCCAGCAACACGGTCAAGGCAATTTCATTAGGTGTTTTGCTGCGTTGGGCGCCTTCTACCAAGGCAATCATCCTGTCAATAAAACCTTTACCTGGATCAGATGTGATGCGGATAATCAATTCATCTGAGATAATTCGTGTCCCACCAGTGACGGAACTGGCAACATCGGAGCCTGATTCTTTTAATACTGGTGCGGATTCCCCAGTAATTGCGGATTCATCCACTGAGGCGACACCCATAATTACTTCCCCATCGGCGGGTATAATATCGCCAGCAACCACGTAGATAGTATCGCCTTGTTTGAGGCTGGTGGATGGAACTTCACTAATTGTGCCATCAGGAGCGAGTTTTTTAGCGATGGTTTCTGATTTTGTAGATCGTAAGGCATCAGCTTGAGCTTTTCCTCGCCCTTCGGCGATGGCTTCAGCAAAATTGGCAAACCAAACTGTAAAGAATAAAATCCCTGATAACAAGCCGTTAAACAGTTGTGGTTTTTTTTGGGTGACTGGGCCAAATAAGTTGGGATCGATGGTTACCAATAGAGTAACGATCGTTCCCACCCAAACCAAAAACATCACCGGATTTTTGATTGCATACTTAGGGTTGAGTTTGAGAAAAGCATCTCGAACTGCCCTTAAGTACAGCCATTTAGTATTTACCCTGGCCTTTTTACGTGCTTGGCGGCGATCGCCAGGACGAGAATTTGGGCGTCTAGCTTTGGAGGTAGTTGCCGCTTTATTCATAAAGTTAGAAGATGACTGATGACTGATGATTGATGACTGATGACTATTAACCGTCAACAGATAACTTTTCTAGCTGCCAGACGCTAGTTGTAAACCTTCGGCTATGGGGCCTAAAGCTAAAACGGGAAAGAAAGTCAATACTCCCAAAACCAGGGTGACTCCAGCGGCGATCCCAATAAATACCAAAGAATCAGTTCTCAGGGTGCCAGGAGTTTCTTCTACTTGTTGTTTCCCGGACATCCCGTCAGCTAACAGTAGGATGGCAAACATCGGAATGTAGCGTCCTACTATCAAGCTAACTAAAGTACTTAAGTTCCACCAGAGGCTGTTATCTTTCAATCCTTCTAAGCCAGAACCATTATTCGCCCCCGCTGAGACATATTCATAAACTACTTGGGAAATGCCGTGATAGCCAGGATTGCTAATTCCAGATAGGGAAATTGGATAAGCTAAGGCGATCGCGCTGGGAATTAAAACTACAATTGGGTGAATTAACAACACTACGCTGGCGAGGACGATTTCCCGTTTTTCAATTTTGCGTCCTAAGAACTCTGGGGTACGTCCCACCATTAACCCAGTCAGAAAAACGGTGAGAATTAAGTAAATGAATAAGTAAGCCGTTCCAGTTCCTTGACCACCCCAGATAATTTGGATAAATAAGTTGAACAGAGTCGAAAATATTCCCTGTGGCATTAAGGAATCGTGCATCCCATTCACAGCACCACACATGGTGGCGGTGGTCATAACTGCCCAAAATGCCGTTTGGGCCCAACCAAATCGGACTTCTTTACCCTCTAAACTCGGCTGTTCTAATCCGATGGTTTTGTTAATCAGGGGATTACCTTGCAGTTCTCCTACGGCTGTCACTCCAACTAAAACGACAAAAACTATAAACACCATCCAGAAAAGCAGCCATGCTTGTTTAATGTTGTTGGCAAATACACCGTAGGTATAAATTAAGGCTGCTGGTATGGAAATCATGGCGATCGTTTCGATTAAGTTAGAAGCGCCATTGGGATTTTCAAAGGGATGGGCAGAATTAGCACCAAAAAAGCCGCCGCCATTTTCGCCTAACATTTTGATCGCCTCAAAGGATGCTACGGGGCCTCTGGCGATATACTGAGTTCCTCCCTCTAAGGTTGTGATATCCATAGTCCCAAGTAATGTTTGCGGTACACCTACTAAAATCAAGGCGATCGCAGTAATAATTGAAATTGGCAGTAATATTCGCGCGATCGCACGGGTAAGATCGACGTAAAAGTTACCTAGCCGTCTACCCGTCAACCCCCGAATAAAAGCAATTCCCACCGCTAAACCGGTGGCTGCGGAGGTGAACATCAAAAAGCCTAAAGCTGCTACCTGGCTAAAATAACTTAAGGTTGTCTCACCAGCATAGTGTTGCTGGTCGGTATTCGTTAAAAAGGAAATAGTTGTGTGCAGCAATACATCCCAACTAGGACTACCTAAGCCGTTAGGATTCCAGGGTAAGAGTCTCTGAAAATATAACAGTAAATACACTGAAATACCCATAATCAGATTAGTGCATATTACAGCCCGGATATATTGCCAGCCCGTCATATCATCTTTTCTGCGGACACCCGCTAGTACGTACATACTTCGCTCTATCGGGTTCATTAAGAAGTCAAGCAGTGTTTTTTCTCCCAAGAAGACACGCGCTATGTATCTTCCAAATACTGGAGTAATTGCTACAACGATACACAGCGTTAAGCCGATTTGTAAAAAACCTTGTCCCATGTATTTTGCGCTCTATATAAACTTAAGTGTTAGCAGCTAATTCCTAAAAGTAACAGATGAACTGTTGGTGTATTTGATTTTGAGTGACTTGGCGATATTTTATAGCAGTCCGCTTTGATTTTTGAACTCCTACAGCGTAAGTAGGCAAGAGGCAAGAAGTTTTTTCAACTTGTACTTAGCTTCCCAAAAATCAAATAGGATTCCCACATATCAGCGAAATAAATCTCAGTAATGAGTGCTGAGTTAACATATTGCACTGTCTTAACTCATGAAGCAATTACTATTTTCCAGATGTCTGTTAAAGTTTTTGTTAAGAATATTTAAATTTGTAGAACGTCTAGAATCCTATTTAAATATTACCAGCTTTGAAAATCTCCTCTGCGGTTAAATTCAATTCTGGGAAAGTGGGTGAAATAATGCGATCGCTCCCACAGAACTGACTGACTTGGTATTCGCCCTCAACTAGTAAATAAATCGATACTGTGGCCTGTTTGGGATTACCGATAAATCGCCTACCTCCCAGTGCTGCGTAGTCTACAATCCAATATTCAGGTATGCCTACAGCTTCATATTGGCCTACTTTTGTGAAATAGTCATCTCGCCAATTGATGCTAACAACTTCTACCACCAAGGGAATTGATGCAGCTTGAGTCAGGGTAGACTCTTTTTTCCACAGAGGTTCATTTACTAAATTGGGGCGGTTTAGCAACAATACATCTGGTAAATAAGCTGATTCACTTTCAGGAGGTTTTACCAACACCGTTTTTGGACTGCCATAGGGTAGTTTTAAGCGCGTATATTCTAAAATAAATCTCTCGATTAAAAATAGAACTATTTCTTCATGGTCGCCTGTAGGTGGGGGCATTTCAATTACTACTCTATCGTGTAATTCATAGCGTTTGTTTGAGTTGTCGGGGTATTGGGCAATAAATTCGTTGAATGTAACTAGTTTGCGTAAGGCTTGAGTCATAACTCACAATCTCCATTTTTTATTTAGGCTGGTTTGAAGTTTTATCGTGCCTAAATGAGCAGATGAATGGTTAAAAATAATTTAATTGCATTAATGAATAATTGCAATAATTCAGATGAAATAGGATTGCTATATGTGGCGATCGCAATTTCTTTGCAGAATGCAGGGAATATTCCAGTATGCTGATTGCGAAAGTGTAGTAATTCTTTTATGGTACTGTACGGATAACAAACCACAAAGTTTTCGCCAATTCAAGGTAGAGATGATGAAAGAAATAACTCGCCGCAAATTTATCGCCACAGCCACCTTGGCGACGGGTTTTGCTTTGGCAGTGCAGCCGATTTCTGCCGGAGTCATCACCACTGATAACAAGGGGTTGGTAGCTGGTGCAGTGAAAATTCCCGTTAAAGATGGCGAAATTACTGCCTACAGAGCAGTACCCGCCACTGGTGAAAATTTCCCAATTGTTTTAGTAATTCAAGAAATCTTTGGCGTACACGAGCATATTCAGGATATCACTCGCCGCTTTGCCAAGTTGGGGTATTTGGCGATCGCTCCGGAAATGTTTGTCCGTCAAGGCGATGTTTCAAAATTAAGCAGTATCGACGAAATTCGCCCAATTGTCGCCAAAGTACCAGATGCCCAAGTGCTATCCGACCTTGACGCCACCGTAAACTGGGCTGTGAAATCAGCCAAAGGTAATGCCAATAAATTGGCGATTACAGGCTTTTGTTGGGGCGGCCGCATCACCTGGCTATACGCAGCACACAATCCCCAGGTAAAGGCGGGGGGAGCGTGGTACGGGCGACTCGTAGGCGATGCTACTGAACTTCAACCAAAGTATCCCGTTGATATTGCATCAAAATTGACAGTGCCAGTTCTCGGACTCTATGGAGGTCAAGATACGGGTATTCCCCTAGATACAGTAGAGCAGATGCGCGAGCGCCTCAAGAAAAGCAGCAGCAAATCAGAAATCATCGTTTACCCTGATGCACCCCACGCATTTTTTGCCGATTATCGTCCCTCCTACCGCCAGACAGATGCTCAGGACGGTTGGAAACGCCTTTTGGCGTGGTTTAAGGAAAATGGCGTGTAACAAGGGGAGCAGGGGGAGCAGGGGGAGAGAGGGGAAAGATTTCTTCCCAATGCCCAATGCCCAATGCCTCAAATCGAATGATGTCGCTGTTGATGCCACTGCCACGCATGAGCAACTATATCTTTGATGGATGTGTACTGAGGTTGCCAGCCTAAGATTGTTCTGGCTTTCTCGCTAGCTCCAATGAGATTTGGGGGATCGCCAGGACGGCGATCGCGTTCTTCGATCGGTATGGGAACTCCTGTCACCGCCTCGACTGCTGCAATGACTTCTCTGACAGAGAAACCGCTACCATTACCCAAATTGAAAACTTCGCTATCGCGACCTTTTAATAAGTATTCCAATCCCAAAATATGAGCATCTGCTAAGTCATTCACATGAATGTAATCACGAATACAAGTTCCGTCGGGGGTGGGATAATCGGTGCCGAAAATTGAGATCGATTCTCGTTTGCCCAAAGCTGTCAACAGCACCAAGGGAATCAAATGGGTTTCTGGATTGTGATCCTCACCCAACAAACCATTGGGATTAGCACCAGCGGCATTAAAATAGCGGAAACGCACTGATTTGAAACCGTAAGCCACATCAAAATCAGCAAGAATCCGTTCTACCATCAGTTTACTAGCACCATAGGGATTAATCGGATTTTGGGGATGGGTTTCGGGAATGGGTACGAATTCTGGTACACCATAAGTGGCACAAGTGGAAGAAAAGACAAATTTCTTCACAGAAGCCGTCAACATAGCTTCTAACAGGGTGAGAGTCCCAAGGACGTTATTGCGGTAATATTTGGCAGGGTCGGTTACCGATTCTCCCACGTAGGCATAGGCAGAGAAGTGCATCACAGCTTCAATATCGTGGGTTTGGAATAAGCGATCGAGCAAAGGGCGATCGCCTGTGTCGCCGACTATTAGTTCTACTTGTAAAACCTTCTCTACGAGGTCCCGATGCCCATATACCAAATTATCAAGGATGACAACGTTATAACCCGCTTGCTTGAGAGCAAGCACCGTATGGGAGCCAATATACCCAGCTCCCCCTGTTACCAAGATAGTAGACTTTCCAGACGACATAGTTTTTCCTTTTAAGTTAACAACTACTCAATTAATTTAATTTACTGGTGCCACATTACTCTTCTGCAAATTTATAAATAATAGACGCAGTGTCAAAAAATTGCACTAAAATCACTACGACGGTAGTCTTTCGGTGTGAGGTTTGAGGTATTTTAAGTCAAACGGTGCAATTACAATTTGACGATAAAATAAATCCATTTCCCGAAACCTCTAGGCTAACTCTTATGGGTTAGCCAGTTGACGCCAGTCGTTCATGGGGAGTTTATTGGGCATTTTCCGCCGAATAGACTGTCTCCCAAAGACCACACTGGTTGCTTGATATCGGGAAACCCTTTCGGCAGTTTCTTCTGGGGAGTCATGACTTTACTGGGCAATGTCCAACTAAAAAAAGTGGCATCGAAACCCCAATCAAAGCAGACTGCCTCACCACCGCACTGGCTCACCGCACCAGAAAATTTGAGAGTTAATCTATGTTTCTATTGCTAAGCCGGGTACTGCTGTGGCTGTTGATTGGCACTATCGTATATTCTCTGTTCCAGCGATTTTATCCTTCAGGAACTTTTGTAGGGCGATTAATCTTAGTCGTTATCTTGGTAATCGTAGCCCTATCGTTTCTCAATCCCAATGAACCAGCGGTGGCGTCGTTGTGGAGAATGCTGTCTTTTCCACTCAAGCCTTTAGGAGCCTCTGTTTTACTGATGATTCTGGCAGCTCAGAAAATCAAAGGAGGCGGGATAGACAAACCAGGAGGATACTTAGTGGGTTGGGCAATAACGATTTTGCTGTTGGCAAGTACACCAGCAGTGGCCTATTTTCTCTATAGAGCGCCCTTAGGAGCAGCTGCTGTATCAACACCTGAAACACTAGTGGCATTGGGACAACAAACCACCGCAGCAAACATTTCAGATGTGACGGGGAATAACATTCTTTCTTATAATTTGAGAGTGCCTCCCTATCTATTGCAAGGAAATCCTCAAGATATTCGCACACGCGGTTTGCGACTTGAAGACTTTGTACCTAATGCGGAAACCCTGCAATTGACAACGAGAACTTGGGAAAGTTATCTCACTGAAATTTACAGGTTCTTGCGTGTTCAGCGGTAAGAAAGTAAAAAAGAAATACTCAAAAGGCAACAACCCACGCCCTAGTACTGCTAACCTTTCGGGAACACAGTACTAGTGGCTGGATTAATTTAGGCTGTGATTGCCGCCAAGCAATATTCCCTCTACACAGCTGCCTTCTGGGAATAGCAGTTAATTTAGGATGATAAAGTTGCAAAATTGCTTTAATGGCAAAATCTCGAAGACTCGCTAAACTTGGTGCTTACCTTCGACCCCATTGGCGGGAAGCCTCTTTAGGCATCCTCGCTTTGTTGTCTGTTAATGCCCTGGGCGTTTATATCCCTTGGTTGATTCGTGCTGGTGTTGACAAACTCTCAACTACTTTCAACTGGAATCAAATAATACATTACGTAGTTATTATTGTATTGCTCAGTTCAGCAATGTGGCTAATGCGTATGGCTTCACGCATTTGGCTATTTGGGGTAGGGCGTCAGGTGGAATTTGACCTCAAACAACGGATTTTTGAACACTTATTGAAGCTGGAACCGTCTTATTTTGCCAGTAATACTGCTGGTGATTTGATTAGTCGGGCTACCAGCGATGTGGACAATATCAAGCGGTTGTTGGGTTTTGCCGTCTTGAGTTTTGCAAATACAGTTTTTGCCTACGCTCTGACACTGCCAGTAATGCTGGCGATTAGTGTGGATCTCACACTAGCGTCTTTGGCAGTGTACCCTTTTATGTTCTTGTTGGTGAGTTTGTTTAGCGATCGCTTACGCAAACAACAAGCAGCAGTCCAAGAGCAACTCTCTGATATCAGCGAACTCATCCAAGAAGATATCAGTGGGATTGCCTTGATTAAAATTTACGCCCAAGAAGCCAACGAACGTCGAGCTTTTGCCAAGAAAAATCAGCAACTATTGGCTGCTAATTTGGAACTGGCAAAAAGCCGAAATACGCTTTTTCCTTTAATTGGCGGCCTAGCTAATGTCAGTTCCCTAGTAATTATTTGGCTAGGCGCGGCGCGGATGTCTTCTGGGACGCTTGAAGTTGGGGACTTTTTAGCACTCTTAATCTATGTAGAGCGTTTAGTTTTCCCCACTGCTCTTTTAGGGTTCACAATTAGCACCTACCAACGGGGTGAAGTTAGTATCGATAGGCTTGAATCGATTCTCAGTGTCACACCAAAAATTCAAGACACAGCCGATGCGGTACATCTAACAATGGATGAACTCAAAGGAGAAGTGACGGCGAAAAATCTCAGCTACACTTATCCTGGTTCCACGAATCCAGCTTTAGAAAATATTAACTTTACCGTTGCCCCAGGAGAAACCGTGGCAATTGTTGGGGCAATTGGTTCGGGGAAATCTACTTTGGCCAATGCTTTGCCGCGTTTGTTGGATATTGAACCAGAACAATTGTTTTTAGATGGGCACGATATTACTAAAATAGCCTTGGGAGATTTACGAAGTGCGATCGCCTACGTTCCCCAAGATAGTTTTCTCTTTAGCACCACAATCAAAAATAATATCCGCTACGGTGACCCAGTTAGCGAACAAGAACAGGTAGTATCTGTAGCTAAATTGGCTCAAATTGATGGAGAAATTAATAATTTTCCCCAGCAATACGAAACTATCGTTGGCGAACGCGGAATTACTCTTTCTGGCGGTCAACGCCAACGTACTGCCCTATCTAGAGCTATGCTGGTTGATGCACCAGTGTTAATTTTAGATGATGCCCTCTCCAGTGTAGATAATCAAACAGCTACACAAATTCTCAAAAATCTTTCCGGTGGTACACAGCGAAAGACAGTAATTTTTATCACCCATCAATTATCTGCTGCTGCTGCTGCTGACCGAATTTTTGTCATGGAAAAGGGAAAAATTGTGCAGGTGGGAAATCACTTAGAACTGGTACAACAACAGGGACTTTACAGAACTTTATGGAGCCAGCATCAAGTTGAGGAATTATTACATTAAGGTCACTAAACTTTTAAGTATTACAGTATGCCCGTTCTGCTAGTGTAATATCTAGCACGAATGGATTATCATTTCCTTGAAACTTGGCGATCGTCTGATTACGTTCTATTTCAGCAGTGTCAGGGGGATCTTGCTGGTTCCATTTACACAAAGTCTGACGCTGATTCTGAAAGTAATTTGGATCTTCTTTGTCAGCCTGATTTCGATAGATAGTGTAAAAGTAGAACATTGCCCTAGCTATATTTCCTTTTACTTTCTCTCTAGGCTCAAATTTAGTAGATGCTGATTCGCTGAATTCATCAATTTCACTACTAGGAATTGTAGATTGAACAGTATTATTTCGATACCATTTCTTAGTAGTTGTGTCGGCTATATCATCGAAGGGTTTATTGCCTCGGTCACTATTAATATCTTCTCGTGCAGGAAACAGATGGTGAAGGTCACCTTGGGCATTACCCTTGTTAGCACCTTTACTTTGTGGCCAAACATGTTCGGTATTTACCTTTAATTTACCAGCTTCCTGACTTGGATCGCCCCTGCCAATTAAACGAATTGGATAACTGGCATAAATATCTGTCACAATACCTGCTTGGTTGTCGATAATACCAAACATTTGGTCTCTTGCGCGATCGTAGCTCAATATTTTACTAGGCGTATACTTCTCGGCTAGTTCATCAACTAAAGCGAATTTGGATAATTGAGGCAATATAATTGTTCCAACATTCAATACATTTTCTGAATTTTTCAGAGATGTTGTTTGAAGTTCCTCAACGGTCGGTAAAGTACTTGGACTAGCTTGCAGTGGACTAATCCATGCAAAAAGGATGAGAGCAATACTAAGCAGTAGTAATTTGATGAATTTCATTCTCTCTTCCAATAAAGGTGTTTTCGAGATTAGCCTTCTTCTGAATACAGTTTAGTTAAGAAAAGTTTTAGGTTGGGTAAAGCTGAATACGGTTGGATAAACCTTTATTATCTCTTGTCTCTGGTGTTCTGTTTTTATTCTCAAAGCATAGTAATTATTAACACACTCAATTCTCGTATACTGTCACCACTACTGACACTTTACATAACTTTATAAAGTTAAGATGATTTATCGTTATTATCACGTTAGTTTTTGAAAGTAGGTGGGTAGTATAAATTACCGAAAAACCTAATTTTGCATATAGCTATGTTCAAAACTAAATTATCAGAATTCTGTGCTACACCGGAATTTTATACCCCGAAGTTAGTCGATCGCCATATTGGAGCGATCGCAGCTCTAATTTTAATTAGCTTGCTCAGTTCCTGGAGTGGAACACCAGTTGTTCACGCCATCTCTAACTTTTGGGAAGGCTTTTTCTGGGGAGTAGCAAATCCAGTGATTAACTCAAAGTGTTTAGTTGGCATTGTTGTTATTGGCTTACTGTCAGCTATATTTGTTCGTGGCACTTTGATAGTTGGATATTTTGTCTTAGCAGTAATTTTGGGGACTATAATTCATTTATTGCAGATAAATTTACCAGGAATAGAAATAGCCATAAGTATTTCTACCATTTTCTTAAGCACAATGCTGATAATGCCAAATCAGGTAAACTTTATAGTACTTGCTCTGATGGGTGTCAGTGTTGGTTTATTTCAGGGTTACGCTCACGGACAATCAATTGTTGAGTCAGGAATAATACCGTTAATTGCGTATATAACAGGTATGGTCTTAACTCAAATTGTAGTTACCATGAGTGTTAAAGAAATTGGTGGTGCGATGGGTATGGGTGAAATCAACCGAATTGTACCTTGGAAAATTAATATTGCTGGCTGGTGTTTGTGTGCGATGGCGATCGTATTTTTGAGCAATTCGATTATCTAAATCAAATATTTTAGTTCAATAAAATACAGTCATTGGTAGGGATGCACAGTTAACTGTGTGTCCCCATCCCCCGTTACTGCGATTAGCACAACTAATTAAGAGTCATTCCCAGATATGCGTATAGTTTTACTCCAAGTGCGTCATCTTTTGAGTTAAGAAAATTTATACCAATTGATTTTCAGAGCGATGGCGATCGACATAAACACTCATCAATAAAATTAATAGTCCCAGCCAGATACCCTTCAGTTGTACTGAAAGACAGAAAGTAAATTGCAATTCTCAATTTTGAGAATTGGCACTTAGACAAATCCTGATTTATCGTATTTGATAAATTGTTGGATGAAATGTTAAATAACAAAGGTATAATTACTTAGACTTAATGAGACTATAAACTTAGCCTGATTAAAAATATTGATTGTAACTGTAGATTTACTTAATCTTGGTAAAATTCATAAGGAGATGAAATTTGTATCAATTAAAACCCAATTTAAACAAGTATTTTTCTACACAGTTAATTATTTTAGATATCTAATCAACAAGATTGATTAAAAATTGCAATTCATTAAGTACCTATAGCAATCCGATTTGATTTGGAGAATGACTCGTAGAGGTAAGGGACTGGGGATTGGGGGCTGGGGACTAGGAAACAGGAATAAAGGTGTACTAAGTTTTGTTCAAAAATCAAATATGAGTCCTATATAAGACTCCTATTTGATTGCGTGAAAAACTCACCCTAAACTCAAAAACTCTGATTCTCTATTCTCTACCCCCCACTCCCTACTTACACAGATAAATTCAAAAATCAAAGCGGATTACTATATAAGCAACCAAACACGACATTTGGTAGATGCATCAAACAACAAAATCACACATAGTATCGGAATAACGGTGTTGTCTAATGTTTGTACTGGAATTAATTATTTCAATTGAAATTAGGAATTTTACTAATATGCTCTCTCAACAATAGGGTGGTAAAGAAATGATTTCAGCAGGAATTGAAGTAAAAATAAATCGCTTGGAATCTATTGTGGAACAAATTGGGGAAGCAGTACTATCTACGACTGAGACAATTGAACGTCTTGCCGAAAGATTGGAGACTGTCAGCACACAGCTTGAAACACAGGGACAGCAGGTGCAGCAACAAGGCTATCAAATTGTTGCTTTATGTGATGCAGTACAAACTCTTGCTGAATCTCAGCATAATTCACTGCAAAAACTCAACGAACTGACACAAACTCTAGATCGGTTCATGTATTTAATTCAAGGATCGAGTGATTGAAAAGTAAAAATAAGTTTTGCTTTTTGCCTTGTGTCAAACTCTTAATTGAGTTACAGCAATGTTGCCAGAAAAACATACATCGACATCGCTACCAGGAGTGCGATCGCGTTTGCCGTATTCCCCAACATAATAAAAATCATTACCCTCAATGCGATAATTGACGGGTAAAGGTTTGATACAGGGTTGGCAAAACACCACTTCAGGATCTGGTTCTCCCGGTTGCAGATGCGGCAAGTTTACATTCCAGAAGCATCCCGGTTCGAGGGGACGCTTGAATAAGTCGGCTAAAACTTCAGCTGTAAATTTGGCAGCCAGATCCCAATCAAAATTTTGCTTGGCTTTGCGATAGTGGGAAATAGCAATTCCCCCAATACCGTGCATTGCGGCTTCTCGCACAGCAGCAACGGTACCAGAAATGTAAACATCCACTCCTAAGTTACCGCCAGCGTTGATACCTGAAAGTACAAACTTGACATCTACGGGTATTTGTGTTAGTGCAATTCTCACACAATCAGCGGGAGTACCGGCGATCGCATACTCAGTTTCCGAACGTCGTTGGAGGTTGATGGGACGAGTGGTGGTGACTTGATGTCCACAACCAGACTGATGATCCGCAGGAGCCGCAATAATAGCATTTTTGCCGTTTATAGCTTTGACGAGCGCTCGGATACCAGGGGCATCAATACCGTCATCGTTAGTTAGAATTATGGTCATGTATTTATTGATATTGATACAAATTTAATTTAGCTGAATTAAGGGATAATTCTTGTAGGGCGCGCATCTTGCCCGCGCGAAAATACAAGTAATGGGCAAGATAACCATCCCACAAAACCATCAAAATCATCCCATTAATCAGCAACGCCAAAAATTATTTTTACGCCCCAAAATAAAAAATGCAGATATCACCACTCAATCGGTGTTGCAGCGAAAGCTACTTGCATATATGAAAAAATATCGTTTATTCTACCAAAAATATTCATAATACGATATTATTTCTAGATGGTTTGCAAATTCCGCCCTCAGCATTTGGGTTAATTCCCACAAGGGCGGTATTTCTTGTAACCAGCAGATGTGTAAGCCACAAGATCGATGCTTACACCCTCGCTTTAAACAAATTTTTGGAATAAAAAAATCCTGTAAAATATATATCTGCTGACACTAGCAGAAACTTCCTGTTGGAGAAGACTAAGAACCAGGTGATTTTTACAGTGGTTCTATAGTATTTTTGGTGCAAGGCCGTCTTAGAGTTAATACGATGAAACAGCTCCTCAAACAAGTATTTAGCAATCAAAAACATTTGATCCGGTTAATTTTACCATTAGTGACGGTAATTTTAGCAGCTTCGCTGTTTAGCGCACCTGCTTTAGCCACGGGTGTGTATCAAATACCCAATCTCACATCAGGGAATGACACCTGGGTTTTGGATCAAGGTGAAGTCATCAGTCGTGTGAATGAAGGTAAGATTAGCAGCGCTTTCGATGATTTGGCAAAGCAAACTGGCAATCAAGTCAGAATCGTTACTATTCGCCACTTTGACTACGGTGAAACAGCGGAAAGTTTTACTAAAGAACTGTTTGAAAAATGGTTTCCGACAAAAGAAGCCCAAGGTAATCAAACTTTATTGGTTCTTGACACAGCTACCAACAATACCGCCATTATTACTGGGGATCGAGTTAAGTCTTTGCTCACAGACTCTATTGCCGAGAGTGTAGCTGATGAAACTCTAAGTATACCCTTACGTCAAGGCAATAAATACAACCAAGCATTTCTTGATACTAGCGATCGCCTTGTGGCCGTTCTCTCAGGCAAACCCGATCCAGGACCACCCGAAATCAATGATAATGTACAGGTAGAAGGTACCTTCAAGAACGCAGAAGAAACTAAAGCTGTCCAAGGTAATGCTACTGCTTGGGTAATAGGATTGTTAATTGCCGCCACTGTTATTCCAATGGCGACTTACTACATTTATCAGATAAATCAGCCATCATCTGATGGGTAATCAGAAAGTTAAGAGTTAGGAGTTTAGAGTTTGGAGTTAGGAGTCGTGAATTTCTAACTTTTAATTTCTAACTCCTCACTCTTAACTTTTAACTCCTCACTATTAACTCCTAACTCCTCACTCCTGACTTTAATCTTGAACATACTCTTGTTCTGTGACTAAAGCGACTTCAGCCCGGACAAATTCTCGACCTAAATAAGCTGCATGACTTAATTGCGTGACAGGAGGGGGCTGAGTTTCTTCAAAGATTTTCACGCAAAGTTCTTTGGCTGTTCTCCCACTAAAAACTGTAGTGTGAGTTCGTTCTACCTTTTCTCGTGCAGGAATTACCTTTCCCGTTTCTGGATCGACTGCTAAACCGCGCTCATCAATTACATTTGTAAAATGCTTGGCATAAATCACCTCTGCGTCTCTATCCAAATAAATGATGAAATATCCACCGGGATCGAGGTCAATATGACGCTGGGAAAGTTTATCATCAATTGCTGCTAAATCTTTAACCATTAAATCAGTAAGCATTATCAAAAGCAAATTTTTTCTTGAGAGTTTTTACACTCTATATCAAGTGTAATTCGTCGTTCACCTTCTGAGTTATAAATGACGAGTAGGGAATGGGCAATAATACCACTTTCATGCTTGGTGGGGGTATAGAGTTTATTGATAATGACTTTGCATGATTTAAGAATCTCGCTGATTACTAAATGGCAACTCTGCATTAATCGCCTCAATCTCCTGCTGTTCGAGTTGATTTACTTCTTTAATATAGGGGCGCAAAATTTGTCCTAAACGATTATTGTAAAAGCGGTGCAGACTGTGATTGGGCATAGCGGGGAAACCACGCCGTTTTTTATGGCGTCCACCGGCGCCAGGATCAAAAATTTGGATATTGTTAGCGATCGCCCACTCAATCGGCGCATAATAACAAGCATCAAAATGTAAGCAATCTATTTCTTGAAAACTACCCCAATAGCGTCCATAGAGTTTGTCGTCTTTAAATAAACAAAAGGACATTCCTAAAGGATGAGAATTATCTTCCTCGCTATATGCGGCAAAAAACAAAACTCGATGGCGATAATCAGTCTCTAGTTGTTCAAAAAACCGCTGTGTGAGATATTTGCTACCCCACCAGCCAAATTTATCGCAGGTGTCAGTATAAAACTGATACATCAAACGAAAAGAAGACTGAGGAATTTGATCCCCAGTCAATGGTTGCAATCGTAAACCTGCCTTTTCCACAGCTTTACGTTCCCGCTTGATGTTGCGACGCTGATTGGCGTTAAATACTTGCAAGTAGTCATCAAAAGTTTTAAAACCAGAATTTTCCCAAATGAAGCTGTGGTGCAGCCAGCTTGTAAAACCATGTCGTTCTAGCACAGGACGCCATTGGGGATCAACGAAAAGAAAATGACAGCCAGAGATGCGATTTTTAGCACAGAAAGTGTCAATTTCATGCACCATTATTGCTGTAATTTCATTCTCATCTTCCCCTGGGGCAATTAAAAATCGATAACCTTCAGCAGGGGTAAATGGTGTCATTCCCAGCAGTTTAGGATAATACCGGATGCCAATGCGATCGCTTAACTCTGCCCACTGATGATCGAAGACAAACTCACCAGAACTATGTCCTTTTAGATAAAGTGGCGCAGCAGCAATGAGTGTTCTGTCTCGCCACAACGTCAAATGATTTGGCAACCAACCGGTTTTAGCCGTAGCACTCTGGGAAGTTTCCAGATTGTTCAGCCACTCCCACTCTAAAAAAGGTGTTTTGAGTGGCATTGCCAAAGCGTTCCAGGCATTTTGGGGCACTTCGGCGATTTTGTCCGTCCAAAGAACAGAATAGCGGGGTTTGAGTTGTTCCACCATTGTCTGGGTTTTTAAGGGAGTAGGGAGTAGGGAGTAGGGATGCGGGCAATACGGTTCGATTAAGGCACCAGACAAGGGTAAATTGCCGTCAAGACGAAAGATTGATCCTTGTAGAGACGGCGATTTATCGCGTCTTTGGATCTAGAATTTTCATCAAAAAACCTTAACCGAACCGTATTGGTGACGCGGTGACGCGGTGACGCGGGGAGATGAGGGAGTGTGGGGAGATTATGAAAAGCTTCCCACCCCTCCCATACTCCCAATGCCCCATGCCCCATGCCCAATACCCAATCCCTTACCTAGCCTAATCTAAGAACCCACATTCCGCACCCACAACTGTCACACCCCAACAAAACAGATATATAGTACAAAAGAACTATCAAAAAAGAAAGTTGATTACACCTAAATAAGAATAATTACTATTAATCTGGGCGTGGAGCTAATATAAGCGCATAGTCACAACTTTACCAGAATCAGAGTTTATTAAAAGTAAAATAGATGGCAATACTGCTCGGTTAAGGAATTTCTTGGTTGAGGCAAGCAGGGGGAGCAGGGGGAGAGTTTTTGCCTCCCCTGCCTCCCCTGCCTCCCCTGCCTCCCCTGCTTATCCGAGCAGTATTGAAATAGATGGATATTTATCCAGGGCTATTTCATTCTAAATGTAGACGCGATATGGTAAGATGCAGCGCCAGTTCTACTTCAAGCATCTATTACCGTGTGTGAAATCGAAATTATCAAAGCTTTTGCAGGTCTAGAAGACCCCCGTCGCCGCGCCGGACACAGACATAATCTACTATTATCTTTGGCACTTTTCACATTGGCGTAGGCGCAGCCCGCCGTAGGCATCGCAGCAGATTTGACATGCACTGACTCCGGTTTGCGTCTTTCCTTGCAAGCCGCTACAAATACAACTTCTGGTAACTTAATCCCTTTCCAAGTTCTTAACGCCTCCTTTAAATAAGTGACCGCTCCTGGCACATTCTCCCAGCACCGCCTGACTGTGCGTTGAATCTCGCAATTGAGCTGAAACTGTGGGGTACAGGGGATTTCCCTCAACTGTTGCAGTACGTCAATTACTTCTTGTTGGCTTGGCTGAATGGTTTCTTCACAGTAGGGGCGGCGTAATCATATGGAAGCCCTTACATTATGTATGGAGTTTGCTCAAGAACAGCTTCCCCCGCTTTCTTTTGTCACGGTTGACGGCTAAAGTCTTTGGAGTCGATCCGCCTCGATTTGGCGAAACTCTCCACTGTCAGACTTCGAAGTGTTTGGAGCAATCGCATCAACCACAAGAAGACCAGTTTCAACTAATCTCCTCTCTCCTTGTATGTATAGGAGCACACGACATGGACTGTTATTACGTATTGAGCGACCGATGTTTACAAATTCGTTATTATCTATGGAATTATCCAGTATCAGTACACATGTTTTCTGAAAACCATCGCGATCAGAGAATGAGTCAATAGCGTACCTATAAATTGAGCGAACACCCTCAAATTGCTGCTTGCTCCACACACAGATCTTGTTTGTTGGACAGGTGGAGTTAGATGTATTCACATTTAAGTCTAATAGTTGTGCGTTAACGACATCGGTTCTACCCCCATTAGGGATTGTTACAATTCCAGCAGTAAGTGCTACAGCAAACCCTAACAGTAATATTTTTTTCATTGGTTATAGAAGATATATGATTTCGGAGTGACCATGTAATATGCATTAACAATACAACTTATCAACAGCATAATCAAGGGTTACTACAAAACATCCTACTTTTCACACTTTTCACACTTTTCCCACTTTCATTAAAGCAACTTCTTCAATTCCCAAGGAGCGATCGCTTCTACAGTTGCCTCACTGCCAGTAACCTCAATCCCAGCCATCAGATCCATCAGCACTGGCCTCAATCCCAAGCGATGACGCATCAGCCAGGACTTCGACGGGGATTAGTTTCAGCATAACCAAAGGGGGGACGAGGGGCTACCCAAACGTGCATCGGGACATTACTTAGTATACTGAGGCGACTCAAGCAGACCAAGGATTAAGGATTACAACCCCTGTTTGAGCAAAATCACTTTCGTTACGCGTTACAAGTGATAGAGAATTTTGCACAGCAATGGCTGCAATCAGAGAATCCATAGAAGCATTAGCAATGATAATGGGGTTGTGTTTGCTAGTTTATACTCTAGCACAAAGAGAGATTAGAGCGGCTTTAAAGTCCTTAAACTATACTGTAAAAAATCAATTAGGAAAAGCCATAAATAATCCGACAATGCGGTGGATATTTCAATGTTTTCAATCAGTTTATCTTGTGAATTTTCACCAAAAAACAGAATTTTATAATTTAACATCAGAAATGAAGTACATTCTCCTATTCCTCCCAGAAGCTTGCCGTAATTACTATAGATATATAAGTTGATTTATAAATATTATTAATATTTTAGTTATGCAATTTGACTCATTAATAAAATTAATGAGCTAAAGTTTTTATGGCGTTTTTAACTTTATTTATAGATAAATATAGGACTATGATTTGATTTCTGAAAAAACTCCGTACATCTGGAGAGACATAAAATCAAAGGTAGTGTTTCGGATAAACCACTCAAACATCCACTTTAAATGTGAGAATGTGGGAAGCAAGGCAC
>JAHHHB010000064.1 GCA_019359545.1 Desmonostoc geniculatum HA4340-LM1 | reverse complement strand
CTTTTTCGATTAGCAAAACTGATATCTTGTTTGATTACAGGCAACAAAAACTTATCTTTGCTCTTCCCTAACTACTGAGTCAATTTCTCTCTTGCCTTGGAATGACTTTTTCAGCAAACCCTACTTAAAAAAGCAAAAAATAAGTAACTATTATTAATGTCATGAGTTTTAATGCCGACCATGAAAAACCATTTTTACACCACTCCTTGGATGACACTGATCGTCAAAACGCTTGTGCCCTTCTGGTTGCTTGTTAACCAACTCTAATTTATAGTTTGAAAGAATAGTTGCTAATACAAGCTTCATTTGAAATATAGCGAAAG
Source organism: Desmonostoc geniculatum HA4340-LM1 (assembly GCA_019359545.1). GTDB lineage: Bacteria > Cyanobacteriota > Cyanobacteriia > Cyanobacteriales > Nostocaceae > Nostoc > Nostoc geniculatum. Next base: position 40,312 of record JAHHHB010000064.1, on the reverse strand, counting down.
GTGCTGCAATGCAATTACGAGCACCACCACCGAAGGGTAGAAATTCATAAGGAGAAAATTTTCTTTCTAGAAAACGCTCTGGCTTAAATTGTTTTGGCTCTGGATATAAATCTTCACGTTGATGTGTTGAATAAATATTACCAATCAGTACTGTACCTGGAATTAACTCATATAGGACTATGATTTGATTTTTGAAAAAACTCCGTACAACTCGAAAAGCCTGATTCCCTATTCCCTACTCCCCACTCCCCGGCTACGTAGGTAATTTCACCAAATCAAATATGATTCCTATAGCTCATTGATTGCACCCATTAAGACACATATACCATTATCAGGAACAATAGTGTTTGCTTTAGATACATCTTTTCAAAGTCTGCCAATAGGTTTGCTTCATGATGGTAAAAATTATTTAATAAAGCAATACAGTGTTGCAGAAACGTTGGGTTCTAAAATTCGGTCACCAAAATCTTTATCTAAAAACCAATTTACAGCTTTAATCGCTGGACTTAGTAAAGAAAGTCCTAGTTTTAATGATAAAAATGCTCCAAAAGGTTTGAAACCGCTATTAGGAGTAGTAACAGAAGTTGCAGATGTCAAAAAACAAACTACTTCCTCAACCGTATTATTGAACGAAAACTTTACAAGTTTACAGTTTCAAAAAGAACTAACTAAAAATGATTTTCCAATTGTTCATATCAGTACTCATGGGCAATTTAGTTCTAACTCTGATAAAACTGTATTTTTAGCCTATGACAAAGCAATTAACATATTAGAGTTTGATAGCTTACTTAAAGGTAAAGTTCAGTCTAATGAAAATGCAATCGAGTTATTAGTTTTAAGTGCCTGTCAAACAGCCAAAGGTAATAAGCGCTCAACCTTGGGAATCGCTGGAGTGGCTGCACAAGCAGGCGCACAGAGTGTAATCGCCAGATTATGGTTGGTAGATGAAGGCTCTACAGCTGTACTCATGGAAGAATTCTACAAGGGGTTGAAAAATGCTTTGACTAAAGCAGAGGCACTACGTCAGGCACAACTAAGTTTGTCATCTAATTCTCAATACACTCACCCTTATTTTTGGGCTGGGTTCGTGCTAGTTGGCGGCTGGTTGTAAAAACTTATTATTTTTAGTCCTTCTTTTACACGAGCTAGTTCGTCTAAGTTATTAGTACTTTTTGCTAGTTGTGCTGCTAAAGTATATTCACGAAGTGCCTCCCTTGGCAACCATGCCTCTAAATAGCGATCTGCTAGTACTCGGTAAAGAGTAGGGTTTTGACTTCCCGCTGCTTCTCTTGCTTTTAATGTCTCAATCGTTTCATTTAAAAGACTTCTGGACATATATACAGCATCCTTATCCCAAATTGCAGCTTCATCTGGAGGTAAGGCTAATTCATTAACCTGCTTCATCCTTCGTGCAATGGGGGAGCAATGCGATTTTGTGAGGTAGGTAAGCAGTGACCCCTCCTCCACTGTTCAATAGCTTTCAAAGCTGTAGCCCTTATTCCGTATAGCTTAGAGCTTTTCTTAGTGCCATTCTACCCCAGTCTTTTGAATTTCCACATTGACTTGTATCCATGCAGCAATAAACTGTTATATAGTGAACATAAGTTAACTAAAAAGAAGCTCTTTAGTATGGTGCGTTAAGTACTGTGCGATAGCACACACTGTGCAAACTGCGCTATTTCCTATTACCTCTTAACTTAATATTTCGCTATAGATTTACAAAATTTACTACATACTTACTTATAAAAAATACACATCACCATGCACTCTTCCCCAACTCCTAAAAAGCATCCACTCTCACGTTTGCTAGACTACGCCAAAGACTACCGCCCTCAAATATGGAGTGCTGCAACCTTTACCATCATCAATAGAATATTAGATCTAGCACCGCCTTATTTAATAGGAGTAGCTGTAGATATTGTCGTAGAAAAAGAAAATTCCCTAATTGCCAAAATCGGTATAACCAACATTATTGGACAACTAGGAATACTATCATTATTAACATTATTAATTTGGAGCTTTGAGTCGCTATCTGAATTTATCTACGATCGCCAGTGGTGCAACCTAGCCCAAAGTATACAGCACGAATTACGCCTTGATGCCTATAGCCATTTACAAGAATTAGAACTGAGCTATTTTGAAGAAAGCTCTACAGGAGAACTGCTGTCAATATTAAATGATGATATCAATCAATTAGAAGGATTTCTCAATTCTGGGGCTGCGTCCATTATCCAATTTCTCACCTCAGTTTTAAGTGTAAGCGTCTCATTTATTCTCGTGGCTCCCAATATAGCTCCTTTGGCAATACTGCCCACACCCTTCATTTTTTTGGGTTCATGGGCATTCCAAAAAGGACTAGCTACCCGTTATGCAGATGTGCGCGACAAAACTGGGTTGGTCAATAGTCGCTTAGCTAATAACTTGTCAGGAATTGCCACAATTAAAAGCTTTACTGCTGAAAGCTACGAACGAGGTCGTGTCTCATCTGAAAGTGAAGCCTATCGCCGAAGTAACGGTCGTGCGATCGCACTTAGTGCTGCTTTTTATCCGGCGATTCGATTAGTGGTTGTAATGGGTTTCATCGCCACGCTATTTTTTGGCGGTGTCGCAGTGGCGAATAATCAGTTAAGTGTGGGAACCTATGGTTTCATGGTGTTCATTGTCCAGCAATTACTATGGCCATTTGCCAGCTTGAGTTCCATCATGGATGACTATCAACGGGCTATGGCTTCTATTAAACGAGTCATGGGATTGTTAGATACGACCATTGCTATTCCCACAGGGAACTATTCTTTTCCATCAACAACAGTACGCTCTCAAGTGCATATTGACAATATCACCTTTGCTTACAACGGTCGCACCAATATACTTAAAGACCTATCACTGCACATTCCACCAGGGGCAAGCATTGGCATTGTCGGTGCAACGGGTTCTGGTAAAAGTACCTTAGTCAAACTGTTGCTACGTTTTTACGAAGTTCAAAGCGGACAAATCCTGATTGATGGTATCGATATTCGGGAGTTACAACTAGCAGAACTACGACGTTGTATCGGTTGGGTAAGTCAAGATGTGTTTCTGTTTCACGGTACGGTAGCTGAGAACATTGCTTATGGCAGTTTTGACGCTAGTGACAACGAAATCATCCATGCTGCCAAATTAGCCCAGGCAGACGAATTCATCCTGCAACTACCCGAAGGATACGATACCATCGTTGGCGAACGGGGTCAAAAGCTTTCTGGTGGTCAACGTCAACGAATTGCGATCGCTCGTGCTATTCTCAAAGATCCACCAATTCTCATTTTGGATGAAGCTACTTCTGCGGTGGATAATGAAACGGAAGCGGCGATTCAGAAGTCGTTGGCGATGATTACTCAAAATCGCACGACTATTGCGATCGCTCACCGTCTTTCGACAATTCGTCACAGTCATTGTATTTATGTTATGGATCGTGGTCAAATTGTGGAGCAGGGTAAGCATGAGGAATTACTAGCACTTGATGGGATTTATGCTAGTCTGTGGTGTGTACAGTCTGGAATTCATTAATACTTTCTTTTAACCCACATTACGCACTTCAATAAGTAGTATAAGTAAACTACATGGACAGAAAATTCACTCGGAAGAATTTGAACGATCAAGTTAAGTAAGTCGGCGGGAAAATTTATCAGTATGTAACAGAATAATTTCAGACAGATCCAGCCAACCAGCATCATCTATGATGCTAAAGTGAGACTATGAACAGAAGTATCTTGATTGTTGATGATGAAGAAGATGTGCAAGCGATCGCCAAACTGGGATTAGAAATGGGTGCTGGTTGGAACGTGTTGACTGCTTGTTCTGGTCGGGAAGCGTTGAATATAGCTGCTAACTTCAAACTTGATGTGATTTTACTAGATATGATGATGCCTGATATGGATGGGCGTGCTACCCTGCAACAACTCAAGGCTAACCCCGTCACTCAGTCAATTCCCGTAATTTTACTAAGTGCTAAAGTCCAGGATTCGGATCGGGATAGTTTTACTGACTTAGATGTAGCTGCTGTCTTTGCTAAGCCTTTTCGTCCTCTGAAACTCGCAACACAAATCAGTGAAGCATTGGGTTGGGTATGAGTAGGGACTGGGAACTGGAAACAGAATAAGAGTGTTGGGGACTTCCAGAAAATAAATTATCCCAAATTATTTGTACATCAGGACTTACGCAAAAGATAACGAAAGTAGCGGTAATTCATGACCGCTACGCAATAATAAGGGTTTTGGTCACATCTTGCGTAAGTCCTGGTACATTTTTCGGGTAGCACAGCTGTGCTACTTTACTATGGAATATTTTTTCCTTGGAAGTACCTTGGGAACATTTCCAGAGTTTTGTAACTTTAGATACTTTTTATTCAAATGCCTTTTGATATGTATAAACTTGAGTATAAAAAACCAAAGATCAAAAGCGACTATTAGCAATTAGGTAAAAATTAATAGCTTCTAGGGTTCCGGTTTAACATTTTTGAAGTTAAATGACTGGTCCAAGAGAAGCAGCCAGCTTGGAAACAACTGGTGACACGGCGGGAAAAAAGCCCGGGAGATACATAACAGAATATTATCTGTTATGGCTACCTGGGCTATAGTTTTGCCTTGCAAATCTTAGAAATTTTATTTCCCAAAATTATGATTGAACAATCTTCTTCCGATCCTAATTCTCATTTTCAGCCAAATTCTACGCAAGCCGGACGTGCGCTAGAAAAAGAAGCTCATTTACCGCTAACAGGCTGGTAGCAGGAGGTTTCTAGAAAGATTAGAACTTTGGTTTAATTGGGTGCGATCGCAAGTTTTCCAGCAACAACAAAATTCTACATCTACAGCAGCAATTTTCAATGTTGTTTCACATGGCCATTAGGTAATGATTAGCATTTATATGCTTGGTAAACAAGCCATACATAAACAAGAAATTTGTAGTGGGGACTTGAGTCCCCAAAGCCAGGACTAGAGTCCTGATTAAGGAATATTTTTTTCACCTTGATAAACCTGAAATTATATAACTCCATAAAAAATACAATCAAATTTATTTCACATCAATTCTCTATAAATTTGCACTGAATGATTACTTAACCTATTTCTTTTTTTGCGGTTTCTTGAACAAATATTTAAGTGCATCTTCATGGAGAATTAGGATTACATAAAGTTTCTTGTCACAAAGCGTAAGTCAGAGTTAAACACAATGAATATTCGTAAATTATCATCTCTATTCACAATCTTTTTACTCGCGCTTTTTATCACAGTTAGTTGTACTCCCAATCCCGAAACTAATACACCACAAAAATCTAATACTTCAGTTAATACAGCACCAATTCAGGTTGGCTTTAGTGCTTGGCCTGGTTGGTTTCCTTGGCAAGTTTCCCAAGAGCAAAAGTTATTTGAGAACAACAAAATTAATGTAGATTTAAAGTGGTTTGATGGCTATTTAGATTCTATCAATGCTTTACGAGCAGGTCAACTTAATGCCAATACTCAAACGTTGAATGATACCATTAGCTCAGTAGCAGCAGGTTCAGATCAAGTAATTGTTTTAGTCAATGATAATTCAACTGGTAATGACAAAATTATTGTCCGCGAAGGAATTAACAGTATCGCTGACCTGAAAGGTAAAAAAGTTGCTGTTGAAGAAGGAACAGTTGACCATTTTCTCTTATTACTTGGGTTGTCGAAAGTCGGTTTAACTCAAGCCGATATTCAGTTTCAACCACTAGAAACAGGTGCAGCCGCAGCAGCTTTTGTAGCCGGTCAAGTTGATGCAGTTGGAGTTTTTGCACCTTTTACTACAAAGGCTTTATCACGTTCTAAAAGCAAAGAATTATTCAGTTCTAAAGATTTTCCTGGTGCGATTCCTGACCATTTAGTTGTCAGTCGTAAATTTCTTAATGAACGTCCACAAGATGTACAAGCGTTAGTAAATACTTGGTTTGCTACTCTAGATTTTATCAAAGCTAACCCAGACAAAGCTTATGAAATTATGGCGAAACGTGCTGGTGTGTCAGTTGCAGAGTATAAAGCGTATGATGCAGGCACTAAAATCTTTTCCATAGAAGAGAATTTGCAAGCTTTTAGCCCTGGTAATGACATGAAATCCCTCAGTTATGCTGCTGGTAAAATCAGCAAATTTCTTGTTGACGCTGGTTTGACAAAACAAGCACCTAATCTCAATCAAATCTTTGATGACCGCTTTGTAAAAGCCTACGCTGCGAAGCAGAAATCATGAACCAACACACTGAAGACTTGAAGGAAATAAACTCTCAGCTTCCTCAGAAAATGTTACCACAAACAATTTTTTGGCGCATTGCTGAGGATATCCCCAAAAATTTAGCTTGGACTTTGATGTTTTTGTCCATCACGATACCGATACTTTTGTGGTGGGTTGTTTCTAATACTGGATTAATTCCATCTTTATTTTTGCCTACTCCCAGTGAAGTCTGGGGTGCATTTCAAAGACTTTTAGCAAGTGGTGATTTACAAAAAGATATTGCTTTTAGCTTGTTTCGCGTGTTAGCTGGTTTTTCACTGGCGGCAATTGTTTCCATTCCTTTAGGTACTTTAATGGGGACTTTTGCTAGTATTCGGGCATTGTTGGAACCAATTATTGGTATTGTACGCTATATGCCAGCCCCAGCTTTTATTCCCCTACTAATTTTATATTTGGGACTGGGAGAAATTCCGAAAATTATGCTGATTTTTATCGGCACACTGTTTTTTAACACCTTAATGGTGATGGATGCAGTGAAATTTGTTCCTCAGCATTTATTGGAAACTACTTATACTTTAGGAGGTCAAAGAAAGCAAGTTTTATTACAAGTCATTTTTCCGTTTATTTTGCCTAATATCATTGATGCTTGTCGTGTTAACATGGCAGCATCTTGGAACTTAGTGATTGTTTCGGAATTAGTCGCGGCAACAGAAGGTTTAGGTCGTAGGATTAGCGTTGCTCAAAGGTATCTGAAAACAGATGAAATTTTTGCAGGATTGATTGTAATTGGCTTGATTGGGTTAGGGATTGACCTTTTATTTCGGTTGTTACTGCATGTATCTTGTAAGTGGGCTAAAGAATAAAAAAGAAGTCAGAATTCAGAAGTCAGAATTCAGAATACTCCGCTACAAAAGAGCAAAAATATTTTAATTGTGTTTCGCCCACAATTCGGCTTGCTTTTAAACCAATATTCATTTCTGAATCCTGACTCCTGAGTTCTGAATTCTTCTAATCAAAAATTTTCATCTAAAATTGGATTTTTATGCATTTAGAAGTTAATCAACTCCATAAACAATTTAAAACTAGACGCGGTTCGTTGACTGCACTGAAAAACATTAGTTTGCATGTAGAAGAGGGTGAATTTGTCTGTGCAGTAGGAGCAAGTGGTTCTGGTAAATCCACTTTGCTGCGGTTAATTGCAGGGTTAGAAACTCCAACAGGGGGGGAGATTCTGGTTGATGGGGTACGCGTCACCGGGCCGGGGTGCGATCGCGGTATGGTATTTCAAAGCTACACTCTCTATCCCTGGATGAATGCGATGGAGAATGTGGAATTTGGCTTGAAGTTACAAGGTGTGCCCAAAGTCAAGCGCCGACAACAAGCTGCTTATTATTTAGACATGGTGGGGTTGTCAGGATTTGCTAAGGCGCTACCGCAGGAACTTTCCGGTGGAATGAAACAACGAGTGGCGATCGCTCGCGCTTTAGCATCCAAACCCAAAATTTTACTTATGGATGAACCATTTGGTGCATTAGATGTACAGACAAAAGAAGTAATGCAGCAATTTTTATTAGAAATTTGGCAGAACACAAATACTACAATTTTTCTGATCACTCACGATGTTGAGGAAGCAATTTTTTTATCACAACGCATCTACGTGTTAAGCTCACGACCAGGCACCATCAAACAAGAAATACAAATTCAATTGCCGAGTAAATACGATCCTCAAATCAAGCGTTATCCCATATTTCAGAAATACAAAGATGAAGTAATGAAGCTTTTATGTGATGATAGCTCTAACTTAAATGATACCCTAGAACAAATGCCTATAGTATCCTAAAAGCAAAAAATCACGATTTACTTTCTTGGGTACTCAAACCAAACTAGAAAGCAAAATTCTGTAGATATTTTATACATCCAGCAACTACCAATGACAGCCTCCTATGACTCCATAGCCGAGCAGTATAAAAAATCCAAACAATTGTCCTTTCGTCTGCATATTGAGGCATATACATACTTTAATTTGCTTGGTGATTTGATTGGTAAATCAGTCCTGGATTTGGCTTGCGGAGAAGGATTCTATACCAGACAATTCAAACTCCAAGGTGCAGCAAAGGTGGTAGGGGTAGAAATTTCTGAAAAAATGATTGAACTGGCAAGACAAGAAGAAGCCACAGAACCCCAAAATATTGAATATATCCTTGCTGATGTACTCGAACTGGGTAAAATTGGTAGCTTTGATTTAGTAGTGGCTTCCTTTCTATTAAATTATGCTCAAACGAAAGAAGAATTACTCAAAATGTGTCAGAACATATTTGCCAATCTCAAACCAGGCGGTCGTTTTGTCAGTATGAATAATAATGCCTCTCAACCGCCTACATCCTATCTTGCAACCCAAAAATATGGATTTATTAAAAGTATCAACTCACCACTAAGAGAAGGCACGCCGATAACATATACAATTTCTAATAATGAACAAAAATTCAGCTTTGATAATTATTACCTCAGCACAGAAACTCATGAATGGGCATTCCAAAGTGTTGGTTTTCAACAGGTTCGCTGGCAAAAACCAATAGTTTCTCCTCAAGGAGTAGAGGAATTTGGTGAAGAGTTTTGGCAGGATTTTATTGACTGTGTGCCCATAATTGGTATTGAGTGTATAAAGGGGAATGGGGATTAGGTATTGGATATTATTGGAAAATTTTTCGCTACTTCCAAGTTCCCATTCCCCAGTCCCTAGTCCCAGAGCTAATCTAAAATGTGGTCAGTAATTTTCGTTTAATTTGCTAGCCAGAAAGCGACATTACGCACATAGGTTTTGATATCTTCCAAAGCGCGCGGCTCTTTTTTCATACCATCCCCCGGTGCTTCATCTACAAAAGTGGGACAGCCTTTTTCAATATCCCAGTTATAATCTACTAGATGATGAAAGCTAGAGTTAGCTACCCCTCGTCCTAGTATATTTCCGTGTTGATCTTGGTGATGTTCGATCGCTACAACAAGATTGAATTCACGACCACTAACTAAACTTTTCCCTAAGGCAATAACCCGCGCATTAGTATTGCCTAAAGGCGCACCAATTCCGCCTTCGTGGGGATGCGCTGGAAAAAATTCGATATGTCCCAAAGGTGAATTTGGATTTTTCAAAAGTTCGTGAATGGGTTCAAGAATGGTGATTTTTTGATAATCACCGTTAGCTCCAGAATGATAGTTAGGCCAGGAAATATAACTTGTGTATGAGTCATCTCGGCTCCAGCGAGACTCATCGGGGTCGGGATTTTTTGTATTGAAATAATGGACATCACCAATGTCAACTAAACCACACATCGAACAGCCCATATCTTGATGATCGCGTGTTGTCAGAATACCACCGCCGCGTTGCCGAAAAGCATTAATTCCAGCAATATCCTTTTCGGTTAAACCATCACCCACATCTAAGGCAAATAGCCAAAGTTCATCAAAATCTGATTTGTCGAGAGTAGTTAATACTGGGTCACCATCTACTGCATTTGACTCGTAATCGCGTCCTGTAACTTCAAATAAAGAATTTCCCGCTTCATCTTTAATTGATGCTAAGTAATCTTGCAACATCGAGAAACGAAAAATGCTCCAATCATCTTCAGTTTTAGGAATCGTAGTCTGCAAAAGAATACGAATTGGTTTTGCCATAACCTCTGCCAGACGAACACCACAATAGAGTATAGCGATCGCTTTGCACTAATGCTTAAATATTTCCTAAACATCTCTCCCAAGTATGAAATAAATTCACAACTCTCGGTAGTAGCACCAGCACTTCAGAATACCTAAGCTAGATAAAGCTGATTCATTATTACTCGACCACATAAATCCTCTGTAGCGCGTGGTGGGGATTCTTGCCTGTCTGGGTAGCTTCAATTCAACGTTCCTTAGCACAGCAAGAGAGGTAAAACAGATATGAAAGCAGAACAACTCCTGAAAAATTATGCCGCAGGCATAAGAGATTTTACTGGTATCAATTTGAGTGAGGCCAACCTCAGGGAAGCTAACCTCAGGGGCGCAATTTTAGATAGAGCTATCTTGGATGGAGCCGATTTGAGTCACGCAAATTTAGCGCAAACTAGTTTGATTGAGGCAGACTTGAATGGAGCAGATTTGAGTAATACCAACCTCAGTGGTAGTAACTTAGCTGGAGCTATTTTAGATGGAGCTATCTTGGATGGAGCTAATTTGGACGGAGCTAATTTGAGTCACGCTGATTTGACAGTTGCCAAGCTGATTGAAACTAACTTAACTGAAGCGGGTTTACAGCAAGCGAGCTTAATTGCGGCAAATTTAAATGGAGCTGATTTGAGTGGTGCAGATTTAACCGTAGCCGACTTGTCCCAAGCAAATCTTACCGAAGCAGATTTAAACCAGGCAAATTTAAGCGGAGCAAATTTAGAGGGAGCCAATATAGAAGGGACAATTTTGGATGAGAATGTCTAGAAGGGAGTGGGAAGTGGGGAGTTAGGAGTTAGGAGTTAGGAGTTAGGAGTTAGGAGTTATGAATTTTCGCCTCTGCCCCTCTGCCCCTCTGCCCCTCTGCTTCCTCATCCCCCCATCTCTCCACTCCCCACTCTCTACTCCCCTTTACACCAAATAACTGGTATTAGGCACAATCGCAAAGAAGGCATACTCATACCAAGCAGTCCAGATGAAACTGCGAATCCATCGCTGACGTTTTTCGGGACTCAATTCATACTCAAACGCCCCACGCGCAGGATCGATGGAAGATAGGTGAGAGTTGCAACCGCAGCCGTGTTGATAAGTAAAACCATATTTTGAGGCAATGCTTTGCACTTTCATCTGAATAGCAAACACCTTACCTGCATGGAGTATGGCATCCCAAGCACGCTTGTGTTCTATATCACGGGGATCAAATCTTAAGGCACGTTCTTCAAAAACATGATCCCGGTAAATCGGTGCTAAATGCACATGATAGAAGCTCGCAGGCAGTTCATAACCAAATTCATTGAATAAATCTATACCAATACGAGCTACTTTTACCTCCTTGGCATACTCGATTCCCTTTGACTCGACATCGCAAAGAATCTCTGCAAAATTTGGATAGCTGTCTTTCCTAAAGTCTTGTCCAAAAAATTCCAGGGTTTCCCATGCTAGCTGTGCAAAGATTTGGGAGAATGACGGTATCAAGTGAGCTAGTTGGGGGCGATCGCTAAACAAGTCAACGTCACCATGCTCTAATTTGTATAGAAATAACTGTGCCATTTCAACATAAGTTTGGGCATGGGAAAGTCCCACACTCGTGGTTCCTCTCGCAATCTCTTGCCATGTAGAGGGTAGTTGAGAAACGTGAACCGCGTTTTCTCCGGCAATGACTGCAACACGAGGATATTCGAGAAGTTGCATCGACAATCTCCATTTAAGGCTTTAATGTGTAATTTACCCTAAGTAACGCCTTCTTTATGTTCTCGAAAGAATTAAAAAATGTTTGACAGATTGTCTTAGGGGATTGGGGACTGGGGACTGGGGATTGGGGACTGGGGCATGGGGAGATGAGGGGGATGAGGGGGATGAGGGAGTGTGGGGAGTGTGGGGGGAAAGATTTCTTCCCCATCCTCCCACACCTCCCACACCTCCCACACTTCCAATGCCCCATGCCCAATGCCCAATGCCCAATGCCCCATGCCCAATGCCCAATGCCCATCTACTCAATTTTCAAGTTGAAAGGTAAGCGGGCATATATTCCCTGTGGATCGTTCATTTTTTGGAGAATTTGGACTTCTTGTTGGAGTTTTTGGAATTCAGCAGCAAGGGGATGAGATTGTTTGATTTGGGTTGACTCGATTGCCAAATTATTCCGCACTTCTTGAGTTGCTCGCCCAAAAAAACGTTCTCCGAAACTGCTAAAGCGGGGATATTCTTGCAATTCCCAATCTTCTTCTAGTTTCGCTTCTTTGGCAGCATAGGCGATCGCACTATTCAAACCGCCAATTTCATCCACCAAACCAATTTCCTTAGCTGCCACACCTGACCAAACCCGTCCTTGGGCGATTTCTGCTACTTTTTGTTCTGGGAGTTTCCGACCTTGGGAAACTTTATTGAGAAACATATTATAAATTCGATCAACACTGCGTTGATAAAGCGCTAATTCTTGGGCTGATTTCGGACGAGAAACTGTTTGTACATCTGCATAGCGCCCGGTTTTCACTGAATCCCAAGTGATACCGTTGTCATTTGCCAATTTTTGCCCATTAAATAGTATGCCAAACACCCCAATTGAACCTGTAATTGTATTTGGTTCGGCAAAAATTCGGTTAGAGTCGCTAGCAATCCAATAACCGCCAGAGGCAGCAGTATCACCCATTGATACTACAACTGGTTTGACTTCACGAGTTAATTTCACTTCTCGCTGCATGACTTCGGCTGCGGTAGCGCTACCACCGGGGCTATTAATTCGCAGGACAACTGCCTTTACATCTTTATCTTGTCGTAGTCTATTAAAGATTTTGGCAAAGCGATCGCCTCCTACTTCTCCATCTTCACCTATACCATCGACAATCTCCCCTTCAGCATAAACAACGGCAATTTTATTTTTTGAGTCGCGTTCTACACCCAAAGATTTACCGGAAACTTCTGCGTAATCATTCAGGTTAATTTGCCGGAATGTTTTGTCTTTTTTGTCAGTACCTGTGAGCTTTTTCAGGTCACTCACTACTTCATCAGCGTATGCTATTTGGTCTACCAAACCGCTGGTTTTCGCTTGTGTTGCTTCTAACAATGCTTGATTATCTGCGATCGCCTGTAGCTGTTCCGGTTGAATTTTCCGGCTGGCACCCACAGCATTGCGCCATTCTCCCCAAACATCATCCAATAATTTCTGAGTTTGTTGGCGGTTTTCTGGACTCAGTTTTGTTAGGATCAACGGCTCAACTGCTCCCTTGAATTTCCCCACCCGCACGACTTGAACACCAATACCATACTTTTGCAATGCTCCGCTTAAGAACATCATTTGTGAACTCAAACCGTTGACTTCCATCAATCCCAAGGGGTTAAGGATGACGGAACTTGCTGCTGAACTCAGATAATATTCCTTTTCACTCCAATTACTGCCATAGGCGACAATCTTTTTGCCACCAGCGCGGAATTCCTCTAGGGCTTTACGGATTTCTTTGAGAGAGGCATAACCGACATTACCAGTTTCGCTTGTGTGGGTCGCATCCAGATAGATACCCACAATTCGTGGATCGCGCCGCGCCTTTTCCAAAGTTTCCACAACTTTGCGGAGTGTCATTCTGTCTTCAGCTACACCTGAGAGTGCATTCTGAAAGAATTGGCCAGAATTGGGTTCGCCATCAGTAATTTTCATCGACAAGTCAAAAACTAACATTGACTTATCTTTTACTTCTGGCCCAGTATCTTTAGAGGATGTAGCAGCCACCAGCAGCACGAACAGTCCAGTTGTTCCCAGACCGGCGAAAATAACTAGTCCTAGTAAGCTGCCAATTAAACTAGCAAGAGTTTGTTTGATAAAGTTAGTCATATCTTGTAAATCTATTTTCTACTGGTTTATTCATTTTCTTATAAGTAGCATTTAAGTAGCAGCTTGTCTTCTTTGGCTATCAAAAATCAGGACACTCAGCATCAACCGCCTTGGGATCACAGTAGTAATGCAGAACTATTAAAACTTCATCCCCAATCCCCAAGGCAATCTTGTCGGGTATGATACCGCTGCTAAGCTAATCGGCATTAAAGTTGCATAATTACGAATTATTTTATGTGCTGTAAACTGTCAGAGTACTTTAACTGAGATATTGTCGCATTGCCTGTGCAAAATAATACTGTGGTGATTTCGGCAATTAATACCTCAGCGAGTTCGGCAACTGCTGTCTCTGATACTGCTGCTGCTTTCAGGAAGGGCATTGCTAAACCAGCTATGTCTGCTCCCAAGGCGATCGCCATTGCTGCATCTAGTCCATGACGCAATCCCCCCGAAGCAATTAAGGGCACATCTGGGGCGATCGCTCGAATACTGGTAATGCACTCTGCTGTCGGTAAACCCCAATCGGCAAATGTCCTGCCTAAGCGACGTTGCAAGGCATTTTCAGCTCGTTCGCTTTCCACCTTCGCCCAGGAAGTACCACCAGCACCAGCGACATCAATGGCTGTGACTCCAGCATCTAACAGTTTTTTGGCGATCGCACCTGAAATCCCATTACCCACTTCTTTGGCAATTACTGGTACTGGAATTTTATAACATACTTTAGAAATATTGTCAAGTAAACCCTTAAAATTAGTATCACCTTTGGGTTGAATGCACTCTTGTAGGGGGTTAATGTGTAAAATCAATCCATCAGCCTCTAGGATATCGACTACCCGCAAACATTGATCTAAGCCGTATTTATAGTTCAATTGCACAGCCCCCAAGTTGGCGAATAGCAGAACATCCGGCGCATACTTGCGGACAGCAAAAGTATCAGCTACCTGGGGTTTTTCCACGGCTACTCGCTGGGAACCAACACCCATTGCAATTTTGTAGTGTTGGGCGACTTGGGCCAAGCGTTGATTAATGATTCCTGCTTGTTCGGTTCCGCCAGTCATGGAAGAAATTAACAAAGGTGCGCCGAGGTGTTTACCCAAAAAAGTTGTACTGATGTCAATGTCGGTGTAGTCTACTTCCGGTAAGCAACAATGGGTGAACCGATAGCGTTCTAGTCCATTGGTAACTTCATGACACTGGACATCTTCTTCTAAGCAGATGCGAATGTGATCGGCTTTGCGATTTTGAGTTTGGGCAGAGACGTTGGTAGGGGCGTTCACTGGTGATGATGATTTGTTTGGTTGCGATCGCTATTGTTACATTCTGACAGCCTCAGGTATCTGCTTTGCCTACTTACTCAAAAATTCCGTGGCTTACATCAATTCCATACTGTACGATAATTTAGTACATATGAACTGATTGCTGCTGGCGATCGATATAAAAGGCACAATTAAATATTATCCCGCAGCCAATTTCTAAAAGCTTGAATTGCTTGGCTACTACCAACAACTTGACTTTGCTGGACGTATTGATTTACTAGCTCAATTATTGGAATATCTGGAAAAGTAGGACTAAAATTTGACTCTACATATTTTCCACCTTGCAAGACGTTAATTTGTAAGCCTTGTTTTCCATATCGCCAAAGTTCTGGTACTCCCAAAATTTGGTAATTATCCAATTGCGTGCGAAAAGTTAAATCAATTTCTATGGCTAAGTCTGGGGGTGGATCTACACTTAAATTTATGCGATTTTTACCAATAACTGCCGCTTGATTTTGAATGTAAAAACAAGTATCCGGTTCTACTCCCTGACTCATTTTTTCGTTTTTTAGGGTGGTTGAACCTAAAGCATCATAATTGATACTTAGTTCATTCAGTAAAATTTTGACTATATCGCCAATAATTTCTTTACTAACTTGAAATCTGCTGTAAATATTTCTGAAAGCGATCGCCAAGTTTTTCCACTGTCAAATCCTGAGTCCAATATTCTACTAAAGCGTGACCAAATGCCCAAGCATTTTGCTCAGGTGAAGCGGAATTTTCTAACAGCAACGGCCACAAAGCTAGCAATTCAAATTTGAGCGGGTTAGGGTTACCTGTATTCAAAAGTGAGAAAAGGTCATAGGCCATTTGGAGTTTACCAATTACAATTGGTAACTGTTCCACGGGAATTTGTTGTGCTAACAAATGAGCCAAGTTTGGAGATCCAGTTGATAGGGTAGAAATAAACTGAAGAACTGGACTTTTGAGCAGTGATGCTAATCCCTTGGTTGTCGCCATTTGAAAAGTGTACCGATCGATGATTTTCGCAGCAGCAACGGTGCGGGCTTCTAGGTTACGCAAAAACCGGGCGAGACGGAGTTGTTTTGCAGGGGCGATCGCATTTATTAATCCCAAAGATAGCGCCTCTACTCCCCAAGCAACTCGATTTGTTTTACTGTCGGCTGTCACCACTGGTAAAACTAGATTGCAAAACTCATCTAGCAGCTTGGCGCGATATTCAGTAGCTTCACGAATGGCAATTTCCTTGGGACGATCGCCCCACTTCCAATCATAAGGCGGTTGCCATTCCCGAATCGGACGCAGACGATCTACTTGGGTGACAACTGCGATCGCTGGTAAATCTGCAATTTCCGCTTTGATGTCTTGGAGAAAGTCTACATCCATTTGTAGGGCTGGATCTAGGGCTGGAGTAGCTAACAGCAATAAATCTGCATTTATAGCATAATCAAGCACTAAATTTCGTAAGTCTGTACGGTTGACTTGTTCGTAACCTGGTGTGTCCAAAAGCGTCAGACTTTCCCCGGTTTGAGACTGCCATTGGTAATTTTGAATGTGATCGGTACTGGGCAAAACATCGACGGCTGCGAGATCCTGTTGAAATAACGTGTTAATCAAGCTGCTTTTTCCCGAACCCGTGCGCCCCACCAGCAGAATATTCACGGGTTTTTGTTCAACCGCTTCGGCTGGTTGGGCTTGACTCAGTATTTCTTTGAGTGTTTGGGTTTTTGCCTTGGGTAGGGCTGGCGTAGTTGGAGATACTGAAATCGGTAATGCGTTACCTCCGTAGAGAGCGATCGCTTGCTTACATAAATTCCTCAGGGCAACTTCCCGGAATAATTGACTCAAATTCACCAATAATTGCTCAGTTGCGCGGTTACTGGAACCCTGACTAACTTGTTTTGCCACCGCCGCCACCGGATTTAATAGCCATTGTGCCCAGTTCCAAACTTTCCAGAATTTTCGAGCAGATGGTTCCAACTTCCGGTAAACTTCGTAGGCTTGGTATGCTTGTCCAACCGTTACCTGATTCAGCACCGGGGATAAGTTTTGCATCCACAAATCCACATCATCCACCGTTCCCCGAATCAGCCCGTAAGCCTGGGGAACGTAAATATTTAGCAGCGGATATTGAACTTGAGGATTGTAAATATGAGCGATCGCTACAACCAAATCCTGACATCGCGTCCAAAAAGTTTGCCAATCTTCCCAAAGCGGGCGATCGCTTTGTGCAGCTTGCATAATCTCTTGCAGGGCTACTTCTGCAAGCTTTGTGGCGTCACTTCCCACTGGTACTACATTATTTTCTGTCCCCGATTCTAATTCTTGTTGGACTTGGGCCAACACAGCTTCTACCTGTTGTAAGGCGGGTTGAGTCCATTTTACTAACAGCCAACGCCAGCCAACAAATAAAACAGTGAACACAGCCCAAATCCAATTAATGCCCCACGCATGGATTTGCAACCCGGCGGATACGAGTAAGAATATAATAATGAAAGCGATCGGCATCGCCAATACAACCCATTGCCACAGCTTTAATCGCACCATTGCCCCATACCTTTTGAGTTTTGGTAAAAATCACCCCTGTAAAAAGTTTATCGTTTTCAATTTCGGCAGGATGTTTCGGGCGTGTTTTCAAACTGGAAGGAAAATCCCCGATCGCTTTCTCATTTCGGTAGATTTAGCAACCAAAGTCTCAGCAATTATTTTCGCGGAACCTTAGCTGTTTTTTTAGATATATGGAAAATTACGCTTGAAATCCTGACGGTAAATGCATTTCAGCGATTTTTAGCCAAAATGAGTTCCGCGCAAACTTTGAAAAGATTGTACTGTAAGCTTTTCAAGCTTTTTTTTCAACAAAAAACTTGACAAGCGATCGCTCAAACGCTACTTTTGAATGAGACCCGCGAAAACAGACTTCAAAAGCCTGTTATTGCAAGTCTTTCAAAGCCTTGCTGTCTCCAATAACAATTTGGAGGCGAATTAATGGAAACTTTTCTTTCCAATTGAATCCCCATCGCCAATAAGTCGTCTCCAATAACAATTTGAAGGCGAACTAATGGAAACATATTTTTATTAATTTCAAACCCGCGTAGGCGGGTTTTGTTTGTGTAGACGCAGTTTCTAACCACCCTTTCACTTTAACTTCTGAATTCTGAATTCTGACTCCTGAATTCTGAATTCTGAATTCTGCTAAATTAATTATATTTGCCCCCGCTCACGCAGATAATTTAAAACTTTTTCTAGACATTCATTTACAGATTCTTTGTGAGTTTTGAGAGTTATATCTGGGTTTAAAGGCGGTTCATAAGGAGAAGAAATGCCAGTAAATTCCGGAATCTCACCAGCTAAAGCTCTCTTATACAAACCTTTCACATCCCTTGTAATACAAACTTCCAAAGGAGTATCAATAAAAATTTCGATAAAATTGGGTATTTGAAGTTTGAGTTGTTCGCGGGAATCTCGATTAGGAGAAATTAAAGCCACAACGGCATTGATGCCATGTTTATTTAAAAGTCCACAAACAAAGCCAACTCTAGCAACATTGGTATTTCGATCCTCACGAGAAAAACCTAACCCTTTAGAAAGATTAGTGCGGATGACATCACCATCTAAATATTCACACGGAAGTGATAATTGCTCTAATGCTTGAGTTATTTCTATTCCTAGAGTTGACTTTCCTGCGCCGGATAATCCAGTTAACCAACAAGTGAAACCTGGTGATTTCAAGTCTTTCATTTTTGTAAAATATATTTTTATTTTCAATCTGAATATTCAATTTAATTTAACATGCGATCGCCATACCCTTGTTTGAGGTTTTTAGCTTGAACACGAAACCTATTGATTTACAGCACATTTCAAGTTAAAGGACTTCCAATCAAAAAAACATCCCATCCCTGCGGGACGCTCCGCGAACGTAGGGTAGCACAGCTGTCATTGGTGTCAACTTAAGCTCAAACAGTTGTCCCACAAACGTTTTACCCCACCCCCAACTCCTCCCCTTACTAAGGGGAGGGGCGGTTTTGGCTTTAGACAAAACCGGGGTGGGGTGACGCGGTGAGTAACCCTAAGTGAATGAACTCAATATCAAGACTATCTAGATCTCGTAGCTAGGCAGCCCATTCTGACTGCTGAATTCTGCTGTAAAAATAATCTGGTTCATTTTTCAGAAAATAGCTGTAAAATGTGCTATTACAAAAATCTATTAGTTAGAAGAATGAATGCTGATTTGAGTAATCGCTACGAGCAAAATATTTTGATTCAAGCCATACATACTGCTGTTAAAGGCAGAGCAAGATATAAAGTAAGTGGACTGAAGCATTCCCCAAGTCTCGAAAACTACATAAAAACCAGATTATCACAGGAAAAAACAATCGCCGAATTTCAAGTGAATCATTTGACAGGAAATGTTCTGGTGATTTTTCATCCAGATTTCAGTCCAAATGCGATCGCCTTAATTCTCCAAAATATTGTCTTAGATTATACAAAATTCTTTAAAAAACTACTTATTACTAAAATTGATACCAACGAAAAGGCTAAAACTTTACCTATATATACAGTAAACAATCAGCTTATTCAGTTATCTGGGGCTATTTTTTCCCTAGCGTTTTGTAGTGCATTGCTACACAGATATGGTCTCGATCGCAGTATTTTGCTAGTAATACAAAAGCTGCATACTCCACTACTAGATCGGGTAATGCTGAGCATAACTTTTTTTGGTGAACCACTGGTTTTACTATTAATTAGTTTAGGATTAGAAATTAATTGGTTATATAATAATCGTCCCTGGCAAGCAACTACTTTGGGTATAGCTACTAGTAGTGCAATGGTTTTAATTTATTTGCTGAAAATACTTTTTGCTAGGCCGCGTCCAGCACTGTGGAAGTGGATTATTAATGTAGGTTACCCAAGCTTTCCCAGTGGTCACGCCATGCTATCTTTAGTAGTCTACGGTCTCATAGCCTATATTTTTACAAAGCAATTTCCTCAATGGCAAAAACAGATTTTCACCTTGACTACTATCTTAATTATTGCCATCGGTTTTAGTCGGCTTTATCTAGGCGTTCACTGGCCTACTGATGTCTTCGTTGGCTATGCTGTAGGTTTATTATGTTTAGTTCCCTGCATTCTTACTCTCGAACTAGAGCAAAAATATCGTGGTTATCAGTAAATTGTTTGCCGATGAATTCAGCGCGATCGCTAATGATTTACTAATAAAGTCAAAAGTAATATAGGAATCCGGTTTGATTTTTGAACAACATTAAGTATTTGTAGGGTGCGTTATCGGCGAGAGTACGGCACCATTCTTAAGGATTCGGTGCCGTACTCTCGCCGATAACGCACCCTACGTATCTGTTCAAAAATCAAATAGTAGTCCTATATGTAATTTATTTTTATTTTGCTTGACTCAGTGAATACCCTGGCTCTATATGTATATTTTATATTAAAGTAACATTATGTTTATAATTCCTGCATTTAAATTAGCTAAACTTCACATTTTAGAGTAAAATTTATTTCTTCACCCTTAATCAAGGAATATAGCATTTGTCTTCATTATTTCTTAAATGCAATTTCATTGATTATACCATTGTAGTAACAGCATAAAAAACTGATATTAGAAAAGTACTAGCAAAACATAGTTTGTTGAATCATGAATAAAAAATGGGCTGTTAAACGATTTACAATCAATCTGGCATCAGAAGAGGCACAGAAGCTTGAGCAATACTGCTCAACTACAGGTAGACCGGCAACCGACGTAATTCGGGAGTTAATTCGCTCTCTTTCTACTAATGAGGAAAAAGTTTCTCAAAAATAGAGGGTGTCTGTTGACATAGGCAAAAGGAAATAGGCAATAGGTAAAATTAATTGCAAAATTCAAAGCCTCTCCCCCTAGAAGGGGGAGAGGTTTTACACATACTAGATTACATATATAGATTTAACGTAGGGGCGCACAGCTGTGCGCCCCTACCGAGGTATCTGTATCAACTTTAAAGTGAAATGGTATGAACCTGATATTAGAGGAGGAACGGATGATTTTTTGCAATATTTGTGCAAAAAAATTCAGTCTTCATATAGGACTTCTATTTGATTTTTGAAAAAACTTGCCTTCAACTTGAAAAGGCTAATTCCCCACTCCCTACTCCCTCGCAAATAACCCTCGCAAATAATTTCAAAAATCAAAGCAGATTACTGCATTATTATTCTTGAGCGATCAGCCAGAGTAAGTCTAGCCACAAGTGCGGATAAGTTTCTTTCAGATTTGATAGAGGATCGCGCACCAAGTTGTTAGCATTCAAACAAACAACCTCAACTAAACCAATGTATTCTGCTACCTCTCGAAGTAGATTTTTCTCAGCTACTACTGCATTCATTATTCTGTCAGGACAATAAATCGCAATGTATTTTCCATGACGGATACATGTTCTGATATTCACTCTTGTTAAATAAGGTTTAGGATCGATCGCCTTTACATAACACTGATGTAGCAATTCCCAAACTCGTGGGTGAGCGTGTTCGATAATTACGCTAAATTGTTGGGCTAAGTCTTCTTCAGTTATCATTATTCTCTCCATTGCTGTCAAGCAAACAACTACAAATTGCCTCTCATCTATTGCACGTTTTGGTAAATAGCCGATTGTGCAATATATATCTGCATATTCCTCGAACTGAAAACGGTAATTTTTAGTGAGGTAAAATTTACCCCAAAGAGCAAAATTGGTTGGTGGTATATTCTTTAAGGCTGATATTATATAGCAATCCTATTTGAGTTGTGGAAATTTTTATTATGGTCGTCCTTGGTCATTTGTCCTTTGTCATTTGTGATTACAAAGGACAAATAACTAATGACTAATAACAGCCAACAGAAAAATATTTCACAAATGATTTAAGACTGCTATAGCTCTAGTCACATAGCTTAAGACAGTGTTGATTACAAGAGGGTACTCATCACTTTGCTATAACTCGCCTATCAAGCATCAAATCCTAAACCAATTTCTAAAACTGTATTCAGGGCTACTTTTTACCAATTAAGTTGGTAATTATGAGATCTGAAATAAATCCTTTGTTGGCGACAGTTAGGGAGTTTTGAGTCACAATCAACAGCTAAAAAATAGTTTTCGGCAAAAAAAATTGCGCCTTGCAAGGAATTTTGCAAAATGTGTGATATTCTATGAATATAGGGAATCAAAAGAGCGAAAGCATAGTTATTTCGTCCAAGAGAAATAATATAAACTCAAAGACCGTGCTTTCGCCTTGGCAGATTTAGTTAAATCCGCTATGGCTTTTTCAAACTGAGAGAAGCTCAAGCCAATGAAGCAGGATAACGATCTCCGTAACAACTTGAAGTCCATTAGAACCCGTTTAGGCATGAGTCAACAAGATTTGGCAAACCTAGCTGGTGTTACCCGTCAAACTATAAGTGGTGTAGAGTCGGGACAATACGCTCCTTCAGTGGCCATTACACTCCGCCTAGCAAAGGCACTTGGCTGTCAAGTAGAGGATCTATTCTGGTTAGAGCGGGATTTACCTGAAATTGAAGCAGTGCTTGCCAAACCTGTTCCTGCCGGTCAGCAGACGCGAGTCAGTCTGGCTCGTGTGGGGGGACAATGGGTAGCTTATCCCTTAATTGGCAAGAATGCTTTTCGCCAAGATATGATTCCGGCTGATGGAGAGGGCGAGACTCGTACAGGTACAGATAAAGTTCGAGTCCGTCTTTTAGACGATAATTTGGACACACTCCACAACACCGTTGTGATTGCTGGCTGTGCGCCCGTGATTTCACTATGGGCGAGAGCTACCGAACGTTGGCATCCCCAACTGCGAGTCCAATTTAACTTTGCCAACAGCATGTCTGCATTGCACAGTCTATGCCGAGGTGAAGCACACATCGCTGGGATGCACCTTTATGATTCCCACACAGGTGAGTATAATACTCCCTTTGTTCGAGATGTTCTTGCAGGAAGGGAAGGAGTTTTGATTACCCTGGGTGTTTGGGAAGAAGGACTTTTAGTCAAACCTGGTAACCCGATGGGAATCAAAACAGTTAGTGATTTAGTGGAACGGGGAGCGACTATTGTTAACCGCGAAATAGGTGCTGGTACTCGTTTGCTTTTAGAACAAAAACTCGAAGAGCAACGAATACCGTTTGATGCAATCCAAGGTTTTGACTATATTGTTCAAAGCCACCAAGATGTTGCTCAAGCAGTAGTATTAGGAGTTGCGGATGCAGGTATCAGTACAGCATCTGTAGCTACCGCCTTTGGGCTGGGATTTGTGCCGCTACATCAATCACGATATGACTTAGTGATTCTTAAAGAATATCTGGAAGAAGCGCCAGTACAGCAGTTGCTCAGTACTTTGGGACACCGGATGGTTCACTCACAATTTGAAATTCTAGGTGGCTACGACATCAGCAAAATCGGGGAAATTGTAGCAACCGTCTAGAGTAGATTGCAATTAGGGTTGGTTGGTGGTTTAGGGAAAAATTCTGCGTAAATTTGAATTCCTGTTGCAATAACTCTTACAGCATTTTGGATTGGAAATTATATCAAGTTCGGATGATTACTTGTAATAAAAGCTATCAATGTAGGTTGGGTTGAACGGCAGTGAAACCCAACATTAATCTAAATCAAATGTTGGGTTAGCCTTCGGCAAGCCGCTTCTCTTCCAGACGCAATGCGTTCGCGTCTACGTTCCTCAACCCAACCTACAGATATTATAAGTGTTTAACCGAACCTGATATTACCTCTATTTCCAGAGACATCATTGATATCATGTCCAGCTTGACTTGTGATTAAAATCTCTCCAGACTCGCAAAGGTACGGTGACTATCACCTCAAACCGTATATTTGACGCAGTTTTGTCATTAATCAGCAAGACTTACGCAAAAATAGCCAACTTCGCTTAATTTATCGAACCGCCTTCTCTACGAGAGGCTTTCGCCAACGCGCTTCGCGTCTCGTAGAGAAGACGCCAAGAGTTCGTAGAGTTGGCGTAAGTCCTAATCAGGACAAACGACAACGAGAAATTTCACAACGAATCAGATGTATTCAATACTAGATGTTTTTGTTGTAGAGCGATCGCCTCCAACGACGTTCTATAACTGGTCACTACTGTAACTCTACAGTGTGCAAAACCCAATCAAAAGACCCACCAAACAAACAATTGCAGGTAAAATCATCATGTCCGACGACAAAATTAGACAAATAGCTTTCTACGGTAAAGGCGGTATCGGTAAATCTACCACCTCCCAAAATACCCTAGCCGCTATGGCAGAAGTCGGTCAACGCATCTTGATTGTCGGATGTGACCCCAAAGCTGACTCTACACGCTTGATTTTGCACACTAAAGCTCAAACTACAGTGCTGCACTTGGCTGCTGAAAGAGGCGCAGTCGAAGACTTAGAACTTGATGAAGTGGTACTAGAAGGCTTCCGAGGTATCAGATGCGTAGAATCTGGTGGTCCAGAACCTGGTGTAGGTTGCGCCGGTCGGGGTATCATCACCGCCATCAACTTCCTCGAAGAAAACGGCGCTTACAGTGGGGTAGATTTCGTATCCTATGACGTGTTAGGTGACGTTGTGTGCGGTGGTTTCGCTATGCCCATCCGTGAAGGTAAGGCACAAGAAATCTACATCGTTACTTCTGGGGAAATGATGGCGATGTTTGCAGCCAACAACATTGCTCGTGGCGTTCTCAAGTATGCTCACACAGGTGGTGTGCGCTTGGGTGGTCTGATTTGTAACAGCCGCAAAACTGACCGGGAAGACGAACTGATTACCACACTTGCATCCCGATTAAGCACCCAGATGATTCACTTTGTCCCCCGTGACAACATCGTGCAACACGCAGAATTGCGCCGGATGACAGTTAACGAGTATGCACCTGATAGCAACCAAGCTAATGAATACCGTACATTAGCAGACAAGATTATCAACAATAGAAATCTTGCTATTCCTACACCCATCGAGATGGATGAGTTAGAAGAGTTGTTGATTGAGTTCGGTATTCTCGAAAGTGAAGAAAATGCTGCAAAAATGATTGCTACAGCTGATGCCCAACAAGAAGCTGCTAAAAAGCAAGAAGACGCCCAAGGCGAAGCACTAGAAGCACTTGCAAAAGGCAATGTGGAAATAGTTTCTGGTAGCTAAAAAACAGTAACGGAAACAATTAGGTGGGCAATTAGCCCACTTTCTTCCACCATTAAAAAGATATGGAGGTTCAAGAAATAATTCAACATTAATCCTGTGTAAATAACAGATTAATCAATCTGAATTGTTTATCTGTTAATATCTACCCGGTCAAAACCGCTCTTGTGGTTTTTGTTTTCTCCTTCTACTAATTGGTTGGTCATTTTTAGGGAATGAGGAATTCTCTTTCTCATTCCCTTTTATCCCATGCTGGAAGCACACCACCAAGCAACTAAAATTATTGCTCAAAGTTTTGAAGTCAGCTAACACCTAATAATTCTTACCTCTTCTCACTAAAAAAATGAACCCTCAACCTAGAAAAATCAATGATTTTCCCAGTGAATCAAATAGCGAAAGTCAACAGCAAAAGCAGAAGAAAACAAAATCTTCTACACAATTACCCCAGCCTGGAACTGCTCAAGGAAGTTGCGCCTTTGATAGTGCAATGATGACTTTAGTACCAATCACTGATGCTGCTCATGTAGTTCACGGACCGAGTGGTTGTGTTGCTAATATTTGGGGAAACTACACCAGTCTCTCTTCTGGTTCAATGCTCTATAAAATACGCTTTAGCACTGACATAGATGAGAGTGATATTATTTTCGGTGGAGCTAAAAAGCTATACAAAGGCATTCTAGAATTACAAAGACGCTACAAGCCGACTGCGGTATTTGTCTACTCCACCTGCATCACCGCTTTAATTGGTGATGACATCGAAGGAATATGCAAAGATGTTACTGAGAAAACAGGAACACCAACTATTCCTGTGCATTGTCCTGGGTTCATTGGTAGTCAAAAAGGAGGCAACCGCATTGCTGGTGAAGCGTTGCTAGAACATGTTATTGGAACTGCCGAGCCAGATGTTACCACACCCTATGATATTAACCTGATTGGTGAATATAACATCGCAGGTGCAATCTGGAATGTTCTACCGTTATTGGAGAAATTAGGTATCCGAGTTTTGGCAAAAATTACAGGTGATGCTCTCTATAAAGAAGTTTGCTATGCTCATCGTGCCAAGCTTAATGTCATACTCTCCTCAAAAGCGTTAATCAATATCGCAAAAAAAATGGAGAAACTCTATGGTATTCCTTATATTGAAGAGTCTATTTATGGGATAGAACAAATCAGTCACTGCTTAAGAAACATTGCGGCAAAATTAGGTAATCCTGATTTAGTAGAACGTGCTGAAAATCTGATTGCAGAAGAAAATAGTATTTTAGAAGAAAAACTCAGCCCTTATCGTGTCCGACTGCAAGGTAAGCGCATAATTCTTTCTATTAAAAATTTCAAGAGTTGGTTAATTATCTTTGCAGCTAAGAAATTAGGTATGGAAGTTATTACTGTCTGTACTAAGAAAAACACTGAAGATGAATTAGCTAGGATAAAAAATTTATTGGGTCAAGATAGCATAATGTTAGAATCAGAAACTCCTGAACAAATCTTACAGATAATTAGCAATAATCAAGGTGATATTTTAATTAATGAGGGTCGTTATTTAAATACTGCTCTCATAGCCAAAATTCCTTTCCTAGACATTAATATCGAACGCAATCATCCCTATGCAGGCTATATAGGAATATTAGAAATAACACGAGAATTGTATGCCACTTTTTACAATCCTGTGTGGGAACAAGTATCTCAACCCGCTTCGTGGGATGTACAAAAACCAGGCGAAGAAATTACTCCCTCATTCCCTACTTCATTGGAGGAAATCTAATGGCAATTCTTAGCGTTACAAGTACATCAGTTGCAGTTAATCCTCTCAAACAAAGCCAAGCGGTGGGTGCAACCTTAGCCTTTTTGGGCTTGAAGGGAATGATGCCTTTATTACATGGTTCTCAAGGCTGCACAGCTTTGGCTAAGAAAGTATTAGTACAGCATTTTCGTCAGACGATTCCTCTTTCTACTACGGCGATGACGGAAGTTGCAACGATTTTGGGGGGTGAGGAGAGAGTTGAACAAGCAATTCTGACTTTGGTGGAAAAATCGAAACCGGAAATTATCGGTCTTTGTACTACTGGACTTGTGGAAACCAGAGGCGATGACATGGAACGTTTTATCAAAGAGATTCGCCACCGTCACCCAGAACTGGATTATTTACCGATCGCTCTTGTTTCTACACCAGATTTTAAAGGTACATTACAAGATGGCTTTGCTAGCGCGATCGAGAGCATAGTTAGGGAAATTCCCCAAAAATGCTCAAATCAAAAGGCTTGTCCCACACAAATTACAATTTTGGCGAGTTCTGCTTTTACCCCAGGCGACATACACGAAATTAAAGAGATTGTCACCTCCTTTGGATTGGTGCCGATTGTTGTCCCTGACCTTTCCGGCGTTCTAGATAGTCACATAGAAGATTCTTCTGGTGTTATGGTAGCCAATGGCACTACTTTGTCACAATTGCGGTCAATCAGTAGTTCTGCGTTCACTTTAGCATTAGGTGAAAGTATGCGGGGTGCAGCGCAAATTTTAGAAAAGAGATTTAATATACCCTACGAGATGTTTGGGGAATTAACGGGACTCATAGCAGTAGATAAATTCCTCCAAGCATTGGCAGATATCAGTGGTGTTAGCGTACCAGACAAATACCGCCATCAGCGCCGTCAGTTGCAGCATGTAATGTTGGAGAATCACTTTTACTTTGGTTGCAAACGAGTTGCTGTAGCGCTGGAACCAGATTTATTATGGTCAACGGTTGATTTCTTGCGATCGCTGGGAGTTCAAATTCACGCCGCAGTCACAACAACACGCTCTCCTGTGCTAGAAAAACTGCCGATTCCTAGTGTTACCATTGGTGATTTAGAAGACTTTGAGCAACTGGCGGTTGGTTCTGATTTGCTCATTAGCAATTCTCACGCAGTTGCCATCGCTCAACGCTTAAAAATTCCTCTCTATCGTCAAGGAATTCCCATTTTTGACCGTTTAGATCGCAATCATCTTACCAAGGTTGGATACCGGGGTACCATGCAGTTTTTATTTGATATTGGCAACCTGTTTTTAGAGCAGGAAGCAAAGATTAAGCAGTAAGTAGAGCCAGATTTACGACGTTTTTCATCATAATCCCCGATAGGGTAGCACCGCTAACGGTGCTACCCTACAACGTGGTCTATTTACCTGAAAATTGCTGTAATTGACGAAATATTTTTACCATCTCGATCGAGAGTGCGATCGCCACAAAAATGCATTCTCAAAGCATCCCAGTGTAGGAGATTTGGGTTTTGCGATCGCAGTTGCCAATACCCAATCCCCAATTCCCCATCTAAAAATATCGACAAAAGTCTAATTACTTTAGAAGAGTAATACAGATAACCTAGATGCATCTGGATTTAGCTACCAGCACAAGACCTTCATGCTTATCTTCGTTCTTCAAACTTTAGCGGAAATTCTAGCTGGAGGAACTTCACTTACCAGTACAGAGCAGATTGACTTCAGCCATCCTAGCAATCGCAGGGAAGAAGGAGCCGGTCCGACTCTCAATTTATACATTTATGACATTCGTGAGAGTAAGCAGTTCCAACAGGCCGGAAGGCAAGTTGAACGTAATATCACACGTCATTTGCAAGCCGGCATCGTCAATTGGGCACCTGTTTGGTTTGATGTTTCGCTGCTATTAACAGCTTGGGATAGGACGACTTTAGGCGAGCATCACTTCCTCAGTGAAGCCTTGAGGGTACTTATGCGCCATCGAGCTTTAGAGGAGGAGTTTTTAGTTCCAGAATTGCGGGGCTATGGTAGTTTGCCAATGATGGTTGGACTACAACCCTCAGTTGAACCTGGGAGCTTATGGAGCGCTCTCAATGTACCTTTGCGCTCAGCGTTATATTTAACACTCACCGTACCTCTTGATACGCAATCTACTACAGTACCTTTAGTTTGGGAACGAATTTTTGATCTGCGAAATCAAATGCACGGGAATGGTAATGGTAGCACGCAAATTATGAGTAGGCGCGTAGTAATTGCAGGTGTTGTCAAGAGTGCCACGACAAATGTGCCATTAATGGGGACAAAAGTTACTTTGCTACGAAGTAAAAAATTCATGGAAAGCAATAAAGAAGGGCTGTTCTTTTTTGAAAACCTTGAGATGGGTAACTACGTTTTAAATATAGATTGTCCTGGCTATTTACCCCAGAATGTTAATGCATTGGTAGATGACCAAAGTCATACTTTCAAAGAGATATTTCTAACTCCTGAATAATTAAGTTTTTACTGACTTGGAGGGACTTTCATGGCTCGACTTGATTACTTTGCTCCTGGTGTTTATATTGAAGAATTTGACCGAGGGAGCCGACCGATTGAAGGTGTCAGCACAGCTGTTGCTGGGTTTGTCGGTTTTACAGAAGATGTTCGAGATGATGCTGAGCTATTTAAGCCGATGTTGGTGACGAATTGGACGCAATATCTCAACTACTTTGCTCGTCCTAATTCTGATGGTTTCACCGATTTCAACGCTTATTTGCCCTTTGCAGTCTACGGCTACTTCATGAATGGTGGTGGTCGCTGCTGGGTAACAAGCATCGGCACTCAATTACCAGGGGCACCCAAACCCGCAAATCCTGAACCTGCTACCATCCGAATCAACTCTCGTGGCAATCGTCCAGCTCTGCGCTTTACTTTGCGCCCCGAACAAGCAGCAGGTGGATTAGTAAATATTCTAATTATCGATGGTTCTCCTCGTGCTTTACCTGAAGGTACTGAAGGAGAAGCTCCGCCAAACACCGGGGAATACTTTACCATCCAGATTCGTCGGGGTGATGAGCTGCTAGAGCAATACGAAAACTTGACCATGAACCGCGAACCCGGTCAGGTTGCGACTTACGCACTGGCGGCTTTGAGAAATTCCATGTATGTCATCGTAGAAGACATTACTCAAAGCGGACAGCCTTTAACTCGCCGTCCGGTTAATGGTCAGTACGAACTAGCGCCGCCCATTGTTGCCACTCCACCGGATAGATTTTCACGAGATTTAGAAGGGGTACGGGACGATCGCACCGGGGTACGCGGTATTTTTGAAATTGATGAAATCACAATGCTGGCTTGTCCTGATTTGATGCGGGCTTATCAAGAGCAAGTGCTGAATTTGGATCAAGTCCACGGCATCATGGAACTGATGATTAGCATGTGCGAAGGTTCCGCCAGTGGCGATATTCCTAATCCACCCAACCGCATGGTTGTACTTGATGCACCACCGGACGCTGTTAAACCTCAACATGTGGTTGATTGGTTGAATAGATTTAACCGTCGTTCGATGTTTGCCGCCCTTTATTATCCTTGGATCAAAGTTCCAAATCCACGCGATCGCGGTAATCCTATTTTAGTACCTCCTTGCGGTCACGTGATGGGTGTTTGGGCACGCACCGACGAAACTAGAGGAGTCTACAAAGCACCTGCAAATGAAGTACCCAGAGGCGTAATTGGTTTGGGTTACGACACCAACTTCCGCGAACAGGAACTATTGAACCCCCTTGGTATCAACTGCATTCGCAGCTTCCCAAATCGAGGTATCCGCATCTGGGGTGCGCGTACTTTAGTTGAGCCAGATAAAACAGAGTGGCGTTATATCAGCGTCCGGCGGTTGATTAGTTATCTAGAAAAATCAATTGAACTAGGCACTCAATGGGTAGTTTTTGAACCCAACGACCAAGATTTGTGGGCGCGTGTCCGACGTACCGTCAGTAACTTTTTAGAGCGAATTTGGCGTGAAGGTGCTTTATTTGGGGATTCACCAGAACAAGCATTTTATGTGAAATGCGATGCCGAATTGAATCCACCAGAAACCATAATTTTAGGTCGTTTGTATGTCGAAATAGGTGTTTGTCCCGTTAGACCAGCGGAGTTTGTCATCTTCCGCATCAGTCAATGGAATGCACTTGATGAGCAATAAATTTAGTCATTAGTCCATCGTCATTTGTCCTTTGTAAACACAAATGACCAATGACCAATGACAAATGACCAATGATAATTATTAATTAGGAGATGAAATATGGCTGGAGAATATGTAGTCGCCTCTGTATTCTATTTTGAAGCAGATGGCATCACTGAAAAATTTGTTCAATCAGTTACCGGATTGGGAGCAAAAAATAATGCCACCAAAGGCGTTAGAGGCTCAAGTAAAAATGGTAAGACAATGCGTCAAAATCTTCCCGGACAGGCTGAGTTTAATAATGTCACAATTACCATGAATTACAATGGTGACGAAAGCCTACACAGATGGTTTTTAGCTTGTAGCGAAGATGGAAAACCTCGTCAATGGGATGAAAACCGCAAAGCTATTTCAGTTGTTGGTTATACCCAAGATAAAAAAACTGAAGTAATCCGTTATAACCTGAAAGCTTGCTTCCCCGAATCATATACAGGTCCAGAATTCGATGTGTCGAAAAATGACCCTGCAACAGAAAAGATTGAAGTCTCAATTGAGGGTTATGAAATCATTGCACAGCAAAAAGAAGTAAAAGCAGGCTAAAACTAAATTTTTAGTTTTTTCAAGTTCAAAATTAGCTGTCTATGTTTGGCAGTATGTTGTGATCATCAATTGACAGCAACCTTGACTGCTAAATAAAACAGGAGTCAGAATTCTGACTCCTGACTCATGACTCCTAAAACTTATAGTGTGAAAAATAATGGCTGAAATACCTGAATTTCTCACAAATTATCGTTTCTTTTTAAGATTAGACATAGGCAAAAATGATAGCGATGGCTATTTTTTAGAATGCCAAGGCTTCAAAAGAACCCAGGAAGTAATTGAAATTTGTGAAGTAACTTCTCAAAAATGGGGGACTGCTTCAAAAGGTAAAGCCGTTAGAACTAAACTTCCTGGCAATGCTAAAAGTGGTAATATTACTCTGCGTAAAGGTTTGAATAAATCTAAAGATTTATGGAAGTGGTTTGAAGAAGTTGAAACAGGTAAGTGGGCCGAAAAACGTGAATTTATTTCTTTATCTATTTA
This sequence comes from Desmonostoc geniculatum HA4340-LM1, assembly GCA_019359545.1. GTDB lineage: Bacteria > Cyanobacteriota > Cyanobacteriia > Cyanobacteriales > Nostocaceae > Nostoc > Nostoc geniculatum. Next base: position 8,158 of record JAHHHB010000064.1, on the reverse strand, counting down.
CGATCAAGCATCTGGAGAACAAGCTAGATTTGAATTAGCTGGTGCTTGGCCTACTAGTTACAAAATTGCTGATGTCAACGCTAACAGTCATGAAGTAGAAATTGAAGAGTTGGAGATTGCTTTTGAGGAATTTAAACGCGTGCAATAATCAGGAGAAATATGTTTCCCACAGAGTTTGAATTTATATTGCCTAAGGGGTATCTAGACTCTGAAGGCAACCTTCACCGCAAAGGTGTAATGCGCTTATCAACGGCGATAGATGAGATTGCACCCTTACGTGACCCAAGGGTAAAAGCCAATCCAGTTTATGCCACAATTATTATCTTGTCGCGCGTGATAACCCATTTGGGTGCTTTATCTGATGTCAGTCCTGCAATAGTCGAAAACTTTTTTGCCCAGGATTTAAATTACCTCCAAGATTTTTATCGTCGAATTAATGGCTTGGAAGGCGAAACTTCTTCATCAGAAGATGTAGTCAATTCTTCTGAGCCAGTACTGCAAAATTGAGGGATGGGGAGATGGGGGGACAAAGGAGACAAGGGAGACAAAGGAGAAGATCCTCCCCTTTGCCGCTACTCCCTCTGCTGCCTAATACAATACCCAAATGACCGAATAAGAATAAGGACACAAGCCCCTAAATTTATTTATGGGAATTGTAATTTTGAATTTTGAATTTTGAATTTTGAATTCGGAGCGAAGCGACGCGACCTATGCCCCGTAAAAAGGATAATCTCTGCACTGAATTTGCTTTCACTCTTCCTAGAGGGTTGAGTGATGGTGAAAACCGAGTACATCGTCAAGGAGTGATGCGTTTAGCCACTGCTAAAGATGAAATTTTGGTGCAACAAGAGCGCAAAGTTCAAGAAAATCCAACTTACGGGGCATTGGTAATGCTTGCACGTGTTATCACTCGCTTGGGTAGTTTGAACTCTGTTAGCCCTGAATTACTCGAAGGACTGCTGCTACATGACATTGCCTATCTGCGAGAATTTTACAATCGAATTAACCAGCAAGGTAATGCACACATTCCGGCACAATGTCCTCATTGCAATACTCAATTTTCAGTGGAGCTAGAACTGGCGGGGGAGTCATAAGCTACCCCTCTGATAGTTTATATGAGGAGGTAGCTTTTATTGCTTATCATTTTCATTGGTCACAAAATGATATTTTAAATTTAGAACATACTACCCGTCAGCGTTGGGTAGCCGAAATCAATAAAATTAACCAAAAATTAATATGAAAGTAAAAGTTAGCTATTCACCAACTTTAAGTGAAATCAATGAAGTTGACCTTACCATAGACACTACAACAAGGGGAGAATGGAGAGTCGGTCGTTCTCCTGATTCTGATTTAGTCTTGGAAAGTCCTGATGTCAGTCGGCTACATGCTAAGTTTTTTGTCAAAGGTGGTACTTACTACTTTAGTGACCTTGGCAGTAGAAATGGCTCAATAGTTAATGGCAAACAAGCTGAAAAGGATCGACCATATATTTTGAATGATGGAGACGTAATCCGAATTGCAGATTACGTTCTGATTATGGAAGCGATCGCTCCTTTAGCAGAGCAATTACCAGAGACCGTCTTCAGAATTATAGATCCTTCTCTGTTTTCTCGGCCGCGATCGCCTGAAAATGTCAGCACTCCCAGTATTGCCAGTCCAGCACCAGAGGTAGTCAGCGAAGTTATCACGCCAATTAGTAACGAAGTAGAAACACCAGAAATTAGCGAAATTTCAGAAGTTGCTTCTACTAAAACTGATGATGAAATCCCAGTTGTTGAAGTCACCAGCCCTGAAAACATAGTTCAGCCACCAGAAGTTCTACACGATGTCCGTAATGATATTGTCGATTTGCGTACATTAGTTGTAGAAGAAGAAGTTACCCCAGATGTTGAGGAAGTACAAGTTGCACAAGTCAGCGAAGCCGAGCTTGATGAAGCAATAGCCACACCTGAAAATGTCATCGAGATTCCTGAAGAAGAAAGTACGCCAAAAGAAGCCACTCACGACGAGGTTACAGATTTTGAGGCAGCACTGGCAGCAGAAGCTACCTTTGTACAACGGCGTGAGATCGAAAGTGTCATTCCCCAAACCGTTGAGCAGCGCGATGCAGAATTGGAAGCAGCACTAGAGGCAGAAGTCACCTACGTCCAGCCTCGTGATATTCCTGACAATTTTGTTCCTCAAGCGACTGAGGAGCGCGATGCAGAGTTGGAAGCAGCACTAGAGGCAGAAGTCACCTTCGTACAGCCGCGTGACATATTCAACCAAGTACCCCAAGAGAGTGCTGTTCCCCAAGCTACTCATGAAGAAGCAGTAAATTTGGATACGCCAGTTACAACAGAAGATACCCCAGATGTTGATGAAGTTGTGAGTGATGTGACGCCAGAAACGACTGGAGTTGTGAGTGACGTGACGCCAGAAACAACTGAAGTTGTGAGTGATGTAGACAGTCAACATCAAGATACATCGAGCGAAGTTCCAGAGGAAACTAGCGACGAATTAGTAAATTTAGATACGCCAGTTACAACAGAAGATACCGTAGATGTTGATGAAGTAGAAACTGATGAAACAATCAACGAAGTTCCTGAAGTCTTGACTCCACCTGATGATAATCTTCCACAAGTTTTCAGTAATCAATACGTTGATTTGAGTGATACAACTACCGCAGAAGTCAATGTAAGTGAAGTCTCTGATGCAGGTGATATTGAATCTTTGGAGCCAGTAGAAAGTGAAGCTCCTGAAATCAGCAGTCAAACTGTTGAAGAAGTTTCTGAAGTAGAAGCAACTGAATCCAATCGAATTTCAGAAGAAGTAGAAGCAACTGAATCCGATCGAATTTCAGAAGAAACAAATTTAAGTGAGCCACCACAAATGGTCGTTGAAAGAAACATAGTAATCATTGCTCACGAAAGCAAGAAATCAGAACTTGCTGAATTTGTTGCTCAGCATCAGGAATTTTTCTCACAGAGCTTTACAATAACCTGGCCATCTGTTGGCGAAGTTTTACATCAACAAGCGGGTATAACTATTAGTCAACAAACCCCCGCCCCAACTTCTGGAGGATATCAAACAATTGCTTCATTGGTTGGGTCAGGAGAAATTTTAGCAGTTATTTTCTTAAGAGATTTGCTACAACCCCAGCCTGGTCAAGCAAACGAAGAAGCACTGCTGAGATTATGCACTATTAATCAAGTTCTACTAGCAACTAATGTACCAACCGCAGAGGCGATCGTGCATTATCTCAAGCAGGTTGTAGATTAGCATTAAATGGGGACTGGGGACTGGGGACTGGGGACTAGGGAAATATACGTTTAATTTTTCTCGCCGACTTATTTACCCAGTCCCTAATAACCCAATACTGTTCAGAATGAGCTACAAAACCCTCATGTAGAGACGCGATTCATCGCGTCTGAAAGACCAATATTCTACGCCAATAACCCTTAACCCAAGCGTATTGCCTAATAACCAATACCTAAATTATTTTTTGAAAAGTTGCAAATTGCATAGAATAATTTCAAAAATGAAAATTTGTATAAACAAACACGTATATTTTAAAATAAAACTTATGTAAAAAAATGTTTGCCAACTTTAAAAGTTTACTGAGACAGCCAGTTATTTTTTCAAGTGCGATCGCCACAGTTTTACTAGTAGGCATTCAAAAACTAGGGGTTTTCGACCCTCTGGAAATGAGAGTCTACGACCAAATGATGCAATTACGCCCCGATCCAGGCCCAGACTCTCGTCTGTTGATTGTTGCTTTAACTGAAAAGGATCTCCAAAAATGGACTTGGCCGCTTTCTGGTGAACTTCTAGATCGACTGTTGGGCAAACTTGAGGAATACGAACCGCGAGCCATTGGTCTAGATATTTTTCGTGATTTACCAGTGCAGCCTGGTCACGACAAACTACTACAACGCCTACAACAGAGCGATATTATCATTCCCATCTGCAAACATTCTGGTTTTAAAAATCCGGGAACTGCTCCCCCTCAAGGAGTTGAACCAGAGCGAGTGGGATTTAGTGATGTTGTAGAAGATACTGATTCTACAATTCGCCGCAATTTATTATTAGCAAGTTCAGAGGAATCTGACCCTTGCCAAAGTACATATTCCTTTAGTTTACAGCTAGCACTCAAATATTTAGAAGTTGGTGGCATCCAACCAGAATTTACGCCAAATAAAGAATTAAAATTACGAAATACTGTATTTAAACCCCTGCAAAGTAATGCTGGCGGGTATCAAAAAGCTGATACCAGCGGTTACCAAATCCTGCTTAACTACCGTTCTGGTCATCAAATTGCCCAGCAGGTAACAATTACAGAAGTGCTTGCAGGCCAAGTTAAACCAGATTTGGTTAAAGGCCGCATCGTTTTAATTGGTTCCACAGCAAATAGTTTAAATGACATTTTTAATACGCCCTTTACTAGTGGTAAATCAGATAATTCTGGCAAGATGGCAGGAATTGAAATTCATGCCCACAGTGTTAGTCAAATTCTCAGTGTCGTTCTTAACCAACAGCCTTTGTTTTGGTTTATCCCTGAGTGGGGTAAAGTTCTGTGGATATGGGGATGGGCGGTAGTTGGTGGCTTATTGGTGTGGCGAATTCAGCATCCTCTAGCTTTAGGATTGGCAGGAGCAACAGCCCTGGCGGTATTATTTGGAGGTAATTTTATTATCTTTACTCAAGCTGGATGGTTACCAGTAATACCTCCGATGTTGGGGTTAGTATTTACTGGCGGGAGTGTCCTTGCCTATAGCTCTTATCAAACCAAGCAAGAGCAAAAAGAAATTACACAACGAGTTCAAGAACACCAACAATTAATTATCGAATTACAAGCTCTTTTACGGCAACGTGGTGATGCTTCCAATGAAGCGCCAACAGTAATTGCTGATTCTATCGGGCAAGAAATTGCAGTTGGTACTCTACTAAATAGCCGCTACAGAATTACTGAACGCTTAGGTTCTGGAGGATTTAGTAATACTTATTTGGCTGAGGATATCAAGCGCCCTGGTAACCCAGAATGTGTAGTTAAACAATTACGACCTCCCCGCCAAGATACAGAATATTTAAATGTTGTCAGACGCTTATTTGACGCTGAAGCAGAAATTTTAGAAATTTTGGGTAAGCATCCACAAATTCCCCAACTGTTAGCTTTTTTTGAAGAAAATCGCCAATTTTCTTTAGTACAAGAATTTGTCCGGGGGCACGCTATGGACAAAGAACTAACCTCTGGTACACGAATCAAACAAACTGAAGTTGTGGAGATACTCAAAGAAGTTTTACACGTGCTTGTTTTTGTTCACAGCTATGGTGTAATTCATCGAGATATCAAGCCTAGTAATTTGATTAGACGAGAATCAGATCGGCATATTGTTTTAATTGACTTTGGCGCTGTTAAGCAAATTCATCCCCAACAACAAGAAAATCAAACTATTTCAATTGGTACTCCTAGTTATGCACCTTCTGAGCAAATGAGTGGATTGCCAAAACTAAACAGCGATATTTATGCATTGGGAATTATGGGTATACAAGCTTTAACTGGAGTAGACCCAAGAGTATTTCGCAGAGATACAAATACTGGTGAAGTAATTATCCAAACTGAACCTGATGGTAATACAGAGGTTTGGCACAGTTGGCGCGAATTAGCTGAGGTGACAAACGAGTTAGTTATTATCTTAAATAAAATGGTACATTTCGATTTTACTCAACGATATCAGTCAGCAGCAGAAGTGCTAAAAATTATTGAAAGTCTCTAAGAGGATGTCTGAGAAGTATTCAATATTTCGCTTGATCCCCCCTAGCCTCCCTTAAAAAGGGGGGAACTGGAATCAAATTCCCCCTTTTTAAGGGGGATTTAGGGGGATCTACAAGTCTCGAATACAACACCAAAAAGTTTTCAGACATCCTCTAATAAGCTGTTTTGCATTTAACTTGCATAATTAGGGCGGGCAAGATACCCACTTCACAAGAGTTTGCTTGAATCCGATTATGCAATTTAGATGTTTTTCAGCTTATACAGCATAATTTAGGAGTCAGAATTGCTGAATTCAAAAGTTGAGCGTGGCCGAGTACGCCATCCCACATTTACTATGTGATTTCTAGTGGATTACTGGCCAGTTGTAGTGAAGCGATGACCGAGCGCTGTGGCTTTGCTGCTCTCGTTATCCTACAGCGTTGGGTCAACAACTGGCGATTTGTGGTTGTTCTGTTCTGCTGATATCTCATTTAAACTCTAAAACAGAGAGTTGTGATGCCAAATTGCCAGAACCTTTGAACGTGACATCATCACTTCAATTTTTTTTGAGTATGCTTCTGGACAGCTTGTCATGTCAGGGTTTAGAATCGGTGGGTCTCCTTTGATGAGGAGAGATAATTGATTGGAAACATACTGTTGAAAGCAGATTGCGCCCTATAAAAATAATTTCTCTTTTTAGGAGGGGAAATAATTGATTGGAAACCCTAAATAATGTCACTACTTACAAACATTCGCTGGCGAACTATTCTTTCTCTGGTTATTATTCTCCCCATTGGACTTTTATACAGCCACTATCGCTATTCTACTGGGTGGTTGAACCAAGAGTTAGGAGGAATTTTTTATGAGATATTTTGGTGCTTGTTCGCCTTTCTATTTATCACTACTCACTCTTCAGTTTGGCAAATCCCTTTATGGGTATTGGTAATTACTTGCTTGTTGGAGTTTATGCAATTGTGGCATCCCCCATTTCTAAATTTGGTACGTTCATTTTGGTGGGGAAAAATGTTAATTGGTAGTGCCTTCACTTGGGCAGATTTTCCCTATTATTTTATTGGAAGTGGGTTAGGATGGCTGTGGTTGCGGCTTTGCGTTCGGGGAGTAAAGCTCAAATAATTTAGTCGTTTTGCCATTTTTCGTCATAACTTGGCTATCCACCGGGATATCTGTTGTTTGGGGACACACTGTGTTGTATTAAGCATCGCTTTTCTCGGAACGGTTTTTTTGTTGGGGCGATCGCACCCTTAAATATTGATTCGTAATACTCTACAGTAACGGCTACGTAATTCGTAAGATAATCACGTACTATAAACAGTCGGACCATGCTGCACAAATCGCGTTCACATCTCGTTTTGGCGAAGTGACCTACGCACATCCACATGAGGATGAGCCAATTGAAGGTTTCTCACAAATCTTACCCATTGACCGCAGCCGCTACGAAAAACGCAATGGTCTGCGCCGTTCCAGCTACGAGAGCCGCTGGCATACCGATGTGACAGCTGTTGTCAATCCCCCTGCGGCATCAATTTTGCGTGCGGTTAACGTTCCCAGCATCGGTGGCGATACACAGTGGACTAATCTGGTTGCAGCTTACGAGGGTCTGTCAGCACCGTTGCGGGCGCTCGCAGACACATTGAAAGCGGAACATCGCTTTAATGCGCGTTTGAATTTGCCCAGCAACAGCAAGATCGCCCAGCGCATCGCAGCCAATCCTTTGGTTTCCATCCATCCTGTGGTTCGGGTTCATCCGGAGACAGGTGAGCGTGCGTTGTTCGTTAACCCTGGCTTCACCTCACACATTCTTGACGTGTCACGACAAGAGAGTGACCTGTTGCTTGAGTTGTTCTTCAACCAGATCGCCAAGCCCGCCTACACAACCCGCTTCCGCTGGAACAATGGTGACATAGCCTTCTGGGACAACCGCGCTACCTCGCATTTAGCCCCTCAGGATCTGGATCATATAGAAGTTGAGCGTGTACTGTACCGCACCACCATCACTGGCGACGTTCCAGTTGGAGTTGATGGTTTCCGCTCCCAAGTGGTTGAAGGTGAAGCGTTCAGCAGCGAATTACCAACCATCTTGAAGAACAAAGCCCAGAAAATAGAAGCTCAACCAGTACTTTCATAAGGTATAAGGTCAACGAATTTTGGATTTTAGATTTACGATTTTGGATTGACACTAAAAAGCGCCCCCCTTTTGGGAGAGCGCTTTTTACTCTATTTAATTTTCACTTGACTTAGGTAGTGATTAACCGTTGATAGCAGGAGCGGTTAGAGCTACTCTAGCTTCATCAGCAGCAGCCAAGTCTAAGGGGAAGTTGTGAGCATTGCGCTCGTGCATTACTTCCATACCCAGGTTAGCGCGGTTGATGATGTCAGCCCAGGTGTTGATGACGCGACCTTGAG
>JAHHHB010000063.1 GCA_019359545.1 Desmonostoc geniculatum HA4340-LM1 | reverse complement strand
TTGTAACATCAGTTATATTTGATAATATTTGAAAGTTTGTAAACTACTACAATATCTAAACTTCAAGCATTTTTTATATTAAATTAGAGTTGTTAAAATTTAATTAATTTTGATTCTCGCCATAAAAATAGCGGAAGAACCAAAGTTCTTTATGTTTCTTAATATAAATTGTTTTATTTTCACTTATTTCCTGTGATTATATTACTACCCCACTATAATCTCAACAAAACTATTTAGACTAGGTTTTTGTTTAAGAGATTCATCTCCAAAATTTATTTGTGGAAGATCGTAAATATCCATCTTCTCAATTAAAAATCCGGTCAGCAATATCTATAATTCGATTATCATGTGTAACAAATAAGGCTTGATTGGCTTTTCCGTGTTTATCCAGTGGATGTAATATTTTAATTAGAGTTACATTTATCAAAAAAGATAGGTTCAAAACCTCGCCCCTTGTGGACAAAAGAATCCTTGTCTCACAAGGCAGGTAGAAACCCCACCCGCAAGTGGCGTGGCTGTATTTAATTTTGAATTTTGAATTTTGAATTTTGAATTGATTCATATGCCATCCTTAGACAAAAAGCCAATGATTGAAGCATTCTTAGTACCGATAGTTTTGCTTTCGCAAGTGGAACGGCAAGAAATGTTCTATTTATTTAATACTCACTTTGAAGAAGTAAATCGACAGCAATTTGAAGCAGACTTGAGCAATAAGCAATGGACTGTATTGCTGAAACAAGAAGGGATTTTAAAGGGGTTTTCCACCCTACGCTTTTATGAGGCAGTGTTAAAGGACGAACCAGTGACAATTGTCTATTCTGGCGATACCATTACCGATCCATCGATTTGGTCTAGTCCTGTCTTGGCCAAAGCCTGGATTGCTGCCATTCAAGAAATTCATGGCCATCGGCAAGAAAGATTGTTCTGGCTGTTAATTTCTTCTGGGTATCGCAGCTATCGGTTTTTGACAACCTTTGCCAAGGAGTTTTATCCCCGTTACGATCGCCAAACTCCAACAGAAGTGGCAGCATTTATGCAACATATAGCCACTCAGCAATTTGGAGAATTTTATCACCCAACCGAGGGGATTGTGCGGTTTGCCAATCCGCAGATTTTACGCTCTCAACTATGTACCATTGCTGTTGAAAAACTGCAAGACCCTGACATTGCTTTTTTTGTTCAGAAAAACCCAGGTCATATTAACGGAGATGAATTGGTGTGCCTCACTGAATTCACCCAAGCTAATTTGACATCAGCAGGATTACGGATGTGGAAGTCTAGTTATCCATTGCATATATCATCTAAGATGGTCTCAAGTGTTGAACCAGTATTAGTGTGAGGTCAATCATGCCCGAACAGCTGCATAAACCTCAAATTTTTAACCATTGCAATCAGTTTATTGAGGGCTGGTACTGGGTATTACGTTCCAAAGAATTGCGACGCCGCAAGGTGAAAGCCGTCTCCCTCTTAGGGCGCAACTTAGCAGTATACCGAACTGAGGCGGGAACTGTGGTAGCGGTAGATGCTTACTGTCCCCATATGGGAGCGCACCTAGCAGAAGGCAAAGTAGAGGGCAATGGAATTCGTTGCTTTTTCCATAACTGGAAGTTTGCAGCCGATGGCACTTGTTTGGAAGTTCCTTGTTTGGGCAAAAGTTTGCCTGTAAAACTTCAAACTTGGCCAGTAGCAGAAGCTTATGGTTTGATCTGGTTGTGGACAGGCGCCGAACCAAAACAGCCTCTGCCCTTTGCCCCAGAATTAGAAAAAGTAGCTTTGGATGTTAGCTTAGGCAAGCACTTTATTAAAAATTGTCATCCTAATGTCGTGATGGTGAATGCGATCGATGCCCACCATTTCAATACGGTGCATAACTTTCCTGTGGAGATAGAGTTTCGCTCCGAGGAATTGAACCAAAACGCTATGGTCTTTAGCAATATTACTCATGGGGGCAAAGATTCCTGGTTAATTCGGCTAATTCAGCCATTCTATAAATCAGAAGGTACTTATAGTATGTGTTACTGGTATGGCAGCACCGGCACGGTGACGCTAGGGCCAGACTTTTTACATTTTTATATTATGTTTACACTGCGGCTGTTAGAAGGCGGTAAGACAGAGGGGCAGACAATTTTAATGACTAAACGGCGATCGCATATACATGGTTGGTTATTCAATCGAGTTGTGCTTTGGTTAACTAAACTGGTAGGAAATTATTTTGCCAAAGGTGATACCCAAATTTTCAAAACCATTAAATTTGACCTGAAAACTCCAATTCTGGCCGATCGCTCCATCATTGAATTTATGGATCATTTGGAACACCAGAGGGCTTTGCAATGGGATTCTTGGGAGCCGGTGACTGAATAATTCGTAATTCGTAATGAAAAATTCTTGAATGATGAATTAATTAAGAATTAACCGTTAGGGTAAAGCACCATTATTTAATTATGAAAAAGCAAAAATCGCATTCTGATGCTAATACCCCCGTTGAGCGCATCCTGTTATCCTCTTTAAATAGCCGTCTGGGGATGCTTCCAACCATCGATTCCAGTGATTTTATCTTCTGGGACGCTGCATTTTTTGGCTTGAATCAGGTGCAGTGCTTTCAGGAAGCTACTCTTCAAGAGCAGTGGCAAATTCTCCAGATTGCCAATGGATATCTCTTAGAAGAAATGTGCTGGGTTGAGGAGGCTGGGATGGACTATATGAACAAAATGTTTGTACTGGCAGAAACTTGCGAAGAACGCATATTGTACAGTCTGTTTGCGGCGGATGAAGCAACACATTTGGCTCAGGTTCGTCTATTTGTAGGCAAAGAGCCGATATTTAACGGGGGGATATTTTTGCGTTTTTTGTCAGAGGTGATTGAAATCTCAGACAAAGCAGTGTTGATGGCGGTGGTTCAGGTGGTTTTGGAAGGTTGGGGCTTAAGCCATTATCGCTCTTTAGCTAAAGCTTGCTTAAATCCCAGTTTAAGGCAGGTCTTGCAGGGATTTCTGCAAGCAGAGTCGCGGCATCACGCGGCGGGGGTGATTCATTTGCGGCAATTTGAGCCTTCTTTAAAAAGCTTACAAGCAATTCATGGGGTACTAAGCCAATTTTTGCAGATGGTACAGATAGGGCCTCAATACCTCGTCACTGCCATCGATCGCGTGAAAGGTCCCCTGTCACAAACAAACAAAATTCAAATTCTGCAAGAACTCCAAACTGAAATTCACAGTTCTACTCGGCTGCAACTATTGCGATCGCTAATCAATGGAAACATTCCCAATTCTGTACTCCAGATGCTTGAAGAACAAGGCTCTTTTCAACCTTATCCGGCTAATCAGTGTATTGTATGACACAACTAAAAACTCCTTTATTTATGCTCGATGGTCAAGCGAAGTCTGTGTTGAAGGAAGACCCCAAAACTTGGCGGAAGTTGCAATTAAATTATCAACGAGCTAAACAGACCGATCGTAGCCCGACTCTGGATACTATAGCAGAGCAGTTTGACTACAATAAATGTTGCGATTCCTACTGGAACCCGCCAGAATTTTCTTTACTCTACGGTACGCCGTTGTGGGAACAATCCAGCGAGGCACAACGAATTGTTTTGAATCAACTGTATTGGGTGGCTTATTATTCGCAAATTATTTCCGCAGAAATTGCCACGATCTTCTTTAATCAAACCAGTGCAGCTGGTTTGTTTGCCCATGAGGGATTTCGGTTAATTTGTGACACCCTGGATTTGGAGACAAGTCAGGAACGTTGCCACATCAATGCTTTTCGGACTGCGATCGATGAAGTAGAGCAAACTTTGTTTGGTCAGAGGGTGTTTAGTTATCCAATGCGATCGCCCTTTGCCCAAACTATGATCTTTGCAGATAGCGATCGCTTTCGTACCTGGTGGAAAGGAGTTCAGCTGCGCTGTTTTGGGTTACTGTCAGCAGGAAACACATTTTTAGCCTGTCAATATTTGACGGTACGCGGACTGAGAACCTTAAACGGTAAATTGATTCAGCACAAACTCAGCAACTTCCATCAAAAACATCCACAGCCAGAACAATCCCCCATTCCTTCGCAAATTTCCTACTACCATTTTTTGGATGAAAGCTTTCATTTCAACACTTCTAAAATTTTGGGACATGAGGTGATCCATTCCCTAAAACCGCCCACTGCCTTTGAGTGCCAAGTGGCAAATTTGGGAATTCGCGGCACTCAGCAGGATCATTATCATGTGTCTGTGGCAGTCAATGGCATCTTTTGGTATGACCCTGCTTTGTATCAAGCAATTTATACCGTGCTGCTCTCTCCTACCTTTGGTTTATCCCCCACTGAAGCCAAAGCCATGATGACAGCTTGTTTCACTCAAGAAACTGAAGGCTTACACCGCAGCTTCCAAACTCATCAAGAAGCACTCGAATCCTACAAAGCGTATCTCGAACCCTTGGATTTTGTTTGGGAGAGTAACAAAGAAATGCGACTGATGAGTGTCAACTCCATCCCGCGTTACCTCAAAACTCAACAGCAAGCGCTCAACAAATTTTTTCACAATCGAGGCAAATGAAAGATTGCGTTATTTCTTTTGCTGATACCAGTTTTCCTGAGTTACGGTTAAAGCCCCACGATGCTCTAGCGGAGTATTTGACGGTGCAAAATTCCCCGGTGTTGTTTGGTTGCCGTACTGGATTGTGCGGTACTTGCCTAGTCAAGGTAAAAGGAGACATCCCGCCACCCCAAGCAGAGGAACAGGAGGTTTTACAAATCTTGGCTTCAGCAGATCCCCAGGCACGATTGGCTTGTCAAATTGATTTGACGGGAGATATTACAATTCAAGCTTATGCAGTTTGACAATTTTTGGTATGTAGTAGCCGAAAGCGAGCAGTTAAAACCCAGACAAGTGCTGAGTCGCCAGATATTAGGTGAATGGCTAGCAATTTTTCGGGGCGCAGACGGTCAGCCGGTGGCGTTGCAAGACCGCTGTATTCACAGAAATAGCCGCCTTTCCTGTGGCAAAGTTCACCAGGGAACCTTAACCTGTCCGTACCACGGCTGGGTTTACAACCAGCAGGGGCAAGTGGTAAGCGTGCCTTCCCAATCCAGTGAATTCCAACCTTCTCATCGATTGAAAACCAAAAATTATCACACTTGTGAGCAGGATGGCTATGTTTACGTCTGTCTTGCAGAGCAACCAGATGCACAATTGCCTCCCTTTCCCATGCCCTTTTATCAAGCACCGCATTGGCATACGGTACGGGTGATTCACCGCTTTCAAAATGATGTCACCAATTGCGCCGAGAACTTTATTGATATTCCCCATACAACTTCGGTTCACCCTGGCATTTTTCGCAACTCCTACGGACAAAAGTTAGAAATGACCGTAACTCGCAAGCAGGGAACGGTGGTGGCTGAATATCGTAACGAAACCACAAATTTGGGCTGGTGGCAGCGATTTCTGAATCCCAGCAGCGTTGAATTCGATCACAGCGATCGCTTTTATATGCCCAACATTACCTCTGTAGAGTACAAGTTTGGCAGCGATCGCCACCTCTTTATTACCAGTCAATCAGTGCCGGAAACGGACACCTCCACCTTAGTCTATACCGATGTCACGTTTTATTATGGCATCTGGTCGTGGCTAGCTACTCCCTTCGTCTGGTGGACTGCCAAGCGGATTATTGGACAAGACGTGCGGATTTTGAAAATTCAACAAGAGGTGATTGCCAAGTATGGACGGTGTTTCAGCCATACCCCTGCGGATACAATTCATGTGTTTGTGGAATCAATCCGGGATACTTTGGCTAAGGGAGAAGACCCCCGCTTGCTGCCTGAAAAAACTGTTGAAGTGACTTTTTGGGTTTAGCTATGCTTGTGTTGATTGGCTTTTGGGTTTTGATGGGCTTAACTCTACTACAACCAGAACAACGGCAAGCACTGCGCCGGAAATCCCGTGAGGATTGGCTGTTGGATAGCATCGGGCTATTGGTGCAGGGAGGAATCCCTTGGCTGCAAACCTTGTTGGTATTTGGTGGGTGTCAGTTCTGGTTTCCACAATTACAGGGTTGTTTGGACTGGCAACCTTGGTTCGGGTGCGCGATCGCCTTTGTCGGAGTAGATTATCTTTACTACTGGAACCATCGGTTATTACATACCGCGCCGTTCTTCCCGCTTCATGCTGTGCATCACACTGTGAGTCAGATGGATGTGCTAGGTACTTCTCGCAATACACTGTGGTCGAGTCTATTGATTGTGTATATATGGGTGAATGGGGTGATGATGTATCTGCTAAAAGACCCCAGTGGCTACGCGTTAGGTATTAGTCTGACTTACATACTCGATTTGTGGCGGCATAGTGAATTACACTTGACACGGAAATCTTTGCTTTATCAACTGCTGAATTCATGGTTGATATTACCACACGATCACGCCCATCATCACGGCGATGGAAGCTTTGGTAATTTCGGAGCTAACTTGAAACTTTGGGATCGATTACACCATACCTTTGGGGAATTGGAACCAGAATCTAAGTCTTTAGGAATTCCCTTGGTATTAAGTTTGAGACAAAAGTTATTGTGGCCATTTTTCCAACAAATTTAGTAAAAATGATACCAATTTTAAAATTGATTGTGACAGATGAATTTACAAAATCCAGACGCACAAAGCCATTCCCAATCTAAAATCTAAAATCTAAAATCCAAAATGGAATATGACACTACTGAGCCGATTACTCTCTTTTTTCCCTGCCCTAGTGATGGCGATCGCCCTGATCTGCGTAGTTTGGATCTTAATGGCACCTGGCTTTCTGAGCATTTTAGCGTTGCTCTTTACCTTATATGGGTTTCCCCTGATGGTTTATCAGCTGCATCAGCGCTTTTACCCAGTCAAGGAAGGGATTAGCTATTTATTAACTGAAGAATATAGCCCTTGGTGGGGAACTCATCAAATTCAGGCAATTTATAATTCTTTTCCAGTTCTGGAAACGATTTTGCGACTGGTTCCGGGATTGTTTTCCTTTTGGTTACGGCTTTGGGGGGCTAAGGTTGGTAGCCAAGTTTACTGGACTCCTAGTGTATCTATTATGGATCGCGGACTTTTGGAAATTGGCGATCGCGTGATTTTTGGTCATCTTACTACAACCTCATCCCATGTCATTAAACCCAAGCGCAATGACCTCATGCTGTACGTCAAAAAAGTGCGAATTGGTAACAATGTCTTTTTCGGTGCGGGTACGGCAGTGGGACCTGGAGCCACCGTTGCAGATGGTGCTTATGTTCCATTTAGTAGTGTCCTTTATCCAGAACAAAAGGTTGAACTATGTCCAGAGCTATAATTCAGGCATTGTCTCATCTACTGTTGCCAGCAACGATGCAGTTTGAGCAAGCTCTGCACTATCCCCAGCAGGCTCAGGAACGGGTTAAAAGGCAAGTACTCAAACGATTATCCAAAACTGCTTATGGTGCAACACTGGGGATTGATGCTCAGATGGAGTGGAACCGCATCCCAATTGTAGAGTATGGGGATCTGGAACCCTGGATTCAGCAGCAGCGTCAACAGCCCCGCGCCTCCATCCTCACTCCTGAAAGAATCCATTTTTGGGAACGCACATCAGGAAGCACAGGGGCTGCCAAGTGGATTCCCTATACCACTTCTTTGCTTGGTAGTTTCAGTGCGATGTTTTGTGTATGGGTTTATGATTTAATTCGTCACGGTCCACCCCTACGAACAGGTAAGACTTATCTCTGTATTTCCCCACAAATCGGTACTGGAGAAGCTGGCATTGATGATTCTTGTTATTTGAACGGGTATTTACGCTGGCTTGTTGATATGTTTCTGGTGCGGGTGAGTGGTTGTTTTCCCACGGCAGAAGAATTCCGCTGGGCTTTAGCTTTGGCATTACTGAATGCGGAGGATCTGGAAATTCTCTCTCTCTGGAGTCCTAGTTTTTTAACAGTGCAACTGGAATTTATCCAGGCTCATCAACAACAACTCCAATTGGCTTTGGGCGATCGCATCAGCCAGCACCGATGGCAGTTACTTTCACAACCCAAGATTTCCTGGACGCAACTTTGGCCGGAATTGAAACTCATTTCTTGCTGGGACAGAATGCACGCCGCAGATCAAGCGCATATTCTCCACCATTATTTTCCAGGCGTTCTCATTCAAGGTAAAGGGTTACTGGCAACTGAAGCTCCAATGACTATTCCCCTGCTCCCATCTGGTGGATTTGTTCCGGTTTTGAACCAGGTGGTTTTGGAGTTTTTGTCACCGCAAGATCAGGTGCGAAAATTAACAGAAGTGGAGACAGGGGGAACCTATGAACTCGTGATTTCGCAACTTGGTGGTTTATCTCGTTACCGAATAGGCGATCGGGTTCGAGTTTCCCACTGGTATCGAAATACTCCCTGTCTGGAATTTTTAGGTCGGGGCGATCGAGTTAGTGATTTCGTTGGAGAGAAGCTAACAGAAGCCTTTGTAGCAAGAATTTTAGCAAATTTGAGAGTCACGGAATGGGGAGTTTGCTGCCTTGTACCTTTTATCGCTCACCCACCTTATTACTGCCTGCTCTTAGAAAATTCCCCAGAAACTTCAGAAACCATCGCCACAAAGCTAGAAGAAGCCTTACAGACTGGGATTCACTATCAGCGGGCAAGATCGTTAGGGCAACTAGGGCGGGCGCAGGTCATCATTGATAAGCAAGTTCCTCTATGGCTCCAGCAGCAAGGACGTATAGGCGATTGTAAACACTCTTTGCTGAAAGTGAAACCTCTAAGTAGCTCTGTAAACTCTCCTAACAGCTAGTACCGCCGTGAAGTCAAAAGTCAAAAGAATTGTATTTCAAGCTCTTGCCCCATTTGAAATGGTATGTTTATTTCCGCCGTGTTGTACTATAGCGATTCTCGTTTGGATGCAATACGCTGTAGGGGCGCACAGCTGTGCGCCCCTACTTGGTGTAGTCTATTTAATTCAAAACTTTTGTAATTTCAACTTGAGCAACTTGTGGTTTTAGCCATTGCTCAAACAAATCTATGCCAATTTTATGGCGCAGTACATTATCCAATTGGGGTTGAATAATTTCTTCAACTAAAATCAGATGTATTCCTTTAGAAGTTACTATTGGTTTGAGAAGCTGTGGTGGCTTAGCAGCAAAAACAACGGCAGAAATCTCTGGCTTTAAGTCTTTGCGGTAAACTATCCCGCGATATCCGCTTTTTCGGCGTAATTCTTTATCCTGAATGTATTTGTGAGCAACATCATAAAAACTGATCTCGCCTTCCTGAATGGCATAGAAAAGTTCTATTGCCAAGTCTTCATCATCCAGGACAACTTCATACATTACCACACCAATATAATCGAGTTGATTTTCAAAAAAGTAAGGTTCAATTTTATCTAAAAATAGATGAGTTATTAACTTAGTAGAAAGAAGTCTGTTGTAAACTACTATTTCAAAACCATCTAAAGACAAACCATGTTTTTCTAGCCACGCCCAGGTATCCTCAGCACTTTCTAGTTGATACATTAATCTGAATTTATCTGCTGCTTGCTGAAGTTCTTGACTTTCTACTGTGATGCCTACTGTAGCTGCTGCATTTTCAATAACTTTGCGATTAATAATCTCTTCAATTATCTCAGGAATTTTACAAGATAGCTTGATTTGATTAAGAATATCTTCGTTGGTAATAGTGATAGATTCTGACATAATGTTTTTCTTCAAATTAGGTAAACAAATTGAAAGTGCAATAATCGCTTTTTTGTGTCCTGAAAGCTGAGGACAATGGATAATGAGGTTAATTACCGAGAAGGGGGAAAGGGGAAAGGGTAAGGGGAAAAGGGTAAGAATTCAAAACAGGGGTAAAGGTTAAAGGGTAAAGGGTAAGAATTCAAAACAGGGGTAAAGGTTAAAGGGATAAATTTAACCTTTCCCCCTTACCCCTTTCCCTTTCCCCCTTTCCCCTTCCCCTTCTTCATTCTGAAATATTTACAATTTCACACCTCCCTGCTGCAATTTCTTAAAGGGATCGAGTAGAAAATCAATAATTCGCCGCTGGCGTATAATCACTTCAGCTGTTGCTGTATCCCCAGGACGCAAGGGAATACATTTATTTGCTGAGGGAATACAATTCTGTTTTAGGGAAATATCTAAGTTATAAGCTGCCACTTTTCCATTAGGTGTATCTATCTCTGTGGTAGTAGGAGAAATTCTAATTAATTCACCTGGTACAATTCCATAATCTTGAAATGGATAAGCATCTAATTTGATTTTTACTGGTAGTCCTGTCCGCAAAGAACCACTTTCTGTGGTTACCATTTGTGCCCGAATGATTAAAGGCGAATTTAGCGATGCAATTTCGGCTACCATCGTCCCCGGTTGCACAACAGAACCAGCTTTTTCAATCGGTAGATGAAATAGTGTTCCACTAGTGGTAGCTCTAATTTCTCGTTGTCCCAACTGAAATCTTAATGATATAATTTGCCTTTTATTTTGAGCAATTTCTGATTGTAATGAAGTAATGTCAGTCTCCAAGCTTTTCTGTTGTTCGGCGATTTTTAGCACGGATAACTGACCAGAACGAGTCAAAGTTTCATAACTTCTTTCTTGTTCTTTTAGCCGTAATCTAGCCTGTTCTATATCCGCATTAGTTTGGCGAATACTCCGCTCGTAACTACTCTTTTGTTCCGCCAAAGTTAATTTAGCTTGTTCAATATCTGACTTACTCTGTTCATATAATTTTTGTTTCTCTTTAGCTATATCTGACTTTTCAACAACATTAATTTCTGGAACGACTCCTTCTTGTTTTAACTTACTATAGCGTTCAACTTCCCGCTGAGTACTTATCAAACTACTCTCGACTATCTTACTACTAGTCCGACTATGTTCAAGAGTTTTCTGTGCTTGATTAACTTGAGCTAATTTTTCTTCTTTTTGTAATTCATAGGCATTCCTCAAAGCATCCAAATTCTGGCGTGCTTGATCGATTTGGGTCTGCTTTTCTAATTGTTGGGATTGATTTTGTTGCTGTTGAGTTGCTAAAGATACAAATATTTGATTTTTAGATGCATTTAACTGAGCAAGTCGATTTAATTGTCCCTCTAATTTATCCTGTGCCTGCTGCAAGTCTGCTTTGACGAGTTCGGATTCTAATACCAATAAAGTCTGCCCAGCCCTTACTGTATCACCTTCTTTGACTCGAATTTGGGCAACAGTTCCGGCTACAGCAGCATCGAGCTTAATTGTTTTTTCTTTAGGCTCAGTTCGCCCTCTTGCTGTACCAGTTTCATCAACTTTAGATAGCATTGCCCAAGGTAAAACTATAGACACAAATATCACTAAAAAATACAGTAATCCTCTTGTCCAAACCTGGGGAAAGCTATCAAGTGATTCCTTGGTAATTTCAGACCAATCATCAGTTGATTTGGCTGATATTTCGGGAGGTAAGATTTCCTGCTGAAATATTTCTTCTGGGACTGAGTTAGTCACTCGTCCATTCAATATAGTATCTGGCATAATGATTCTTGATACAGATTTTTAGAGGTGGATAATTTATTAAACAGAATTCAGGAGTCAGGAGTCAGAATGGGCTAAACGCCCCGCTACCGCTAACAGAATAACTTTTGGATGTTTGGTGGATGAGTAAACGGGTTTTATACTCTGACTAAATTATAGATTTGGTAGTAACTATAGGTAGTAGATTCAGACCCACCACTGATTGATTCTGATTTCTGGATTCTGGATTCTGAATTCTTATTCAATAACCAGTAATTATGACTGTTATAATTTCATAGTTTACGCTGCCACCTGTAATTGCTGTTGATTAAGATAGAAATAATGTCCCCGTTTTGCCATCAATTCTTCATGATTTCCACTCTCAATTAACACACCTCTATCTAGTACTAATATCAAATCGGCATTTCGGATCGTTGAAAGACGATGGGCAATTACTAATGTGGTTCTTCCCCTAAGAATTGTGTTGAAGTTCTGCTGGATAATTCTCTCTGATTCCGTATCTAGATGGGAAGTTGCTTCATCTAAAACCAATAACTCAGGGTTACCTAATAAAGCCCTGGCGATCGCTATTCTTTGTCTTTGTCCGCCAGATAACAATCCCCCGCCTTCACCAATTTGGGTTTCATACCCCATTGGTAATTTTTTAATAAATTCATCAGCACCCGCTAATTTTGCTGCTTGCATCACTTCTTCTAAAGCTGCCCCAGGATGCCCTAAGCTAATATTGTCTCGAATTGTGCCGCCGAATAAAAAGGTATCTTGGTCAACTACCCCTACTTGTTGACGTAAGGAACTCAGGGAAATGCTGGTAATATCTTGTCCATCAATCAAAATTTTGCCATCTGTGGGAGGATACAATCCTAAAACTAATTTAGAAATGGTAGTTTTTCCAGAACCACTACGCCCCACCAGCGCCACCATTTGCCCCGGTTTAACTTCAAAGCTGAGATTCTCTAAAATATTCATCTCGCTTTCTGGATGATAGCGAAAGGTCACTTTTTCAAAGCGAATATTACCTTGAAGTCTTGGTAGATTTTGCCGTGGTTGGTGATGTAAATCTTCTTCTGGTTCTGCATCTAATACATCATTAATACGTTCTATAGCAATGACGACTTCTTGAAACTGATTCCACAATACAGTTAAGCGTTGAAAGGGCGTAATAATATTTCCTAGCAACATATTAAATGCTACTAGTTGTCCAATGGTTAATTGGTCGTGAATAACTTGGTAAGCCCCAAACCACAGCAAAGCAGTAGTCATCAGCGCTTGAATTGTGTTACTGAAGATTTGCAGCCGATTGCTAATAACTTGTCCAGCAAAATTAGTTTTTACTTCTTTATTTAATAACTCTTCCCAATGCCAACGTACTGTTTGTTCTACCGCCGTAGCTTTCACTGTCCGCACACCAGTTAGGGCTTCAATTAAGTAACTACCTTCTTTGGCGGTACCATTAAATATTTCTCTGGAAATTTTTTGTAAAAAAGGTGTGGCAATCAACGCTAATAAGGCAAAAGGCGGAATTATTAACAATGCCAGCAATGCCATTTTCCAACTGTACCAAAACATTAATCCGACATAGATAAAGACGGTGAGTAAATCTAAGAGGATTGATAATGCTTCACCAGAAAGAAAGCGTTGAATTTTACGGTTTTCTTGGACGCGAGAAATAATATCGCCGACGTAACGCGACTCGAAGAAATTCAAGGGTAGTCGTAGGGTATGGCGAATAAACCCTACAATTAGCGCCAAGTCTATGCGATTGGCTGTGTGATCTAGGAGATATTGGCGCAACCCTGTCATGGCTACCCGGAACAGGTTAAACATTAGCAACCCTATGCCTACGGCTGTTAAGGTGAGTTCCGATCGCTGCACCACTACCCGATCTAAAATTAACTGGGTGAATAAGGGCGTCACAAGTCCAAATATCTGGATAAATACCGAAGCAATAAACACCTCCACCATCACTAAAGCGTGAGGCCTCATCAACTCAAAGAACTGCCAAAAGGGTGTAGAACTGTCTTGAGTCTCTTTCAACATCGCTGTCGGTTGCAGCAGCAATGTGTAACCAGTCCAATTAGCTTTAAATTCGGCGTGGCTGAGGGCACGTTGACCGATCGCTGGATCGGCTACAATTACCTGCTTAGGGGTAACTTCGTAGACAACGATGTAATGGTTGCCTTCCCAATGCACAATCGCAGGTAAGCTTTGCTTCGCTAATTGCTGGAGTCCAGCTTTTACAGGTCTTGTGGCAAAGCCAAGACTTTCGGCTGCTACTAATAATCCCCGCAAAGATGCGCCATTACGGTCTACGTTGGCAATATCTCGTAAGCGATTGACGCTAAAGCGTTTTCCCCAATAACGAGACACCATGACTAAACAAGCTGCACCACAGTCTGATGCACTCTGTTGGGCAAAAAACGGATAACGCCGCGTCACTCGTTGCCATAAATGCCCTACTTGCTGAGTAGGATTGGGAAAATAAGCTTTGCTAATCTTCTTCCCGTGCGGTAAATCGGCTGGCTGTGACGAAATATCTGTTTCATAATCCGTATTTGACTCAACTGCGTCCACAGCAGAGTTAGCTGATTCCTCCTGTTGGGGTGTGAGGGATAGTGCCCTAGCCCACAAATTTTCCCGAATTTGAGGATATTTAGCCATCAATGACGACAACACCCCACTGGGAATAAAGCATAGTTGCAGATTTACCGAAGCCCTGGCTGTGTAGGGCGGAAATTTTGCATCTGGGAACAAGGTACATTCCCCAAATGAGTCTCCGGTTTCTAAAGTAGCGATTAATTCATCGGCATCATCGAGCAATCTTACCTTGCCAGCGATCGCAATATATATACCTGCTTCAGCTTCTGTTGCTTGCCAAAATTTACCGACTTTGGGGTTACTTTCTTTAAATTCTCGAAGATATTGTTGATATTCCTCTGTTGGAATAGAATACCCCAGGATATTGTTAAGCTGTTGTAGAGAAACCAACTGATTCGCTAGATGGTGTACCATGAATCTCTAAATCTTTTGCTAATTTTGTGAATTTAAAAGTTAATAGTTAAAAGTTCGGAATTTTCCCGGATATTTGCCGATTTCAGGTCACTAATCAAGATTTTGGAACTCGTAGCCTGTTCGATGTTATTTGCTTGAGGATTGTTAGCTTTCGGTCGTGTGGATAATCCCATCTGTTTGAGTAGTCGTTTGAGATGGCGATCGCTTACTTCAATCCCAAATTCTTTTGCCAAATGTTTCCCTAACCAATTTGCTGTCCACCGCCGAAAAGAATAGCCATGATCGCGGGGACTACTATTTATCAATTCTTTCAAACGTTCTAAATACTCGTCATTTACTGCCTTTGGGCGACCAATGGGGCAATCTTGCCATTGATGCGCCATCCCCGTCCGGGCTATGTGCGTCCAATGCCTTGCTGTTGCTGGACAACACCCCAAAATTTGACAAATCTGGGTTTGAGTTTTTCCCTCATCTGCCAACAACATGATTTCAATGCGCTGTCGGTAAGACTCTGGTAAACTTTTCTGTAAATTTACTACCAGTAATTTACGCTGAAATGATGTTAAATACTTACTGGTAGTCCCATTTGTATATTTTGTTGGAATTTTCGTTTCACAGTCAGACATATACGTACAATCACTTAATCTAAAGACACGCAAATATCTTATAATTGATGCAAAATTTAGCAGATATCTCTAACATAAGTAGAAATAACTAGAGATATTGCAAAAACTAGTTTTACCTTTTATCTGTATTACTTATCACTTTTTGCTTGCTATTTTATGCAAACAAAATAATTTAAGTAAGTGATATTTATTACAGTAGCTTTTGGATGTTGCTTTTTGAGGTATAGGTTAAGCTACACATCGTATTTATATAAATTCCGAAAATAGTCGCTCGATCTTAATAAACTTTTTGTAAAGATAAATGAATTTCTGGTGAACAGAGAAAAAAGGAGTCGTGGCGGGATCGCACTCACTACGGATGAAAATTTCTTTGAGAGCAGTTTTCAATTCCATAGACAACACGCATTAAGGCACAATTATTGTGCCCCAACAATGAACTGTATTGTGTGGATGTAACGGCTTAAACTTCCAATAAAGGCAGGGTGACGGTGAAGGTTGTACCGACTCCAACTTGACTATTGACTACGATCTCGCCTCCGTGTGCCTCGACACACTTTTTGGCGATCGCCAGCCCCAAGCCGGTACCAGGAATGTTTCCTACATTGTCTGCACGCCGGAAAGGCTCAAACAGTCGCTTTTGGTTTTCTTCAGGAATGCCAATTCCCCAATCTTGAACTCGGAAAATTACCGCTTCTTTCTGGCCAATTAGTTCAAAACGCACCATCCCGCCTGGTAATGAATACTTAATAGCATTGCTAAGTAAATTGCCCAAAATGTGGCGTAGCAGGCTTTCATCCCATAGTGCTTCGCCTAATTGCCCAAAACTGGCGAACATCAAACTGAGATGCTTGTCATTAGCAGTTAATTGAGCTTCATTGATCAGTTGACGGCAAAAAGCTTCTAAATCTAAACAGACGAGTTCACACCGCAGTCTGCCAGAATCAGCTTTACCGATGAATGTAACTTCATCCAATAGCTGCGCCATATTTTTGATCGCTAAGCGAATCATTTGCAAATGATTAAATTTTTTCTCTTTGGTCAATTTTTCATCGTGATTTTGCAGCAATCCAGCAGCCAAGAGAATAGTATTTAGGGGATTGCGGATGTCATGGGAGAGCATCGACACAAATTCAGATTTGAACTGATTGAGTTCTTTAGCTTTTACGAGTTCAGCAGTTCGTTCTTCAACCCGAATTTGTAACGTTTGATTGACCGTGCGTAATGATTCTAAAACTTGCTTGCGCTCGATCGCATAACGTAGCGATCGCACCAACACATCTACATTTACCTGTCGCTTGACTAAATAATCTTGTGCCCCTTGTCGTACTGCCTCAATTGCTAGTTCTTCATCATTCGTATTTGTGAGTACAACAATTGGTGTACTTGGCGCTTGACCAATCAGAGGAGGCAAGGATGATAATCCTTCGCTATCAGGTAAAGTTAAATCTAACAAAATAACATCATAATTACACTGACTTAGTTCCTGGAGTGCTTCCCCCAATCGCTTGACATGCACCAAATTAAACTCTTGCGACTGGGCTTGCATGAGAAACTCTTGTAACAACCTAGCAGAAGCGAGGTTATCCTCAATTAACAAGATTTTTACTGAGTAGCTGACAACCATAATCTTCGGGTTTCACCCCCTATTGCTCCTCTATCTTGTGAGTGCTGAGTGGGGAGTGGGGAGTGGGGAGTGGGGAGTTAGGAGTTAGGAGTTAGGAGTTAAGAATTATTCTCCTTGTCCCCTTGTCCTCTTCCCGATGCCCAATGCCCAATGCCCCATGCCCCATACCCAATGCCCAATGCCCCATACCCAATGCCCAATGTCCTCAATCAGATGGTAACGTCACAGTACAAAGCCAAAAATCTTCAATACTCTTGACAATTTGAAATAATTGGTTGAGGTTGCGGGATTTTGTGATGTAGCAATTTACATGCAAATCGTAGCTGTGAAAAATATCATCTTCATTTTTTGAGGTTGTTAACACAACAACTGGAATACGTTTTAGTACTGGGTCGGTTTTAATTTCCGCCAGCACTTCTCGACCATCTTTTTTGGGCAAATTCAAATCCAGGAGGATGAGGTCAGGGCGCGGTGCATCGGCATATTCACCTTCTTGGCGTAAATAAGCCATAGCATCTATGCCATCCCTGACAATCACTACCTCGTGTGGCACCGAACTATTTTTCAATGCTTCTTGAATTAAGCGGATATCGGCTTTATTGTCCTCGACTAAAAAGATGGTTTTGTGTTTTTCTTCCGTTTCTACGCTCAAGTTCGCGTCCTCCGACTGGAATCGTAAAGTAGAAGGTTGCGCCTTCACCCAGTTCTGACTCTACCCAGACCCGTCCCCGATGGCATTCGACAATCTTCTTACATATGGCTAAACCCATACCTGTACCAGTATATTCATCTCGTGTATGTAGCCGCTGAAAGATGATGAAAATGCGATCGCTAAATTTGGGGTCAATGCCAATTCCGTTATCTCGCACTGAAAATAGCCATGCATCCTCTATTCTTTCTGCTCCCACATGGATTTGTGGCGGCTGGTCACTGTGGAATTTAATGGCGTTACCGATGAGGTTCTGGAATAACTGCATCAGTTGGGTGCTGTCAGCCATGACTATTGGTAAGGGGTCGTGGGTAATGGTAGCGCCAGTTTCTTGAATGCGTTGGCGCAAATTGCCCAAAGCCCGATCTAAGGCTTTTTCGACCTCATTCATTTGAAATGCGATCGCTTGCATATCTACTTTCGAGTATGCCAGCACATCATCAATCAATGTCTGCATCAGGCTGACTCCCTGTACAGCATAGCTGATAAATTCCTGGGCATCTTCGTCGAGTTCTTCGTAATACCGCATCTCTAACAATTGCACGTAATTCACCACTTGATTGAGTGGTTCTTGCAAGTCATGGGAGGCTACATAGGCAAACTTTTTCAATTCGGCATTGGAACGTTCTAAATCTTGCGCTAACTGAGCGAGTTCATCGGCTTGACGCAGCACAATATTCACAATTGCTTTCCGCAATTCTAGTGCTGCTTTAATTTCTACTTCTCTCCAAGGTAAACAAGTTAAGCGAACGGTTTCTTTCCACAGTTCAAATGATTTGCGCGGACACAGACGCACATTTCCATCTGATTGGTTAAGTTCGTATGCTTTATTCGGATCGCCACCCCAATTGACAGTTTGAATTACTTCCGGTCGGAACCACAAAACATAATTGCGCTTGGCGATGGGAATAGCTAACAAACCACTGGCGACATTTTTAAAACTTTCGGCATCTGGATAAATGTGTGGCAAAGAATCCGTATAAAATACTTCTTGCTCAACGTTATTTTTCAGCCATTGAACTAAAAAATTCAGTTCTTCTTCTTTGGGAGTTTCACCAACCATCGTGCAATTGCCGCCAAAACACACGGCTGCACCTTGAGCGCTGGCTAAATCTAGAAGACTTTGGGGGTTTTTAACTAAACCATCAATAAAGTTTTCTTCTTGGGACATATATTCAATCAACAGTGATTGAATATGTGTTAAATTTATCCGATGGTAGTAGTCTTCTGTTTCTTCTCTGGCTGATATTTCTGTGAATATTACTCGCCCTAAAAATTCGCAAGCCTTACGCAATTCGTAAGAAACATATTTCGGTGACTGATGATGACAAGCAATTAGTCCCCAGAGTTTTTGGTCTTTAATTAACGAAATAGTAAGCGAAGCACCCACACCCATATTATGCAAATACTCCATATGACATGAAGCAGCACTTCTGAGAATAGAGTTGGTTAAATTAATCGGGCGATCGCTAATCGGATTATTTACCGGAAAAAGCTTTACTGCTTGAGAAGAAGCATCCGGGATTATTCTGATGGAATTGGAAGCAAATAACTTTCTTGCTGGTTTGGGAATATCTGACTCTGGGTAATGTAGTCCTAAATATGGTTCTAAGCTTTCTAGTTTTTCTTCAGCAACAACACAACCATGACCATCATCATCAAATTTATATAACATTACCCTGTCGAATTCCGTTAGTTTCCGGACTTCTTTAACGATAATTTGACAAAAATCATGGAGAGTTGCTGTTTTTTCGAGTTGGTTAATGGAGGCTCTAGCTAGATGATAAAAGCTTAAAAATGGGATATTTTCCTGAGTAATGGCAGGTTCTAATTCTAGAATGAGAAATCCTTCTAGATTGCGGTGAAAAACTGCATCAAATACTATGTAGTCATCACCTTTTTTTCTTACCCAAACTTTCGTCGGATTGATAAAATCCAGATTCTCCTCAGATAGTCCTTTTTTAATTCTTTCTATTTGGAACGAATCGAGTAAATCTTCTAATTTCTTTTGCAACATATTTTCGGGAGCAATTCCGAAAATATTTAACGTATTAGTGCTAACTTGTAATATTTTTAGCTCAGGCTCCTCCAACACCAACAGAACACCATGAGGCTGAATTTGACTAGAAGTATGAATCGGTGCTTCTTTCAAGCTAATTAAGTTAATACCTGGCAATTGTATGTTCATTTCCATGACGATCCTCCTCTGTGGTTCGGGAGCATCAAAACTAGAGTATCTACAATCATTGAAAATAATGAATTAAAAAATATTTGTTATTTTTACATCCATTATTTTTACTTAGTATCTAATTTCCCATGCCCTTATATTGCGCTTTGCAGCCGTTTTACGATCTGTTTGCGCTTTAAAAGTTTAACAGTCGCTAAACTTAGATACTGATAAGAAATATGAAAACCATGTGATTAAAAAAATCTATATATATGTAGCTGTGTTAAGTCTAAAAATAAATTTTTATTGGATTTCCCACCTCGTTTGCCCCCATAACTCCTTCTTTAGGTAGTTTACTATAACTTGTGTGTACACCGTAGCCTTAAAAAGGAGAGGGACACTTTTGCACCGCAAAACCAGGGTGAAGTATCATAGAATATAATAAGATACCCCCTGAACACTTAGTCACAAGCCTGCTTCTGTGTTTGAACAAATTTCAATATCACTTAAGTTGTAAATGCTTTGCTCTCAGTTATAAATGAGGTAGTTAGAACGATCTATCTATCACAGCAATGTTTGAGAGATTAGGGTTATTTACCTCAACGCCAAAAAAATTCAACTAGTATATCTAGTTGTCTGACTTGACTTAATGTCAGTTAAGGTATCAGCAGTTTGTTCGCCAATTAAGATTAGACAATTACCAAATGATAATTTTATGGAAAAATGTTTAAATTTTGTATGGAAGCTTCAATAAAACTCACAGATGTTTTTTTAGGCTATTTCTTGGTTAAATCTATAAAATCTCCAATGATAATATTGTTATGAATGCACATCGAGGATCTGCTGTGCTCAGTTCTGCAACTTTCAAAGTGGAAGCACCTGGAACAGGGCTGACTGATAATCATCGCCTGCGGCTGTTTTCTGGCTCTGCCAATCTACAACTGTCTCAAGAAGTTTCTCGTTACCTGGGCATGGACTTGGGGCCAATGATCCGCAAAAGATTTGCGGATGGAGAACTTTACGTTCAAATCCAAGAATCGATTCGGGGTTGTGATGTCTATTTAATCCAGCCATGTTGTCAACCCGTTAACGATCACTTGATGGAATTATTGATTATGGTTGACGCTTGTCGTCGAGCTTCTGCACGACAGGTAACCGCTGTAATTCCCTACTATGGCTACGCCCGAGCCGATCGCAAAACCGCAGGACGAGAATCAATAACCGCCAAGCTGGTTGCTAACTTGATCACCGAAGCCGGTGCCAACCGCGTTCTAGCAATGGATTTGCACTCGGCTCAGATTCAGGGCTATTTCGACATACCCTTTGACCATGTTTACGGTTCGCCAGTATTATTAGATTATCTCGCAAGCAAAAAACTGTCCGACCTTGTGGTTGTTTCCCCAGATGTTGGCGGTGTTGCACGAGCTAGAGCATTTGCCAAAAAACTAAATGATGCTCCACTGGCAATTATTGACAAACGTCGTCAGGCACACAATGTTGCAGAAGTGTTAAATGTCATCGGCGATGTTAAAGGCAAAACCGCAGTCTTGGTGGATGACATGATCGATACCGGTGGTACGATCGCTGAAGGAGCGCGACTACTGCGTGAAGAAGGAGCTAGTCAGGTATACGCCTGTGCAACTCATGCAGTGTTCTCCCCACCTGCTATGGAGCGGTTATCCAGTGGCTTGTTTGAGGAAGTCATTGTCACAAATACAATTCCCATACCAGAAAGTAATCGCTTTCCACAACTAGTGGTGCTGTCAGTAGCTAATCTCTTAGGAGAAACTATCTGGCGAATTCATGAAGATACCTCAGTCAGCAGCATGTTCCGCTAGCCAATAAAACACTGTCATTCTCGTGATAGGCATGAAGTATGAAGTATGAAGTATAAAATTTTTTAGCCTTCATTCTTCAGGCTTCATTTTTCTGATAAGGGACTTCCAAAGAAAAAAATATTCCGTAGTAGGGGCGCACAGCTGTCATTGGTGCCAACTTAAGCTCAAACAGTTATCCCACAAACGTTTTACCCCACCCCCAACCCCTCCCCTTAGTAAGGGGAGGGGCGGTTTTGGCTTTAGACAAAACCGGGGTGGGGTGACGCGGTGAGCAACGCTAACTGAATGAACTCAATATCAGGTCTTGACAAGCATTATCACTTGTCCTGAGTATTAGGCGATCGCAGAGCAGCAAAAAACATTTTCAAACCAGGAACCATCGCTAACAGCCTGTCACAGCCGCGAAAAATGACCATAAAAATCCAACCTGCAACAGCGCCGATGATTCCAAACAGGATAGCCACAGCAAAATCATCGATGTTCTCTAAACTGTATTGGGGAAAATGCCAGGTGGGAGCAATTCCCAAATGGGTGATGAAGGCAAATACTAAATAACTAGCGCAACTAGAAACGATCGCTGGCATTAAAGCTTCGTAGTATTCGACAATATGCTGATGGTGAAGAATTTCTAGGGCAAACATCGCCCCACCTAATGGTGCGCCAAACAAGGCGGTAAAGCCAGCCGCCATTGCTGCTAAACTCGTGGATCTCAAGTCTTCGCCCTCAAGACGGAGGCGATCGCCCACCCATGTACCAAAGGAACCTGTAACCTGTACTAATGGTGCTTCTGGCCCTGCACTACCCCCAGCAGCGATACTCACCAAAGAAGCGAGAATCATCGCCGGATTTTTTCGTGCATCCAAACGTCCGCCACGAAAATGGATATTATCGACAATTACAGCAATTTCCCCAGGATTGCCTAAAAAATCAATTACCAAGCCAACAATTAATCCAGCTATTGGCATAACTATTAGCAGACTCACACCCTCAAATCTTGCTAGTTGGTGAGTCATCAGTTCCAGAATATTCCAGTACAAACTTGCAAATAGACCACAAACAGTCCCCACCACTACCCAGCGTAAAACCCACCGTGAAATGAAAAGAGGATTACGCCTTACCAGTCCAAAAAGTTGCAAAAATTTCCAGCGTTGAGTTTGGTTTGTGGGAGGACGGTTATTTGGTAACACTGCTGATTTCCTAACTGCAAGAATCAAATGTCAAGGTTTTTTGACATTTATTATAGTACCGTAATGTGAATTCAAAACGTATAAACACAAAAAATATTAAAAATTGTATCAATATACTTTTAGATAGACAATATTGACAACTTTAGTACATCGCCAGATAGATAAATTTTTGATGCAAATTTATTAAATTGACTCAAGGATATGATATTTCAAGTAGGAGTTATTTTAATAATGCCAGAGAATCCTGGGTTAGGAGAACAGGCGCTGAATAAAGCGGCAGAAATAGGATTATCTAGCCAGTTAGATGAAGTAGAAAATTTAGATGTAAATATCAAAACCGATCCACTGAAAGTGGTTCAGGGGCAGGTCGATTCAGTCACAATTGAAGGTGAAGGTTTAGTTATGCAGAAAGACCTCCGGATGGAGGAATTGAAAATGCAAATGAATAGTGTTGCTATCAATCCTCTGAGTGTGGCTTTTGGCAAAATTGAACTCACAAAACCTACTGAAGCTAGTACACAAGTTGTTTTAACGGAAGCTGATATCAATCGCGCCTTCAACTCTGAATATGTGCGATCGCAACTACAAAATCAAAAAATACACGTTAACGGACAACAAACGACTATTGAACCGCAACATGTAGATTTTCGGCTACCTGGTGATGGAAAAATAGCACTAAACGCCAGCGTAAAATTAGTAGAAACAGGCGAAAATCAGCAAGTTGCTTTTTCCGCAGTACCTTGGATCAACGCTAATGGAAAAAGTGTTTTGCTGGAAAATGTTGAGTATGGCGAAAGTGAAGAAATATCGTCAGATTTGACAAAAGCTTTGATAGATCAAACCAGCGAGATTTTGAATTTGAGTAATTTTGATTTGCAGGGAATGAATCTGCAAGTTAACCAACTAAAAGTAGAAGTAGGGAAACTCACTCTGCAAGCCCAAGCTTATGTAGAACAAATTCCTTCTGCTTAAAAATAGACACT
The DNA here is from genome assembly GCA_019359545.1 of Desmonostoc geniculatum HA4340-LM1. Classification (GTDB taxonomy): domain Bacteria; phylum Cyanobacteriota; class Cyanobacteriia; order Cyanobacteriales; family Nostocaceae; genus Nostoc; species Nostoc geniculatum. Next base: position 17,331 of record JAHHHB010000063.1, on the reverse strand, counting down.
CATAAACTCAGGATACTAATAATGGAAACTACAGAAACAACCCAAACAAATTCAACACCTTTTCCAAATATCCCACCAGTTATTGAAAGTAACGATAGTGAGTATCGTGATAGTGGCGTACCCAGCACAGTTGCGATCGCCGGACATCCCCTCCACCCCCTGAGTGTAATCTTTCCCATCGCCTTTTTAGCCTTAGCCTTGGGAACCGATTTCGGCTACTGGTTAACTCGTGAGTTCTTCTGGGCTAGGGCTTCGATATGGTTAATCGGACTCGGATTAGCTGGAGGTTTGATTGCAGCTGCGATCGGTCTGAGTGACTTTTTGAAAATCGAACGAGTCCGCAAGCGTACCGCCGGTTGGGTGCATTTGATACTTAACGTTTCTATCCTGGTTTTAACACTCGTCAACTTTCTCCTACGCTTGGGCGACCCTGAATCCCGAATACTACCTTGGGGATTGGTTCTCTCATTGATTGTTGGTACACTGACTAGCGCTTCTGGGTGGTTCGGTGCTGAACTCTCCTATCGCCACAAAATCGGTGTAGTGGGTGGTGGTAGTCGAAGATATCCGTAATGAAATAATCCGCAATTACCGTGTTTCCGGAGAGGGGACAGAGGCTAAAATTTTGCTTGGTCTCTAAGCTTTCAAAAAATGCGCCGCAACCCAAACCAAACAATATATATTATTCTCTTTATGCTCATCGTCGTACCGATGGGTTTTTTCTTTAAGTATTACACTGGCCCCGGCTATAAGTGGTTTAATGACTACGGAGGAGATATACTTTACGAAATATTTTGGTGTCTGTTTGGATTTTGCTTTTTTACAAGTCGAGCAGCAGTAATCCAAATTCCAATATGGGTTTTTGCCATCACCTGTATAATAGAATTCTTGCAACTTTGGCATCCGCCAATATTAGACGAAATTCGCGCCACCTTCATAGGTAAATTGTTACTTGGTACTACCTTTGTTTGGTGGGATTTTCCTCATTACCTATTGGGTTGTATCTTAGATTGGTTGTGGTTGCAACAATTACAAAAAATCGGTTATGCAAAAAAAAGTCAAGGTTAAACCTAACTCAAAACAACAAAAAATCGAAGAACAACCTGATGGTAGCCTGACCGTCTATTTAAAATCGCCTCCAGTTGATGGTAAGGCTAATGAAGAGTTAATTAAACTTCTAGCAGAGAAATTTGGTGTGCCAAAATATGATATCAGAATTAAGTCTGGTTTGTCCTCCCGACAAAAGTTAATTGAAATTGATATGGTTATCTAGTGCTGATTATTTTGTCTTTACTGGTTTACTGCCTGGGAAAACTTCATGTAATATTATGTATCACTTAATGCGACCAGGAATCGAGAGGCACAGGCTTGCAAAACATAATTTTTAATATTCTATATCTTTGTGTACATCCTTAATACTAATATACCTGGACTGCGCTTTGACTCTTTCTATCCAAGCTTGGATAGCAGCAAATTGTGTTAAATCAAACCCGCCTTCATCAGCTACATGAGTATAAGCGAACAACGCAATATCAGCAATTGTGTAACGCTCTCCTACAAAAAAACTGTGAGAAGTTAAGTGTTTTTCCATCAAGTTAAGTGCTGCATAACCTGGTTCACGTTTTTGCTTTATCGCTTCACTATATTCTTCAGGTTTACCTAAAATAGAAATCCAAAATCTCGATGTGGCAATGAAAGGTTCATGGCTATACTGTTCAAAAAATAGCCATTGCAGCACCTGCGATCGCAAAAAGCGATCGTAGGGTAAAAATTCTGTACCTTCACTCAGATAAACCAATATAGCATTGGACTCCGCCAAATATTTTCCTGGCTCGATTTCCAGAACAGGAATCTTCCCATTGGGATTTTTACTTAAAAATTCTGGTGTTCGAGTCTCGCCTTTTAAGATGTTAACCTCTACCCTCTCAAAAGGCATACCTAGTTGTGTCAATAAAAGACGTATCTTATAACCATTGCCAGAAGGTAAAAAATCGTACAAACGCAGTAGTTCCATGCTAAAATACATTAAATAATGTGTTCATAACTAAGGGTTCAAAATACAATATCTTACCAAAATATTTTCCAAAAACCGGATATTTTCTTTTATATTTAACTTTTTCCTCCATAGATAAAATCATCTCAAAAAATAAAAAAAGTATTATCTCTTTCTAGATTGAGATGTTTAATTTAGTCATCGGTCGAGAATAAAAGTATGTGTGGAAGATTTACTCTAAACCAGTCAGTAGAAGCTTTAGCTCAAATTTTTGATGTTCAAGAACTCCCGGATTTAGCAGCCCAATATAACATTGCGCCTACGCAAAAAGTGGCAACAGTGTTACAAAATCCTGAAAGCAAAAAGCGTGAATTTCAGCAGTTGCATTGGGGGTTAATTCCCTCATGGGCAAAAGATTCCGGAATAGGGGCAAAATTAATCAACGCTAGGGCAGAAACTGTTGCCGAAAAACCCGCTTTCCGGTCAGCTTTTAAGCATCGACGCTGTTTAGTGCTAGCTGATGGCTTTTATGAATGGCAACGCCAACAAGTCGGCAAGAAGCAGCCATTTTATTTTCGTCTCCAAGATGGGCAACCCTTCGCCTTTGCAGGTTTGTGGGAGAGATGGCGCTCCACTGCCAACGAGGAAATAATTTCTTGCACAATTTTGACAACAGCAGCCAACGAATTACTCCAACCCATCCACGAGCGGATGCCAGTGATTCTAGAGCCGCAAGATTACGATTTATGGCTAGATTCTCAAGTACAAACGCCCCAAACCCTACAACAGGTATTGCGTCCCTATCCAGCGCCAGCCATGACTGCCCATCCAGTTAGCACCTTAGTAAACAACTCTCGCCATAATAGTCCGGAATGCATCATTCCCATTAGTGCGGGTTAGGGATTAGGGACTGGGGACTAGGACTGTATACTATGGACTAGAGAAGAGTTTTCCTAATACCCAGTCCCCAATACCCAACACCCAACACCCAAAGACAACTATGCCAAGAACGCAAAAAAACGATAATTTTGTTGACAAATCCTTTACAGTGATGGCGGATATCATCCTGAAGATCCTGCCGGCCAACAAAAAAGCTAAAGAAGCCTTCGTGTATTATCGAGATGGCATGTCAGCCCAAGCAGAAGGGGAATATGCCGAAGCATTGGAATACTATGAAGAAGCTCTAACACTAGAGGAAGATACCAACGATCGCGGCTACATTCTCTACAATATGGGGTTAATCTATGCCAGCAACGGTGACCATGAAAAGGCCTTAGAACTCTATCACCAAGCAATTGAGTTAAACCCACGCCTACCCCAAGCTTTGAATAACATCGCCGTGATTTATCACTACCAAGGCGAAAAAGCAAAAGAAGCCGGAGATGAAGATGGTGGCGAAGCACTGTTTGACCAAGCCGCAGACTATTGGATTCGAGCTATTCGCATGGCTCCCAATAACTACATTGAAGCCCAAAACTGGTTGAAAACTACAGGGCGATCGCAAATTGACGTATTCTTCTAAAAAAGTGAAGAGTTAAGAGTTAAGAGTTAAGAGTTATGGCTAATTCACTCCTAACTCCTCACTCCTAACTCCTCACTCCTAACTCCTAACAAAAAAATATGATTGACCAAGAACAAGTCCACAAAGTAGCAAATCTTGCTCGTTTAGAGTTAACTCCAGAAGAAGAACAACAATTCACTACTCAATTGGGAAGTATTCTGGATTATATTCAACAACTCAACGAACTTGATGTTAGTGATGTGCCCCCAACAACACGGGCAATAGATGTTAGTAATGTCACAAGAGAAGATGAGTTGCAACCCTATCCTGACCGCGAAAGCATCCTCAACGGTGCTCCTGAACAGGAAGGCGAATTTTTCAAAGTACCAAAAATCCTCAACGCTGAATAGTTCTAAGCTATTCTAATTTCTGACTCTTGCTGTATAAGTTAATATTATTCGGCTGTCGCAAAAAAACGTTGATTTTGCCGAAATCGCCGTGATAAAGTACAAATACTTAAATCTACGACATACCAATAGTGTCTAAGTAAATCAATAGAGCTATGAAATTACTTTTCGCAAGCAGTTAGGTGTTTCTTTCTTCCTACCTAATTGTTGAAGATTAATTTTATAGCTCTATATGTACTTAGATTTGTATGAGCCGATGTATTGGTTTAGCTATTAATTATGTGAATCCTGTACAGAGTCATTCTGACACCAGGGATTGACATGTTTAACTGGCAAACTTTTAACAAAGAAACGTGATTCATAGATATTCCGTTTGCGTATTGGATTCCTAACGTCAGTAGGTAACTAATTGTCAAGATAATTTGACAGCAAACAAATTCAATTTATGAATACAACACTGTGCTGGCTCAAACATTTGAAAAAATCTATTGGTTGTCAAAAAAATCAGTAGATGTTGTATTTGTGTGTGAGGAATAAACGTGAATCACGAGCAATTAAAATGTATTGCAAGAGTCAGTTGGTTATGCTTAGTTACAGGTTCGATTTCACTAGGAGCATATCCTACGCTTGCTAATCCTCCTGATACACAGCCTAATTTTAGTATTGATAGTCAATCCCCAAATACCGATGGAATTGCTCAGGTCAACTCTGTATCTCAATTATCTGATATCAGACCAACAGATTGGGCTTTACAAGCTAGCGTATGTCTTACCCTTGTCCCAGCAATTTGCCGTATTTGCCGCCACAAATGCAGAGATTACAGATGTGTTTCCTGCCATCACTCCCTACGCCAGCGATAGCCAGGGGGCAATTTCTCGATTTGCAGGCTACAACGCTGCTGTACGAATTACCGGAGGTACTTCTGGCAGCGGTTTACTTGCAGGCGCTGGTTTCTTGTGGAATCCTTCAAAACAAGTAGGACTTGGAGTTATATATGGTAATTGCTATTCGTCCCGAAGACACGACTCCTTATCATTTAGAAACTTTCTTTAACTACAGGGTTAATGACAATATCAGCATTACCCCTGGCGTATTTTGGCTATTCAACCCCGAAGGATTTAGCGCTAATGACACAGCAGTTGTAGGTGTACTTCGTACCACTTTGACTTTCTAGTATCAGCACAGCATTGGGCATTGGGAGTTAGGAGTTAGGAGTTAAGAATTATTCTCCCCCTGATTCCCCCCAGTGCCCACTCCCCTCAAACTAAACACAAAGGACTTCCGGAATTTCTACGGTTATAACAGAAGCCGACAGTAGGATACACTGGCTTTTAAATACACCAGAAGTTTATCCGCGAGCTGGTTTGCCGTTGGTAGTTACTTCTACCGTAGTATCCTATGCTTTTTCTTGTATGAAACTTACTCAAATTTACGGTAAGTCCCCCCAAGAAGTTTTTTTTACATCTACTAAAGACTCCCACTGTTTTGGGTGTATAGCTTTAGAATATTTACAAGCTTTAATTACAAATTAGCTCTCTCTAGAAAAACCGCTGTTTTTGCTATCTGGGCTTACATCCTACCTGTTTCTATCCCAATTTCTGTAGCTTAGCCAACCAGCGAATTCAGTTAATATTAAGCCTGTTTTACTATTTAGTTTCTTACCCTGACTATTAGACTCCTAGTGTTCATTTCATTTTGTTCAATAGCTTTTAGCCCTTATCGCTCCCATGCTGACCCATCACCGCAAGCCCGTGTGCTTATCAATTATTTCTACCGACCTACCAATCTGGTCTGTTGTTGAAACTGCCGGGACGTTGTATCAAAAAGATACTGACCGATTTCATTTACTGTTGACTGCACCACCCCTAATTACTTGCGAAGTCGAGAGTGTCCTCAGTCCAGAGGATGCTTCTCCTCAAAGTAAAAGCAAAGCCTACGCTCCTAGCAGTCCCAGAATTTTGTGGTTAGAGATTTCCCCATATCGGGTAATTATGACCATGCAAGGTAACGCCCAAGTGAGTTACCGTCACTTCTGGGAACAGGGTGTTTATGGTATTAGTCGTTATTGGTTGCCAACTGAGTCATTGCAATCTAACGATCCGATTCGTTTACGAAATTTTACTAGTAGCCTAACTCTCAACGGACATCCCTTACCAGAGCATTTGCGACTGGAATATGAATTGTGGGCAGAAAAAATCCAACTAGGACGCTATATCCTGAATTTGGAAATTAAGCACTGATATCAGGGGAGTATGGAGATGAGGGGGATGGGGAGATGAGGGAGATGAGGGAGATGAGGGAGATGAGGGAGATGAGGGAGATGAGGGAGTGTGGGGAGTGTGGGGGGAAAGATTTCTTCCCCATCCTCCCACACTCCCCACACTCCCCACACCTTTTCCCAATGCCGAATGCCCCATGCCCCATGCCCCATGCCCCATGCCCAATGCCCAATGCCCCATGCCCCATGACCCTTTCACCCAAAATAACTAGGTTGGTTTCCAGGTTTCCATTTAATGTTGCAACCAACACTCGGCTTTTGCTCAGTCGTAACAGGTTTATCAACCAGCACTGCTTCAATGGCTGCACGTAAATCTGCGCCCGTTACAGGTTTCCCATTGCTGGGACGACTATCATCTAATTGTCCCCGATAAACAAGTTGGCGGGAGCCATCAAATAGAAAAAAATCTGGTGTGCAAGCTGCTGTGTAAGCTTTTGCCGTTTCCTGGCTCTCGTCGTAGCATAAGGTAAAAGTAAATCCTTGTTCTGTGGCAAATGCTTTTAACGACTCTGGCGCATCATCTGGGTAATTCTTGGCATCGTTAGCGCTGATGGCAACGATCGCTAAATCACTCGTAAAATAATCTTTTCCTAACTGCACTAATTCTTGTTGCACATGCTTGACAAATGGGCAATGCCGACAAATGAACATTACCAAAAGTGCTTTTTTCTCTGCAAAGGTGGAAAGTGAAGTTGCCTTTCCAGATACAACTTCCGGTAGATTAAAATCTGGTGCTTTAGTGCCTAGTGGCAACATTGTTGAAGCTGTTAAAGCCATATTTCACCCGATATTTTTACCCTGATAAAGGCTTTTGCTATCAGTATCTTTTCAAGATATCACTAAATATTCAACAAATCTTAAGATACGGAAAAGTTTTGAAACTTAATGAAAGGTCAGGGGTTTCAGCCGTTGTTTTTGGTGCTAGCAATCACGACTACTTGCCCTTGTTCTTGAGTCCACCTAAAACAGAGGTAAATCAGCGGCAGATTCAAAGCTGATTCTGCCGTAGTTTTCCGAGAGAAGCTTCCGCAAAATAAAGCTGGGAGAGTATTAAAGATTATTATCGAGGAATTGTCAAAGCGATCGCTGATGAGTCAGGAATTGTCCGAGTAGAGAATGTAATTAATTTCATTAATCCGGGAGGCATTATGATATGCAGTTAGAAAATGTAGTTGAGCCATTTGGTGAAGTCAATGTCTACAAGCAAAAAAACGCTGAACTGAACATTGTGGCCACTATTCTCACTGTGCCCGATCTTGAGGGAGTACGAATGGGTTTAGCCCTGGATGGTTCGGCATCCATGAAAAAAATGTATGGAGTTAGCGGCATCGTCGGTGGAGCTTTTGCTCAAGCAGCTAACAGTCTCAACTTTGTTGAACCAGTTGCTCGCACAATGGTGGATTTTTTATCCAACTTTTCGTCTAATGGCAAAGTTGATTTAATTTATTGGGCTTGCAGTCCAGGTGGAGCAGCAATAGAAGAATTAGGAGAATTTGACAGCCAAAATATCAACAATATGGTAGTTAAAGGCCCCAAAAAATGGGGAACAGGTACTAAATTATTGCCACCATTGCAACATTTTATTGATAAATTCCAAAATGCCCCAGCACTAGGAGTAAAACAACCTGCTGCCATGTCTGTCTTTGTTACTGATGGAATTATTGAAGATTTAATAGCAGTCAAACAATACTGCATTCAGTATGCTCAAGAGATTGCCCAAGGACAAAAGCCATTTATCAAATTGTTCCTCATCGGTATCGGTGATGAAGTAGATGAAGGACAAATGAATGAACTGGACGATATGTTTGAAAACAATCCCATCAAAGATAGTACAGGACTAAATATTGACCTCTGGGATCATCAATTAGCCAATGATATGAACAAACTAGAACAAGTGTTTAAAGAACTTGTTTCCGAAGACATGATTGTTCTTGGTTCTGGACGGATATTTAACCAAGCAGGAAAACTTTGCCGTGATTATGCTGATGGGGTTCCCGCCTTACTCAAATTTACTCTGCCTGCTGGCTCAACTGCCTTCACCTTGGAATTTCCGGGAGGAAGTATCATTCAAGACATTTCGGAAGCACTATCACAACCATAAATTAGGTGAATGACAGTCCAAGGAGCAGATAAAGTATGCCTAAAAACAACTCTGATTCATCAAACGAACAGAAAAGCCACCAACTACCTAGCAGTATGGTTGCTAAAGAGTTTGGAGAAGTCAATGTTCGCAATACAGGTCAAGAACTGCAAATTTTGTTCACGATTCTGATGGAACCCCAAGGAGAAGAAGCTGAAGGCTGGCAAACAGGTGTTGCCTTGGATGCGAGTGCATCTATGAAGGACTTTTATGGGCGAAAGTTAGAAGGAAAAATTCCCCCTGATGTCAGTGAAGAATACGAAAAAAAGGGTTGGTTAGAATCTCGAATTGAAGAAGGAAGACGTGTTAAATCCTTTCAAAAAGCAGCCTATGAAGATGCCATTCAAAGGGGATATCTGCGTCAAAGTCCAAATATTGTACAACCTCTTGCCCAACAATTTATCGCCTATTTAGCAGAGAATTTAGATGCTCATGGTGGTACTACAGTTATTTATTGGGCATGTGGTTTTGGTTCAGAAATTGAAGTTCTGGGAGACTTTTCTGAAGCTGAATGTCGTACCCTTGATGTTATTGGACCGAAAAGCATTAATTTTGGCAATAGCACCATACTTACCCCTGCGGTTAGATACTTTACCGAACGGTTTGTAGATGCGAAGCGAGGCATGTTTATTTTCATTACCGATGGTCGCGTTTATGATTTGGAAGCAGTTAAGCAATATACAACCGAACTGGCAAAAAATATTGCATCTGGTAAGCGTTATTCAGTTAAATTCGTTTTGATAGGAGTAGGAGATCAAATTGACAAGAGTCAATTAGAAGAACTAGACGATTTTAATACCGGCACCGATGTTGATATTTGGGATTATAAAATAGCCAAAGAAATGGCATCATTAGTGCAAATTTTTGCCGAGGTGGTCGATGAAAATCAAATAGTAGCACCAATTGGTACTATTTATGATTCTGCTGGAAATGTGATTAAAAAATACACAGATGGATTACCAGCAAAAGTATCTATATCTATGTCTCCCCAGTCTCAATGGTTTGAAATAGAAGTCTACGGCCAAAGGATTCGTCAATCGATCGTTCTCCCTAAAGCCTAAAGGTAGGGAGGTAATCATGGAAGATAACGATGAAATCTATGTGATGGCAGATCCAAATTCTCTTCAAGTGACTCCTGTTCCACCCCAGAGAAGATTTCCTGGTAAAACCCTATGGTTATTAGGAGGATTAATAGCGATCGCCACAGGTATATTAGCGTATATTTTAGTGAATCAAACACCTGTCGCCTGTCCTTGGTGCAATAAAACTGACACCTATGCTGCTGGGAATTTCGATGTCTGACGTGGCCGGGGATAGTAAATTAATAGGATATTTTGTGAGTGCGATCGCAGGTAATAAAAAGTGGCAAATTCCCCCCAAATTGTAATATCCATTTCTGCTTTAGAACAGCAGATTCATCAATTAATTAATCAAGAGCGACAACAGTATAATCTGACATTATTAACCTTTGACTCCAAGTTATCATACATAGCTCGTCAACATAGTCAAGATATGGCGCTCAGAAATTTCTTGAGCCACAAAACTCCAGAAGGAACAACCCCTACAGAGAGAGGAAACGCTGCGGGTTATGCGTGCCGAAAAAATTATGGCAATTACTACACCGAAGGCATAGCTGAAAACATTTTTATGAGCCATTTATACAGTTCAATCACTTACTATAATGGCGTTCCTCACCATAACTGGATGAGTCAAATTGACATAGCTAAATCTACAGTTATGGGTTGGATGTCTAGCCCTGGACATCGACAAAATATTCTCACAGCCACTTATGACAAACAGGGCATAGGAGTTGCAGTTTCTCAAGAGCGTAATCAAGTTTACATAACTCAAAATTTCTGTTGATTACAGAAATTATTGGCTATGTCTAATGTAATTACGTATTCTTGAGTTTGGACTAATTTGCATTTAGCAGCAATGAATAGAAGGCAAGAGAAAGTGACCCAACTTCTTTTAGAGGCTGAGTTAAGTGGAATCATTAAAAAAGAAGCAGAAACTAAGCAGCAGTTAGATCAGCGTTCTTAAGTGATTCTTCGGTTTTAGGTTTTTTAGATGCGTGTTTTTTGACAGTAGGATAACGAGGACGTAGAGGTGGCTGATGCCTCAATTCAGGTCAGAATTTAGAGTTTGATAATGTTGAAGTGCGAGGAACAGCAATGGGATTACCAGAAGAAGAAGGGGAGTGGAAATATCCCAGCCGGCTAAATCTTGGCAAGCTAGCACCACGCACAGAGTACAATTTGCGGCTGCGGATTGTTGTTCCAGTTGCCTGTAAAATTGAGTCACAGATATCGGGACTAGAATTTACACCTCGCAACCTAACTCCTGGTGACAACGAAATTCAACTTCATCTAGAGGCACTTTCACCATCTACTTATATTAATGGTAGTATTTTCCTCGTTTCCACATCTTTGAAAAGACGTGTCACCTTAACTGCCCATATTGATTCTGAAGCAAATCCGGAACTTTTATCAATTCAAAACAGCATTGTTTGGAAACCAGAAGACTCCGCTATTGTTGTTGACACGATTCCACTTTTGACAAACCAGACGGACACAGAAAACATAGAAAATGAAGTATCTAGCAACAGTAATATTACACTGACCAAAAAGCATGATGAAACCCAACCACAGCAATCTTCGCGGGTAAATAAAATTCACAGAGAAGTCAAGCCTAACAATCAAATTTTCTCGACACTTTCAGGTAATAAGAGATTAGAAGAACCGCCGCAACAAGATCCTGAAATCAAAAAAAAATCACAATTAGGTGATGCATTTACGACATCTAACTCAGATTCCGAAATTCAAGAGACTATATCTAGCCAAGAGCAATTCTCCGAGGCATTTTTATCTCGTATTAAGAGTTATAGTCTACCAAATCCTATTTTTAATTATTCTCAGCCCAGCACTAGCGAACCTTTGGAAAATCGGGAAGATGCTTCGATTGAGTCTGTTGAAGAGCAACAGCGATCGCCAATTAATCCCATATTTGAGTACAAGTCTTTACCAAATCAAACTTAGGGTTCCTGGTGAGGTTGTCAATACCAGTAGTCCGAAAAGTTTTGCGATCGCAAAAAATAAAATACTTAACTGGGTTAGGAGCTTTACTTTGTTGGCAAGCTACCAAAATTAAGAGACGAGATATTTCCCGTCTCTTAATTTTTTTGAATATTACTTTACACAAATCAATTATTACAGACTTGTCAAAAAACCAATTATCCCATGTCCGGTCAGCACTTCTAATGCTATCAGAGAAACAAAACCAATCATTGCTAGACGACCATTGAGCAATTCTGCATAGGTAGTGAAGCCAGTGCGATCGCCTTGCTCGTCTACATAGACTTTTGGCTCGAGCGCAAAGTTGTTCAGTTTGCCTTGATCGTCAATTATAGCGGTGGTTGTACGCATGTGATTATCTCCGGTTTTTTCTTATGTAAAGAAGTGTAACAAACTTATTAACATTTGTAAAGTATCTTAATCTGTTCAAGTAGAAGTCTAAGACAGAGTATGATTATGGATTGAGTTCAAAGCCATGTTTAACTTTCATCGGCTCTGTTCTTTGTTCTCATGCCCTCTCAATCACAAATCCACTTCCATACAGCCAATGCATCGATTTCGAGTAGAGGTTATTGCCAAAACCCCAAACCCGCAGCAGGTAATTTATGCCGCGATGCACCAAGACTATACCGATGGGTTCGTGTTTGATGAGCGCGACTCATGGCCTTCCGAATCACAAAGCGGCGAAATTATTGTCAAGCGACTTTTAGCGGGAGAAAGAGGACATTATGGGCCTCTAGAGCATCCCCAGATTGTTTTCAACTGTGGCTACTTTCCCCACAGTGTTATGCAACAGGCGCGTACTCATCGAGTTGGAGTATCATTTGATGTACAATCTTTTCGGTACACAGGCAACCAATTTATTGAGGTAGTAGAAGGCAAGAAAGACATAGAAGACGTTTTTTATCTCCGTCCTGTTGGTTATTACACAGACAGGCAAGGTAAAAAATACTACTATACGCCAGAGCAACGAGCAGCGGATTTGGACTGGTGTCTAGAAGCAGCTAAACGATATAAAGCTGATTTTGAAGGTGGAATGTCTGAAGAACACGCCAGAGGTAAAGCACCCTTTGACTATCGTCAGCATTTTGTAGTTAGTTTCAATTTAAGGTCTTTTTTGCATTTTTGTGACCTGAGAAATAAGAAAGACGCTCAACTTGAAATTCAAAAATTGTGTGACATGATGTGGCCTCACTTTGGAGATTGGGCACCAGCGATCGCCCAATGGTATGAAAAGCAGCGTTTAGGCAAGGCAAGGTTAGCACCTTAAGAAGCTATTTATAAAGTAAATTTAAAAGTGGGTAGAAAGCTTTAGTCGGAACGTAGGATACTTTCTATGTAGTGTATCTATTTGGGGAGTTATGGGTCGAAAGCCCGATCTTACCTATGTTGATGATATAGAATGGTAAATCCTAGCGCCTCTAATTTCAGCAGCCAAGTTAGGCGGATGTCCTCGCACAACTGACATACCAGAAGTATGTAATGAAATCTACTAATAATATTAATTAATTTGTTATTTAAATTTTTTGCTGGTTATTTGTTCTACCCTTTCCTGTCTGGAAAGCTTTTAAAATGAAAATTTTAGTTGTAGAGGATGATGAGTTCAATGCCTATGCACTCACTTCCGTTTTGACTAACCAAAACTACGCCGTTGAAGTTGCCACTGATGGCGATCTTGCTTGGGATTTTATCCAAACTTGCGATTTTGATTTAATACTCCTGGACGTAATGTTGCCCAAGTTGGATGGCATTAGTCTTTGTCGGCAAATCCGGTCTCATGGTCTGCAAGTGCCAATATTATTGTTGACAGGGCGTGATAGTAGTCATGAAAAAGCGATCGGATTAGATGCAGGCGCAGATGACTATGTAGTTAAACCCTTTGATGAAGAAGAGTTAGTTGCTCGTGTCAGGGCGCTGTTGCGTCGTGGAAGCGTAACTTTGCAACCTGTCCTAGAGCGCGGTGATTTGCGCCTAGATCCTAGTAGCTGTGAAGTCAATTATGCTGGAAATCTGCTGCCACTCACCCCAAAAGAGTATGCTCTATTGGAACTATTTTTGCGAAATAATCACCGGGTGTTTAGCTGCGGCATGATTTTAGAACATCTTTGGTCTTATGAAGATACTCCACAAGAAGAAGCTGTTCGCACTCATATCAAAGGGTTACGACACAAACTCAAAGCTGTAGGAGCGCCCACTGATTTCATTGAAACAGTTTATGGTGTCGGTTATCGTTTGAAACCACTGGAGCAGGGAGCAGGGAGCAGGGGGGCACAGGAGAATACCAATGCCCAATGCCCAATGCCCAATGCCCAGTCCCCAATCCCCAGCCCCAAATCACAGCAGCAAACATTAATGGCAGTTGACGAAATTTGGCAACGATTTCAAGGGCGGGTGGACGAGCAGGTGGGGGTGCTAGAGGAAGCGATCGCAGCTTTAAACCAAAATACTCTAAATCCTGAATTTCAAAGCCTTGCAGTCAAAGAGGCGCATACATTGGCAGGATCTTTAGGTACTTTTGGCTTGACTCTTGGTTCAAAATGGGCACGCAACATTGAATTGCTGCTCAGTTCTACTCAAACTTTGAGTAAGTCTGAAATCACCAACCTCGAAACTTGGGTAAAGTTATTGCGTCGGGAAATTCAAGAAAAGAACGCAGCAGCAATATCTGCGTTGCCGACTACACAAGTATTAGAAACGGTGACACCGGCGCTGGAAAATGCTCGCGACACAGAAACTAAAATATTGATTGTGGACGACGATCCCCAAATTCAGGCATTTTTGCAAACCTTACTTAGTCCTTGGGGACTCAAAGCGATCGCTCTTGAAGATCCGCGTCAGTTCTGGGAAACCTTGGAAGCGGTTGCGCCAGATCTACTGATTTTAGATGTGGAACTACCCTTTACAAATGGTATTCAACTTTGCCAAGTAGTACGCAACAATCCAGATTGGAGTGAGTTACCCATTCTCTTTCTCACGGTGCATAACGATGCCGCAATAGTAAATCAGGTGTTTAGCGTTGGTGCTGATGACTTTGTTAGCAAGCCCATTATTGGCCCAGAACTAGTAACCCGAATTGTTAATCGTTTAGAACGGGTAAATTTGCTGCGACGTGTAGCCCAAAGGAGCAGGGGAGCAGGGAAAGAAGACACGGGGAGTTCTTTCTTTGCGTCTCCCTCATCCCCCTTATCTTCCTCATCTCCCTCATTCCCCAATCTCCAAGCTATCAACGAATTAGAATTGAGAGTAGCAGAGCGCACTGCTGAGTTAATTACCGTGAATCGACAGTTGCAGTCACAACTTGATGAACGTCAGCGGACACAGGAAGAATTACGCTTTTCCCAAGCGCGATTTGCAAGGATTTTAGATATTGCGGATGATGCAATTATTTCCATCAACGGCTTCCAACGCATCACCTTGTTTAATCAAGGGGCAGAGAAAATTTTCGGCTACTCTGCCGAGGAAGTGATTGGGCAAGGTCTTGATTTACTTTTGCCGCAGCGCTTTTCACAGGTGCATCGTCAACATGTGGTTGACTTTGGCAAATCTCCTAATCTTGCCCGCCGCATGGGAGAACGGCGTGAAATATATGGTCGCCGCAAAGATGGCACTGAATTTCCAGCAGAGGCTTCCATCTCCAAAATCGATATGAGTCAGGAAATATTTTATACAGTCATATTAAGAGATATAACTGAGCGTAAGCAAATCGAACGTATGAAAGATGAGTTTATCTCTGTTGTCAGTCATGAACTCCGCACACCTTTAACTTCAATTCACGGTTCTCTGGGAATGCTAGCCAGTGGTTTGCTACCCACAGACTCAGAACAGGGAAAACGCCTGCTACAAATTGCCACTGATAGCACTGAACGTTTAGTACGCCTAATCAATGACATCCTAGACATTGAGCGCATCGAGTCCGGTAAGGGGAAGATGGAACCAGAAATCTGCAACATCGTTGACTTAATCGCTCAAGCAGTAAATGTCATGCAACCTCTGGCTGATAAAGCAGGAGTGACGCTATGCATTTCGGATGTCTCCGGTCAAGTATGGGTAGATTGCGATCGCATTGTTCAAACTTTAACTAACCTATTGAGTAACGCCATTAAATTTTCATCTGCTGGATCTACGGTTTGGTTGCAAGTACAACAGCAGGGGGATGAAGTTTTGTTAACAGTCAAAGACAATGGACGCGGTATCCCAACTGACAAACTTGAGAGTATCTTTGAGCGCTTTCAACAAGTTGACTCTTCTGATTCACGAAATCATGATGGCACTGGTTTGGGTTTGGCAATTTGTAAGAGCATTATGCAACAGCATGGTGGACGCATCTGGGCTGAAAGTGTGTTAGGCGAGGGTAGCACTTTTTACGTCACTCTGCCGTTGTTCAAGACTTACCAAAATACTGGTTTACAGGAGTATTCTAAGATTCCCATCATTTACGGACATAAAGCAATTACAAGCAATCAACCTAATGTAGATTTTGTTAATTGGGTAAACAAACCATTCTCAGAGAAGCATCTGTTAGAGTCAGTCAGACAGGTGTTAGCTAAATCTTCAAAGCGAGTCCGTGTTCTAATTGTTGAAGACGATACCGATTTAGCTCAACTGCTCATGACTCTGTTTGAAAGGCATAAGATTGAAACCTTCCTAGCCAAAACTGGACGGGAAGCAATCCGCTTGAGTCAAGAAGTGAATCCTGACTTAATGATTCTCGACCTGATCTTGCCAGAGAGTGATGGATTTGCAGTAGTGGATTGGCTACAGCAGCATAACCATCTCTGTAATACCCCTGTACTAGTTTACTCAGCTAAAGATTTGGATGAGTCCGAACACAATCGACTGAAGTTAGGACATACAGAATTTTTGACCAAAGGGCGCGTGACTACTGAGGAATTTGAACAACGGGTGATGGAGTTACTTCAAGGAATTACTCACAACCAACAAGAGGATAGCGGTGATGACAACAAAGCGAATTCTAGTGGTTGATAACGAGCAATATATTCAAGAAGTTGCCAAGATTTGCTTGGAAACAGTCGCAGGCTGGAAAGTAGAGACAGCTGGTTCTGGTGAAGAAGGCATAATTAAAGCCGAGACTTACCAACCAGATGCGATTCTACTGGATGTGATGATGCCAGATATGGATGGCATTGCGACCTTTGAAAAGTTACAAGCAAATCCAGTAACCAAAGCAATTCCGGTAATTCTATTAACTGCCAAAATCCAGGCTTCCGATCGCCGTCGCTATGCCCAGATAGGAATGATCAGTGCGATCGCTAAACCCTTCAATCCCCTAGAATTAGCTCAACAAGTAGCAGTAGCCTTGGGCTGGAATTTGGAAAAGTAACTTACAGATAGCAATTTAGGTTGCAGGTTTGTAAAGCCAGCCAGCAACCTAAATTTTCGCTGGAGCCAATAAAACTCAAACCCCCTAGCTGTGATGTGAGCTACAGGGTTGTAGTTTTGATATATAAACCTGGCATCGAGCTATTTTGGCGTAGGGCAACCCCTAAACTAAGTACTTGGCAAGAAGTCGAAACTTATTTACAGCAATCAAAAGGTATTATTTTTCCCATTGGTTCCACAGAACAACATGGGCCAACGGGATTAATTGGTACTGACGCTATTTGTGCAGAAGCGATCGCTCATGGTGTAGGTGATGCAACTAACTGGAGCTTTTCATAAAATGAGCGATAGCGAAGCGCTCTGTAAGAATCGCTATTTTGATGTAGGGAGTTTGGAGAGCGATGGCTTGTTTGTATCACCCAAAAAACAAAACCCCCTCTAAATAAATAGAGGAGGCATTGTTGTTAAATAATAAACCTGGCATCGAGCTATTTTGGCGTAGGGCAACCCCTAAACTATCGTTGCCGCAACAGCGTTTCACCTCTGAGTTCGGGAAGGGTTCAGTGTGGTTCCACCGCGCAATAGACACCAGGAAAAG
>JAHHHB010000062.1 GCA_019359545.1 Desmonostoc geniculatum HA4340-LM1 | reverse complement strand
GCAAGCTGGATCGATGCGGCAACTGGGGGCTAAGAAGCGTCAAAAATCTATAGAAGCTTCTACTAGTAACGAACTATGGGATGTAGAAACCCATAGTTCAGGCGAAGCCAACTATGGGTAGTTCATTGAGATATTAAATTGAAAAACTAATTCAGGTAGAAACTTATGGCAACCGAGCAAGAGCTTCAATCTCTTTTTAATACCTTAGATAACGATCAAGACGGCAAAGTCTCCATTAATGATCTTTTTTTAAGTCCTGGCTTAAGTGCAATCATCTCATCAGAAACAAATACCAATAGCCCCCAGGAGTTACTAGTACAGTATGATTCAGACGAAGACGGTAGTATTACCTTTGAAGAGCTAAAGAACGCAGTTGAGAAAGCAAATAATTTAACCTAGCAGTCAAACAATTTTGGATTTTGGATTTGTTCCGCTTGACTTCGGGCGGGGCATGTAGCTTGCTTCTGGGTTCGCGTAGCGTTCCGCAGGAAAGGAGTACCGAAATAATCTAAAATCTAAAATCTAAAATCTAAAATCTAAAATTGGCACGGTCAAAAAACCCAATACCAAAAATCCCTCTCTAGCCCGCGCTAAGAGGGATTTGCAATTTCTAGGTCATTGGTAACTCGCTAGCCCTTCAGGATGACCTTGGAGGTGAAACTAATCGTCGATCGCCCTCCTTGTTCCTTCTAGATCATCCCTCGGCATCTAAATCTAGAGATTGCATTCCTTCGCGTTCGACAAAAACGAGCATACTTCCCAATTGCAACCACACTAACAAACAAGTCAGCAGACTAATTGGTAAACCAACTCCTAAAGCTAGTAAGTAAGGAAAGCCAAATATTTCCAAGCCTGAAGACATAAATAAACAAATACCAGCAGTTATGCCCAGAAATGGCACAAATAATTCTTTCAATGGAGAACGCGGTTTAGTATTTTCTGTAGGCTCGCTTGGCCATTTCTGCACAATTACTTTCAAAGTCCCAGATAATGCTATGCCAGATGTTAATGCTGCCAGAAAGCCAGCAATTAACAGAAAGTAAGGGGGTTGCAAGGGGAAATAGTACATGGAAACTCCTGGTTGATATTAAAAAAAGAATTCAGAATTCAGAATTCAGAATTCTAAATAAATCAGTGACATAATTCATTCTGAATTCTGACTCCTGACTCCTGAATTCTTGTTAAAGATTTTTTAGTTTTTAGTTCCTGATTGGTTTCCAACAAAAGATCCAAGGAATGTAGCTTTTGGTAAAATCGCAGCTGCACCTTCTCTGGATAATTCTGTTAAAATACCGATCGCCACATTTAATAAACGATTCGGTTTTAAGTCATCTTTAACCAAGTTCCACAGGCGTTGGACTTCTTCGGTGTGCAGGCGGTCATCTTCGGTGAGAGCAAGCACTAGCTGTCGCCGGAGAAATTTGCCTTCTTCGGACATCAAATATTGAAATCCCATTTGGGCTGTGGGTACGACATCAAAGTTGCCATCAGTACGAGCGATGGTAATTAAATTTTCTAACCGCTGCCACTGGAATTTACCATCTTTAAATAGCACGTTCAATAGTCGTCGCCGCAATGCGGGCGATTCTCCAGTCAGCAATCGCCGTGCTATATATGGATAACCCACCTCGACGATTTTGAAATCCCGGTTGAGCGAGAGAGCAATACCTTCTTGAGTCACCAGGGAACGAATAATTAAAGCAAACTTCGCCGGAACTCGAAAAGGATATTCATACATCAATTCCGAGAAGTCATCGGTGATCGTTTTGAAGTTAAAATCCGCGACGTTTTTACCGATCGCATTTCCCAACACTGCTTCTAATGCGGGTATAATTGGGCAAATATTTGTGTCTGGAGTCAAAAACCCCAATTTTACAAAGTCTTCGGCTAAATCGGTGTAGTCTTTATTCACCAAATGCACTAGTGCATCTACTAGTGTTTCTTTGGTGGTTTCCTCCAATTGATCCATCATGCCAAAGTCTATGTAAGCCATGCGACCATCGGGCATAGCAAACAAATTACCAGGATGGGGGTCTGCATGGAAGAACCCGTGTTCTAACAACTGTTGCAAACCTGAGGTAACGCCAATTTGGATGATGGTTTCTGGGTCTAAACCTGCTTCTCGGATGCGTTGGGTGTCTGTTAGCTTGAAGCCGTTAATCCATTCCAGGGTTAAAACGTGGGTGTTGGTATAACGCCAATAAATTCCTGGAACTTTTACCTGCGGGTCGTTATGGAAGTTGCTAGCAAATTTTTCGGCGTTGCGGCCTTCATTAATATAGTCAATTTCTTCAAATAACTTGGTGCCAAACTCGTCCACAATTAAAGTCAGGTCGTGACCCAGATTGAGGGGTAACCAAGGAGCTAGCCAACTCGCCGCCCACCGCATCAAATATAAGTCGCGTGTGAGAACCGGGCGTAAGTTGGGGCGTTGCACTTTGACTGCGACTTCTTCCCCAGTGACCAAACGACCACGGTATACTTGACCCAAGCTAGCCGCAGCTACTGGGTTGGGTGACAGTTCACTAAAACAGTCGTGAATGGGTCGGTCTAGTTCAGTTTCGATAATTTGGTAAGCGATCGCATTATCGAATGGTGGTAACTGGTCTTGCAACTTCACCAGTTCTTCTAAAAAATCTTTATGTATCAGGTCAGGTCTGGTGGAAAGGGCTTGACCAACTTTTATAAAAGTAGGCCCCAGACCTGTGAGCAGTTTTCGCAGGTGGATAGCTCGTTTTACCTGGTTCTGCTCAACTTTATCTTGCCATTCATCCAACTTTATACTGAGTATAAATCCTGCGAAAGACCAGATAATTTTCAGCAATCGCCCCCAGGCTAGCCAGGGACGGTAACCATAGTAGCGAGCGATCGCCTCTGGATTGTAGCGTTTTAGCTGAGCAGGTTGATGCTGACCCACGCCTTTATTTGCCTCTTCAACTCGGAAATTTACACTTTTGCTGCTTTCTCTCCCGATCTGCAAGTTATTTGCATGTACAGGATAGCGATAGTCTCTGATCTAAAACAATTAGAACTTTATCCTTTTCGGATATTGTTCGAGGCAAATTTAGCCTATGTTACTGCTTAGATTTGTTTATCTTTTTCTTAATTATACTTTATAAAACTACAACTACTTATCGAAGTTTCAGATGATTTTATCTTTTCTTAACTATTATTTATAAAAATATAAATATTTACCCATATACACAAATGAGAGAACGATCTCAGGACTTAGTAACCATATTTACTATCATTTACATCTAGCGGCAGTACTATTACAGTCTCAGATTCCATCGTTTTAAAATTCAGACAGCCTCAGCCAAGCTTTTAGCTTTCCCTGAATACTTGTACGATGATGGTCTTCTAAAACACTTGTCCACAGTGAAGTTGATAAAACAGCGCCACAAATTACTGCGGTAGTTATAATTACAGCCCATTCTGAAGTTATTCCTAACAGAAACAGACTTTTCTTAGCTAACCAAGACAAGCCCAAACAGCAAACTAAGACACTAACCCACAAACCAACTACCTGACGTAAATAGATGCCAAAGTTGAGACGCAAACGCACCATTGGTCTATAAACTGCATACCAATTGTTCGTTAGCATCTGTGCCAACATTGTTGCCATTGCTACCCCAAGCAACCCCAAAGGTTTAATCAAAACCCAGGTAAATACTAAATTCAGAACACCTGAAGTTAAAGACCAAGGTGCATACTTTTCATCTTCTGTCGCTCGTGAGCTTGTTATCAGAATCACATGTTGCGTTTCTAGGGTCAGGATAATACAAAAAATCAACAAGACATCAAGACCAACAAAGTTACCCTTACCCAACCACAGTTTGATAAAATCTCCACCTGCCACAATCAAAAATGCAACTCCAGCAGCCACAATGGACAAACCTATGCGTGCATTCCGTAGAGTCATTCGGTGAATATCTGCTAAATTTCCGGCTTGCCATGCTTGACTAATAAAAACTGCCGAAGAACCTGCAAAAGCAATAGCAGCTTGAGAAATATTAGCTATCAAATTATAAGTAGCTTGATAACTGGGAATATTTTGAGAACCCTTAAATATCGCAATAAAATAAGTATCGGTGCGTAAAATTAAAAATGCTCCCAAATCAGTTAACCACCAATATAATGAGGGCTTAAATAGTGCCTTGGCATATTCAATATTCCAATTACCCTGAAAAAGCAATAAATTAGGAAAACGCCAACGGATAACTGTGATAAATATCAACCTCTGGATTAAACCAGCAACTACAGAAATTATCGCCAATGCTAATAATCCACCCCCTAACATGACTGCAATCATGTTACTCAGGATAATTAAAAAATAGGTTAATACCGCAATCAGACCATCCCAACCAACATATCCCATGCCCACCAGTAGGCAGTCAAAGTAAGATAACCAAACTGCGATCGCGTAACCAGCACACATTAATGTCCAAGACCAAATTACTTGCTCTTGAGATACTTCATGTAACTGAATTTGACTGATTAAAGCGTAACCTAAAACCCACGCTATGAAGAAAACAGTCACTGCCAACCATTGCAAAATTAACCGACCTGTGACTACTAAATCTCCAATATGTTGCTGAGTCTCATCTGTTAATTCTACTTCTGGGTCGAAGCCGCTTTTTCCTTTTGCCAAAGCTATATGCCGCGTCAAGGTTGGCGTAATTCCCAAAGACAACAACCATAAAAAAGATTGGCTATTACCTAATAAATACCATAGTCCTAGTTCCTCTTTTCCCATAAACCGGAAGAGAGTCGGAGTCAAAACTAAGCCTGAACAAATTATTGACACCCGACTTAGCCAAGAAACACTGACTGCAAAAGCAATTCGTCGAGAAACTGACATAATAATTGGGGAGTGGGGAATGGGGAGTGGGGAATGGGCAAAGTATTAGCTGCTTCTTGCCTTGTGAACTCTAGGTCTGGAGTGGTTCGTTAATTAGATATTTTTGCAGTGTATTTTTCCAGACTGAAGAATTGTCTGTAAAATGACATTACGGTAGGATATTGCAATAGTATCCCAGCTAAAACGTGAGGCATTTATTGTTGCTTTTTGCAGCCAATCTCCACTTAAGACTTTAGCAATAGCAGCAGCATAATTTTCTATATCTGTGACATCACATAAAATTCCAGCATCTGCGACCATATAGCGACGCATTTCATCGTCTGTGGTAACTATTGGTAAACCACTAGCCATTGCTTCCAAATAAGAAATAGCACATGGTTCATTAATCGAAGGCAAAGTGAATGCATTGACACTTCGATAAACTTTGGGCATCTGATTACTGGGAAATATTTTGATGGCAAAGCGATCGCTTCCCAACAACTTATCGCCCAGAGATTGAAAGTATTCTCGATCTATGCCATCTCCACAAATGAGAAGACTGACTTTTGGTAATGAAGCTACAGCCTTAATTGCCAGTTCAACACGCTTGTGACTGTGACGATTGAGAGAAGCTACACACAAAACTAGAGGTTTGTTTAAACCCAAGTTTATATGTTCTCCTTCTGGTGTAAAGCGGTTAGTATCTACGCCATTAGGAATGATGGTAGTAGGTTGATCGGGTCGTAAATTCCGGGCAAAATTAGCCATAGTTTCCGAAAAAACTACGAGATGATCGGGACGAAATCGCAAATTACGTGCAAGCGATCGCCCTTGACTCAGCAATCCAGTGTGTTCAGTATAAATAATTGGCGTACCAATAATGGTACGGACAAAGGCTGCCATCGCTAAGCCTCCGTAATCGTTGCAGGGAAAAATTAGGTCAGCAGGGTGTGTGAGTAGTCGTAATGCACAAGGTAAAAAGCTTGTCAAGTGTTCGATGGCAATATCAGAATGAGTAAAAAAACGCTTCAGTAGAGGAGCGATCGCTAAATTATTCAAAATCTGCCGCGCCTTTGTGCGGCCAATACCACCAGCTGGATAGTAAAACTGACTACAGCGATCGCCTGCTAATAATTCCACATCGAAGTAAGTACTGAGGCGATCGGCAAGTTCTATGGCAAAAATCTCCGAGCCACCACTCCAGTTAACTCCCGCACTCGGATGCACTAAAACCACTCGATAGGATCGTTGATGTTGTGCTTTGGGCTGGGCGCGATCGTCAGTATCAATCAAGCGCTGAATCATAGAAAGTTCATTCAGATACAGAGTTATCCACAGGATTTGGCCGATCCCAGTTCCAACCAGCAATTGCAAACAGAGTCCACCAGTAGAAAAAGAAGGTTGTGTGACTCCAAATATTCTCAGTAATCATACCGACAACCACAGCTGCAAGGATAGCTAACAATACTCGACATAAATCTTGCTGAGCGCTAGTAGAGGAAGTGCGCCCAAGTAACTGAATCAAATGTGTAGCCTGAATACCAAGAAAGAATAGAAAAGCTAAAAGCCCAAGGATTCCGCCTTCTACTAACGCCCGGACATAATCATTGTGGGCGTAGTTATTGTAAATAGTTAAATAGCGGCTACTTGCCAAACCATAACCAAAAATAGGTGACTGTTCCCAAGCCTGTATGAGTAAAGACCACTGAGCAAGTCGCCAGTTAAAACTATTGCCGTCTCCGTGTGACAACAAAATTGCCCGCGATATATCTAAATCTGGATTTAACAGCGGTGTTTGAGTTAGGGAGGTGAGGCGTTGTTGTCCAAACTCGGTGCTGGCAAATAAGACTATAACTACTGCAAATAAAAATGCTCCACCAATCAAATTAATCAGGCTCAATCTTGGCGCAATCAAAACCAGAATGAAAATACCCAGCATTATCAAGCTAAACAAAGCTTTAGTATTCACATAGAAAAAGCCGAGTAAACCAAGCAATATTAACCAAGGCCAACGACGCTGGGACTGATTAACTTTCCAATAAGTTAAACCAATGAACAGCAACAAAAAAGTTGCGAAGGTATTGGACAGACCAAGGGTGCCATTAATTCGGGAAATTTCTCCGGAGATTGGGTCTTTGGTAGCTTGGAGTATGGCTGGTAGGAGCGAAACGGGAACAAGCATCTGGATTGTTGCTGCCGTCAGGGGTAAGATGAGAGCGAAAAATAATGCAGAAATAATCTTTTGCGGATGGAGTCTGTCTTGGAGTTGCATTACCAGCAAGTAAACCATCAGCCAAGAAAAAAGGCGCACCCATTCGCGGATGCTGTCTATGAAAGCACCAGCATCTAATCCCTGTTCTCCTAAAGGTATGAGTATTACTCCTAAACCCTGGAGAGCTACCCAACCTGCAAATAACCACCAAAATTTATCAGTACGTACTATTCGACCAGTTAGTAATGTGACTGCGACATAAAGTAAAGTTAGGACATCTACAGCAATGGCGAATAGAGAGGGGATTTGGTAAGCAGAGAAAGGATCGAGGGCACTACGCAAGATTAATAATCCGAGTACGGTTTGCTCGAATCTGGCAAAGAATAAGAAAACTACCCCGATTGCGCCCACCACCAACCCCAGATAAAGAGGCTCAAATGCTGTCAGTAAGCCAATTCCTACACCTACCAACCCAATTCTCAGGATCATCGAGCGTTGATTAGTCAATATCTTCATACCATTTCACGAAGTACCTGATAAAGATATATAGATATGGGTGGGGGCGTAGAGCTGTACGCCCCTACAGCAGATTTGAAGGAAAGCAATATATGGTTGGGTGAAGACGCGATTCATCGCGTCTCTACAAATGGTTTATTTTTTGAATTCTGCTGTATGTCATTACTTCGACTTCAAACCGTTTGCAGAATTGACTGTATCCCTTGGAGAAGTTGAATGTTTCAAAGGACGCGATAAATAGCGGTAAGATTTTTCAGTTTCAGATGTCATGCCATTGATTACTACTCCGAGAATTGGTATTTGATTTTGTGTAAGTTCTGATACTGCTTTTTTCAGGAAATCTTTGAGGGTAAAACTGGGACGTGTAATCAGCACAACGCCATTTGTATAGCGACCCAAGGTAGTTGCATCAGCACTGACACTCAAAGGTGGAGTATCTATGATTACAAAATCATAATTTTCTGTAGCTTCTGCTATCAGCGACTTCATCGCCTCAGACTCTAGTAACTGTGACGGGCGTGGGTGTAGTTCGCCACAAGTCAGCACCGAAAGATTTTCAATATCTCTAATTTGCACGGTATCTAGTAGCGATCGCCCTTTAGCGATCGCATCACTAATTCCCGGTTTGATAGGTAAGTTAAACAGCTTGTGCTGCATCGGACGATGTAAATCAGCATCCACAATCAAGGTTCGTCGAGATAACATCGCACACACAGCAGCTAGGTGCGAAACAACTACTGATTTCCCTTCCCCAGATTTAGTACTACTAATCACAATACTCCGCAACTTTTTAGAACTGCGAAACTCTAGCGTTTTGAGCAACATCCGGTAAGGCTCAACCAAAGCAATATCATCTAAAAATCCCTCTGCTGGTTGCAGATTGAGGGCTTGGGCAGGCAGAGATGGTAATGTTGCCAACAAGGGAATTTTTGTCAGTATTTCCTCGGCTTCGGAAGTGTCGTGTATGGTATTATCTGTTGCTTCTAAAAGTAACACTACAGCAACAGCTAAGATACTTCCCAACACAGTAGCTAGCCCCAATACTAGATAAGGTTTGGGGTACGTGGGAGAAGTTGGTGGTTTAGCCTCTTCGATAATTCGGATGTTGCCAACTAATTGGGCTTCAGCAATCCGCGCTTCTTCGAGTTTGGTTTGCAGTAACTTTAAGGATGCGGCTGCTTCTTCTCGTTGGCGAGTCAGTACAGTCAGAGGTTGTTGTTGAATTGGCAGTTGTGCTAAACGAGTTTGGAGATTAGCTTTTAAAGACTCAACAGCTTTGAGCTTATTTTCCACTGCCAAGCGTTCAATCTCATTTCCAATCAGTTCCGAAGTCAGATCCTGACTCAGAGGATCGGATGCGACATGATTCGGGGAAATAGCTGGATTTCGAGGCGAAAGGCGAGCTAATTCCCGATTGTACAAGGCACTAAGAGTTTGCTGTTGTTCCAGGAGCAATATCAAACTTGGATGGTTCTCTGTGAAGCGCAAACGCACAGTAGCTATCTGAGTTTGCAAATCTGCCAACTTGGTGCGTAACTTCTGGAGTTGTTCATCTTGCCCACCGCGTACAGATGCATAAGCATTGGTGAGGTTTCTAGTAGTAGTAATTTCCCGCAGGGATGCATCACGCGATCGCGTTTCTTGGAGTTGGGCAACTAAAGTCCGTTCCTCGTCTTCTAAAGTGGCTAAACTATCAACTAAACTTTTGCTTTGATCAGCAAAAGAGATCAGACCACTAGCTTGTTTATATCTGTTTTCCATAGCCTCTGCTTGTTGCAGCCGCCCACGAGCGAAAGGCACCTCTTTTTGCAAAAATTTCCTGACATTTGCAGCTTCTTTGCGGATTTGTTCGGCACTTTCCTCAACCATTGTTTGGGAAACAGCGTTGACAAGTTTAGCAGCCAGAACTGGGTCTTGGGCTTGATAGCTGATAACCAAGATATTCGTCGCTGGGACAATTTTGGCTCGCAAACCTTTAGTGAATTTCTTAATTGTCAAGCTTTGAGAAACAGGAAAAACCTTAGCCAGCGATCGCTCTAAAATAGGTCGTGATTTGACTAATTCTGCTTGCTCAGCCATTGGACTAGGACCACCAGGTATACCCACAGGTATCTGTGTGAGGTCACGTCCTAATTCAGAAACACTCACCCGTTTGTCATCCAATATCAATTGTGCTGATGCTCGATACAAACTTGGAGTCAAAACTAAGTAAGCTATTGCTCCCCCAATTACAGCAACAAACGTCGCCAAAGCCGGCAAACTTCGTCGCTTCAAAACCACTATTAAGGATGAAATGCTTTTCTCCATTACATATACCTTTGTGTCATTGGGCATTGGGCATTGGGCATTAGGCATTGGGCATTGGGCATTGGGCATTGGGCACAAGGGGCAGAGGGGCAGAGGGGCAGAGGGGAAAAACTTACTGCTCCCCTGCTCCCCTGCTCCCCATCTCCCCTGCTCCCCTGCTCCCCTGCTCCCCATCTCCCTCATCCCCTCATCCCCCCATCCCCCCATCCCCGCGTCCCCGCGTCCCCGTGTCAGTCATCACTCGTGATAGAACACTAGGCTCCGATACCCCTACTGGCTCAGGCGAATTCAGAATATTTGTGTATAGTTTTAAGGTTTCAGAAGTAATGTGATCCCAACTGTAGTTGAACTGCACGTATGTTTGTGCATTTTTAGCCATTGCCGCCATTTCCATCAGATGATTAATCGCCCAATCTAAGGAATGTATACAAGAGTCTAGGTTTCCAGCTTTAAAAAGCATCCCCCGATTACCATTAATCAATTGCTGGTGGGGTGGAATGTTACTCGCCAGCACCGGTATACCTTCCCGCATCGCCTCTAACATTGCCAAAGGTAGTCCTTCCACGTCAGAAGGTAGGACAAATAACCCCGCTCCCCGGACAATTTCCCAAAGACGACTTCTTTGGAGTTCGCCTGCAAATACGATATCTCGATGATTGGCAACCTTTTCTAATAGCTTGGCACTGAAGGATTTAGTATCGCTGACACCTCCAGCCAGAACCAGTTTCCATCCACTTGGTTTCAATGCACAAAAAGCTTCAACCAGCAAGTCAGGACGCTTTTCTGGTACAAGTCTGCCTAAAAACAGAATGTAGCGCCCTGGTGTCAAACCCAAAGAGTTAACGTAGGAAAATTTGGGGTCTGAGGTGCCGTAAGTAGCGGGAGCGCTGGGGATGTAGACTGTTTCTCGGTTATAGGTTTCCAGAAAGTAGGATTTTAGGTCTTTTGACACCACAACTAGCCCTTGGGCAAAGCGCACAGCTGCTTTTTCGCCCAAAAGAATTAGCTGACTAGAAAAATTACCCCACTTGGCGCGTTGCCAGTCTAAGCCGTGACATGTAACTACAACCTTTGTAGAGCTAGCAATTCTAGGTAAACAAGTAAATAGAGATGGGCCTAAAGCCTGAAAATGAACAATATCATATTGCTGACCACAAGCAGCGATCGCTCCCAGTGCCGAGGTAATAAAAGCATCAACCCCACGCAAACCCCAACTAGGCAAGGAGATGACTCGCACACCCCAAAAGTCATAATCCCCAAACCAAGGATAATTTATATTAGAAGACCGAGCGAATAAATCAACACAATGTCCTTGTTCGATTATCCGAGGATACACTTCTGCACAATAATGCTCAATTCCTCCTTGTTTGGGAGGTAAACCTTTCACACCAATGACGGCTATTTTCATGGCAATGAGTTATTTTCTGAAAAATGTTTGTTTGAGTCATAACAATTTGAAAAATAAATGCAATATAAGGTGATCCTCAATCCAAAATCCAAAATCCAAAATCGTATCATCAACTCGCCGAATGGCCTGCTAAGTTCCAACGACTTAGCATTTTGCTGTAGACATCTTCGATAACAGTTTGAGCGCCATAGGGTTTTGCAGTCGCCACACAAGATGCAATTGGATAGTTTTCAGGATGCAGTATTACTTGGCGTAAGGCATCTGCCACACACTCTGATGTCCGTTGTTTACAAACAACACCATTGTCAGCAGCTAGCAATTTTGGAGTTTCACCACATCTAGTAGTAACCACTGGTGTCCCACTAGCCAGCGCTTCCAAAACTACCAAAGGTAGACCTTCGTAAGCACTGCATAAAACTAAAACATTGCATATTCGATGTAACCTTGCCAGTTCTTCTATACCAATTGCCCCCAACATTGTCACCCGACCAGATAATCCCAACCGAGCAATTTCGCCACGTATTTCTGTCGCTAACTCCCCATCACCTGCTATTAGTAAATGAGTTTGCGGTTGATTTAAAGCAGCGAACCCACGGACTAGCAGTAACGGATCTTTTTGCGGATGCAAACGACCGGCAAATAAGATAAAACGTGTTCCTTCATCCAAACCCAATTTGATAGCTAATTCACGCCGATAAATGTAACGTTGTGACTGACTCAAAGGATAGAAAATTTCGCCATCAAAGGAATTTTTGATGTATGCAACGCGATTTTGTAAGTTGGGATAACGCCGTTGATAAAATTGTGTTGCATCAGTATTGCATGAAAGAATTTCGCTAAATTGGCGAAGTAATAAACTTTCCAGGGCAAAATATGCTGCGGGAAATCTTCTCCAAAGAATCGCCTTTTGCTCCCCCACAGTTTGCATCTGTGTGTGAATATCATTATGGATAAACAAAGTTTTTTCTCCCTGCCAATTCCAAGCTGCCAAGCTTGGTTCTAACCGATGAAAGTGCATAAAATCTGAGGACAAATAACGTCCTAAAAGAGCAGCCGTATACTTGAGCGTGGTGGGAATCAGACTTCTAACATTATCATCTTTCAAGGAAAATAAAGGCAAATAACTAATTTCTTTACCTGCGATTTCTGCTGTTTGCCACTTTTGAGTAGGCTGAAAGTTATCATCTCCTGTTCCTACAAGGCGCACCTCAAATTCTCTGGGTGCGTATTTAATAAACATTTTGATTAAGGTCTGAATTCCTCCAATACTGCTGTTCCAAGGATTGAATTGATAAAAAATTGTCAGAACTGGTTTATGCATGAAGTTAACCCTACACAACTTGGGTGCAAACAATCAGATACATTTCCACAGCCGTAAAATAGCTCTCAAACTTTTGTCAAATAACTTTCCTTTGCTTATCCCTACAGATGCTTGAACATCGTCAAACATCTCAATTTTCTAAAGGCTTAGCTCAACCCAATCGGCTATCTTCTCCGTTGGAGTTGACGAAGAGTGCTTGTAGTCAGATATCGCACCTTTTACAGCCAAAAAAGCTAATTTATCGAGAATTTTCTCAAAAAAATATCTCAATTGGCACTAAATGTGCATTTTGAATTTAGGAATTATTTATCAATAAACCTTGCGGCTTTGATTCGTCAAACTCAGGTTCAACAAAGATAGATGTAATCTTTGTTGTATCTACATCGGAACTTAATTACCTCTTCAATTTGTTGTATTCCTAAAGGTAGATACTTAACAGGAAAATGAAATATAGCAGTCCTAAATGAGAAAGTCAAATCTTGCTACTGTTGGCGGTTGACCAATTATTCCTTGATGGTACAAGCCCCTCAATTCATTTATGGATAGATAAATTTTAAACTTTGCTTGGTTCAAGCCCCCGGATTTATCCGTGGGCATTAATTGCGAAAAGCAGCGAATTGCGAAAAGCAGCGAATTGTGCTGACTGTCAACTGTTAACAGTCAACAGCCATTACTGATATTTTTCACAACTCAAATAGGATTGCTATATTTTATGTTCTGCTAGCTGTTTTGCATAATTTCCATACTAATACCTTAGGTCGTGATTCTATCAGCTGCATTCCGATTTTTTCTAGCACCCGCTTTGAAGGG
The DNA here is from genome assembly GCA_019359545.1 of Desmonostoc geniculatum HA4340-LM1. Taxonomy (GTDB): domain Bacteria; phylum Cyanobacteriota; class Cyanobacteriia; order Cyanobacteriales; family Nostocaceae; genus Nostoc; species Nostoc geniculatum. The sequence continues at coordinate 27,914 of JAHHHB010000062.1, read as the reverse complement.
ATATTATTTGGATCGCATCCAGCAGTCACATTTTGTACACTAGGTTGAGACAACGCCCAATCTACCACAGCTTTTGTAGCTTCAGAAGCGTAACCCTGTTGTCGATATGATGGAGTTATGTGATAGCCAATTTCTAACGAACCTGTGGGTAAACCTGTAGCATCTGGAATAACTTTCACCATAACGTGACCAATAAGCGTGTTTTCTGCCTTATGAATGATTAAACTTCCCCATCCCCATTCACTTTGGAACGGATATTTGCACAGAATATCTGCAACCATTGGCAAATTTTTAATAAACTCGTCATCCTGCCAATTGGGTAAAACAGTCACCCCTAGAAATGATGCTAATTCATCATTCCCCATGATTGCTACTTTTACTACTTCTAGCGTCAAAGGTACTAAATATAATCGTGTGGTAACAAGATTTTCCATGATATATAATTACTATTTGATTTGCTAAATTTTTACCTAAGCTTTTTTGATTTTATTAACATCCTCTAAAGGATAGAATTTTCAAAATTTATGAGGATTTCTCAATTTTAGGGGAAACATCTATTGTAATTTGCTCCTTTTGTAAGGATTTAATAGTAATTCCTTTTTGCCGTTGATAATCTTGTATAGAAACAAGTTGCCAACTAGATTCTTGTGAAAGTTCTAATACCCATTGATGATAATTAAATAAACTTTCCCTATGCCCAACACTGATAAAAGTTGTTTTCGTTTCTTGTAATTGTTGATATAAATTACCTTCGTTATTCAAATCTAAAGCGCTCGTTGCTTCATCTAAGATAGTGAAACTAGGATGTGTAATTAATAGTCGCGCAAAAGCGAGGCGTTGTTGTTCTCCCAACGACAATATATTTTCCCAAGGAACTTCTGTATCAAAGCCATCTACACGGGTAAGCAAGTGTTGCAGATTAACTTGTTGCAAAATTTCTTCGAGTTGGCGATCGCTCATTTTGCTATCTGTATGTGGATAGAGTAGCTGTTCGCGCAAAGTACCCAAAATGATATAAGGACGCTGGGGTAAGAATAACATTTCTTTTAGCGAAGGACGCACCAGACGACCAGTTCCAGCATTCCACAAACCTGCGATCGCTCGCAACAGAGAACTTTTACCCCTACCACTAGGGCCAACAATCAATAACCCTTCACCTGGGCTAATAGAAACTGACAAATCTTCAACAATTATCTGTTCATAGTTTGGTGTTAGTAAAGTCACATTCTCAAAAGCTAAACGTTTTTCTTCTATGACTTTAATAGTACTGACATTCTCTGGTTGTTTACTAACAGCCTGTAGCGCATCAGAAAACTCAGCTAAACGCTGTACGTAACTGGAAAATCGCCCTGAAACCCCAAATTGAGCTATTAATTCTCCCAGAGAATTAGAAAACATAAAGCAAGTGAAACTAATTTGGTTAATTTCTCCATAATCAATTTGATTTTGAATAAATAAAGGTGTGAGAAGGAACATCGAAAATACACCGATAGCAGACTGATATGCTCTGGCAAAAGCGTCTTGCCCTCTCTCCCAATTCAGCCTCCGTTCAGCAGTTTTCAAAACATTATTAAATCGCCGCTCAATTATATTTAATTCTTCTTCTTCACCCTGAAAAAAAGCAATCGATTCAGCATGATTCCGAACATGAGTCAAGCAATAAGCAAAGTCTGCTTTAAACGCCAGTTCTTCTTGATTAATTTTAGTTAGTGATTGATTTATGTAAACAGCTACTAAATTACCTATAATTGTATAAATGACCAAATAAATTGCGATTTGTGGGTAAAGTGTCCAGAGAATTATTATAGAACTTCCCATTTCCAGAACTTTTTCTAGGAAGGTAGCAGAAAAATTCAAAGCATTGCTGGTAATAGGTTCTATTTCTTGAGCTAGGCGCTGATCTGGATTATCTATATCAGATTTAAAATTTATTTTATAATAAGCTTGATTGCTCAGATATTTTTCTAAAGTATGATTATTTAGCCATTTATACCAATCAAGAACTATTTTTTTTCTGACATATCTTAAAAAAGTTACCAATAGAACTATTGTTACAAGAATGATACTAGATAATAATAAAGTACTATTATATTTATCAAGGTTTTTTTCTTGAATAACAATATCGAGTACATAGCGATTCCAGTAGCTATTTGCAGCGTTTATACCTACAAGTCCAACTATTAATAACACTAAGAGAATGAGCATTCCCCATGAACGAATCACATCTGAAAATGCTCTTCCTCCTGCCTCTGTTGGATACCAGTAAGGTTGAGCGACCACTCTGACATCTTCCCAAAATTGAGTAAAAGCTGAAAAAGGATTTGTTGTGGTTTGATTACGAACAACTTGAGTCTGCATATTCTAATTTTGAAGAAGACCTTTGAGAGTTGAATCTGATAAAATCGGACTCATAGACCATTTTCTACCATACTGCAATTTGGCACGTTATATCATGTCCGACTAATCACTTATGATTAAAATCTCTCTGCGTTAGAGCGTCTCGGTGTCAGTCTAAACAATAAGTCTTTAAGCGGACATGATATGAGTGTACCTTCTCACAGGAAAATCCCACTACCAATACTCAAATAGGTAGGGGATGAAAAAGCAATGTAGTAGGAAAAGCAAAAGCAGAAATACCTGATATTCAATGCCTCATGTCTCATGCTCTAATTTTTGTTAGTCAGCAGAATTTCGGCGATCGCACTCGAAATCGGAAAGTGTGGTGAAAATATTTCCATCCAGAAAAATTCACCCACAGGGTTAACCTCAAGGAATACGTGTTGACCATCGGGTGTGACGATAATATCTATTGCTCCATAGTTTAAACCAAAATAAGCCATCAGTTTGAGCAGCTTTTTCTCAACATCTCCGGGCAAGTCGTAGGGTTGCCAATTCTTAACTAAGGCTCTCCCCTCTTTGCGCCAGTCGTAAGTAGATCCTTCCAAGCTTTGGGAATCTACTGCGGCAGTAAATATGCGATGTCCGACAATAGTTGTCCGCAACTCCAAGGCCTTCGGCACGTTTTCTTGAAACGTCATCGGACAAAAACGCAGTCCTTCCATATTCTCCAGATCGTCATCTGTAACTGGAGTAGTAAACACAACGTTCTCTCGCCCCCGATCATCATAGATAGCAAAGGAAGAAAGCATCTTGGTGATTATCCCTCGCTGACACTCTTGAGCAAATTGCTTGACTGCTTCAGGATTGTTGGAAGTCAGGGTACGTGGAGTTAAAAGTCCAATTTGTCGGGCAACTTGTAGCTGTAGTTGCTTATTATTAGCCCGATCTACATTCGCCATTTTGTCGAAGTGGAATCCTTGAAGGCTAGCAATCATCCCCCTGACGGTAACGCGACATTCCTGAATTGACGCATCTCTGTATTGCTTGTCCATTGAGTCGGGGATTTTCTGCCCGTAGCGCATCCGCCGATACCAAACTGAAGACACTTCACTCAAATCAAGCTTCTGTTCGCCATCAGTAATAATCACCCGTTCAGTATCGCCCGAGTAAATATCTAGCTTGACTTCGGTGGGATATCTGTCTGTGTCAAATCGAAATGCTTTTTCTCCTCTAGCTTCAATTTCTTTGATGACTAGAGGGATGCTTTCATTGTCTTGGCTAAAAGTAACTATTAATACTGTCATAGAAAATTTTTAACTAAAGTGCTGATTTTTATAAAAAGTTCATAGTAAGCACTTCAGTGCTTAGAGGGTCTTTGAAAAGCTATATTTGTTACCCAAAGTGTCTAATACCCCCCCAAACCCCCCTTGTAAAGGGCTACCGTGTACACACAAGTTATCGAATCACTACCAGTCCTGGAATTACCCCACCCTAACCCTCCCCTTGTCAAGGGGAGGGAATTAGATTTTCTGGTTTCCCCCCTTGACAAGGGGGGATTAAGGGGGGTGATCAGACTTGTGTGTACACCGTAGCTTGTAAAGGGGGGGAAATAGTCTCTTAAAGCCCCCCAATATATCGGGGGGTTGGGGGGGTAATGTTAAAATTTAATGTGCTATGTGACACTTTTCAAACATCCTCTTAAAGTTAGGGATCAAGTCCTTACTACAAGCCTTATCCTACTTTTTAGGAAATAAGAGCGTCTGCGATCGCATTTGCAATTGGCAAGTCTAAATCTTTCTCCAGCATTCCCCATTCGCCTACGGGGTTGACTTCCAAAAAGACGTATTCGCCTGATGGTGTGAGGATAAAATCTAATGAGCCAAAGGAAAGCCCTAATTTACCCATAAAAGCTTGCAGACGATGAACTACTTCATCTGGAAGTTGATGATGTTGCCATGCGCCAACATCAACACCTGGTTTACGCCAATCCGCTTTGGCTGCTGCATACACATCTGCATTCAGCGCCCCCACAAAGACATTGCCATTCACATATACCACCCGCAATTCCTGCTGCTTGGGGATTTGCTCTTGAAAAACCATTGGGCAATAGCGCAGTGACTCCGCATCTTGTAAGTCTTCTTCTTTGACGGTGCTGGTGTAAAGAAAGAATGAGGAGTTAGCTTCCATACTGTAGGAAAGAGTGGTTAAAAGCTTACTCACCATTTTGCCGTTGACTTGCTTGAAAAACTCTCGTGCTGCTTGGGCTTTGTTGGTAACAAGAGTCTGAGGAATCACAAAACCTACTTCAGATGCTATTCGCAGTTGACGCAGCTTATTATTTGCATAATTTATTTGCTCTAAACCATCTACCCACTTAGCTCCCTTGAGGCTATCCCAAAAACCATCTAAAGTTGCTTTTGATTCTCTAAGGCAAGCTTCTCGAAACTTAGGCGCTAATTCTTGAGTGAATTGTGGTTCCCAAATGCGGCGTGTCCACACAGCTTGCACCTGCTTTGTGCTGAGAGAGTGGTTGCCATATTCTATAGTGTGGTAGCTTTTAGACTTGTCAAAATGTGCTGTTAATTGCACTTCTAGAGGAAACTTATCAGTGTCTAGACGAAATGGTTGCGCCCCTTTTTTTGACAAGGCTTCTGCCACTCTATCTATAGTGAAGAAATCTCCAGTGTGAGTAATTAATAAAATAACATCACGAGACAGGTGCATAAAATATTTTTTTTGAGAATTTTCGGAGGTAGATATTAAGAAATACCTAAAAAAGTTTTTCTCCAGATCCCCGACTTCTTTAAGAAGTCGGGGATCTAAAGACGATCGCTTCCATATTCTGGATCAGATAATATGAAAGCGATCGCCTTCCTCAGAGTAGCTTTTAGTTATTTGATAACTGCTACTCCCTTAACTTCCGATGAAGCTAACGAGATTTAGTAGTCTTCCCAATCGGAAGGATACTTCAGAGTATTTACAGGAGCAGTATCAGAGACTTCAGCTACTTGCTCTTCCAAGAAACGAGCAAAGAATGGTACTGCTTCGGCCTTTGCTGCTTTGACTGTGTTTGTAGACATAGTATTATCCTTTGATATTGGTTGTTAACCAAGAGTAGTAGTTATTTAATCACTGCTACTCCCTTAATTTCAAATGTAAGAAAACTAGAATTATTTGTCTTCTACATCTGATGTCATTTCAAGATATATCAGTAATTAAATATGTTTGCAACGACAATTAAGACAGTTAATGAGTACATTTATTAAGGCAGTTGGGACAGTTAAGACAGTTAAGACACTTAAGTGGACAGTTAAGACAGTTAAGCAGAAATTTGTTAATGATTAGTAATATTTAGTAATTAATCTCAAACTACAGCAACTATATTTGATTTGTGAATGTTCAATAATAAAACCGGATTGCTATATACTACAGTCCTAAATGATTTGTGAACAAAAAGATACCCAACTTTTTTAAAAAAGTCGGGTATCTGAGCAAGGGCAAAATATAGCGGTTCCCACATGGGTAAGGTACAGAAAAAATAATTAACCGCAAATGAACATAGATCATTGTAATTATTCTTTCACAGGCGATAGTTCAGCAGACTGAACAGATAGAAGCCGGTAACTCTCAAAAGAAGCCTTTTGCTGGGAAACCTGTGCTTGGGGTGTCAGAGGCTGATAAACAACAAGTTCATAGTGGAGTCGATTATTTTGTAACTGATATTGTGTACTCAGTAGCCGATTTTCGACTCTAAATTGACTGTAGAACTCGTCGCCTAACCACCAAGCATCGATTAGAGTTCCATCCTTCTCATCAATTGCAAAGTGGCCAGCACTCTGATTTTTGGCAACTAACTCGTAATTACGTACCAGCTTTTTCGCCCCTGTTCCATAAGTAATTTGCCAAGTATAGCGCATGGGGTCTTGAGAAAGCGGTTTAATTCGCAGTGTCATTGGTACAGTTTGAGACTTACGTTGTACGGTGCGATCGCGCATTATGCCGCTCCATGTACCTTGCCAGTTCTGAGGAAAGGAATTACTCGACAGTGCAGCAGTTGGTATAATACTGACGGTTATGAATATCAAAAGAGATATAAATATGCCAACGAGGAAGCTGCGCTTTAGCATAAAAAACTGTTCCATAATACAACAGCGACAACCAGAGTTCTTTGATCAAGATAAGCTAATTTATATTCTTCGGCAGATTTAATTTATCAAAACAGAATAGAGGCGTCAGTCGTCAGAATTCATTCTGAATTCTGTACGACACTTCGACAAGCTTGGCGTCCCTGTAAATTTATGTACCTGATGTGATTGGGAACCACTATAAAACAGAAACTTGATCGGAAATTTATTGCTAATTTTTAATAAATCAGGACTTAGAGGATGTTTGAAAAGTCCTTTTGTTGGTAGCAAAAGGTTTTAGATCCCCCTAAATCCCCCTTGAAAAGGGGGACTTTGATTCTAATTCCCCCCTTTTTAAGGGCAGGGCCGTTTCATTCGCTAGTCTGTGAGATTTGTCAAGGGGATATTCTCACGCAAAGACGCAAAGGCGCAAAGAAAAACAACATTATTTGGGCTTGAAGACGCAAAATTTTTTGCCCTAATTGTACGCTCGCCCTAAATTTTGATTTCTTTGACCCTTGCAATTTTAACCATTTTAGGGAATGAAACAGCCCTGCTTTTTAAGGGGGGCTAGGGGGGATCAACAAGTGCCTAAAATCACAGCTAACCACTTTTCAAACAACCTCTTACGCAAAAATTGCCAACTTCGCTTAATTTATCGAACCGCCCTTCGGGTTCAGCAGTTCCTCATGGGGGAAACCCCCAAGACCGGACTGCTTCACCAAGACGCCTTCTCTACGAGAGGCTTCCGCCAACGCGCAGCGTCTCGTAGAGAAGAATTCGTAGAGTTTGCGTAAGTCCTGTAAATAACAACAGACATTAGCTATTCGGTAATTAATAGTTTGATAAAAATCATTAAGAATTACCAAATAGCTACTGCTAATTAGACCTTTTTTGTTACCATGTAATCCTACTTAGATTTAGCCTCCAAGTTTTCTAAACGGCTTCTCAATTCCTGATTTTGTTGTTTGAGTTGGTCGAATTCCTCACGCAATTGGCGCAGTGTTTTTTCATAACCAATATTATTTTGCACCTTAGAAATTTCTTCTTCAGCATAGCGACGCACACGCCCATCAGATGTTTTGTCAGCTAGCGATCGCAAAATTCCAATTGCTTTGGATGTTTCCATTTGTCCTAGTGCTGTGGCTACTGACACTTGCGTTAAAAAGAAGTTTTCTTTGGCTAGTTCTGTTAATCTTTCTAAAATCCGTTCCAAATTAACCGGACTTTGACCAACAGAAATCTGTCCTAAAGCGCGAATTGTAGTTAAACGCAAAGGTTGTGGTACACCGAGTTTAGTGTATTCCATCAGCAGATTTAAAGCTGCTTCGGAGGTTTTGAATTCAGCTAAACCAACAACTGCACCACTCCGCACGACTTCATTCCAACCCGCCTTTTCTTCTAAAACGGATTTCAGCAGCTTTAATACCTTGTCTTCCTTGGGTTTTTCTTCCAAGTTCGCAGATGCTATAGCCCCCACCACCCGACAAGCTGCGGCTTCGACATAGTAGCTGGGATCGCCTTTCTGTAGCAGTTCTTTGACAGCCTTATAGCTTTCGTTGGTTTTGATTTGAGCTAGTGATTCCACTACAGCACGGCGCACGTAAGCCTCTCGATCTTTCAAACCCACGACTAAGCCATCAAATGCTTGATCTAAATTAACTTGCGTTAGTTGTTTCGCCACCTGGACCCGCACACCCCAAAATGAGTCATTTTTGAGTGCCGTAGAGAGTGCAATGGTAGCTTCTAATCCACCTTTTTTTGCCAAAGCTTCGGCTGCATAGATGCGGGATATTGGGTCGGGATCAAATTCTAACTGTGCTTTTAATTCTGGTAGTGGATACTCCAAAGATACTGTTTTGAGATAATTATTCCCAACATCAAAACTGATATATTGGGGCTTATTTTCTAGTGGAAAGTAGAAACTTTGTTCGCGTTCATTCACCCGCACTGTAAAAGTTTTGAGTTGTGAGTGAGGAGTTAGGAGTTTGGAGTTATTTTTAACTCCTAACTCCTCACTCCTAACTCCTTGTTGTTGGGCATAACCAAAACCAATAGGAATTTTTAAATCAAACAAATCCTTACTGCCATTTTTACCGTCAGCCCCTTGGGTTTGAGTGACCGTAATTTTTGCCAAATTAGCATCTCCATCCCAAGAGTAAGCTATGTTAAATTCGGGATGACCACCACGATAAACGTACTGGTCGAAGAGGAACAAAAGATTACGTCCGGTTGCTTTTTCAATTGCTCTGAGTAAGTCTACTGTTTCGACAGTTTTGTGGGCATGATCTTGGATAAATGTTTGAATTGCTTGCCAAAACAAATCATCTCCCAATTGGGCGCGAATCATGTGATAGACACAAGATCCTTTTTCGTAGATGTGGCGATCGAAAAGTTCAATCGGTTCCCGGTAAACATGTGTGACCATCGGTCGGCGGTAGCGGCTGCTATCTTCACTGAGGTAGCGACGAGCCTCTAATAAACGATAGTAAGCTGCTTCTTGGAGACTATATTCATGTTCTGTCCACATCACCTCAGAGTAAGAAGCCATCCCTTCCTTAATCCAAGCATGAGACCAATGCTTAATTACTACTAAATCACCAAACCACTGGTGCGCGAGTTCGTGGACGACCAAACCCTCGGTGTTGCGATTATCTAAGGCTGCCCGTTCATCCAGCAAGCATTTGTCTGTTAACAGAGTTGTGGAAGTGTTTTCCATGCCGCCAAAGATGAAGTCATCGACGCAAACTTGGGCGTATTTCGGAAAAGCATAGGCATAACCATACTTTTGGCTCAAAAATTCGATCATCCGGGGAGTTTTGCCCATGCTGCGTTTAGCATCTTCCTCCCGTCCCTTTTCTACGTAGTAAGTGACTGGTTTTCCGTTCCACTCATCGCGGATTTCAGCAAAATCACCTACTGCCAAAGTCATCAAGTAAGTGGGATGAACTTGTTGCTGTGACCAATGGTAAATTTTGTAATCGCCATCAACTGTTGTGTTAATCAGTTCGCCGTTGGAAATCGCCACTAGAGGGTTAGGGACACGAACCCGAATTTCGGAAGTAGAGAGTTGTCCTGGATAGTCAAAGCAAGGGAACCAAAAACGAGAGTCTTCATCTTCTCCCTGAGTCCAGACTTGGGTGGGCTTGTTTGGGTAATGTTTGTCTGGTTGAATAAAGTAAATACCGCGTTGTGGTTTAGTCACCGAGTAGGCGATCGCAATCAACAAGGGTTTACCAATCTGAGTGCCTTGAGAAAGTTGAATCGAAAGCTGTTCGCCATCGTAGTCAAAATTTTGTGACACCTCGTCTACCTGCACAGACTCGATATTCAGGTTGACAGCATCTAAAGTCAAACGGTCAATACCATTACGAATTGGCAAGAGGCGAATGCTACAACTACCCTGACAGATTTGCCCAGGAATATCTAAGCTCAGATCTAGAAAAATATGCTCTACTTGCCCGGGGCGATCGGGGCTGTAGTGGGGTTTTGCTCCCGGTAACTCAAAAGGTTTGTGTCCATTATTATCTGTATCAAAATAAGACTGCGACATTGATGCTTACTGACCTTGTAATCCTGAAAAATCTGGCTTGGCTGGATGTTGTTAAGCAAAATAGCGGTGTAGTAAATGTTTTTCCCAAATCAATAGGGCAATATCGGGGTGATGACTCCCTTTTGGAATTGGGGGATTGAAATTAATCTCACCCTAATTTCCAAAAGGTCGGCTACCGATCCTTGGACTTTTGTCCATATCCCCTCCGCATTCACTTTTCTTGATGTTTTGCACTTTTTTGTCATCAAGTCAAGGTCTCTTGCACCTCGATAGATTGTCATTAAGTACAAATACTCCTAATTATTCTTATAACTTAGGATAACTTGTCGGTGTTAATTGGGCTATTTTGTTTGAGATGAACAGGATATCATTTGCCGATTCGCTCCTCATCTGATTGAAGTATTTTTGAGACTAATTTTAAACCGCTAATTTGTAGGATTACTAATTTTATCAGTAAATACTGACTGGAGTTGAGACTAAATGCAGGCTACCTTCACACCGAGCAACTGGAATTACGGCTCAAATATGACACGCTCAATGAGAAGATTCTTGAGAATAAAGCTTTTTGTCACTAAAATTTAACTTTGGCGATCGCTATTTTCCGTCAAATATCCTCAATCTGTAACTCAAGTTAACTTGTGTTAATTTTCAAGCGTTCGCTAATTCTTGCATTGTCACCTTGAATTACTCAAAAGTTTGCTATATCTACTTCACAGCCTCCGGCTCTTTGATTGAGTAACATACGACTAATGCATAACTTCATATTCAGTTTTAAACATCAGCCAGACTCTCACCAGTCTGGCTGATGTTTAATTAAACCTTTACCGCTTCAATCACGCTTAAAGAGGACTGGGTAGGAACAATCTTGATGAACTGGAATTTTGACTTCTCCATGAGGATGCGATACTCTGCTTCTGTACGTTCGCGCCCACCCGGACAAAGCACTAACATCTGTAGGTCAAGCATCTTGCTAAAAGAGGCTTGATTCCCGGAAGGAATGACTTGCTCTACAAGTAAGAGTTTTCCATGCTCTGGCATTGCCCCGTAACAAGACTTGAGGATAGCGATCGCTCTTTCATCATCCCAATCATGAATAACATACTTGAGTATATAAGCATCCCCTCCTGCTGGCACAGATTCAAAAAAGTTACCTGCTGTTAGTTCACAGCGATCTAAAATTCCGGCTTGTTCAATGAGTGATTTTGCTCCTTTAATCGCCTCCGGTTGGTCAAATAAAATTCCCTTCATTTTGGGATAGGCTTTGAGGATGTCCGTTAATAACTTCCCATGTCCGCCACCAACATCTACCAAAGTTTGGACATCAGAAAAGTCGTAATCTAAAACTATCCCTGGGTTTTGCAGGATTGAACTACTAGTCATAGCCTGGTTAAAGTTTTTTCCAGCTTCTGGATTTTGAGCATAGTAATCCAAAAGATTCATCCCATACAAATGCTCAAAAGCACTCTTGCCAGTTTGTATGCTGTACATTATTTCACCCCAAGCTCGATACTGTTCCTCACCATTCATAATTACTCTTGCCTTTAGGGAGTCAGGAACATCACTCCGTAAATAATTTCCCAATGGTGTGAGCGAAAAAAAACTGGGTTCTGTTTCCGCAAAAACTCCCATACTCGCAAGTGCCCGTAAAAGGCGATAGAGGGAACCTTCGTGAGTTGAAGTTACACTTGCCAAATCCTCACAACTCCTAGAACCATCCTTTAACAAATCGGCTATCTCTAACTTGGTGGCTGCATAAATTGACTGGAATATCCAACTGCCATATCTCATTTGTAGTAACACTATTTCCGGGGAAAAATCACTTGCAAGTTGCGCGTTCGTTGATTCGGACATGACATTTAGCTGAGAATTTTGGCAATTTATATCTTATTAAATCATGCATGTCAAAAGCAACAATTTTCAGCAACTAGAAGGTTCATTTGATATGAAGATAGCCACTACATTTAAAACGCAACTTCACTGTTGGCGATCTTGTCAAAATTTACTAGATAAAACCGCACTATTAAAAATATCCCCGAAATTGCCGTAGCCAAAATTAAACCATACCAATAACCAATCCCTCCCCAACCCAAAATCATTGTCATTAAATATCCTCCACCTAACCCAATACCCCAAAATATTAATATGTTAATTAGCATGGGTACACGAGTGTCCTGTAATCCGAGTAAAGCCCCCACTCCGATTATTTGAATACCGCAAGAAAGTTGGTAAACTGCTGCTAATTTCAGAAAAGAAATTGCTTGACTAATTGCCACAGCATTATCGGGATTATTAATGTCCAAATAAATGCCCGCAATCCGCTGGGAAAACAACTCAAAACCCAAAGCGACAACGCTGGCAAACAGTACATAAAAAGCAATATTCACAAATACTGCCCTGGTCGATCCCAAAGGATTTTTCTCTCCCATCATCTGCCCTACCCTCGTTGTAGCCGCAGAAGAAACTCCCACTGGAATTGTCAAAAAAAGGTCTGATGTCTGAATAGCAATTTCATGACCTGCTAAAGTTTCCGTTCCCAATGTTCCCATCAACCAAGCCGTAACCATGAACAAACCAAGTTGCATTCCTAATTGGATTCCCATCGGCCATCCAGTCTGGAAAATTTTGATAAATAGCTCTAGTTCAAATTTATTTAGATGGCGAAAAAGCTTATAATCTCTACTTTTAGGATGGAAATAAAACACCATAGCTGATGTTAAGAAACTAACCCAATAAATCAGGGTAGTTGCCCAACCAATCCCAGCTAAACCAAGGGCAGGAAAACCCAGGTAGCCAAACATCAGCACGTAATTGGCAGGCACATTCAAGAGTAAAGAGGTAACTATAATTACTATGCCAAATTGGGGAAAATTAATCGCAGCAGCCATTCGTTTTAAATGTAAAAAGCAGAGGGCAGCAGGTAATCCCCAAACAAGAGCGTGTAAATAGCTTTTTGTCAATGCTACGGTACTTTCTTCTTGACCTAATAACGGCAAGATAGAGCCACAGTTCCATATGATGAGTATTGCAGGTAAAGAGATAGCGATCGCCAACCACAACCCCCCAGAAGTAATACGGCTGACACGATCTATTTCTTTGGCTCCAAAAGCCTCAGCAGCCAGCGCTCCTCCTGCTGTGAGAGTACCAACACAAACAACTAATAAGGTAACAAAAGTGATTGTGCCCAAAGCACCCGCAGCTAAATTTTGAGTGCCAAGTAAGCCCATCATTACCGAATTCACAACAGGGATGCCAGCTTCAGCTAGTTGAGCAATTGCTAAAGGAATTGCCAGCCCCAGGCTAACTTGCACTTCTGATAAAAGCTCTGACTTAAATTCTGTTAAGCTTATTTGTTTCATTAAATTGGTATAAAATTAACAAATTTCTGATATTATATCTTAGCAACTATTTACAATAACAACAATGAGCTATCAGGGATTAAAAATAAATGTTTTGTTCCCTACCTTAGTAGGAGAAACAGGGTTTCCTGACTGCGAAGCACTCAATCGGGACTTAGCAGCTTATGTTCGCAATCAAGAGCAAAACGGGCGAAATTACTCACAATTTACCTCAGTTAATAATGGCTGGCAATCCGGCTTAGATTTCTTAAATTCTGACTTTCCTGCTATTAAAACCCTTAAACATTTTATCAACGATCAAATCGAAATTTTTTTGAAAGAGTGGGGAAAAGTAAGTTTTAGCTCCTCTACTCCTTCAGTTTTTCAATACAACCATACAAGTTGGGCAGTTATTTTGAGACAGGGCGGTTTCCAACACGAACACATTCATACTAAAACTGACCTTGTTGGCATTTACTATGTAGAAGTTCCTACAGCACCTGCGACAAAAACATCTGGCAACTTAACTCTCATCGATCCGCGTAGTGGACGAGTTACTTCTCGCTCTAATTGGGAAACTGCACACTATTCTATTCACCCGAAACCCGGTATGTTTCTTTTATTTCCAAGCTTCTTACCCCATAGAGTTAATCAGGTAGAAGTTGCAGGTGAACGTATATCAATCAACTTAGACGTTACCTTGCGCCCTAGTTCTTCTCCGATTTCTGACACTGCTTATCAATAAAACAAACACCTTCTTTCCCCACTCCTTATTCCCCACTCGCCACTCCCTGTTTGTTGGCAGTTATCCTCATAAATACTCCTGGGTGAGGACGCAGTGATACCAAACCACGTGGTTTCAAAACCTCGTTTGAGGCTGATTCAAAACTGCACAAGCGCAGCATCGCCGCTAAAATAATTTGTATCTGGCTAAAGACTAATTGCCCTGCTGGACACTTACGTGTTCCGCCTCCAAACGGAAAGTAAGCGAAGTTTGGGCGTGCTTGTGAGTTCTCTGGTGCAAAGCGTTCTGGAATAAAATCTTTTGGTCGTTCCCATAGCTGTGCCTTTCGATGCATTGTGTATGGAGATATAGAAATAATTGCTCCAGGGGGAATTAAATTATCTGCTATTTTGTCTGGATTAATTGCCTGCCTGCCCAACATCCATGCGGGTGGGTATAAACGCAATACTTCCATTACCACCAGCCGCATATAGGATAGTTTGGGAATATCTTTAACTGTGGGTTGGCGATCGCCAATAACCCGATCGACTTCACTATATACTTGCTCTAGTACTTCTTGGCACTGTACTAATTGATAAATTATCCAACACAGTGCTGTTGCCATGCCATTGTAACTATTCAACAATGTTCGGACGATAGTTGTTTTTAACTGCTTCGATACCTCGCTATCAGGCGCTACTAATCCAGCACACCGGGCAATCCTTCCCGCTATTGCATTCTGCACCTCAATAGCTTCTTGATAGCTTTGTTTTATCGGCAGTAGTTCCGTTGCTGAAAAATACTGTGTCAAGTGTGATTGATTGGCGCAGTACTCTTCTATAAAATTAGTTGCACTTACAAATGCTTCACTCCAATTCTTAGCGTCTACATTAAACAGAATTTTGACATAGACGGCAAACATCATTTTTTTCGTTTCAGTATCAATCTGAACAGGTGCTACTTTTGAGCATTGCTGCCATTGCCAAACTGTTACTGTAGCCGCTTTAGCTAATTCGCTGACTATGCCTTCAAATATTTCCACTTGATTGCCAAAGCTTCTATCTAAATTCAGCAAAAATGCACCTGTTGGAGTATATTGTCCTGTCAACTCGGCATATTGATGATATGGATTTTTGTAGTTACTTTGATTTTTGACCAGCACATACTCAGCGTGTTCTGGTTGATTGATCAGGAAAGCTGTTCTCCCATCTACTAGGTAAGACACTACGTCTTCATTAGTCCGGCTCAAATTTAAGTAAAACGTTACGTAGTCCTTTTTATCTTTTATCGCTCCTGGCGGAATCAACTCAAACGTCGTTTTCATCACAGTAATCTTTTTTTGTAGATTGTCTGCCTCCTCTAAGATGTGTTGTCTATCCTCTAAGCACATATATTGAACTTCAGTTACTAGTTATGTAAATTAGACTTCTTGCATAAGTCGGGAAAAGGGGAAGGGGGAAGGGGAAAAACTTCTGTATTGTTCCCTTCCCCTTTAACCTTTTCCCTTTTCCCCCCTGTTGCAAAAAGCACTTTTGCAAGAGGTCTATTGTTCATTTTAACCGTCTTATTATCATTATATTGATAAGTAGGCAGCCATAATTAAACATAAAATAAAATCTTGTTTCATTGCGAGCAAATTATTACTGAATTTAGGATTTTTATCACTAAAATACTAATTAAAAACTGTAATTTCTTCAGGTTTAATGAATTATGCTGTCCCGCACTTAGCTTGTAACACCAGCGTTACCTTTTTTTAATTTTTCTCCTCGATTTAATTATTAACTCTGCCTGGTTTAACAACCTATTCAATCCTCACAGACCAGAAATAGCTATAAGATTATACCAATTCTGTATGAAGATGCACATAATCAAGACCCCCCTGTAGTCCCCCCTTGGCAAGGGGGGACGGCGTAGCCGGGGGGTAAATATATGCAGCTTCACAAAGAAACGGTATTAGCTAATAATTATCAGGTTCTCGTTGAGATGGCTATTCAAACCACACGTCAACGAGAACCACTAATTGGCCAACCAAAATGAGTTAGTTGTGGGTCACAACTTTGCAATAGCAGGCTATTATTACTTACGATACTATAACCGTGTAGGTTTAACCTACTATTGCTGGCGCAGTGTAGTTATAAGATGCTGCCGATTCTGGTGCAGTGTAGTTATAAGATGCTACCGATTCTGGTGCAGTGTAGTTATAGGATGCTGCCGATTCTGGTGCAGTGTAGTTATAAGATGCTGCCGATTCTGGTGCAGTGTAGTTATAGGATGCTGCCGATTCTGGCGCAGTGTAGTTATAAGATGCTGCCGATTCTGGTGCAGTGTAGTTATAGGATGCTGCCGATTCTGGGGCAGTGTAGTTATAAGATGCTGCTGTTTCTAGAGAACTTGTCCAATCAGCTTCGCTACCTGCTAATTCTATATTTTCTGGAAGTTCTTCGTTGATTATGTGTTGGCTCAGAACTTCTTGTGAAATACTGTAAAAATTTCCTTCCCGGTCTCGAAAAATCATAATATTTGTCTTCTTTCAACCGAAATTGTCTTTTATATTTTTTCATAACTTTAATAAAAATGCAATGATAGTTAAAAGAGTTAAGCTAGTCTCAATAAATAATAAAATAATACGCTTGAGTTAAGCTTTATCTCTCCCTGCCTT
Organism: Desmonostoc geniculatum HA4340-LM1; assembly: GCA_019359545.1. GTDB lineage: Bacteria > Cyanobacteriota > Cyanobacteriia > Cyanobacteriales > Nostocaceae > Nostoc > Nostoc geniculatum. The sequence continues at coordinate 11,179 of JAHHHB010000062.1, read as the reverse complement.
AACAGATAAATTATCTTAACAAACTGCGCTTATAGCTTTCTTGTTTGTGCCATTTTCGTCAACTAAAAATAAAAAAACCTTATTATTAAAGACTTTGAGAAATTTATGCGTAGTAGCTACAATTATTTTTATTTATTCATAGGAAAATATAGGACTAATTACCATTAATCACCCAGCAAATATGTAAATATTTGTAAATGCATTAAAAATTTTTTCACGCCTGTTGTTGCACGCCAACACTCTAGAAAGTCCTCTGTGTGTACTAAGGACAAACTAAAATTACGTATAATTAGGTAGATAACTTTAAAAAAAGTTACTTATAAATGCAATAAAGAACCAGCAAAGTCAGCTTGACTTTTGACTTTTGACTTCCCCGAACGCGAGTGCGTCTCGCTCCAGAAGGGGCTGACCTTTGAGTTTTTATATTTTCAGGTGTGCAGCTTGTCAACCAGCTTGCTGCTGAGTCCATTTGTCATGCGTTAGTCTAAACTCCAGTAACAATGGATTAGGGGAAATTATCAATAAATCCGAAAACTCTACAATGACACTTGTATAAATCTCGGTAACAATCTCAGCAAAAGAGGATAATAATAATGCCTGAAAGTAAATCAAAGTTTCTCATTCCTGCTGTTGGCGCTGCTGTCGTTATAGCAGGAAGTATAGCGGCTTATACGTATTTAAAAAGCGGCCCATCAGGGGGTAGCTCAGATGCTCTGGGCAGTGCGAAAGTAGTACCTTCAACAGCGATGATGGCTACCTATATTACTACTGACCCTCAAGCTTGGGCAAAGTTACAACAGTTTGGTACTCCAGAAGCACAAAAATTAGTGGCCAAAGGTCTGGAAGATTTCAATAAGGAAATGTTTAGTGACAATAACATTTCTTATGAAAAAGACATCAAGCCTTGGGCTGGTGGTGTCATGATTGCTCTACTACCACCAAATCCTGTAAAACCCATACAGTTAAATTTGCCCCCTGGCGCACCTACTGCACCGAAAAATGTACAACCAGAACCAAATATTTTGGTAGTAGTGGGAATCAAGGACAAAATCAGTGCCTTGAATTTTGCCAATAAATTGAAGTCACAAAAAGGCGTTAAATTCCAGGAATCCGACTACCAAGGTCAAAAAATTATTGAAACTACAGAAAATGGTAAACCTACTTATAGCGTTGTTTTAAATAATAGTCACTTAGTATTAGCCCCCGAAAAACAAGCTGTAGAAAAAGCAATTGACACGTTTAAAGGACAGTCCTCCTTTGCCAGCAAAGAAGGTGCAAGCACCATTCTCAAAGGAGTGGATGTTAAAAACAGCCTTGCCCAAATTTATGTACCAGACTATGCAGGTATGGTACAGCAATTAGCTGCTGCAAGTCCTCAGGCAACCCAGTTACCCCCACAAACCTTGGCACAACTCAAGCAGGTGAAATCTGTAGTGGCGGGTGTTGGTGTTGATGATGCAGGAGTGCGAGTCAAAGCGATCGCCAATTTAGATCCCCAACTGATCAAATATCAGTATCAATCAACTCCTGGGAATATAGTCGGGCAATTTCCCACTGATACCTTTGCTTTGGTTAGCGGAAATGGCATCAGTCGTGGCTGGGAAACAGTAGTAGAACAGTCCAAAAATACTCCAGAATTAAAGCAAGCTCTGGAACAAGTGCGCGGACAACTGAAATTCGTCAATATCGACTTGGATAAGGATGTTTTTGGCTGGATGAACGGGGAATTCGCCTTAGGTGCCATACCATCAAATCAAGGAGTATTAGCAAGTGTTGGTTTTGGAGGTGCTTTAGTATTTGACACCAGCGATCGCAAAACTGCTGAAGCCACATTGACAAAATTAGATACCCTCGCCAAAACCCAACAAATCAACATCGCCAACAGAAATATCGGCGGTAAAGACGTAACTGAATGGCAAATCCCCCAACAAGGAGCTTTATTGGCACATGGTTGGTTAGATCGAGACACTGTATTTGTAGCTGTTGGTGGCCCTGTTGCTGAGGCGATCGCCAATGGCAAGAGTGAATCTCTCGACAAGAGCGAAGCTTTCAAAGCCGTTACTGGTTCTTTGCAAAAGCCCAACAGCGGCTATTTCTACCTAGATATGGACAAAACTAAAACTTTGCCCGTAGTCAATAGTTTCATCTCTGCTGAAGCTAATACCATCCTCAGTTCTATTCGTGGTTTTGGTATCACCGCCACCAGCCCCGATAAATCTACTAGTGAATTAGAGATGCTGTTAGCTCTTAAACCTGCGAAATAGGACATGGGGCATTGGGCATGGGGCATGGGGCATTGGGCTTTAGTTATTCTTTCTCCCCCTGCTCCCCCTGCCTCCCCTGCTCCCTCACTCCCCACACTCCCCACTCCCCACTCCCCAATCCCGATTTTCAATTCAATTCATTTCATTTCTAGACTCGTGTCCAGCAAGTATGTCATAAGTAAAAGAGGCTGTTAAATGCAAACTGATTTATGACTGTTGCTGTAAACACTAATCTTGGCTTCGCTTCCCGCTTGGTCAATGCCATACTGGCAATCCAGCCTTTAGCCAACCTAGCCAAGCATCAAGCTAGACAGATGATGATTAAACGTGCCGAGAGAATTGGTGTGCCTTGGACGCAAGAAGTCGAAACACTAAAAGCACGTGATTGGAAAACCGATCTAGGGAAAGTAGAAAATCCCCAGCTTTCCTACCCAGAATACTACTTGCGGCCATTCCACGCCTACGAAGGTGGAAACCTCAGTTGGAAAGCTGCTTGCGAGTTAGAAGTTGCGGCTCGTACTGTCCATGCCGGAATTTGGCAAGATGCTGGAGCGCAAGGAGATGCTAAACTTCGCCAAAGTTATCATGATGTCCTGAAAGCGCAACTCCCCAATCAACCCCAAAACATTCTAGATTTGGCCTGCGGTGTGGGTTTGAGTACCTTTGCGATGCAAGAAATTTATCCCGATGCCAAAATTACAGGCTTGGACTTATCTCCCTACTTCTTAGCTGTTGCCCATTACCGCGCCGAGCAGCGCCAAGCTAAAATCAATTGGCTTCATGCCCAAGCTGAATCTACCGGATTACCTGATGCCTCTTTTGATTTAGTTTCAATTTTCTTGATGTGCCACGAATTACCCCAATCAGCAACTCGACAGATTTTCGCTGAAGCTCGACGCGTTCTGCGTCCAGGTGGTTGCTTGGCAATTATGGACATGAATCCTAAATCGGAAGTGTACAAAAAAATGCCAGCTTATATTTTAACTTTGCTCAAAAGTACCGAACCGTATTTAGATGAATATTTTGGTTTGGACATTCAGCAAGCTATTATTGAGGCTGGTTTCCAACCTCCCGCGATCGCTAACAATACCCACCGTCACCGTACAATTATTGCTCAGGTGAGTGGTTGATTTATCTCTAATGTTGTGGGCAGCAATACCACCCTTGCTGCTGCTAGGCTACTACTATTATCGGATGCCATTTGCCCCACCTGTGTTCAGGTTGCTGATGTTCTTTATCATCGGGGCAATATCTGGTATTTTAGCCCTGAGCCTGGAATTGATTTTTGAAAGTGTAGCCAACTGGATTTTAGACTGGCAGCAGATTAAGGGATGTCTGACGACAAGCCGTTGCGCGTCTGGGCTTCCTGCTATAGCCTTGCGGCAGCTTGTGGAAATAGGCCCAATTGAAGAAGGCTGCAAGTTGGCTGCGGTTGTTATCCCAACCTACTATCTGCAACGCTCTTATCGATTACTTCTCTCTAGCGTTTTCCTCTTCACTATAGCCGTTGCCCTTGGATTCACAGCTGAAGAGAACTGGATTTACCTTTTTCACGGTACAGCATCCATTCTTGACCGTACTATCGGTACGCCAGTCCACGCCATGTTTTCTGCACCTTGGGGATATGCTTTCGGAATCTATATTTCCTCGAAGACTGGGTTAAATCGAGACAAGAAATTTATTATCAGGGCTTGGCTAAATTCTGTAATCTGTCATGCCTTAGTTAATGTTCTATCTAGTGCTTGGCGTTACTCATTACCCCTGCGTTTCCTGAGTTATGGTTTATTTCCGTTTCTGTTGTGGATGTTTTGGCGACTGGAAAAATTACTGCGAAAAGTCCAAGGCAAACCCCCCATTATCGTGATCTCAGGCCACACACCCCAACAGCGTTACTGGCACAGAAGTTTAGTGCTGTTTGCCCTCGTGCTGGGTGGAAATGCTATTTTTGGGGTGTTTCTCTTAGCCAGGACTGTTAGTCCATTAAATCCATCAAGATTTTTTGACCCTGATATACTGTGGTTTATACTGACTCGCTTTTTGCTAAATCTCTTTTTTGGAGTTTTAGCCTGGGGCGTTTATCGACATTTGCGACACACCGCCCGTCGCCGATATTTTTAAAATATGATTAGGAAAATGCTAGGGGGTTTCTATGCAAACGACTCCAGTGCGTTGGATAACTGCCGATCTAGAGTTATTCGCAGGCGATCGCAGAAATCGCTATGAGATTATTGATGGAGAACTATTTGTGACCAAAGCACCTAACTGGATTCATCAAACGAGTTGCGCCAATATTGCTACGGTTCTCAAGATTTGGTCAGATGAAACTGGTTTAGGTGAAGTGGCGATCGCTCCTGGAATTATTTTTTCCGATGCTGACAATGTGATCCCTGATGTCGTATGGGCAAGTCATGAACGCTTAAAACTTTTGCTAGATGAAGCTGGACACCTCACAGGCGCACCGGAGTTAGTAGTTGAGGTTCTATCACCCGGCGAAAAAAATGAGAAACGCGACAAGGAAACAAAACTAAAACTGTATTCGGTGCAAGGAGTTCAAGAATATTGGATTTGCGATTCCATACAGAAAAAAGTTGAAGTTTATCGTCGTGAACAGGCTGCATTAAAGCTAGCAGTTACTTTATTTAGTCAGGATGAATTGACAAGTCCTTTACTACCTGGTTTCAATTGCTTAGTAAGTAAACTTTTCTAGTTGAGTATGGGGCGTGGGAAGAAGCAGGGGGGCAGGGGGCGGGGGGCAGAGGGGAAGATTTTCTCCCCACACTCCCCCATCCCCCCACACTCCCTCATCCTCCTCATCTCCCTCATCCCATGCTCACTAAACCCCTGCCAATACCTGCTGATTCACCGCTGCACTGACTGAATTTGAACCAGACTCAGTACAGTAGATTTCGCAGGAGTTATTGGGACTTTCAAACAGTTTAACTTTGTAAAGCCCAGATCCTAATTCTTGAATTGGCGATCGCAATAAATTACTAATGTAAAGTGCGATATTCTCACTAGTAGGTACAACTTCGGCAAAGTAAGGCACGTCTTCGTTTATAAAGGTGTGATCGAATCGTTCCACCACATAATCTTTTACGATCTGATTCAAAGCACCTAAATCGACAATCATGCCAGTAGTTGGGTCAATCTCTCCTTTGACAGTAACTTCTAAGTAATAGTTGTGTCCGTGGCCGTTGGGACGCGCACACTTACCGTAAATCTCGGTGTTTTTTTCCTGACTTAGGTTGGGGTCAGCCAGCCGATGGGCGGCGCTAAAATAAGTACTGACAGTGAAATAGGTTTCCGTTCCGTTTTTGGCATAATCTGCCCAAAGTTCATGACTTTCAAACAGCCTAACTTTGTCGAGTTCGACTCCCAACTTCTGAATAGGTGAAGCCAGTAAACTATTAATGTAAAGTGAAATATTTTCAGTAGTGGGAACAATCTCGGCGAAGTAGGGAATATCTTTGTTTAAACAGGAGTGATCTAATGGCTCCACTGCATAATCTTCAACTACTCGCTTCAGGGCATCTACATGTACAATCATGCCAGTACGTCGGTCGATTTTCCCTTTCACAGTGATTTCTAGATGGTAGTTGTGTCCGTGAGTACGGGTGCATTTACCGTATTTCTCAGGACTAATGTTAGGAGCTAGGCGATGGGCGGCGCTAAAGTGAGTGCTGATGGTGAGATAGGCTTCCATTCCCTCTCCTGTGTAATCTGCCCAAAGTTGAGAATGTTCAAACAACTGGACGCGGACTAGGGGTAAGTGGGGTGCTAGCCGTTGCCAAATTATCCGTGCAATATTCTCAGTGGTAGGTAGAGTTTCTTGAAAATCTGCCCACACATCGTTGAGATAAGAAAAGTCCAGTTGGTTTGTAACTTCTCGCTTGATGACATGTTTCACGTCCGACAAATTCAACACCATGCCATATTCGTCCACTTCTCCGCCAAGGGAGATCAATAAGACATAGTTATGCCCTTGTCCGGGAAATTTCGATCTAGCACCAAATTTTTCAATATTCTCGGCTTCACTGAGTTCTGATAGCCAATAACGATGACTTGCCGAAAACTGAGCGCGGCGATTAATAATGCATTTCATAAGTAATAAAACTTCAAATTTCTTAACCTTTCACTATTTCCAGCATAGACTAATTCCTGTGTCATTAGTCATTGGTCATTAGTCATTGGTCATTAGTCATTGGTCATTAGTCATTGGTCATTAGTCATTGGTCATTGGTCATTAGTTTTTTTCCCCATGTCCGCGTCGCCGCGTCCCCCCATGCCCCATGCCCAATGCCCCATGCCCCATGCCCATTAACTTACAGATGCTTGTGCTTCACAGTGTAATCTCGTAGCTATGCGGAATAGTTCGTGACCAGTGTGCAAATAACGCTCATCGTAGTTTAAAGGAAAATAACCTAACTCATCGAGTCCATCTGCTAATTGATCGAGACTGTAGTATAGGTGAGCCGCTGTTCTTGCCAGACTAGGGGGATTGGGGAGCGAGCGAAAAGTAATTTGTGCCTGCTTCAAGTCTTCTCGACAGGTTCTTAAGTATTCCTGAAATTCATCCAATAACTCATCGTCAAAGGGATCGGCAGCTAACTGCTCCATTTGTTCTTCCAAGGAATAAAGAATAGCACAAAGCAAGCGATTTACTGGTTGATAAACTTGGCGCAGCCATTCCTCGACTTGCTCATCAACATCGCGTCCGGTTTTGCGTGTTGCTTGGTGACGTTTTTGTGCTGATGCTGTACGCTGTTGGCGATCGCCATCTAATTTTGGAGATTTATCTTGCAGTTGTTGGTCGTAATTGCGGCGATTTTGGTTGTCGCGTAAGACTTCATAGGCTGCATTAATGCGGATAATCTCCTCGCGATCGGCTGTTTCCTGATTGCTATCAGGATGAAATAACTTCACCAAGCGGCGATAAGCTTGCTTAATCTCCGCAAGGCTTGCATTTGGACTAACTTTGAGAGTTTGGTAATGGTTAGAAACGTGTTTAGAATTGACCATTAATTCAATGTATCGTTAGCTGACGCTAGCGGCTAACTTGGTCTCCAAGTCTTGGAACAACGGTGTACTTAAATACCTTTCTCCAAAACTCGGCTGAATCATTACAATTAAACGTCCTTGATTTTCTGAACGCTGAGCAACGCGAATTGCTGCACATAAAGCTGCTCCACTGGAAATTCCAGATAGTAGCCCTTCTTCTTTTGCCAAACGCCGACTGTAAGCGATCGCTTCTTCATCGGTGACGGTAATCACTTCATCAACTAATTTCATCTTTAGTACTTGGGGAATAAAACCAGCACCAATTCCCTGGATTTTGTGCGGGCCTGGTCGTCCCCCAGATAAAACTGGGCTATTGGCTGGTTCAACAGCGATCGCCTTAGCATCAGGCTTGCGTGCTTTAATCACTTCTGCCACACCAGTGATCGTACCACCTGTACCGACTCCTGCCACAATTATATCTACTTGTCCATCAGTATCTTCCCAGATTTCAAGGGCTGTAGTTTCCCGATGCACTTTTGCATTTGCTGGATTGCGGAACTGCTGCAACATATAGCTATTTGGCATACTATTGACTATCTGCTGCGCTCGGCTAATTGCCCCACTCATGCCTTCCATTCCAGGCGTTAGTTCAAGTTCTGCTCCGAAAGCCCGCAACATTGCGCGTCGCTCTCCACTCATGGTTTCTGGCATTGTTAAAATTAACCGATATCCCTTAGCTGCTGCCGCCATTGCTAAAGCAATTCCAGTGTTTCCAGAGGTAGGTTCTACCAATACCGTTTTAAGAGGAGTAATCAGCCCCTCCTCCTCGGCGGCGGTAATCATACTTACCCCAATTCTGTCTTTAACTGATGCCGATGGATTCATACTTTCTAGTTTCACCACAATTTCAGCAACACATCCTTCACTTTGCGGAATACGGTTTAACTGCACTAGGGGTGTACGACCAACCAATTCTGTAATGTTACGAGCAATTCGCATAATTCATTCCTTAGTTAATTAGTTATTGGTCATTGGTTATTGGTCATTGGTCATTGGTCATTTTTTATTTGCAAAGGACAAATGACAAATGACTATTGACTAAATGTAGTACATGATATCTAACTGCCGTCGGGAATCTAATTTTTCACAAAGATCCTGGAGTGTATATTTTTGTCACACTGAGTTTGCAGCACGACTTGCTTCTTGCCAAATTTCTTCAATCACTGAACTGTCCACTTTTTTGGGATTAAAGTCTTCTTCACATGCCGTCACCTCCAACCCTTCTAAACATTCTAAAATCTCAAAAAGGATAATTTTTCGAGGTTCTCTGGTTAATAGATAACCACCTTTTGACCCCCGCAGACTCTTGACTATACCTCCACGCCTCAACGTTGCTACTAGTTGTTCCAAATAGCGATCGGGTATATTTTGTTGCCTTGCAATTTCTCGAATTTGCAGTGGTTCGCCGCTTTCGTAATGGGCGGCTATCTCTAATAAAGCTAAAATTGCGTATTCACATTTACACGATAGTTCCACAAGCAATAATTCAGTTAGGAGTTAGAGGGTGTTTGAAAAGTTTTGAGGGGTCAAATTTTATGCTAATCGTCTCACCATGATCCGAATCATAGCAAGGTAAATAAAGGTCTCTGATGTTTCGGGTAATAACTCATAGTCTCTAACCAAACGCCAACACCCCATGAGCCAACCAAAAGTGCGCTCTACGACCCAACGTTTTTTGAGCAAGACAAAGCCCTTGGTTTGCTCCGGGCGCAACACCACCTGCACAATCCAACGGCAAATGTCCATTACCCAATGCATGAACGCCTCACCGTCAAAGCCCCCATCCACCCAGAGGGTTGTTAAACGACAGACCTGCTCGTTTGACTGTTTGACCCGTTGGAGAACTTGTTTACCTCCTTGAGGTTCTCCTACATTGGCAGCCGTGACTAAGACTCGCAAGACTAACCCCAAGGTATCAACTGTCATAAATCGCTTGCGTCCTTTAATTTTCTTGCTTGCATCAAAGCCCACTTGTTGGCTCACCATCGCCGCACTTTTCACACTTTGACTGTGGAGTACAGAATTTGAGCGGGATTTGATGCGAGAGCGAATTCGCTCAGCAATTGCAACTGCTCATGCACGTGGTGTAAAATCAGGTCGGCGAGATTGACATTATATAGATATAAATCGTGTCAAAAAGGGGGTTTAATGTCTGAAGAGTGTTCCTCAAAAACCCTAAAAATAATGTCTGCTAATGTAAGTGGCACTTTTTCGAGGCGGATCTAGGCTTAATCCCATACCGAAGAACACAAAAATGGTTAGAGTACATTTTATTTTGTTTATAAGTGTTTTGGTAGATACGATTGGTTATGGTATGCTCCTGCCGTTGCTACCGTTTTATGCTCTGAAATTCGGAGCCTCGGCTGGCACAGTGACGCTACTTTTCAGCGTTTATTCATTGCTCCAGTTTATCTGCGCTCCATTATGGGGTAGGATGAGCGATCGCTTTGGACGGCGGCCAACGTTATTGCTCAGTCTCATCGGTAGTACTTTGGCTTTTCTGTGGTTGAGTCAAGCGAGTACCCTGTGGATGCTGTTTGCTTGCCGGATATTGGAAGGGATCATGGCAGCAAGCTTTCTGCTGGCAATGGTCTATTTTCTGACATAACAACGAAAGAAAATCGAGCAAAGGTCATGGCTTTAGTGGGAGCCGCATTTGCTTTAGGCTTATGTTTAGGTCCTGCTATCAGCTCTATGTTGGTTGGTTCGGACTCTCAAAATCCCAACTTGATACTGCCACCTTTATTTTCGGCTGGGATGTCACTATTTGGATTTACTATTGCTTTATTTGGTCTACCTGAACCTATAAAAGCTCAAGCCAGAACTCAAGAATTGCCGCACCGATTCGCTCAAGCCAAGTTAGTAGAGATATTAAATACTTCACCTACTGGTATACTCCTATTATTATCATTTTTAACCACGTTTGTGATGCTGGGAGTAATGGCCATCATTGCAATCTGGAGTAATCAAAAGTTCGGGTGGGGTCCTCAGGAAATTGCCTATTTCTATATTTTTTCAGGGATAATGGGTGCGATTGTCCAAGTCAAGTTAGTGGAACCATTAACTAAACGTTTTGGTGAAGCCAATTCACTGTTTGGGGGGCTGGTTGTCATGGGATTTGCAGTATTTTTGATACCCTTATCAAAGAACCTACTGTTGGTATTGGCAGCAGTTTCCTTAACCCACAGTGGCTATTTTATTTGTAAACCTTTATTAACTAGCTTGCTTTCTCAGTCTGCTGGAGCAAAGCAGCAAGGTCAGGTACTTGGAATTGCAGAATCATTCTTGATGTTGGGAAAGATTTTAGGACCGCTCACGACTGGGTTTCTATTCGCAAGCTTAGGTTACGATTGGCCATTTTGGATTGGAACAATAGTGATGGTGATAGCAAGTATCTTTGGCTGGCTGATGGCAACAGCATCAAAGTTATCTTCTAGTGTCAGTAAGCAGCGCCAACGCAAAATGAAGAAGTTGTTTGATTTGCTAGATCATAATAAAAATAAAGTGATTGAGCCAATAGATTTTGAGCAGGGTTTTCAGGCAATTGCAGATATTAGAGGTTGGACGCCTGACTCTCCAGACTATTGGATAGTTCATTCATTTTGGGTTGGATTGCAGAGGAAGATCCAAAGCTTAATGGATACTGATGGAGATGGTAGAATTACGATGAACGAATGGCTAAAGTATATGAATAGCCGTCTAGATCATGATTTTGCCGACTCCTTTACGGAATTACAGCAATTTTCAGGTAATTGAACCACAAGTTACGGTAATATCGAGCTAGAGTGATTGTTTTATTAGATGCCAGTATCTTACTCAGAGGATTTGCGTCGTCGCGTGATTACAGCTTGGGAAGC
>JAHHHB010000061.1 GCA_019359545.1 Desmonostoc geniculatum HA4340-LM1 | reverse complement strand
TCACTTTTTCGATTAGCAAAACTGATATCTTGTTTGATTACAGGCAACAAAAACTTATCTTTGCTCTTCCCTAACTACTGAGTCAATTTCTCTCTTGCCTTGGAATGACTTTTTCAGCAAACCCGAATTACTTCAAGCAACGCGCAAAGTGCAGGTTTACCAGGCGCAATTTCTCCAAAAGCGACTAATTCATTTACCAAATTAGGAATAAACTGATTCGTCGGTGTGTTCAAATTCAAACGATACTGCACAGGCGTATTTATCCCCAATGCTCTGATTAAATACCCCCGCCGCTGGCTTTCATTTTCCATCAGTGGCCTAAGTAAGGGTAATATTTTTTGGATTAATTCGCTATTTATTGACATAAATTAATTATTTTAAATAAAGAATAAAATTTATCCAGGTAGTATATCTTTAACAATGGGACGTAATTTTTTCCAGACTATTTCGCCTTTAAAATTCTCCAAAATATTAGATGGTTTATCATAAAAATAAAGCTGTTTGCGGCTAATTTCATAAATTACGGGCACTTCATACCATAACAAATCTAAATTATGGTCTAAAGGATTCGTAGTCTGCACTTTAGATGCTGTTATTTCATCAACTGTGTCAACAATAGCAACTGCAAAACAAAGGTGAGCAGGCACTCTAAAGTTATACATTGCGTGACCCCGCGTAGATGGATTAGCTTCCTTAGTTCCTAAGGCTATAACAAGATAAGAACGACGTTGTTGTTTATCCCACATAAATGGTTGCAACACACGCGATAATTCTTGGATAATTTCCCCATTGATTTGTGCCATCTAAATTAATCTTACAATCGTGCGTAAATTTCTGGTGCGTTGTTTTTCAGGTCATTTAATATGGCGATCGCACTTGTTCCCCCATTACGTTCATACCTTCGTTGCGTATTTGGTTCGATTAACGTTCCTCCACTGTGGTGAATACCAACTACGTGAAAATCATCATCCAAAACAGGCGACCCCGATGAACCCCGTTCTGTACTTGTAGTGTATTGTAATACTTGATTGTCGGCGTAAGCAACAAAGTTATTCTGGATGGAAATTTTCTTCAAATGACCGCCAGGATGTTGAATTATTGCTACGCGTTCGTCTCGTCGCATCAACTTTTTTTGTAAGATTAAGGGTTTGCCGAAATCAGGCGCGTCTTTCAGATTTACTACTGTATAGTCGAGTTCTTCGTTAGTGTAAAAAGCACCTCCTTTTAAAGCTCCAATAGTTTGTTTTGGGCATTCTTTACCGTTAATATCCAATTGGTAGTTGAAGCTAAAATTACTTTTTTCTGCTATTTCCCGACTATCAATGACATGATTATTTGTCATTAGTAAATTGGGTGCAATCATAAAACCTGTACCCAAATCAGTTTGAGTTGCTATATGAACGACGGCTTTTGATGCTTCCAAAGCCAAGTTTAATATGTAAATATCGCGTAATGTATTCTCACCAATAATTCTTTCTTTAACATCACCCACACTATCCATCCCCTTCCAATTGTCGATTCCACGGTTGGGGCTGGCTGGAACGTTCAGGGGATATTTTTGAAATAACTCAAGGATAAAATCTCGATCTTCATCCCCAGTAAAATCCTGAATGATGTTGAGGAAGACAGCAAGGGCTTCCTTATCATAAGCAACCCGACCAAATTGGGCTAAAAAGCGCACAACTTCTACAGAAACACCCATTGGTGAACCATCTAAATCTAAACGCGCCAGGATGATATGTGCTTGGGGGACACCTTCTAATGCGCCTGCGACTAAACGACGGCGATCGCGCACATTAGCAAAATCAGGTAAATTCTGTACAATACGCGTCAGGCGCTGGAAGTCAGGTTGGGATAGCTGGACAGTCACGGTTACTTCTTGAATGAGGATATTTATGTTTTACCGTGAATTCTGACCATATTTGACTATATAAGTTGCAATTATTACTATGGCTGTGGTGATTTGGCGATCGCCGCCCACACTCGATGATGAACTTGCAGGATTGGCGTGGGATATTTTGCTTCCAGTAACACCGCCAATTCTCGGTCAAATACTTCTACCTTTTCTGGTGTTAAACTGGCTCCCACACCCGCACTAGCACGAATTCGCCCCCGCCAATCTTCATGTGTATAAGATACAAATACATCGTAAGAAAATGTGCGGATATCTCGAAATCCTCCTTCTCCAATATCTTGTAACCACAGAGGATACAATCCATTACCCCCAGCCAAATTCCAGGCTGGATTATGAGCCTCGATCAGTTGTTCTGTTGCTTCAACGACATTACCTTTTAAAGGTATCCAATCAAAATGAGCGATCGCAATTGTGCCATTTGTTCTCAATATCCGAGTAATTTCTTTGACAGCACGCCCACGGTCAAACCAATGCCAGCACTGTCCAGCGGTGACCACATCAGCACTAGCATCTGATAACTCAGTATTTTCGGCAGTTGCGACTCGATAATCTACTTTGATTTGGGCAGATTCACTTAACTGTCTGGCTTGTTCTAGAAGTGAAACTGATGGGTCGATACCAATCACATAAGCACCTCTATCTGCAAAACCCCGTGCTAATGTTCCCGTTCCTGTGCCCAGGTCAACAATGTTTTGTCCTGGTAAACCGATACCATATTCAGACAGTTTATTAAATAATGAACTGGGAAAACCAGCGCGGTGTTTTGCATAGTCAACAGCAGTTGCACCAAAATCAATTTTCATACGTTCAAAACTATTCTTGTAACAATTGTCTTGCTAAAAGTTCTCTACCCACGGACGTAGTTCTACTTCCCATGTCCAAGCACTGCGGGGTTGGCGGAGGATATTGAGATAAGTTTGAGCGATGGCATCCGGATCGAGAGTACTATCAGTATTATCCACCGGATCTGGGCGGACTGCTGAACGAATTACACCATCAATTATGAAATGTGCCACATGGATATTCTTTGGTGCTAATTCCCTAGCAATACTCTGAGCTAAACCACGCAGGGCAAATTTACCCATTGCAAAAGGAGCAGACTGAGGAAAACCCTTAACACTCGCCGAAGCTCCTGTAAAGAAGATCGCACTACACAAACTGCGGCAATCAGGCATAGAACGCCCGATAAAATAAACGCCTGTAAATAACTGCCCATCCAAGTTCTTAACCCGCATTTCTCACAAGTTTGAAATGCAGAGGGGCAGAGGGGCAGAGGGGAAAGAACTTGTACAACAACTCTCCCCTGCTCCCCATCCTCTTCCAATGCCCAAAACTAACCCTGATATGGATTACCGATTGTGTCTACGGAGACGTTGTAGGAAAATGGTAAACGACCAGGATTCAAGCGTGGTTCTGCTGCATAGCCGACGGGAACTAAAACGGCGATCGCTAAATCTGGATTATCCGTAGCACCAATCACTTCTTTGACTTTTTCCTCAACCCAACCGTTCATAAAACAAGTAGACAATCCCAGGCTTTCTGCTGCTAACACTAAATGGGTAGAAGCAATGATCGCATCTTTAATGGCATATTCACGTCGTTTATCGCCTAAAGCAGCTTGGAATTGGGGAATGGCGTTTTTAAAGTAGTCTACGGTTTTTTCATTCCATGCCCCAGTTTGGAGTCCCTGCTCAAGAATTGGGGTCAAGTCTTGTTCGCCTGCGTTAGGATTGGCGGCAAACACAAAGGTTACAGGTGCTTGAACAATTTGCTGTTGATTCCAAGATGCTGCTGCTAGCGCCGCCTTTTGTGCCTCATCTTGTACAAGAATAATTTGCCAGTCCTGGATATTAAAACTGCTGGGCGCTGCCACAGTTAACTCTACCAATTGTTTGAGCAGTTCTGGAGCGATGGGGTCTGATTTAAAAGTTTTGATTGAACGACGTTGAGCGATCGCAGTTGGTACATCTAAAGGTTGAATTTGGGTGATTTGACTCATGAGATTCTCCTGATAGTTGAGTTAAACAATTTTGGATTTTAGATTTTAGATTTTTTCCACCTAGCTTGGAGGAGAGCGAGTATAAATTCACTTACTTTCAGACCTTTTTAAACTTTGAATCCAAGAAATCTAAATCCAAAATCCAAAATTTAAAATCTAAAATTACGAGTTGGCTACTGCTTCGCTAGCAGCTGACCAAAATGGATAGTCTGTATATCCCTTTTCGTCGCCACCATAAAATGTAGCTTGATTGGGTTGATTTAGTGGTGCATTCAAAGCCAAACGTCGAGGTAAATCTGGATTTGATATAAATAATGTACCAAAGGCAACTAAATCTGCTGCTTTGTTTGCTAGTACAGCATCGCCTTTTTCACGAGTGTAACCGCCATTGACGATGAGTGTATTTGTAAAGCGATCGCGTATATGACTAGTAGGCACAACAACCCCCCCATGTCTGATATCTGCGTCTATTGCTTCAAAAATATGCAGATACGCCAAATTAAACTGGTTCAACGCCTGAGTGGCATAACCAAATGTCTCCAGCGGATTAGAGTCACGCATATCGTTAAAAGTCCCACTGGGAGAAAAACGTACTCCTACCCGATTAGAATCCCACACACTAGTTACCGCCTCTGTCACCTCCAACAAAAATCGAGTGCGATTTTCAATGGAACCCCCATATTTATCTGTACGCTGATTCGTACCATTTCGCAGAAACTGATCTATTAAATAACCATTCGCGGCGTGAATTTCCACTCCATCAAACCCAGCCGCCAAGGCATTTGCCGCTGCTTGACGGTACTGTTCTACTATCTGCGGTATTTCTGAAGTTTCTAAAGCACGGGGAGTCACAAAGGGCTTAGGCCCCTCAAAAGTTGAGGCTTCACCTTTAGCAGGAATGGCTGAAGGTGCCACAGGTAAAGCTCCATCCGGTTGTAAGTCAGGGTGAGAAATCCTGCCTACGTGCCATAGTTGCAGAAAAATTCTCCCTCCCTGTTGATGCACAGCATCAGTTACTAACTTCCAGCCCTCCACCTGTTCTGATGAATGAATTCCTGGTGTACCGGGATAGCCTTGTCCTTCAGGAGTTACCTGTGTCGCTTCAGAAATAATCAGTCCAGCAGAAGCACGTTGGGTGTAGTAAATAGCATTAAGTTGGTGTGGTACGTTTCCCTCACCCGCCCGATTTCGGGTTAACGGTGCCATCACTATTCGATTCGGTAGTTCCAGATTCCCTAATTGATAAGGTGAAAATAAGTTGATATCAGTACTCATTGGTTAAATCTCCAAATTGTCATTAGTCATTGGTCATTAGGCATTGGGCATTGGGCATGGGGCATTGGAAGTGTGGGAGGACGGGGAAGAAATCTTTCCCCCCTCTCTCCCCACACTCCCCCATCCCCCTTATCCCCCTCATCTCCCCACTCCCCACTCCCACACACTAAACAATTGACCGAATAACACCACCATCTACCCGCAAAGCTGCACCATTGGTTGCTGAAGCCAGGGGACTCGACAGGTAAACTACCATCGCTGCTACTTCTTCATTGGTTTCAAAGCGTTACCAGAAACTTTCGCTTCGGGTACACTTTGCTGAATTTTGGCGATCGCCTGTGCTACTCTTTGGTCAGACCGACCATTGACAATCACTGATGCACCCTCTTGAGCTAACCCTTGGGCTATGGCAAAACCAATGCCTGCGGTTGAGCCTGTTACCAGTGCGGATTTACCATGCAATTTCAAGTCCATTTCGCTCTTTACCCATTAATTTGTTCTGGGACTGGGGCATGGGGCATGGGGCATGGGGCATGGGGCATGGGGCACAAGTGGCAGAGGGGCAGAGGGGCAGAGGGGCAGAGGGGCAGAGGGGAAAAACTTACTGCTCCCCTGCTCCCCTGCTCCCCTGCTCCCCTGCTCCCCTGCTCCCCTGCTCCCCTGCTCCCCTGCTCCCCTGCCTCCCCTGCCTCCCCTGCTCCCTCATCCCCCACACTCCCCACTCCCCACTCCCCACTCCCCAGTCACCTAGATTAAAGATGCTGTGCTAAGGTCTTATTTAATGTGGTCTTCGGCACTGCCCCCACCACAGTATCGACTTGCCGACCTTCTTTAAAAACCATCAACGTCGGAATGCTCCGAATTCCATAATGACTGGCAACAGTAGGATTTTGATCTGTGTTCAACTTCACTACTTTCACCTGTCCTTCGTATTCAGTAGCAACCTCGTCTACAACCGGAGCCACCATCCGACAAGGGCCGCACCACGGTGCCCAAAAGTCCACTAATACTGGAATTGCACTTTCCAAGACTTCTTGCTTGAATGTGGCTTCTGTGACATTTGTAATGGATGACATAAATTGCCTTCCTGATTTAATTCTATAATTCGATAATATCGAATAATAAAAATATATGCTACTAGATGAGATAATGCAACTATGAGATTCCTTTATCATCCAGATAGAAAAAATATTTCTTTACCGGGAGTGTTGTATGCATTGGGCGATCCGGTGCGTTTAGAGATTGTGCGGCTGTTGGCTAGTGAGGGGGAACAATGCTGTGCGAGGTTTGATTTTGCGATCGCCAAGTCTACTATGTCCAATCATTTTAAAATTTTACGCGAATCGGGCGTAGTATTTACACGTAAAGAAGGAACACAGCACATTAATATTCTGCGGCGTGAAGATTTGGAGATGCTGTTTCCAGGTTTGCTGGATGCGGTGTTGAAAGCGGCTCAACCATTGTCTCTTGAACCCGCTAGTACTAAACAAACAGCCTCAACTAGAGGTAGGGGGCAAGGCTGGTGATGCTAAGGATGCGAGGTTCAATCGTTATTGGTTAGTTGTACTACGTCCGACTTGGATTTTACTTAAATCCCGAAATAATGCTTCATGCCCACCCTCAAATATCACTGTACGTAAGTATTTATAGCCGAATGGCACTAACAGAAGCGATAAAATTAACGTCCTTACTCCAGCGATATTCTTAAAACTCAAATGCAAGAAGGGTTCCCCCACCGAAGTAAGCAGAACCCTTCATAAGTATGTCAGAATCCAAGCATTCAAGAACTGTGAGACTTTGATTATGGTGTTCTAACCTGAAAGTCATAAATAGACTTGCAACCAGGATTTATAGCGTCTGGCAAGTTCCTGAAGAAAATTGAGTTCTTCACCCTCAAGATTATTAAATAGATTGTGATATTGCCAACCACGCTCGTACCGACTCAGCATTTCTTCTGAAGTAAAGCGATATACATCGGCTGTCTGCCAACAGATTGACTCCAGAAAAGGTAACTTTTTGGGGACAGTAACAGGATTAATTGTTGGTATTGCGGTTGTCATAATTCTTTTAATCAACCACTTGAGGTTTAATCTCTAATCAGAGATTAGCACTACCGATTCTTGAATTCAATTTAATTCTAACTATAAATTATCTGGGTTGGGGTAAACTCTTCCTTTCCAGCTGCCGCCGCGTCCTTGCCAGTGACGGAGTGCAGAATCTAGAGTCATCAGGCTATAGAGAAAAGCGATCGCGGGTAAACTAAAAGCTAACCAAAAAGAACATTTATAGAAGCGGATTGTCGGGTAGTAAGCCAAGGTCATTAATAACCAACCGAATAAACCTGTAAATGCGATCGCCCAATTCCTCCAAACTACACCCAAAATCACACCCACAGGTGGAACTAGATAAATTAAGCTCATCCCTACCAAAGTTCCTAATAGTAGTAATGGAGAATAATTCAGTTGCGTATAGGCAGTACGGGCAATCGTATCCCAAATCGTCGCCAGGGAATTGTACGGACGCAAACTGCGAGTTAAAGTACTCAATCCTAGCCAGATACGACCTTTAGGCATGGGGCATGGGGCATCGGTTATTCGCTGCATCTCCCCATCTTCCCATCTCCCCATCTCCCCCACTGCCCCACTCCTCTTAACTGCCCTAGCCAAGGCGCAATCATCAATTAAAGCTTGGCGAATCGCTTGAATACCTCCGATTCGCTCTAAAGCTTCTCGGCGTATTAGGATCGAACCTCCAGCAGCAGCGGCTGTGGGATTTTTGGGATTATTCACCCAGCGGAAGGGATAGAGTTTTTGGAAGAAAAAGACGAAAGCGGGAATCAATAGTTTTTCCCAAAAGCTTTCACACCTCAGTCGTACCATCACAGAAACCAGGTCTAAATTTTCCTGCTCAGCTTTGGCAACGAGTCGGCACAGATTACTCACGTCATGTTCGATATCTGCATCGGTGAGCAAAAAATAATCAGGTCTCAGTTTACTAGCATTCTTTATACCTTGCTCAACTGCCCAAAGTTTCCCTGACCAATCAGGAGGTAGTGGTTCCCCAGAGATAATATGTAATTGCTGGGGTTTCCCGACAGCGTGGGCGACTCCTTCAGCAAAATTTGCTGTACGGTCTGTGCTGCGATCGTCTACTAAAAACACGTCCAAAGAACCAGGATAATCTTGAAGTAAGAGCGATCGCAAACTGATTGGTATTAATTCAGCTTCGTTACGCGCAGGAACCACCGCACAAACTACAGATTGTAGAGACGTTGTATACAACGTCTCTACCTCTAATTGCTGGTCTAACCGCCAAAACTGCCCCCAAAAACACAGTAATCCTAACCAAATTGTCAAGGATAAAAGCATCAATCCGAATACAATTACACCCATGACCTATTGCAAATTTTCAGTGACTCAGACAGAATACTATGTCTACTGATAAAGGAAAATAATTTTTTTCACCTGTAGTACCGTGTTGTTAACTAGTGTTGAGTGTTGAGGTTGAACGGTATTTGATGCAAACACAAGACAGGGTAAAAGTCAAGCAAGTAGCAGTTGCGATCGCAGCTAGCCAAGAATATCTGCTTTCAATTCAAAATCCGGCAGGTTACTGGTGGGCAGAGTTGGAATCCAATGTCACCATCACTGCTGAAGTGGTGCTGCTGCATAAGATTTGGGAAACAGACCAAAAAAGACCTTTGCACAAAGTTGCAGACTACCTGCGTCAAGAACAACGGGAGCATGGCGGTTGGGAGCTTTTCTATGGTGATGGGGGAGAACTTAGTACTTCAGTTGAAGCCTACATGGCGCTGAGACTGCTAGATGTGCCAGCAAACGATCCGGCGATGCTTCGGGCGCGAAAGTTTATTCTCCAACGCGGTGGTATCAGCAAAACTCGGATTTTTACTAAGTTGCACCTAGCCTTGATTGGCTGTTACAACTGGCGTGGTATTCCCTCGCTACCACCTTGGATAATGCTGTTGCCCGAAGGTTTTCCAGTTAATATTTACGAGATGTCTAGTTGGGCGCGTTCCAGCACAGTACCGCTGTTGATTGTATGCGATCGCAAACCGATTTTTCTCACTGACGGAGCTATCAACTTAGATGAACTGTACGTTGAAGGTGTGGATCGAGTCCAGTGGGGATTACCCCGAAATAACGATTGGACAGATTTATTCCTCACCCTCGATGATGGGTTCAAGTTGGCAGAACACCTGAATTTAGTACCTTTCCGCCAAGAAGGCATCAAAGCTGCCGAAAAATGGATTTTAGAACGGCAAGAAGTTACAGGCGACTGGGGTGGCATTATTCCAGCGATGCTGAATTCCATGCTGGCTTTGCGGTGTCTGGGTTATGACCAAAACGACCCCATTGTAGAACGAGGGTTGCGAGCAATTGATAATTTTGCGATCGAAACAGAGGACAGCTACCGGGTACAGCCTTGTATTTCACCCGTGTGGGATACAGCTTGGGCGATGCGTGCTTTGGTAGATTCTGGTTTTGCACCAGACGATCCGGCTGTGGTGCGAGCTGGCGAATGGTTGCTGTCAAAGCAAATTTTAGACTATGGAGATTGGGCTGTTAAAAATCGCCAGGGAAAACCAGGGGCTTGGGCGTTTGAGTTTGACAATCGCTTTTATCCTGATGTCGATGACTCGGCTGTGGTGGTAATGGCGCTGCATCTAGCGAAATTGCCTAATGAAAAAATCAAACAGGTTGCGATCGCCCGTGCCTTAAAATGGATTGCATCTATGCAGTGTAAACCAGGCGGTTGGGCTGCTTTTGATTTGGACAACGACCAAGATTGGCTGAACTCCATCCCCTATGGAGACTTGAAAGCCATGATTGACCCAAACACCGCAGATGTTACCGCTAGGGTGATAGAAATGCTTGGTGCTTGTGATTTGTCAATTGATAATGGTAGTTTAGAGCGATCGCTTACTTATCTTCTGGGCGAACAGGAAACAGAAGGCTGTTGGTTTGGTCGTTGGGGTGTAAATTACATCTACGGTACTAGTGGCGTCCTCTCAGCCTTAGCATTGATTGACCCTCAAAAGCATAAACTCAATATAGAACGGGGAGCAGCTTGGTTATTGGGATGTCAAAACCCAGATGGCGGTTGGGGCGAAACTTGTCGCAGCTACGACGATCCCAGCCTTAAAGGAAAAGGAAACAGTACTGCATCTCAAACTGCTTGGGCTTTAATTGGTCTGTTGGCAGCAGGTGAAGCAACTGGTAAATTAGCGCTTGAGGCTATTGAGCGAGGAATTGCCTACCTTGTGACAACTCAACAGCCAGATGGTACTTGGTTTGAAGCAGATTTTACAGGTACTGGCTTTCCTTGTCATTTTTATCTCAAGTATCACATGTATCAACAATACTTTCCTTTAATTGCGCTAGGTCGCTATCAAGGAGTGATTACAAAAGATTAATCGTTGACTGATGAGTGTTAACCGTCAACAGTCAATAGTCAACAGCCAGCGTTCATCACTTATAATTCTTTAACTTACAGCAATTTTCAGGTAAATAGACCACGTGGTAGGGGCACAGCCAATACTGTTCGGTTAAGTCACCAGACGCGATTTATCGCGTCTTGAGAATTTAGAATTTTAATCAAAAAACCTTAACCAAACCGTATTGGGGACACAGCAATGCTGTGCCCCTACGACATATGTGTTTCAAATACATGAAAACTGCTGTAATGTGCGGCAAATTCTGTTAGTAATGTATCGATCAAAATATTGAGCATTGTATCAGATGTGAGGTAGAAAATAAGCCTAAGAATGTGTAGCGATCGCTGGTACTAAATCCCTTAAAAGCTGACCAAGATTGCTTCCACGCTTGAACCCTTTTATGAAGTATACCAAACACTAGTAAATTATTTACATTTTTGTCTTGATTGTAAATGTAATTTGGTGTTAAATTTGAAAAAATTGATTTAATTATCAACGTAAAAACTTTGACTATCCTACTCGTGTGTCTATTAATGTTCGGATACTTTAATTGTAAATAAAAAGCTATAAAAAAATAGAAGATTAATCTAGAATCAACATATTTAAACCAACCAAAAGGCAGATGAAATTAGCTATAATTACTTTTAATATATTGAATACAAAACAAAGGGCGTTACGACTTTAGGGTGCAACTAAGGCAAAGAGATAGATATTCACAGAGTAAGAGTTTTAGTTTTTACTCTGTGTTTGTTTGTTTATACCAGCTGCAAAATAGTCAAAATTTCAGTTACGAATTACTAAATTTCTGCACCTGCTTTTGGTTCGGCACCCATTGGTGCAACGTAATCACGGAAAAGAGTAATCTGTTGCTCAAAAGATAACCCTTGAATTCTGCTAAACAGGGCTTGAGATTCTGAGGAAAGCTGATAATCATCAGGTACAGGAATGATAGTGCCATTTTCCATACCTTCAGCTAATAGATACCAAAAAAGTAGCTTTGTGGTATCACCCAAAGAACCATATTGACGGGAAATTTGGGTATCGACTTTGTTAATCAAGTCACGCTGAATTTTTAATTGTTGTTCGTGAGATAATTCATTAACTTGATTAAACAAACCTTCAGCAATTTCTGAAGAAGCAGTGCTAGCGCCGGGGGCGGCTGGAGTAATTGAGTTACCTATTTCTTCATAGATAAACCAAAACAAAGCCAACTGTTGATCTACATCTAATTTTTGCCAAGCTTGCACATGTTGCCGAATAGTTGGATCGCCAGTTTGCGTGTATGTCATCTTTAATTCCAATTGCAATTAAGTCAGTGTCATTTGCAACCTTATCAAATATACATCTGGAGTTTTACCCTACTGAAGACAGATGTGTTTGAACCACAAAGAAGAGGAATTTAGAAATCAAACATAAACAAATTGGGGGAAGTATAAGTAACTCAGTGAAAAAATATATAGTTGTTTGACGGTCAACAAGGTAATTATTTTTACTTCTTGACAATAGACCTCTTGCATAAATAAGTTTTTATCGGGCTACGCCCCGCTTCTCTACGAGACGCTACGCGAACGCTAACACGCAAAGGCGCAAAGACGCAAAGAATAAGGTAAAAATAAGGACTTTTGCAAGAAGTCTATTGACCTAACTTTTCATAGGATCTGGAAAATCTTCTCTTACAAGACTACCGTGTACGCACAAGTCATTTAGAGTTTTTGTATAACGTAAAGAAGGTTAATTTTTGCTCTTCGATGCAACTAAGATGCAGGTCGATGCAATTAAGATGCAGGTCGAGAGATTAGTGTTTACACCGTAGGCTACAAGGGGAGAGGTTTTGAATTTTCCTCTTCCTTACTAGGAAAGCTTGCTCGGTGTTTATATTTCGCGTTGGTTTTTCCACATAATCTGAAAAATCACATGGGCAGACGCATCTCTCACCAAGATGGACTGCCAGCATTCCCCAGAGCATAATCACAAATCACGATTTACTTTGAAAGGGCAGTCCACAGAATATGCCCAGACAAAACAACCATCACGGAAAGACCTAGCTGATAAGCACGAGTCCTCAGCGGCTGCATGGCGCACAGAAAAGCTATAGAATGGGCAAAGCGCGACAAAACAAAAAGTGGAAAATAAATTAAGGTGCCTTGTTCCCAACAGCCCAAGTTAACGTAAGCAGTAGCTAGAAACAGGAAGATCGGAATATTTTCGCCATCATTGTTGAGGGTTTTAGTGGCGCGTTGGAGTAATTGAGACTCTTGTACAACTCCAGTTCCCCCTTTGCCAAAAGTCGCAGCATCTTCTGGGGTAGAAAAATTATTGGACTTCCGCCGAGTGTTAACTTGGATTAGGATAATAGCCAACATTTTCAGAAATAGAGCAACAACAGTTATTCCATAGATTTTCCAAGTATACATAGCTGTCACTTATTCCTTAGCATTGAACAGCAACTACAATTTTCTCATTTTTTGATACACTCATATCATCTGAAGATGTGCGCGCAAAATTCCTTGAATTATTTCTAGTACAGCTTGTTTACTCAAGCTACCATCTACCCGCACAATTCGTGAGGGATGTGATGCTGCTAACTCTGCGTAGCCTTGCTGAACGCGGCGATGAAAAGCAATTGTCTCTTGTTCAATGCGGTCTAGCCCTACTTCACTTCCTCGTTTGCGGGACAGTCCTACCTCGACATCGATATCCAGCCAAATGGTTAGGTCACTTTCTAAGCCACCGGTGGCAATATAGTTGAGCTGATTGATTAAACTCATGTTCAAACCTCGACCATATCCTTGGTAAGCAATGGTAGAGTCGGTGTAGCGATCGCATAAAATATATTTCCCAGCTGCCAGATTTGGTTTAAGTTCTTGTTCAACGTGCTGGGATCTATCGGCAGCATACAACAAAAGTTCCGTCACTTCGGCAACTGGTTTATCCTCTGCCTTTTCTAGTAGCAAGCGCCGGAGGTCTAAGCCTAACTCTGTTCCCCCTGGTTCACGAGTTACCACCACAGAAATACCTAGACTTTCCAACCACTGACAACAAAGCTGTATTTGGCTGGTTTTACCGCAGCCTTCCACCCCTTCAAATACGATTAATTTCCCACCCATGCTTTTTGCTGCAACAATCGCCGACTGTAAAATCCTAACCTGCAATGGCGATCGCTCTGAGCGATGTTTCACTTCAATTAGGGGAGCATTTTAGGGATTGAAAGCTACAGGCATTGATTTCATACCTCGCAACGACGGGTTTTCATGCCATTCAATTCGATCTGTATCCAGCCGGAGATCGCTAAAGCGGCGCACAATGGTGTTTATGGCGATTTGTGCCTCAAGCCTACCAAGGGCTGCACCCAAGCAAAAGTGGGTTCCTTTTCCAAATGCCAAGTGTGGGTTTTGGGGGCGTGTAATGTCTAATTTGTCAGGATTTAAGAATTGCTCAGGGTCACGGTTAGCTGCACCAATTACTAAAAATAGGCGTTGTCCTTGGCTAATTTGTTTGCCATCGATTTGGAGATCGGTAACCGCTATGCGGGCTTGCCGTTGTATTGGGCTATCATAGCGTAAAAACTCCTCTACAGTAGTTGTGATTAGCGAGGGGTCATCCTTTAACTTTTGCATCTGTTCAGGATTTTCGAGTAAAGCAAGTAAGCCGTTAGCAATCAAGTTAGTGGTAGTTTCGTGGCCTGCAAAAGTTAAGAAAACGCAATTTGATAAGAGTTCGTCGTCATCGAGGGAATTTCCTTTTTCTTGTGCGAAGATGAGGCTACTCATGAGATCATCTTGGGGTGTATGACGACGTTGTTCAAGGATGTAGCGGAAGTATTCTTTCATTTCGAGAATACTTTGTTTAGCACTGGTCAAAATTTCTGGCTTTATGCGGAACATACCAAAAAATCTTGCCAAATCTGATGACCATTTCTTAAACTGTTCGTGGTCTTCAGAATTAGCGCCAAGCATTTGGGCAATGACGATTGCCGGCATTGGGTAAGCTAAATTATGAATAATATCTAGATGACCCTGCTCATAGACACCATCTATTAGTTCGTCTACTAGCGTCTGAATTCGCTTTGCCATGCTGTCAATGATGCGAGGAGTGAATGCTTTGTTAAACAGTACACGCAGACGTGTGTGTTCTGGGGGGTCGCAAAACAGAATCCATTTTGATAGAGTTTCAATTAGGGGAAGTATGTTTTGTTGCTCTGATTGTGGTAATTTACTAATCGGCGGACGCTTGGCCGAAATCCGTTTATCTTGCATAGCATCTGCAACATCTTTATAGCGCATCAGATACCAGCCCCCAAAAAAATCACTCCAGTAAACAGGATCTTCTAACAAAATACGCCGATAAGTAGGATAGGGATTGGCTAGTACTTCTGGAGCTGTTAAATTGTATCGGTCTTCTCCTAAATTACTTGGTGATGACATGAGTTAGAACCAATTGAGGACTTGACATACTCATCGACCTGAAGGTGCGGGGAAACACTTGACAGTTCACAGTAACTAGCTAATCGTTGCTAGTCTTACGTCACTCCCTGTCCGTTTACAGCGATTTTCAGGTAAATGAACCACATAATTTTATCTCACGCAATCGCGCTTCGCGATCCTTGTAGAGACGTAGCATTGCTACGTCTCTACATACCCGTAAATTGTAAATTCATATCTTGATTCAGCAACGCCCGCGCTCTGAGTATTTTACATTTGTTTTTTGTAATTCCGGCCTTTGGATTGCTAATTACTTTTTGTGTACAAGGCCAGGGAAAATTACAATGTATTTCTACTGTTGGACAAGGTACGGAATTTGTAATTCTAATTCCCCTCATCCAGGAAGTTACCTAATTATCAACACATATAGAAATTTTTTCCACACCTGTAGCATTAGCTGACCTGAAAATCAGATTATCATTTTCAAAAAGAGATGATATATCTTATGTGCCAAAGTTGTCAGCAGGTTATAGAACAGCTAAATATTAATATCGAACTGTTTTTTGAAAAATTAGCAACGGGTTCAAATAAAAAAGAACTAAGTGAACTAGATAAGGAAATTATTTGTCAATCACTATTGGGAAACTCTCGACAACACATCGCTAAAATCTTCAATTTACCCGAACAAAGAATTAGAGATAGATTGAGTAATAATATTTATCCGAGAATCGCAGAACTGATGGAACTTGACCAAGAGCAAATAGCTGGTAACTGGGTCAAGCTTTTGAATTTATTACTGCATTGCGATCGCGGCTATAAATTGAATACTGCTCCTCAATTAAATAATGATAATTTTCAAGGAAGTTTTGGCAGACAAATTTTTCTCTATCCTCCAAATCAAGATATCGTAGAGTTGCAAATCCAAGGAACAAAATTTTATCAGCAAGGACTTTATTATCAAGCATTAAAGTGCTTTATATGGGCTTGGAAAAAAGAACGAGAAATTTATCATATAGGTAATCCCGAAGTTTTGATTTACATTAATAATTGTTTAATTGAATATAAAGAATCTCTTTTACAACAGAAAAGAATCAAAACATATACTTTGGCTGTGGTCGTGCCATTTTATCATAATCAAGGTCAAGTCGCTGCTGAAATTTTACGAGGAATCGCTCAAATTCAACTCCAAATAAATTTTCCCACTTTTGACAAAATCGCTTTAGAAAAAGAGATAAATTTAGATGATATTAAACCGGATATATTTTTCAACTTAAATCATACAGATAACCAAATAGTATTGCGGATTTTGATTGTCAACGATCCTAACAATTTATATGCTCCATATAACCAAACCGCAGAAAATTTAGTTCATTTAGCACCACAATTAAACTTAATTGCTATCATCGGTCACTATTCAAGTGAAATGACTAAAAAAGCGCTAAATTTTTATTCTCAAAATGGACTAGTTTTAGTAAACACTAGTAGCACATCTAATGAACTTTCTCATTTATCTGGCGGGGAAAGCTTATCTTTTTTTAGACTTACTACCCAAGATAATATTAATGCAACACAATTAGCTCATTGCTTGATAGAAAAATTTGCAGGTAAAATTAAAATAAAAGTAGCTATTGTCTATAACAAAAATAGTAGTTATAGTACTTCATATAAAAACAGCGTTCAAAATATTTTAGAAAAATATCCTGAAGAGTTTATGTTCATCAAAGAGTGTAATTATATTAGCGATAAATACTATCATATTCAAGCTTATCTCGAAGAAATTAAACAAGATGGTGTCGAGATTATTATCATCATTCCCGATGGAGGAATTGAACCGAATTCTCTCGATAATGCTGGGCTGATTAGTCGATTAAAACTGAATAAATGTCTGATAGCTGGTTCAGCAACTTTTTATCATGAAAATGTTTTACATTGGATTGACGAGCAAAGCCAATACAATATAGTCAATCCCGAAGAATGTCAAATTATAGCTTGTGTTCCTTGGCATTGGCACAGCCAGAAAAACGGGTGTAAGAGTGATAATCAACTAGGGCAGCGTTTTTGTCAAATAGGCACTCAATTATGGGGCGAAGAAAATTTAACTTGGCGCAGTGCAACAGCTTTTGATTCAGTATTAATAATTCTCAGAATTTTAGAAAAATGTGAAATTAAAGATAGTCAATCATTACTGGCCCGGCATAAATAAATATTTCAAAGAACAGAAAAAACAAGTGAAGGGAGTTACAGGAAATATTGAGT
Source organism: Desmonostoc geniculatum HA4340-LM1 (assembly GCA_019359545.1). GTDB lineage: Bacteria > Cyanobacteriota > Cyanobacteriia > Cyanobacteriales > Nostocaceae > Nostoc > Nostoc geniculatum. The sequence continues at coordinate 24,107 of JAHHHB010000061.1, read as the reverse complement.
TTCAGGAAAATGGCGATCGCCTCAATCCCCCAACAGAAATAGTCGCTGTAAAATGGAATGCACAACAGCAAAAATGGCAGTGGACAATTGAGGGTAGAATTCAGAATTCAGAATTCAGAATTCAGGAGTAATATCATATCCGGTTGAAGACTTATAGATGGCGATCGCTAATGCTATAAATCCCCATACATAATATTAAGTTTATTTAAAACTGTATATTCTTGGATGGCTATTTGGAATTTTCAAAGAAGTTTTCATCCCCGTGAGGGGTAAGAGATTTAAAACGCGATATTAACGAGCAAAAAAGTGGATGCAATCACCAGTTTGCATCCCCGTGAGGGGTAAGAGATTTAAAACGTATTATTGACGGCATTTGGCATGGTTATGCCATTCAAACGTTTCCATCCCCGTGAGGGGTAAGAGATTTAAAACTTTTGTCAATGTTACCGGTGGAAACGCCGGCAATGATGATGGTTTCCATCCCCGTGAGGGGTAAGAGATTTAAAACCATTGGAAATGGGTTTCTGCCTTCAATTTTTCATTGGAGTTTCCATCCCCGTGAGGGGTAAGAGATTTAAAACAAGCATTGTGATGCCAGAGTTAAAGATCTCACGCAATTGTTTCCATCCCCGTGAGGGGTAAGAGATTTAAAACCAATGTGAATTCCTATTTAGAACAAAATTAACTCTTAGTGTTTCCATCCCCGTGAGGGGTAAGAGATTTAAAACCCTACCTTTACAGAAAGGTTACCAAATAAGGCTTACATAACTGTAAAACTGAGGGGGGTCTATTTTACCTGTCAATAGACTACAATTATTGACAATAATCACAGTCTGCAAGTAACTCAAACCCTTATAGAGTAAGTTATCTGAGGGGGTTTACGAAAGAATAAGCTTTTCAAGCTTTGAACGACCCCCTCAGGTTACGTTTCTTAACAAAATGGCTTTAGTAAACTAGTACCGCTTCGCGTAATTCGTAATGGGCTACGCTCCCTTAAGTTAACGTAATTTGTAATTACTGTTGCGTAAGGGTTTTAGACATTTCAAATGGTATGTTCATTTCCGCCGTGCTGTACTAGCCATTAAGTCAGACGTAAAAAATATGTACTGATTAAGTTTTCAAGGTGCATGTATTGGTATAAACGATACTATAGCAAGGGACAAAATGCAATCTATTAGACTTGTCCCACAACACTTTACCCCACCCCTCAATCCCTCCCCTTACTAAGGGGCTACGGTGTATACACAACTCGAATTACCCCCCTTAATCCCCCCTTATAAAGGGGGGAAACAGGAAATCCAGTTCCCTCCCCTTCACAAGGGGAGGGTTAGGGTGGGGTAAAACCCAGATTCATCAGGTATTTCAAACTTGTGTATACACCGTAGTACTAAGGGGAGGGCAGGTTTTGGCTTTAGACAAAACCGGGGTGGGGTGACATGGTGAGTGTAAGTGAATGAAGTCAATATTACCTCTTGACAAGGATTTCACGTTAAGTTGACACCACTGAGCACTGCCGTGCCCCTACACTTCGAGGTGTAGGCATCGGTAACTTCTTTGCTGTGCTAATCTTTATTAGCCTTTGCTTTCGTCGTTAAGAACTCTTCCCTTAGCGTATTTTGCTATTTCTATATCCTAACCATGTCCATCCAACCCACAATCCAAAGCATATACACAGACGGTGCTTGCAGTGTTAACCCTGGCCCTGGCGGTTGGGGTGTTGTCGTCTACTTTAGTGATGGCTCAATTCACGAAATGGGCGATGCATCTCCCCATACCACTAATAATAAAATGGAAATGCAAGCCGCGATCGCTGCCCTGGAATTTCTGCAAACATCCCAACAAGCCCAACCCATCACCCTCTACACTGATAGCGAATATCTAATTAACTGCGTTACCAAGTGGGTGAAAGGCTGGAAAAAGAAAGGCTGGAAAAAATCAGATGGTAACCCCGTCCAAAACCAAGACCTTTTAGAAATCTTAGATGAACTCAATAGCGAACAAGTAAAATGGCAATATGTCAAGGGACATTCTGGTAACATAGGTAACGAACGTTGTGATGCGATCGCTCGCACATATGCCAGTGGTAAAATCCCATCTCTACAACAATTATCTTCGACAAATCTTTATAAAACTTTACCTAACACAAGTGAAACAAATGTAGCAAAAGTAGCTGATTATGAGAAAAATTCTAGAATAAATAACCAAAATACACACCAAGTCACTACTTCTGCACCAGAAATAACCGTTATGGAACCATCAACTGGGCCAACAGCGGCCGCAACCGATGAAACACCGCAGGAAATCAGGGTTTTACAACTCCGCAACTTAGTTGAAACTCTGCGTATAGCTGACGAAATTTCCGAAAAAGGCTACTTAATTACCAGTTCCGAGTTAGCAGATTTAATGGATGTCCACGCCAGTGCTGTTACCAGTAGAGGGGATCAGTGGCGCTGGCGAAATTGGATAGTCTCACGGGTACGCCGGGAAGGAAATCAAATTCTTTGGGAACTAGAACGGGGGGATCGAGTGGGAGGGGAAGAGGAGTGATATCAATTCAAAATTCAAAATTCAAAATTCAAAATTGAAGAAAGCTTGATTTGATCTGGGTTTCCTTCTTTTGTATCTGTCCTTATTTCAAATTGGTATGAGTGAGCAGGGGAGGTAGGGGGAGAATAACTCTTAACTCCCCAATGCCCAATGCCCAACTCATATGTATTTTCTTCCCCGCCATTCGCGTGGAGTGCGGAATGCAGATAGGAAGATTCGTAGTACGGCTATGGGATCGGCTAAAGGGGAAAGCCAGAATAACCAACCGCCTTTGGCAGTATGGCGATCGTATGAAGGTGCGATCGCCATTAGCATACCAAAGCGAATCACCAGCAGAAATAAATTCAAACCCAGTAAGAAAAATGAGGGTATAGGTAGAGAGGCGATTAATTGCATCTCTAGTGAGAAAATCAAGATGATTAAAATTGGTAAACCTTGGACTGCCAAGAGTAGCCATAAATCTCCCCACAGCTGAGAACGAGAGGTTGCATCTTTGAGGTCGAGACTGCGCCCCCATTCCTTCCACGTCTCCATTGCCCCTTCATACATCCGTACTTTTAGTACTTTTGCGCCATCTAAAAAGCCCACTTTATAACCTTGAATAGCAATATTCCGTGCCAAGGTGACATCATCACAAAAAGAACTACTCCCACTGCTGTAGCCACCGACAGCCGCTAAAACAAAGCGACGACACAAAAAACACTGTCCATTTGCCATTACCCGTTCTGGCTGCTGTGTATTGATTCCAGCTGGATCAAATCGGTAAAGCAAAGTCATCAACAAAGCCGGTTGTAGCCAGCATTCCCCCGGATATTTGAGAATGAACTGGGGTGAAAGGGAAACCAAGTCATAACCTTGTGCTTCGGCTGTCTTCACCAAACCAGCAACCAAACCAGGATGCGGTTGAATATCAGCATCCAGCCCTAGAAACCACTCACTAGTTTCTGAACTATATAGAAAACCATTATGCAACGCCCAAGGACGCCCCACCCAACCAGAAGGTAAGGGATCATCTGTCATCAAGCGAAAGCGCGGATCTTTTTGCTGCATCGCCTTTACCAAATCCGGAGTACCATCACTGGAATTGCTATCGACAACAAGAATTTCCCGAACTTCGTAGCTTTGCTGACTTAAACCCGCTAGCAGAGGGCTAATACGAAGCGCCTCATTCAGCGTCGGAACGACAACGCTAACCCTACCCAACATTTCCGGCGTGGGCTGTTGCGGTTCTATTGGCGGCTGTCGTCCTGGCCCCTTTAGCAGACGCGAAAGCAAAATGGCCGTTGCTGGTACTTGAATAAATAGCAATAAAAGTGAAATAGCGCTTTCTACTATCAAGGCGTTCTCATTAGTCATTTGTTATTTGTTATTGGAGGCTGGGGACTGGGGAGTCGGGGAGATGAGGCTTTCAAGGGCAGGTTTTTAGAAAAGGGTAGATGATAGGATAAAACATCGTGGCACAAAGCGGGTCATGAACGAGAGAATAACCCAATCCCCATTACCCAGTCTACAAAAATTACATACTACAATTGTAGTATACTTGGGTGTTTGAGCCTCAAACCGATCGCCACAACCAGAAAAGATGTATTAAAATTTGTAAAGAAAATAACTCTGATTAAAATAGCCTTTACACTTCTGACACAATACCTATGGCAGTGCGTCAAGACACAATTTGGGAACGTTTTTTATCGCCTGTAGCGCGTTTTTTCATTGATGAAGATGAGTTGCGGCGTTATGCTCTTAGTATTGACTGGGAGAAAGAATGCGATCGCTTTAGACGAGATGATGTCATAATTCCATCGTACTACAGCAGTCAAAACTTTCACGGGATTGCAGGCGGATATCTTACTTCTGATGCAGCGGTTACTTACGATCCCATCACCCAATATGTTTTGCCACCTAACGAAACTGTTGTCCGTCAAGCTTTAATTGATGCTATCAAGGTAAAACCACGACGCATACTTGATTTAGGTTGTGGTACGGGTTCCACTACTTTAATGTTAAAGCAGGCTTTCCCCGAAGCCGAAGTTATTGGTTTGGACTTATCACCTTATATGTTGGTAAGGGCAGAAGATAAAAGCCGAACTGCCGGTTTAGATATCGTTTGGCGACACGGAAATGCTGAGAAAACTGGTTTGAGTGATGCAACATTTGATTTGGTGACAGCTTCCTTACTGTTTCACGAAATACCAGATGCAGTGTCACTAGCAATTTTGCGAGAAAGCTTCCGGTTGCTGGTAACAGGAGGACAAGTGTTAATTCAAGATGGTAATCAAAAGACTCTGCGTCAATTACATTGGCTCAATGACCTTTTTGAAGAACCATATATTCGTGAGTATGCCAATGGTAGTGTCGATGCGAATATGGGTGCAGCAGGGTTTGAAGCAGTGCGAACTCAAGATGTCTGGTGGATAAATCAGGTAACTAGCGGTATTAAACCCATAGCCAGCGAAAATGTGCGCCAATACTCTGCAACATCAACTGACACCACAATAGATAATAATAATTTGGAGGGACTTGGATCGCCAGCATTTGGCATAATCGCATGAGTTTAAAGGCAGTTCTCTTTGATTTTAATGGTGTCATCATTAACGATGAGCCAATCCACCTGCAACTAATAGATGAGATTCTCATCCAAGAAAATCTCCAACCGCAGCGGGTTAATGAGCGTCAAGCTTCTTTGGGACGCAGCGATCGCGCTTGTTTTGGGCAACTACTCGCTAATCGTGGTAGAGTAGTTACGGAAAAATATTTAACTGATTTGCTACACCGTAAAGCCCAAGCTTACGCACTAGAACTAGAAAAAATTGAGAAACTGCCTTTATATTCAGGTGTAGAAGACTTGATATTTCAAGTGCGATCGCGCAATCTGAAACTAGGATTAGTCAGTGGCGCTATTCGCAAAGAAATAGAATTGGTACTCAATCGGGCTAAACTAGCAGAACACTTTAAAATTATCGTCGCGGGTGATGACATCACTACCAGTAAACCAGAACCCGATGGTTATCTACTGGGAGTGAAAAAGTTGAATGAAGAATACCCAGAATTAAATCTTCAACCCCAAGAGTGTCTAGCAATTGAAGATACACCAGCTGGTATTGAAGCAGCAAAGCGATCGCACATGCAAGTTGTGGGTGTAGCAAACACTTACCCATTCCATATGCTTCAGCGCTGCTGTAACTGGACTGTTGATTACCTCAGTGATTTGGAACTTGAACGGGTGCAGAAAGTTTATTCTCAAAAACAATCCCAGCCATTAGTCAGTGAATGATAAAATATTGATTGGTGAATTAATTAAGGGGAATTAGCTCAGTTGGTAGAGCGCTGCGATCGCACCGCAGAGGTCAGGGATTCGAGTTCCCTATTCTCCATATAGCCAATAATGTTTTTAATCTACCATAAAACATTGCCACACATTGTTAAAATTGTTAAATATTATTTAGACTTGTTACAAAGTTACGGGGTATGATGAACTGGCAACAAATCTTTGTAGTGTTGATGAGCCAGAGCGATCGCCCAAATCCTCTATAATTCACTAGCTACTTTCTTTGACAGGACTTACGCAAACAATAGCCAAAACCCTTATTTTCACGTAGGGGCAATTCATGAATTGCCCCTACAGCGTGTACTTTTGCGTAAGTCCTATTTGAATCAACCGTGTAATCTATTAATCCGTATCAATCCGTGATTAAGACAATGGGGGAAATGTATTTCTGTGCTACCTTGCCCAAGTGCGTGGTTTAAACAAGGAGAATTCAAATCGGGAAAGTTTCAAATCGGGAAAGTGACACTCCTGAGGGTAGGTGAAAAACCTTCAAATTTCACCCAAAATTTTAATTTGAAGCATTCTGATAATGTTTAGTTAGTCATTTGCGAGTTAATTATGGTGAGAATTATTGGCATTGGTGGTAGTTTAAGACCTAATTCTTATACCCATCTTGCTTTACAGGCTGCAATACAAAGAGTAGAAGCCTTGGGTGCAGAGGTAGAGATTCTTGATTTACGGCTGTTGAATCTACCATTCTGTAATGGTGGAAAGGAGTATCCAGAATACCCAGATGTGAAACGCTTACAAGATACAGTTAGTAATGCTCATGGGTTAATTTTAGCGACACCTGAGTATCATGGTAGTGTCAGTGGTGTTTTGAAAAATGCTCTAGATTTGATGAGCTTTGATCAATTGTCTGGGAAAGTGACAGGGTTGATTAGTGTGTTGGGTGGACAGCCTAATAGTAATGCGTTGAATGACCTCAGACTAATCGTGAGATGGGTGCATGGATGGTCTATACCAGAGCAGATAGCGATTGGTCAAGCTTGGGCTGCTTTCAGTCCTGAAGGTAAGTTATTAGATGATAAACTTTCACAAAGATTTGATCAATTTGCTCAGAGCTTAGTAGATAACACTCGCAAGCTACAGGATGTTAATTAGTTGAGGGTCAAAAACTATTCTGAAAAATCGGCGCTGATTTTCTCAAACTCTGGTTAAAAATAGCTGAAACTATTTCTGTATAAGAATTATAACCATTTGCAGATTAAGAAGCGATCGCTACCTGCGCTATCGCGCACCCTCCCCTTAATAAGGGGAGGGTTGGGGAGGGGTGTACATCATGTACTTGCAAAACGCTATATGTCAGGAGTTGGGGCTTGTAGAAATCAACTAACAAGATCGGCGATCGCTCCTGAAGCAGAAACTACAGTTTCCGGTTGATAGCGGATGCCAGCTTGCTTGAAGCGATGTAAAGCTTCACCCAAGCGATCGCAATCTGCAATCAAACTAATCCTCACATACCCTTCACCTGCAACCCCAAAGGCATTACCTGGGGTAACCACAACGCCTGTTTGCTGCAAGACATTCAAGGCAAAATCTGTAGAACCCATTCCCACAGGACATTTTACCCAAAGATACATTGTCGCCTTGGTTTTGGGGATATCCCAACCCAACTGTCCTAACCCTTCAATCAGGAAATCACGACGAGTCCGGTAGCGTTGTTGTACTTCATGCAAATATACATCTGGGAGTTGCAAAGCTGTTTCGGCGGCTGTTTGCAAGGCGGCAAAAATGCCGTAATCCAAGTTAGTTTTCAGTGTCCGCAAACCTTGGATGACATGGCGGTTTCCCACCACAAACCCGACGCGCCAACCAGCCATATTGTAGGTTTTAGATAAGGTGTGAAATTCTACACCAATTTCCTTCGCACCGGGAATTTCTAACAAGCTAGTGGGTTGATAACCATCAAAGGCTAACTCGGCGTAACACAAATCATGCACCAGCAAAATTTCATGTTTGCGGGCGAAGGCGACGATTTCTTCAAAGAATTCGCGGGGGGCGGTGGCGGCGGTAGGATTGCTGGGATAGTTGAAGTAGAGGATTTTGGCTTGTTGGGCAACCTCATCGGGAATGGCAGCTAAATCGATTAACCAGTCATTTTCTGGTTTGAGAATCAAGCTGTGGATTTTCCCCCCGGCGATGGCTGGGCCGCGAAAATGGGCGGGATAAGCGGGAGAAGGAACTAAAACCACATCGCCAGGGTTAACGTAGGCGATCGCTAAATGAGTTAATCCTTCTTTAGAACCCAGCAGTGGCAAAGCTTCGCTATCAGGATCGAGAATGACATCATAACGCCGACGATACCAATTAGTAATCGCTCGGCGGAAACTCGCAGTGCCTTCAAAGGGAGGATAACCGTGATTAGCGGGATTTTGCAAAGCAGCGATGGCCGCTTCTACCACTGGTTGTGGTGTTGCACCATCGGGGTTTCCCATGCCCAAATCAATTAAATCTAACCCTTGTTCCCGTGCTTTAGCTTTTAGTTCATCTAAACGGGCAAATACATAAGGTGGCAGTTTTTGTATGCGTTCTGCTGGCACTATCCAATTTAAACTACTCATTCTTCAACCTCGTCACTCATTCCCTTGGGCGAAACTCGATTCATCGTATCTCTACTATCTATAGGTGCAGTGGTAGAAACCATTGCCGCCATCAATTGTTCCAGTGCGACTTTAAAAGGTAGTCGATGGATGTCAGAATTAGGAGCTAGGGCAATTTCAGCGGCGGTTTGCAACTCACCTAATGTAATATTGCCCAATCCCAAATCGCTTAATTTTTGGGGTAGTCCAATTTCTGCGTAGAACTTTAACAACTGCTGCCGTGCCGATGCTGCTAGTTGATTGTTTTGTAGCATTTCTTCTAAACGCAGTTGCACCAAAATTCCCAAAGCAACTTTTTCGCCATGAATACTGCCGTGTCCCGAAATGTGCGTTAAACCATTATGCACCGCATGGGCAGCAACGGTGCGACACTGCGCCCCTCCAAGTCCCCCAACTACCCCAGCGAGTAACACAGTCGCATCTACAACTTCTCGCCAAACTTCACTACCTGGTTGTTGGAGGGCGGCGGCTGACTTTTGCAAGAGGATATCTCGCAAAACTCGTGCTTGTTGGAGGGCGGCAATAATTAAAGTGTCTTGTAGATGCCCACTGCTAACTGAGGCTTCGTACCACTTGGCGATCGCATCACCAATTCCAGCTACTAAAGTATGTTGTGGTGCTGTTTTAATCAAGTCATAATCAAGTATCAATAAATCGGGACAACGAGACAGCCCCACATCATAAAGAAATGCCCCGTCTTCTGAATAAACATTCGACAAGGCACTCCAAGCTGCACAGGTAGCCGCTGAAGTCGGAATTGTCACCACTGGCAACTGTAACTGTTGAGCGACTAATTTCGCTGTATCCAGGGCTTTGCCGCCACCAACACCGATAATCACATCAGCTTTATGTTCTTTGGCTGTCTTGCGTAAAGATTTCAAACTAGCTTCGCAGCAATCTGCACCATAGGAAACTTGAGCAGAATGTAACTGTTGCGTTTCTAAAATCGGTTGCAGATTTTCTTGGCTGATAGCGAGAGTGCGTTCTCCCGCCACAATTAAAGGCCGATTTCCCAAGCAGCTAATTTCTGACGCGGCTGCTTGCAACACGCCAGAACCACGGATTACTTTTGCTGGGGCAACTGCGAGCGTAAATAACGAACTAGAAGTTTGAGTAGACAAAGAAGGATGAGTAGAAAATTTATTAGGCATATAAACTAGTTTGCCAAAACTTTGATATTTCTTAATCAAATTGACTTGTGGTTAGGGATACTTGTTGCCAAGCTGATTTAAAGATGGCTACAAATTTAACACCCCTTCACTTAGATTTTAGCCGTGCCATGAAATAGACCAAGCCTGTTGCCCACTGGTTAAGTAATTTGACGACGTTGCCTGAATCGATGATGCCCATTGATCTGAAATTCCGAACTATCAAAGTTTTGAATAACCGTATAATTAAATAACATTACCACTCTCAGATTCCCAAAAAAAGCGATCAATATCTGAGAATCTCTTCAGTAGTCGCACCATTTCAGGCAATCCCAGCTACAGAATACATAAAGCTAGGGGCGTACCTTTGTAGGTCTCTACAGCTAACTCAGCTGCAAATATTTTTGAATATGGCAACATTGGTAACTAGGAAAACAACTGACAAATCACAACTGCCAGTATCCATTACCCTGACGCTGATTAACTTTTGCCTACAGCCCAACCACTAAAGTGTAAACATCTTAATCTAAAAATAATCTTTAAAGTATCGGTAAATACAAAATCAATAATGTCATTCTGATGACAAGCATTGGGAATGGGGCATGGGGCATTGGAAGTGTGGGAAGTGTGGGAGGAAGGGGAGGAAGGGGAGGAAGCATAAATTCTCTTTCCCCCCACACTCCCCACACTCCCCACACTCCCCCATCTCCCTCATCTCCCTCATCCCCCTCATCTTCCCCAGTCCCCTTAACCCTTAGATTTCGGCAATTGGGCGAATTTGTCTTGATAAATTTCCACTTTTATTGGCGAGTTGTCACGAGAAACGAGCGATCGCTTGACTTCACCCAAGTAAACTGGTACTGAAATCCCTGGCTCTGGATGAAGAATGGTACGGGCGCGAACTGTTAACTTATCGTCTTGGAGTGTACCAGAACGACCATAAGAGTAGAGATTGCTAGCTGCTTGACGTAAAGTTGCTTCTAATTCTGTAGGAGAAATTTTGGGTGATACGGCGATCGCCGCTTGTGTTGAGCCATTGTCATAAACTAGACTGTAGCGCACTGCTCCCGGAATCACAGTACGACTCAAGGGGACTATGGAGAGTGCAAACAAACCAGCTGTTAGCACCACCATAAAGCCAGTCGTGCCCACCAGGCGGAAGCGGATGCCCCATTTGAGAACAAAACCCAACACTGCTAAGGCAGCGAATACCAAGGTAGCTATACCCGACCATTGGGTGTACTGAAAAAAATCAGCTGTTGTAAGCATAAAGTTGATTGCTGAGGCGTCTTTTTTTTGTTACCGACAACCCCATTTTACAGAGACTCGATACTTTTATTTCTTGCTTATGCGATCGCCTGCAACAACATCCCTGCTTTTGCAATACCTTTGACTGTAGCAATTCCTACTAATCCAGTGCGCGATATCAATTGCACCTGTGGAGAGTTAGCTTTATTGACACCCATTGCCCTAAATTCGGCACCTTCTTCTATATTTCCGATATCAACACCACCAAGCCAAATTTTTGCTCGATTACCACTAATTTCGGTAATCACAGCATCGGCGGTGGTATTTGCTCCTTGGAGGAAAAATATAGGTTGCGTTTCATACCCACTTTGGGGCTTGACTTCCAGGATGGGTGTTTGTTCGTAATCTTCTTCAGATAGATACTCAATTACTTGGGCGATCGCTTTTTCTGGTGTGCTGCTATTTTGCCAGAGATAACGTGTTAGTGGGTAACTAAACGCTCCTGCATAGAAGCCATTAAATCTCGAATCGGCTGCGGTTTGTTCGGGGTTTGTGGCTGCGAGTACCACGCCTTTAGCAACTCCCGCCCGATAGCGTCGGGTAAATTCTTGAGGTGATAGGTTAAGTTTTGATAGCCATTTTCTTTGATAGTCTTTTTCGTTTGCGGAAATTTGGACTGAGTTACCACCACGGCGCGATCGCACTTTGTAGCTGCGCGTCGCCCCACCCGAAAAACAACTATCCAAAACTGCTGTAAAATTTTCACTTTGACAAGCCGACATCAACAAAAATAACGTGTGCCCCATGATGTCTTCCACTGTACCGCTTTTTTCAGGATAACCAGCAGGCAAACTCGAATCCACAGGTACGAAAGTACCATTTAATCCTATTTCCTCAGTTATGGGATTTGGATCGTAAACTTGCGAACCATGCCCGGAATAATGAAACACTACTACATCATCAGGCTTGGCTTGTTTAATCAAATGTTCTTCAAATCCTTGGAGGATGCCAGTACGAGTTGCTTTTTCATCCGTCAAAGTCAAAATATCTGTTGGCTGAAATCCAAAGCGATATGTAAGCAAATGCCGCATCAATTCAATATCGTTAACACATCCCCGCAGTGCGTCTTCTCCAGGATATTTGTTAATCCCAACCAGTAATGCAAGTTTACGTGGTGTAGTTTTTGCGAGAACTTGACCAAAGCGATCGGCTTGCGTAAAGAATTGACTTAATCCAAACCCCGCAACACTCGAACCAGTAATTTGCAAAAATTGACGGCGATTGAAAGTCATATTTATTACTTATATCCCAAAGATTTTTTCCAAATTATGGCATCTCATGTATGTAAATCGCCATATAAAAGTGTAATTTTTTACGGAATATTTAAGAATACAATTATCAAAACTAATGCAAAATTGTGGAAAATAATTTAATGCCGAAATTCCAATTTCATTCCTGAAAAATAAACATACAAAAGGGCATCTACAAGAGATGCCCGTCATGTAGGAAAACCCTAAAGGAGTATCCCTACACCTTCCCAACAATCAGCAACAGTGACTAATTAGGTTTTAGTCACACTCACAGTCACAGACGTGAATATAGTTATATTATTAACTTAAGGCTTTAAACGTCTCCAGTGCATACACGGAAAAAGAATTCCGAGACTTCGATTTTAAAAAATACCCAATTTGTAGCTAAAAATCTACGATTGACGCACCCTAAAAACTTGTTCATTACCCACTCCGTAATCCCCAGTTCAATGAGATGCACCACACGCTCATTTTCATTCTTGGGACAATGCTTACTTTACAAGATTTTCAGCCTTAACTGAACCGTATTGATTTATAGGGTTGATTTTTTTAATAAAAATGTTAATTAGCATCAATTATTGATGAATGCCTTATTTAAATAAGATACCTCGGTCTAAAACAAGGTATAGTCCAATACAGTTCAGTTAGCGTTAAAAACCTTAAACTGTGTAGGTTGGGTTGAGGAACGAAACCCAACATTTCCAGGGGTTTTGTTGGGTTTCACTTCGTTCAACCCAACCTACGATTATCCTTAACTGAACCGTATTGAGGTATAGTCTGCATGACCAATGGTGGAGAGACCGTGGGAGATGATGAATTTAGGAGGATATTCACTAATTTGGGTTAATTTCTCTTGAAATTGGCGTTCCTACTCAATATTTGGGTGCTAGTTGCTTGATTCAAAATCAGAATTGTCTTAATTCAGTGGGCGATGCCTGCCTGGGTTGAGCTGCCCCTACGCAATTTTTTCTCCTTGCCAGACAAATAGATCAGAAATTTCTTGCCAATAAGCTATCTACGGGTTATGATATGAGTCCGGTTGATTTGGATTTGCCCCAACTACTACCGCTTCACATGCCAAAGTTTGGGCTACTTCTGCTAGAACAGAGAGAAGACTACCTGTAAGGTCTACCCACCCGAAGTTACGCAAAGTCTAGAAGTCCTAGCGTTTGTCTTTGGAATATGGCCAGTTTTCTCCTGAACATAGCCTGGAAAATATTAGCAATGTTTATCGCTAAACCTAGAAATATTTGCATTTTTTGAAACAGTAGTCTTGAATTCTCAATCCTTTAACTCTTACAATTACTGAAATTTTCCTTCGCCTCCGGAAACACTCGGAAAATAAAATCACAAATGTAGACTCTGACTTTTCACGTTATGTGGAAAAATCGGGGAGTGGGGAATGGGGAGTAGGGAGTAGGTGAGAAGAGGGTTAGGGAAAACTTTGTTGTTGTAAGGGGATAAACCTCTACCCTACAAGGATGCATCTGCCGAATCAAGGGTCAGGCCCCTGGTTTACCCACAAAATGGTTGGTAGAGACGTTGCATTGCAACGTCTCTACATGTGTTGGAATAGCGAAAAATTGTGGAGTCTGCGGTGTGACCCATGATTAGCCAACAGTATCCTACCAGGAGCAAGGTTTTGCAGATAACAATGAAAAGTCAGCTATTTTTCCAGGCGAAGAGAGAGTAGATTTGCCAAATCAATTAATCACTAAATAAATTCCCCAAATTGCCATTGGCCGCAGGTAAGTACAGGCACGAAAAGTACCGGCTGCGGTGATGGCTTCAGGTGTGCGAAATTGCAGCCCATTATCGTAAATTTGCTGCACTACAGCTTCTGTCAACTTCAATGCTTCATCTTTCATTCCCATCTGCACAAGAAAAGCGGCTAAACCAAAGTTTATTCCCGTCCAGACTTCCAAAGGATGAGTAGCTTTGGGGTTTTCTGGGGAACCGTCGGGACGAACACCGTTAGCAGCACCAAATTTACCATCGCAGAATTTCAAAAAACAGGCATCATAAACAGTTTTCAGGGCAGAGAGGGCACGATCGCTCGGTACAATATCAGGTAATCCTAGCAACCTAGCGTAGAACTGTCCGCACAATTGATCTGCCATCACCACATCGGAACCACTTTCACTATCAAGTCGATAATATTGTCCATTCCAAAGTTTTTCTTGGTAGATTGGGCGGGATTGTTTCAACCAAGTTTCATAGGTGGATTTTTGTATCCTTAACTCCTCTGTGTTCTCTGCGCCTCTGCGGTTCGTTAATAATACATCACTAATGGCGATCGCAGCTTCTAGCGCCGCTAACCACAACCCACCACAATAAGCACTGACACCTTGCAACCGCCAATCATCAAATGTCTGATCGGGCGCACCAGAATTTTCGGGAATACCATCGCCATCTAAGTCAAAATTTTTCAGGTAGTCCAGAGTTTGAACGATCGCATTCCAACAGTCTGCTAAAAATTCCACATCCTCAGCACCCGTAAGCAAAAAATCTCGGTATACTTGCAATACAAAATCACTACCTAAATCTTTCCATAAATTGCAGTCTTGATAGCTGGTGTAGTTAGTTTTCTCCCAAACGTGTTCATTCGGTGCGCCTAAATCGTGGGGTGTTGCGCCAACGGCTTTACGGACAGCAAGGGGACTTTCGGCCTTGATTGTCATGTAATAGCCAATGATTCGGGGAGTATCATCACCTTGGGGAATTGCCCGTGCAAATGCCCGCATCACTAACTTTTCTAATTCTGGAAACAGCATCAGCAGGGCAAAAGAGCCATACAACCGGACATCTAGGCTTTCATACCAGCGGTAATCTAAGCACTCCAGCACCGCAAACTGACCGATGGGGTCAAGTTTTGATGCTGCACTCCAGAGAGTACCACCACTGGTGAGGTCGTAAAGCTCATTAAACAAAGCCATTTTGAACCAGTCTGGTAAATCTTTGCGGTCGAGAATGGGTTGTTGCCAACTTTGAATTTGCGATCGCCAAGTTTGGTATTGTTCTAAGGCAGTAGATGCGATCGTCCAAGCATTACTACCATCTTTACCAAAAAAGTCTGTGTATCTGCGATAATAATTTATCCCGGCGGCAAATTCTGTGATGGGCAAATCCCAAGCCAGCACAAAGGGGATTTCTAGAGTTTCGCCTGGTTGGAGAGTAAAACGAAGTGCGATCGCAGCTCCTAGTTGTGTATTTTCTGTTACTGGAGTTGTGTCTTGATAATTAGGTAAAGAACCATCTTCAGCAAAGGTTTGCCAGACATCTTCACCCGTACCAGCAGGATTCCAGCGGGTGTGATAAAATACTTCTAATCGGGGATCTTTCAACGTCGCAATACACCAGGTTCCATCCCCTTCTTCCAAAGGTTTTTCACTAGCAACTCGGTCTAAAACACAAGCAACCTGTTGTGTATTTTCCACAATGTGGTTGTAGTTTCCTTGACTTTCGCCCCAGCGCGGTTGGTATTCATAAACTGGACTCCCATCATCCCGCACCTGCACTTGAGGAGATTTGAGGGCATTAGTAAACCAACCCACCATATTTTCCCAGGTGAACATGATGCCCAGAGTAATAGGTGCATTTGTGGGGTTATGAGCATTCCAAAGAAACACCGCCACAGGGTAGCTAGTTTCCTGGTAATTCCCTGCCCAGACTGGGGAAAACTGCTCACAAGTCAACTGGGCTTGAAAAATATTTTCATACACAAACCAGCTACGGGGATACAGAGCGTGATATTCGCCAGTTTTGTCTTGTTTGATGGGGTTAACTTCTCCCCTGCTCCCCTGCTCCCCTGCTCCCCCTCCTCTACTCCCTGGATACCATCGCCATCTTTTGAGACTACCATCCTCAGGTGCTTGGGTAGATAAAGCATAGGCTTGGGAAGATGTACCATTGGACTCAAATACACTGAATTGACAGGCGGGGACGTTTTTGAAGGTATGTTCGCCGCCATCAATGTGCCATAGATTAAAGTCTCCCCGCGAAGAACGACCGATGCAACCTGCACCAAATCCACCTAGTGGCATACCATGCCAAGGACCATCATCAAGATTACTTGGGTAGCGCACAGTGTAGGGCTTATCCCAGCCTAAACCGATGGGACGATTCCAAGTGCAAGAGGGAATTTTCAGGGAAGATTGATTTGTCATCGCCTAATGTCATAGCGTGCAGTTACGTCCATGAAGACTAGCGCGATGTACGGTTTTTATCAAGTAGGAAGGGAGTAGGGAGTAGGGAGTGGGGCATGGGGCATGGGGCATGGGGCATTGGAAGTGTGTCCGGTGTGGGAGGATGGGGAAGAAATCTTTCCCCCCTCTCTCCCCACACTTCCCCACACTCCCCCTCATCTCCCTCATCTCCCCAGTCCCCAGTCCCCAGTCCCCAGTCCCCAATCACTGCATTTCGTCGTATTCTGGGGCTTCAACTCGTCTTGCTTCTACACGAGAAGCAGGCAGAAACTCAGCGCGACGCACCGGAACCAAGGGCGGTGTAGGTCCTTGATAAGGGTGAATAACTTGCACAGTACGGCTTGGACGCTGCCGTGGCGAGAACAAAGCCAATACTCCAGCGACGACAACACCACCCCCAATAGTGAGAGTTGCGCCTCCCACTGCCCAGAGCATTGGTGAAGACCACCAAGGGTTTTGTGGCTGGAATGCTGCTACTTTTTGTTGGTTACCCTGCTGGGCTAATAGTAACTGTTGCTGAGCATTGAAATTTTGGACTTGGCCTTGGAGTTGTTGATTGAAAAGCTTCAGCTGTTCATTGTCTTTTTTTAGATTCTCCATCTGCATGTTCAGCTTGTCCATTTCTAGACGCTGGTCAGAATTTGGAGGCGTTGGTTGCGTATTAGGATAAATTGGTTGTTGCCCATAATACCCAGGAGGATATTGCATTTGTGGCGACATAACCTGGGGCTGTACTACACCGGGTATTTGCGGAGCAACAGCGAAGTTAGGTTGTAGGGGGGTATTTGTCCCTTTGAGCAATACTAGAGCCGCCAGCCCAGCCACAGCGACCCCACCGATAAATGCCATACTCTCACTCATCGCCTTTGCCCCTCAACTGCAACATAACTATAACTATCTCTGACTGATTCACTCTCACACTCATAATTTTTGACCACTTCACATAATACTCAGACTATAAGCGACTCTATCAGCTAGTTTTTTTACATCTTGATATCTGATGTTAATATTCAAGACCAGAACAGTCAAATTGTCTACTAAACTTAGGATAAAAAAACTACGCTGTTACACTTTTTTAATCTACTTTCTTGCTCTAATCAAGATGAGTATTTGTGCTGTGAGTGGTTTTGATGGCTGCTTTGAGACTTTGACAAAATTGGCCGATCGCATTTAGTCCCTGTTCTGGTGTACCTTCTGCTAACCGCTTCACAAAAGCGCTACCTACAGCCACTCCATCTGCTCCCCATTCCCGTACTTGACGGGCTTGGTCAGGCTCGGAGATTCCAAAGCCTACACCAATGGGTTTATCAGTAACACTACGAATCTTTTTTAGTAAATCTGATACTCGCGTTTGGACTTGCGTTCGCATCCCCGTCACGCCTGTGACGCTGACTAAATAAATAAATCCTTGAGAAGACTGGGCGATGGCTTGTATCCGTTCGGCGGAACTGGTGGGAGCTACCAATAAGGTGACATCAATTCCCATTTCACTAGCTGGTTGTAGCAGACCCGCAGCTTCTTCTAAGGGTAAATCAGGCACTACCAATCCTGCTACCCCAACGGCAGCAACTGAAGAGAGAAATTTTTCAATGCCACGGTGCAAAATTGGGTTGTAATAGGTAAATAGGACGATGGGCGATCGCATTTTGGGAGTAGTTGCTTGCAGCATTTCCAGCACCTGCTCGAATTTCGTTCCCCTTTGCAGGGCGCGGGTAGCAGCTGCTTGAATGACTGGCCCATCCGCTAGAGGATCGGAATATGGTACACCCAGTTCAATAATATCTGCCCCATTGCGTTCGAGAATTTGCAACGCTGCTGCTGTTGTTTCTAAATCTGGGTCGCCAGCTGTGATAAATGGAATCAAAGCACACTCACGATTGTGCCTGAGGGTTTCAAAGCAATCAGAAATTGCAGTCATTAGTCATTATCGTTGGTCATTGGTCATTGGTCGTTGGTCATTGGTCATTGGTCATTGGTCATTGGTCATTGGTCATTGGTCATTAGTTAAAACCGATCGTTTAACCAAGGACAAATGACAAAGGACAAATCACAAAAAACAAATGACAACTGACCAATGATCACTTTACACCTGAGACTGCTCTTCTTGTTCTATCTGGGCTTGAATTTGTGCTAGTTCTTCGGGAGTTAATTCTTCCAAGCGCTTTTGCAGAAATTCTTGGTCATACTTTTCCCGTTGTTCGTGGTAGGTCATTTTTTGTCCCACCGCACGGAAAAAATAGGTAGCTAACCAGCCAACTAACCCAGCCACTAGTAAGACTTGGCTCCATATACCAGCTTGCTGATTATCGAAGCCGACTAGCTGCAATCCTACATACGCCAAGCCGCCGGCAATAAAAACGCCTAAGCCAATTCCAATAGCGTCAATCCGTCGCATGAGAGTTATGACCTACCAATCTAGTTAAACTTCAATTTGTCGCGGCCGTGGTCGAATATTTACAATCGGCGATAGAACCAACAAACCTGGAAAGAAGAAAAACACCAAAAAGTACATAAACACACGCTCGATGGAGCTTGCCACATACCAACGCTGCTTCAGGTAGAACAAGACAGCGATCGGGATTACAAGAAGGTAGGCTCCAGCCAAAATCAGATACAGCAGGGCGACAATCATAACTTTTGTGTCTAAGCATCTATTTCTCATCATAGGCTGAACAGACAAACTCAGGGAAGTATCGTCATGATGCTTTTAACAAATAGGGGGAGTGGGGAGTGGGGGAGATGAGGGAGATGGGGGAGAATAACTCTGAACTCCTCACTCAGGACTAAAAGGATTTTGAGAAAAACCGCTAGTAAAATTGACATATGCTTGGTGTATGATGCTATGATGATTAACTCAGTAGCAAATTAATGCTATCCACTAGCAAACAAATGCTATTGTCAGACAAGCTCGAAAATATTCATCCAAATTGGTTAGGAAAAACAAAAAAACTTCCAATTGGAAAAAATATTTTCAATCTAGTTGGACAAAAGACACAATTGATGGTGGAATAGATGAGGAGGTATTTGCTGCCTCTACAAAATAAATAGTTAGTAAACACCTGCGGGGGTGTGGCGGAATGGTAGACGCTACGGACTTAGATAACTGAGCCTTGAAGGAGAAATCCCTCAAGTGGAAGCTCTCAAACTCAGGGAAACCTAAATCTGGTAACAGACATGGCAATCCTGAGCCAAGCCCGAAAATTTGAGATTTGCAATTTGAGATTTGGGATTAGTTTTCAATCCA
The DNA here is from genome assembly GCA_019359545.1 of Desmonostoc geniculatum HA4340-LM1. GTDB lineage: Bacteria > Cyanobacteriota > Cyanobacteriia > Cyanobacteriales > Nostocaceae > Nostoc > Nostoc geniculatum. The sequence goes on along the minus strand of JAHHHB010000061.1, from coordinate 4,477 downwards.
AAATCAAAAATCAAAAATCAAAAATTGAGGGAAGGTGCAGAGACCCGACGGGAGCTACCCTAACGTCAAGTCGAGGGTAAAGGGAGAGTCCAATTCTTAAAACTTGAAGCGGCTATTGCCATCAAGTAGCAGTGAAAACTGCGGAAGAATGAAAATCCGTTGACCGTAAAAGGTCGTGTGGGTTCAAGTCCCTCCACCCCCATTAAATTTACTGAAAAATGATAACCCTGCTGTGACTAATTATTTATCATCACTGAACTATTATTCTCATTGATGATAAATAATGAATTGCAGCTTGTTTGTTGTTGACAAAATTAATGTTGGCGATCGCACCAGCAACCTTTGCAACTTGCAGATTTTGTTATCATATATTTAACCTGCTACTTGCAAGCTTTCGAGTTGCATTTGGGATCAGCCCAAAAGCAATCTATTTAGATATATCATGGGCATAGCAAAAGCGGGATGAAATCAAGCTTAATGGTTGGAATTTGGGAGGTTGAAAAATCAGATGACAGCGCCTCAACCAACAGTCTTTACAAACTCTCATCTTTACGACCAAGATTTTTATTTGTGGATAGAGACAACTGCTAAACAATTAAAAGAAGGCAGATTTTCTGAGGTTGATTTAGAAAATCTGATCGAAGAGATTGAAAGCATGGGTAGAAGTGAAAAACACGCGCTTGCGAGTAATTTAGTTGTTCTACTAATACATCTACTAAAATATAAATATCAGCCAGAAAAACGCTCTAATAGCTGGAAGGGAACTATTAGAGAACATCGCCGCAGGTTGAGAATAACTTTTAAAGATAGTCCTAGTTTAAAACCATATTTTCAAGAAGTTTTACCAGAGTGTTATCAAGATGCTAGAAAGCAAGCCAGTGACGAGACTGGTTTATCCCTTGATACTTTTCCTGTAGAGTGTCCGTTGACTGCGGATGAATGTTTAGATGAAGAGTTTTTACCTGATTAGTTGAATCATCCTCGTGTAACCTGAAACTGTCACTGAGCGATGCCTGGGTTGGGCTACGCCAACGCATTGATCAAGAATTAAGCGATCGATCATAAGCTTTATTTATAATTGACGATTTGCATAAGGTATTTTTATATATTCATTCAGAATATCTTCGATAATTTTTTGATATTTTTCTAAGGTATCCATTGCACAATTACCTCTTGCTTGGGGTCAAACACAAGTAAACGTAAGCAGTTCTTATTGTTGATACTTAACCTACGGCATAATCTGTAAATTGGCGCTTAAATGGCGAATGAAAGCCGATGACAATATCCTGTTTGGGTATACCTAAATTGGCTAAATCTTCTCCTACTTCATTTTCTGTACCATTGTGTTGCAGCCAAACTTTATCATCTTTAATATCTAAATGTAAAAAACAACCATAAACACGACGTTGATTTTTCCAGCCGACATTTACAAGTTGATAGTGGTGACGTTCTGTGTCAAAAATTAATTGGGTTTCAATTTCTGGGTCTTGACTAGAAATTGCAGCATATTCTTGTAGAAGTTGCTCAATTATTTGTTGGTATTTTTTTAGTTTATCCATTCGACAATATCCTCCGTTACAGGCTGATAAGTAATCAATTTAAGTTGATATGTTTTGATAACGTTTTGTATAAGTCTGATAGTAAAGAAGGAAGTATATGTATCGATAGGAACCGCCAAATAGAGAGTACGGTCTGGTTCTTGTTCAAATAATGCTAGTCGATAGTTAATAAACTGTCCTAAAGCTGTGTGAAATTCAGAAATTGCAGATGTTTTAAAAAAGCTTTTAATTTCAACAGCAATTTTTTCACCTTCTCTTTCTGCTGCTAGAATTCGTTCTGCACCTAAGTCTATGTACATATCCCCTAACTCGAAACTGACGGGTAAGGGATCGTGGGTAATTTTCCACCCTTGTTTTTCTAGTCCTTTTTTGACTGCGTTGTGAAAGATATCTCTTGCTGGCATAGTACAGTATTATAAAGGATTTTCTATTTCGTAATGCATCCTCCTGTTACCTGAAACTGCCACTCAATCCAGTGACAAGGTGTTTCGGGCGATGCCTGGGTTGGGCTACGCCAACGCATTCATCAACAATTAAGGGATAATCTTAAAAACTTCAGTAGCTAGTTTTTTGTTGAATGTAGATGTAGAGGATGAGCGATCGCTGTCGGGAACGCATCACCTATGATGAAATTCTACACTTTTCTGGAATCTAGGGTGTTGGTGTTGAATTATTCTCGTGATGAAGTTGTGTCTCACGCCTTTACTCATGAACGAACAGCGTCAGCAAGCCTATCTTAACCTCATTCAAAGCCTGTTAGATTGTCCCAGTGGTCAAGAATCAGAAATTTTGGCAGTAAACCAAGAATTAGTAGATGTTGGTTTCTTGCAGACGATAGAAGTAGTAGCCGCAGTGTTTTCCCAGAACGGAGATGAGAATACAGCGAATTGGTTGCGAAATTTGGCAATGCAACTAGGGAAAGTGTTGAATCGAGATAATAAGGTAGATTTGCAATCTCTCAGCGACGAGGAGATACAAGAAGTGTATTTCCCATTCTTGATGCAGGTAATACAAGCAACCGGAAAAAGTAACGGTGACGTACAGGTAGTTTATCCTTTACTAGCGACGAATACAGACAAACTCGACGAGGTGTTCGCAGAAATATTGCGCCTTTGGGTGACACAAACACTAGACGAAGCCCAAACAAATTTGGCAGAATCCTTAGCAGCAGTTATTTTCACTTTTAGCAATCTAATTCAGCAATTTCCCTTGGGTAACAAAGCCAGTAATATGGAAATTGCAATCGCTGGCTATGAAGTAGTACTAAATATTTATACACAACAAGCATTTCCACAAGAATGGGCAACGGTACAAAATAATATCGCAATTGCCTACAACAATAGAATTAAAGGAGACAGAGCAGATAACATTGAGCAGGCAATCGCTGCTTGCACGGCTGCTTTAACTATCAGGAGCAAGGAAGCTTTGCCTGTTGATTGGGCAGGAACGCAAAATAATCTCGCTACTGCCTACAAAAATAGAATTAGGGGAGATAGGGCAGAGAACATCGAAATTGCGATCGCTGCTTGCACTGCTGCTTTGACTGTCTACACTAAGGAAGCTTTGCCTTTTGATTGGGCAATGACGCAAAATAATCTCGCAAATACCTACAGGAATAGAATTAGAGGAGATAGAGCACAGAACATCGAAATTGCGATCGCTGCTCATACTACTGCTTTAACTGTCTACACTAAGGAAGCTTTGCCTTTTGATTGGGCAGCAACGCAAAATAATCTCGCAAATGCCTACAGGGATAGAATTAGGGGAGACAGAGCAGATAACATTGAAATTGCGATCGCTGCTTATACTGCTGCTTTAACTGTCTACACTAAGGAAGCTTTGGCTTTTGATTGGGGAGCAACGCAAAATAATCTCGCTACTGCCTACTGGTATAGAATTAGGGGAGATAGGGCAGAGAACATCGAAAAAGCGATCGCTGCTTACACTGCGGCTTTAACCATCAGAACCAAGGAAGCTTTACCTGTTGATTGGGCAATGACACAAAATAATCTTGCTACTGCCTACAGCGATAGAATTAGGGGAGATAGGGCAGAGAACATCGAAAAAGCGATCGCTGCTTGCACTGCTGCTTTAACTATCAGAAGTAAGAAAGCTTTGCCTGTTGATTGGGCAATGACGCAAAATAATCTCGCTACTGCCTACAAAAATAGAATTAGGGGAGATAGGGCAGAGAACATCGAAAAAGCGATCGCTGCTTGCACTGCTGCTTTAACTATCAGAAGTAAGAAAGCTTTGCCTGTTGATTGGGCAATGACGCAAAATAATCTCGCTACTGCCTACAAGGATAGAATTAGAGGAGACAGGGCAGATAACATCGAAAAAGCGATCGCTGCTTATACTACTGCTTTAACTGTCTACACTAAGGAAGCTTTACCTGTTGATTGGGCAATGACGCAAAATAATCTCGCTACTGCCTACAGGGATAGAATTAGAGGAGACAGGGCAGATAACATCGAAAAAGCGATCGCTGCTTACACTGCTGCTTTGACTGTCAGAACCAAGGAAGCTTTACCTCAACATTGGGCAATGACACAGAATAATCTGGCAATTGCCTACTGGGAGAGAATTAAAGGAGACAGGGCAGAGAACATTGAAAAAGCGATCGCTGCTTGTACTGCTGCTTTAACTGTTTGTACCAAGGAAGCTTCGCCTGTTGATTGGGCAATGGCACAAAATAATCTTGCAATTGCCTACAGCGATAGAAATAGGGGAGATAGGGCAGATAATATCGAAAAAGCGATCGCTGCTTGTACTGCTGCTTTGACTGTCTACACTAAGTACAAGTCACCGCAAAAAAGGGTCGGAAATAGAGGAAGATATTTTTTGTAGGGTGGCAAAAAAATCACATATGCAGGGACGTAGCTCAAATATCCAGGTTGAAATGACAGGTGAGCAAC
>JAHHHB010000060.1 GCA_019359545.1 Desmonostoc geniculatum HA4340-LM1 | reverse complement strand
TGGAGTGAAAAGTCAACCTTAAAAGTTATCGCAAAGTGCCAAATTCCAGATTCCAATTCTACGACCCAAATAGACCTAGCGTTCGCAGCTTAAATTCCGACCCTTTTTTGCGGCGACCTGTACTAAGAGTTATGGAGCGGAGCAACGTGACTTTTTCCATCACTATGTCTGCTCCATTTTAGCATAGGCTTCATAAACACCCTTCACGTTATACCAGTTGAGAAAAATTCGGGCAATTTCTAAAGCTAATTGTGGTTTACCTAATTTAATTAGCCATTGCAAAAAAGGAGCCATTGTCCTTTCATTTAGTACGCCATTGAGTGAAAGAATACCCCAAAGTAAGCGATGTAGCCAAGTCATTTGAATCATCATTCGCACTTCCCATGTGGGGTGTTTTTGATAAAACAAAACTCCCATCCGTCCGCGTTGGATTTCTTTGTCGATTAAGCTTGTAATTTGTTCTAAATTAAACGGTGGATGCCAGTGGTAACCTACAGCTTCTGGACATTTAATTAGTGTCAAACCTAAGTTTTTCAGCCGCACGCCTAATTCTAAATCTTCCCAGCCATAGAGTTGGAAACTGGTATCAAAAAGTCCGGCTTTTTCTAGCCAATGTTTAGGAATTGCTACATTTCCCGTAGCAAAAAAAGCTGCGGAAAAATCTGTTACTTTGTAGGGTTCAGCAGTTGGATTGTCGAAATTGCAAGTATTGATAACTGCGCCGTAGGTGAAAAAGCGATCGCTCCCCAATTTCTCTTTTCCCTGGACTAGTGCGCTACCATGAGCTTGCAGGAAATTCTTCAGCACTACTAAATCACTATCAATAAAGATAATTGTGTCTCCTTGCGCCTGTTCTACCCCCAAATTCCGCGCCGCCGCAGGGCCAGCATGATCTTGCCCAAACCATCGGACATGGGGAAACTCTTCTTTGTGTGCTGCTAACCACTCCAATGTGCCATCAGTAGAACCATCATCCACCAAGACAATCTCGTAATCAGTAACCGAACTTGGCTGATTTAACTCCTGCACCTCCAAAGCACGGAGGCACTTTTCTAAAATCGGTTGGCGATTATAAGTCGGTATTACAACGCTGAAAAACACAGTCTCACCCACAACACATTTACCCATCTCCAGGATAGGACAGATGGGGCACTGACTCTGTTCCTTACCTGATTCTGCTTACGTATAACGCAAGGTTTAATAATTCTTAGTTAATTAATATATAACCTCAGCTTAACTTTAACAAACTATAGTTAATTACGACTTACGCAAAAACTCTCTGAAACTCTTATTTCTGGGTGCCCTCTGCGTTCTCTGTGGTATCCTGCGCGAAGCCGCTGGGAATGTACGATTTTCCGTTACCTGTGCGTAAGTCCTGGTTAGTAATAAACTAGCGGTTTTTCTGCATATATAGCGGTTTGCAATTGGATGAAGCACAGACGTGCTAGACTATCCTATGCTTCATTCAAATCGAAATCGCCATAAGCGACGCAATTCATCTTTTATTTATTAATAAAAATAGATTATTAGTTATTTAAAACGTGGCGAACTTCATAATTTTAAGAGTTTCTGATGTTAATTGAGTAGAATTTATTTCTACTAAGTTTTTTCTGTCACACCAGAGGAGAGTTTAATGTCTAAATTGACTCGCAGACAAATTTTAATGTTTTTTGCTGGCAGTGCTGGTGCTGCTTTGGGAAGCACACTCTTGAAAGGTTGTGGCAGCAGTCAAGAAGTAAAAACTGCGTCACTAGGCTTTACACCTGTACGCTTACCACATCCTCTACCAATTTATCAAGAACAACAAAATTTCTTGCCGAAAAAAATTGGTGAAGGAGAAGTAGTTAATGCGTCTGCGGATATTAAGTTAACTAGTTACAACGTTCTTGATGATGTGGTAGTGCCGCCAGAGTACGAACGTTATGTAATTGTTAGTTGGGGCGATCGCGTTTTTCCTAACAAAGACGATTATTTTGGATACAACAACGATTTTACTGGTTTTATTCCCGTTGGAGAAACTAATGATGTCGGGTATTTATGGGTCAATCATGAATACGTGAGTTTTCCATTTTCTACTTTAGTAGTAGAAGACTCTTCTGATGTTAAAGGATTACCTGACGCATTTGAAAGCGTCATTGGTTGGGCTTTACCCTCCACCATAAATATTGAAGTTGAAGGGGAATTTTTATATAACCAAGGCGGCTCGATTGTCCGCATCTCTAGCCAGAATGCAAGTCAACGTTTTGTTGTGGTTAAAGATGAAAAAAATCGCCGGATTCATGGTCTTTCTGGATTGGGAATCAATAGCCAACGCAATGATGACTACAAAAATATCACGGCTTGGGGAAGTCGCAACCACCAAAAAGGTGACCAAAATTATTTAATCGGGACTGGCCCAGCAGCAAGCCAAGTTTTTAATCTGTCCTCTGATGAAGTAGGTAACAAAATTATTGGTACTGCCTTCAATTGTTCTGGCGGTAAAACTCCTTGGGGAACAATTTTATCTGGGGAAGAAAACTTCCAAAATAGCGTTACAGAAGCAGTCAAAGCTAATGGTACTCAGACGAGTTACACAGATAAAACTATCGGCAAGACTTTTGGATTAGTTGGCGAAAAATACGGCTGGATTGTAGAAATTGACCCCACGAATTCGGAATTTCGCCCCCGAAAACACACTTGGTTAGGTCGTTTTCGCCATGAAAATGTTGCCGTGCGTGCTGAAGCAGGTAAAAAATTAGTTGCTTATTTGGGTGATGACAGACGTGGAGGACACACTTGGAAATTTGTCAGTGCTAATACTATTTCCTCACCAACGAGTAAAACTAACAGTCAGTTGTGGGAAAATGGGACTTTGTATGTTGCCAGCTACAATCCAGATGGTACTGGTAAATGGATACCGTTACTATTAACTACTCCTACCAATCCAATTAGTCCGACAGTTTTATCTTCTGTAGAATTTGCTGCGTTGCAGAAAGCCCAAAAAGAAGGCCTTTTACCACTACCGAGACGTAATGGCATTGCAGGTCAAACCCAAGATGGTGGTGTGTTTAAATGCGATCGCACTAACGAAGCCAAAGCACTACCTGATTATCAAAATAAAAAGCTATCTGACTTCTACTCTAGCCAAGGTGCTGTACTCACCGATGCCTTTTTAGCTGCAAATTTAGTCGGGGGAACTCCCACGGCGCGTCCAGAAGATTTAGAAGTGCATCCAACCACCAAAGAAGTGTTCATTGCCTATACTGATGGTGCCCCAGGTAGCGATGGTTATCCTGATTCCCGAATTTTTCAAGTTGCCAAGCTAAGTACAGACACCAAGGCGACGCAGCAATCAGGAGGACTGTACAAGATTATTGAAGATAGCGCTGATGCTACGGGCTTAACCTTCAAATGGCAGAGATTTGCCCAAGGTGGTGAAGCCGGTTCCGTGAATGGTGCTGGTTTTGCCAACGTCGATAATTTAGTTTTTGACGATCGGGCAAATGTTTGGGGAGTCACAGATATGTCTACTGGCACTCACAATGGTTTTGATGTGGGTGCTGAAGGTAAACAAACCAAAATCCATCACACAGCTAGCGGTAATGTTTCTGATTTTACAGGAGTCTTCGGTAATAATTGGCTGTTTTTTATCCCCACCAGTGGTGCAAATGCCGGACAGGTGATACCGTTTGCTCATGGGCCAGTGCGTTGTGAGATGACAGGACCAAGTTTTGTGGGAAATACACTGATTATTTCAATACAACATCCTGGTGAAGATTGTCCAATTAATGATGGCACGATCTTAAGTCGCAGCATTGAATTACTGGATTTGAATGGTAGTACATTCAATCAAACTCGGAGTTTACCTCGTGGGAGTAGTTGGCCGAGTAATATTTCCAAGGCTGATGGTGGACAGGATCAAGCTACAGGCGTTCCCCGGCCATCTGTAATTGGTATCCGCCCGAAAAATTCTCGCAACACGTTTATTTAATCTGACATCTTCAGGACTTACGCAATATGTGACTGAAAACCTTATTTTTGCGTAGCGGTAATTCATGAATTACCGCTACTTTCGTTATCTTTTGCGTAAGTCTCGATCTTATTTTTAATTAGCATCCTAGTGGTCTGTCCCATTAATTCTGATGGTCATAAGTGTTTGTACTAAGGACTTTAGTCCTTGATTTTTTAAGCACTTGAGTGCTTACTACGAACCTTCAAAACTTTTGCGACAGACTACTAGGCGGTTGTTGCGACTCAAGCAAAATGTTACTTTAACCTGACATCTTGCATCATTTTTTATGACCAAAGAAAAAAAGGATACAAGCCCCTGAATTTATTTATGGAAAAGGTAAAAATATATAAGCCGATATACGAAGTACGAGGCTTATAACGTCCTTGTTTCAAGCCCCTGAATTTATTTATGGGGATTGTAATTTTGAATGCGTGAATTTTGAATTTTGAATTCGAGCGAAGCGAGTGACTCTATTTTAGAGGATGAGGACTGTCTTTAATCTTTTTATTACTTCCTATCCTACGTTATTGTTTGCTGAAGTTTTGTCTTAAATGCCACCATCTGCATTGATGACAAAGTTGTTATTTCTTTCAATACCTTCACCATTTTTTTGCAGGTTGGGTTGAGCGTACCACTTCGTGGAAGCAAGCTACGCGTAGCGTCTCGTAGAGAAGTGAAACCCAACGTATTTGTTGGGTTTCGTGCCTCAACCCAACCTACTAATCGAGGCATTTTTCGATTTTGCGAAGGTATTCTTCTTTGTGAAAAACTTATTTTTATCAGAAAAATTGTTGATAAAGCCAAATTAATCAATATATAACCTGACGTTAATACTTAGTACTTAAATTAATGACAAATTGATTATTTTAGTCTGCCTCAGCAGCATCAGCCAGTCTTAATTTGTTATTAACTGCTATTTAGTGGCTGTTAAAAATGTGTCAAATCTCAATAAATATCTCAGTAATTTATGTAAGTGTGTGGAGTTTTTATTTACCAAATTACTCATGTTATTGAGAGATGAACTGAATAGCAATCTTCTAAGCCTTAAATGGAGAACAAAGAATGAAAGGACGCTTTCACCCTAAAAATAATTTGACCCTCAACCCATCCGGTAACGAGTCAATTCGTGATGTGATTGACCGCGTTAGTCTGAGTCGGCGGCGGTTCATCATGACGGCTGTGGGTACGTCGGTGCTAACTGTTCTGGGCGATGTTTCCATCGGTGGTTTTCTTCAAAGTGTTGATGCAGCACCGATTCCCAAGGGAACGGGATTTGGTGGCATAGGCTTCAAGAGCGTCCCACCAAATTTACTCAATCCAGTTACAGGACTTTTGGAAAAGGATCTCGTCAGTGTTCCTGAAGGTTACACAGCTAAAGTACTGATTGCTTGGGGAGATCCCATAGCCCCTGGTGGCCCGACTTGGTTAGCAGATGCCTCCCAAGATGCGGCTGCTCAAGAAAAGCAGTTTGGTATGCACAATGACGGTATGTACTACTTCCCTTTACAGCCAGGGAGTGTTGTTGGTCGAACAGTAAGTTCACAAACAAGATCGCTAAGAGGCTTTTTAAACCAGCCAATCAATGCCGGTCTACTGTGCGTCAACCACGAGTACACCCAGGAATCGATTTTGCATCCAGATGGTTTGGATACAGTCACAATTGCCAAAGTACGCAAATCTCAGGCTGCTCATGGTGTGTCTGTTGTGGAAATTTCCAAAAACGGCAATGAGTGGAGTTTCAATCCGAATTCGTCTTATGGTCGCCGCATTACCGGCAACACCGAAATGAGAGTTTCGGGACCTGCGGCTGGCAATATCCTCCTGAAGTCCAAAAAGTTTAACATTACCCCAACTGGCTCTGTTGACACTGGCACACTGAACGACGGCTACACCGCATACGGTACACTTAACAACTGTGCCAACGGCTACACACTTTGGGGAACTTACTTGACCTGTGAAGAGAACTGGAACGGCTACTTTGCTAATGCTACACGAGATGTAGTTGCAATTGAAGGCATCGACAAGTCCGATATTCTCGCAGGACAGAATCGGTACGGCATCGGAAGAACGTCTGGCTATCGTTGGCCTGAGGTTGATCCACGCTTTGATGCCAGCACAAACCCACTCGAACCCCATTTATTCGGTTGGGTGGTCGAGATTGATCCCTACAATCCGCAAAGCAAACCAGTCAAGCGCACTGCACTTGGTCGGTTCAAGCATGAAAGCGCTCAGGTAGTTGTGGATGACAATAACCGTGTTGCTTTTTATATGGGTGATGACGAACGCAACGAGTATATTTACAAGTTCGTTTGTGCCCAATCTTTCAATCGGACAAATCGTGCTGCTAACCGCGATTTGCTCGACAACGGTGTTTTGTACGTTGCTAAATTCTATGACAACGGTACTGGTGAGTGGCTGCCTTTGGTTCACGGTCAGCGTGGCCTGACAATAGAGAACGGCTTCAGAAACCAAGCTGAGGTTCTGGTTAAGACAAGACAAGCTGGCGATCGCGTCGGCGCAACCATGATGGATCGTCCAGAGTGGGTAGCTGTACGTCCCCGCATTGGTGGATATAAAGAGATTGAAGTCTACTGCACGCTGACCAACAATAATCGTCGCGGCACAACCCCAGTTTCGTCCAACCAGCCAGATGGTACAACAGCAGCCGGCGGTGCCCGTCCTCCCGTGGATGCTGCCAACCCACGTCCTGACAACCGCTATGGTCATATCATTCGCTGGCGCGAAGATGGACGCAGCGTTACAACAACTACCTTTAAATGGGATATTTTCTTTGAAGCTGGGGACAAAACTAGACCCGAACCAAATCTTCAAGGCAACATTAAAGGTGACGACTTAAGTTCACCAGATGGTCTCTGGTTCGACGACTTCGGCCGCCTCTGGGTTCAGACCGACCACGCAGGCGATGGTATCGGTGATTTGGTAAACATCGGTAGTAACACTATGTCGTGTGCTGACCCCAACACCAAACAAGTTAGGCGCTTCTTAACCAGCCCTACGGATTGTGAGGTAACTGGTCTTGTCACAACACCCGATGGCAAAGCGATGTTTGTTAATATCCAGCATCCAGGCGATCGCGGGGATGCCTCGAATCCCACAGTCGCCAGTAATTGGCCTAATAGTCAAGGCTATGGCCCAGCAGGTCGCCCACGTTCATCAGTGGTAGTAATTACCCGCAATGACGGTGGCGTTATTGGTGGCCTTTAAAATCTAGGACTTACGCCAATAGGGTTTAGATAACCGAACAATGTAGAGACGTTGCAATGCAACGTCTCTACAGGTCTATGGTTTTCCAAAAAATCCTTAACCCAAGCGTATTGAATGAGAATTAGCACGGTCAAGATTTGAATAAAAAATAAAATCCCCACTGAATCAGTGGGGATTTTTTTAATCAAAATTTTACTGATTGTGTAAGGTTAACCGACAATTTTTGTTGCTCTCTTCTTGCGCTGCATCCACAATCCAACAACACCAGCAACAGCTGTACCACCAGCAGCTAATGGTTCGGGTACTTTAGCGTAGCTGACAGTACCTACTTCTGTTGTATTTACCGAATCGGTAATCAGATAAAATCTATTTCCTCCCACTTCTGGAGTACTAGGATCGCTGCCAATTACAAACTGATCTGCAACAAAATAGCTCAGTCCCTGAACTTCGCCATTATTGAAGCTGACTATAGGAAAACTGTCGAAATCACTATCATCTACCTCTGTATAGTTAGTACCTAAGTAGTCAAATGCAACTTTTAGTCCATTTTCAACTCCTAATGTCTCAAGACCTGTATTGCTTAAAGTCGAGTCATCATATTGAAAAGAGCCAAAATATTGACCAGGATTATCACCAGATGTTGCATTCACGGTGAAACCGTAATTAATCAAGGCAGCTTGTGTCGGTTTAGTAACAGCAGCAACTGAGATGGCAACTGCAAAAGCAGCAATGCTAATATCTTTAGCCAATTTCATCAGAAAATACTCCAAAGCTCAAAAGCGAATAATTCTGTAATTTCACTTAAATAAGCTTTGAACCAATGTGTGTAGGTTAAGAAATAACCAACAAAAGATGATCTTCGTTAAATCTTCATTTTGTCAGGTAGATATAAACTTTGTGTAAACAAACATCCCTGTGGAAATTGCCGTTGTGATAATTTTGGCATTGCCAAAACTTCAGATCGCAATCATCTTCACCAAGGAGGTCTTTAACCCTCTTTTGTCAGAGTGGGAAAATCCAATCGCCCAAATGCTTACAGGGCTTTAATTTCCACTTTTATCTATAAATTTCAGTTTCTGTTAGAAAATAAAGCCTCAAACCTTGATGAAATCAAAGTCTCAGAATCAGGCTGAGATTATTGTTTTCCGAGAGTGACAAAAGAGGGTTAAAGACTGTTAACCGTTAACAGTCAACGTGAAATCTTTAAGCAGCAACAAAAATATCTGCATTAGTTAAGGCTAGTGCAGTATTGAGCGTAGCAAATTGAATTTTGGCGATCGCTCCTGTACCATCTTGATCGAAGAACAGAGCGCCAGTGCTTTGATCGTACATGAATCTCTGACTACTTGTAGTGGCTGTTGAACCGATCGCAAATCGACTAGCAGCGATCGCCGCACCAGCAACTAACCCGCCACCAAAACCAGCGGCAGAGATAACAATTGTATCATCAACAACGTTAAAATCAGTAATTCTGTCAATACCTTCTGTACGGGAATTGAAAGTAAAGCGATCGCTTCCTGCGCCACCTGTCAGTGTATCGTTACCAGTACCACCGATGAGGATGTCATTGCCATTACCACCAAGGAGAGTATCAACACCAGAGCCACTATTGAGGGTATTATTGCCGCTATTACCAGTAATGACATTATTGAGACTGTTACCTGTGCCGTTAATTGCGGCTGTACCCGTCAAAGTCAGGTTTTCTAAGTTAGCGCCTAAAGTGTAACTAATAGAAGACTGGACAGTATCCGTACCTTCATTCAAGTTTTCTACAATTACATCTCCAGTGCTATCGACAACATAAGTATCGTTACCAGCACCGCCACGCATTGTATCATTACCTTTACCACCGTTGAGAGTATCATTACCAGAGCCACCATTGAGGGTATTATTGCCGCTATTACCAGTAATGACATTATTGAGACTGTTACCTGTGCCGTTAATTGCGGCTGTACCCGTCAAAGTCAGGTTTTCTAAGTTAGCGCCTAAAGTGTAACTAATAGAAGACTGGACAGTATCCGTACCTTCATTCAAGTTTTCTACAATTACATCTCCAGTGCTATCGACAACATAAGTATCGTTACCAGCACCGCCACGCATTGTATCATTACCTTTACCACCGTTGAGAGTATCATTGCTTACTGTTGATGTAGCAGGAAAGCTCAAGTTCAGCGACCAGTTCTTAAGTGTCCCTACACCTCCAACATATCTATCAGTAACTTCTAGTCTCCATGTACCATTAGGATTTTGATAATCAAAAGCTGATAGTAATCCCTGTGGTTTAAAAGTGCCAGTAAACGGAGCATTACCAGCCGTAATTGATGTTGTGGCTTCATCATCTAATACTGTGGAGGTGAAATTACTGAAAATACTCCCCACACCTGTGAATAATGTCACACGAGTTCCTGTAGGACTAATCAGGAAAACATCGAGGTGAGAACTATATGTTTGGGTAATATTTAAGGTGACATTGACATCAGCGATCGCACCACTTAAACCACTGACTGTGAGATTAGAATTAATGGTAGATTCGTCAGGGATATTGAGAGCAGATGTGTTACTGAACGTATAAGTTTGGTAGGTGAGCGGTATATCACCAATCAAAATATCATTGCCCCTACCACCAGATAAAACATTAGCAGCAGCATTACCGATAATGGTGTCGTTACCATCGCCACCAAAAGCATTTTCGATAGTAGTTCCTGAACTGATGGTTAATTTAGTTCCATTGAGGGTACTTGTAGAACCTGGAGTCAGGTTGATGTTAGAACTAGAAGTAATCGCCGCCGCATTAATTGTATCGATACCAGAACTATCAGTCAGTGTAATTGCACCATAGATGCCATACTCATTGGTGTAGAAATAAGTATCGTTGGCTGTATCTGCATCCCCATATAAATGCAATTTCCAACTATTGAGAATGCCGACATCTGTGGGGCCAAAATCCTTGATTTTGAGTGTCCAAGTACCAGCACTACTTTCTCCCCAATGTTGTGTACTGGAGAGTTTAAACACAATATTATCTCCATCATCTAGCCTATTACCTGGACGGTCGATTAAACGACTTTCAATTCCACTCGGAGAAATCAGGGAAACAACCAAATCACCTCGATAAGGATGAGTTAGATTGAGTTCTACTTCTACCCAATCAATTTCTAAACCCGCAGCAACGGTAAAAGAGCGACTAATTCCTGTTGTATTATTATCTGGAATAGCCAAGCCTAAATTACCAGAATTATAAGAAAGAGATTTCTCATTGTTAAATCGACTTTGTTTTTGCCAAGTCTCAGCCAAACGCACAGCAGCAAGAGCATTTACCATGCCAAATCCATAGTCGTGGCTGACGTGTAAACCTCTTCCATTCCAGTTGTTAGCACCGTTATATTGCCAAATGTAATCTCCTCCGTAGTTATTAGGATCGTTACGGAGGGCAGAATAGGCGAGAATTTCTTGGATATCTCGATAACCTAAATTGCGGTTTGCTTCCAACATTAAGGCTACTATCCCAGAAATTTGAGGAGCAGCAGCTGAAGTGCCACCAAAAGAATAAATATAGTCTGTAGAACTATAGCCAGCAGATCCCAGGCGATCTGTAGTGAGAATATAGTCAAGACCATATGATGCACTAAAGGCAGAAACTAGAATAGAAGCACCAGGAGTACTGTAAGAACTTGCCCAACCATGCTCACTATCAAGTGCAGCTACAGTAATGGCATGGCGGGAGTTTTGAAAGTTGTGATAGTTGGTATTATTGCCTTCCGCACGTTCATTTCCAGCAGCAAAGACAATGGCTGTTCCTAATCCATTACGTCCATTAGTAACAGCATTAGTGAGTGCTTGTCCTGCTTGTGGAAAAGTATAAAAATTATCGTAAAAGAAAGTATCAAAACCCCAGCTATTGTTGACAACATCAAAACTCGCAGCACGCCACAAAGCATCAACCACAGTACTCAAAGAACCAGGAATAGCTTTAATACCAGCAATCTTTGCATTGTAAGCCACTCCCACAGTACCAACACCATTAGCCTCAGCAGCGATAATACCTGCTACTGCTGTACCGTGATTATCACCAGCCAGAACTGGTAAAGGATCAGAATCTTGATTAACACTGTCATAATCTCTGGTTTTGTCGTAATTATTATCCAAATCGTAGTGGTTGTAATCAACTCCATCGTCAATCACACCAACTAGAACACCGCGCCCCGTATAGTCATCCCAAACATTAACTACATTGATATCAAAAAGGCGATATGTCCGATTACCAACGGTTACGGTGTTGTAGAGATACCATTGGTCTTTAAACAATGGATCAGAAGGAAAAGTAGGCATAAGTTTCTCTCTTGTATTATGCGAATATTTCAATGCCAGTAAATAGCCTGATGATCTGAAAATGCTGGATGTTTACTCCGACTTTATGAAAATTTTTGACACTTAAAATCTTTAGCAATTCACAGAGTAAATAAAACACAGAAATTAGTCCTTCAGCTTTTATGCAAACTTAGATGCAACTTTCAGTATCGATATCAGCATAATTGTGTATGTAAAATTGCATAAAAGTGTATTGCTTTTTAGACTTATCTATGCAGCGTTGCAATTACTCACCCCAAGCTTCAGACTAGATATCAGTTGCTACAACTGACACGCAAGAGAAAAATTTATGATCCAGCAGTCTAATTGCAATTGGTGGTGGCATTTAGGACTATTGCTCAGTTTGACTGTCACAACAAATGCCAAAGCCTTGGCTCAAGTCACAGCCGACGAAACATTAGGAACACAAGTTATAGATATTGGTTTAAATTCTTTTATTTTGGATGGATCAACAGTTGGTAATACCAGAGAAACAATTGGACGTGGAGGACATATTCAAGTTACAGCAACAAATTCTATAGAAATAGATCCCCAAGATGCAGCAGATACAACAACTGGTTTTCTAACAACAACAAGCACTATTAGCCGTGGAGGTGACATAACACTGAAAACCAAAAATTTCATGATGAAAAATGGTGGTTTAATCGTTGTAGAAGCTAATGGTAATTTAGGCGGTAATGCTGGTAACATCAATATCGATGCATCAGAATCCGTTGAGTTAATTAGTTTAAATTCTGAAAATCGTAACGTTATATTTACAGGAGTTACACCTTTCGGTATTGACGTTCCCACTAGAGGTAATGGCGGTGATTTAACAATCAATACCAAACATTTGCAGTTAGTAAACGGAAATATTTCATCTGGAACTTTCGGTCAGGGGAATGCAGGTAATATATTTATTAATAGTAGTAATGCGGTGGTCATTGATAATAGTACTATCAATAGTCGGGTGGGAGAAGGTGCTGTAGGAAATGCTGGTGATATTAAACTTAAGACACAAAAACTGACTTTAATTAATGGAGGTCAAATTGATTCTCAAATTTCCGAAGCTGGACAAAGTAAAGGTGGAATTATCTACATCAATGCTGCTGATGCAGTTAAAATTTCCGGAATTAATGCAGATGGAATTGCCAGTTTCATATCAACTGAAACCCGAAGTGGGGCAACTGGTCAGGGAGGAGATATTATTATCAACACAGATTATTTTCGTGCCACAGAGGAAGGTATTGTATCTGCATTAACAGAGAATTTTAGCAACGGAGGTAATATTAAAATTAATGCTCGTGTATTTGAGGCATCTAATGGTGGACTTGTAACTACAGGAACTACTAGCGGAGGGAAATCTGGTGATATTAGCATCCATGCAGATAGTCTCATTATTTCATCGAGTATAGATAGACGTACTGGTGTGTTTGCAGGTGCAAACACTGGTGCTTCTACTGGCGATGGTGGCAGTATATTTCTATTCACAACGAACTTTAACTTATTTACAACTGATTTAAACTTACCTAATAGTGTCGTTTTAGTTTCTACGCGCAGTGAAGGCACAGGTATTGCAGGTAATATTAATATTAATGTCAGTGAAAATTTTAATGCCAAAAATGGTAATATTAGCGCCAGATCTGAACAAGCAAGTGGTGGGAATATCAATGTCACTGCTAGAAGAATAAACTTGCGAAATAACACCGACATTCGTACAGATTTATCTAGTGGTCAAGGTAGAGGCGGTAATATTTTCCTCACCGCTGATACGATAATTGCTTTAGAAGATAGTGATATCCTAGCTTTCGCACCAGAAGGTCAAGGCGGAAATATTACATTTAACACTCGTGCTTTGTTTAGTGATTCTCTATATCGCTCTACACAAACATTAACTGATAGAAATAGCCTTCAGTTACTAAATAATAATAGTCGCTCTGACATTAATGCCAGTGGTGCAATCTCTGGAAATATTATTGGTCTATCTGATATTAGTTTTATCCAAAACAGCCTCACAGAATTACAAAACAATCCCATTGATACTAATGCACTGATTGCCAATAGCTGCATTGCTCGCAGTCCCAAGCAAGAAGGGACTTTTATTATTACAGGTACTGGTGGTTTACCTAATCGTCCGGGTGAAGCTGCGGCTTCTAGTTATCCTACAGGTGATGTGCAGAGTGTCACGAATAATAGTGCAGCTAGTTCCTGGAAAAAAGGCGATCCCATTGTGGAACCCGAAGGGGTGTATCGACTAGCGAATGGGGATTTAGTCATGAGTCGTGAGTGTCGTTAATTTTAGGAAACACCAAAAAATAAATTATCCCAAATTGGGGATTAGTAGGGTGCATCAGTAGGAATAATTTCTTGGCATAGCTAGATTTTCTCACACTGACGCACCCTACATTTTGGATATTTTTTATCTGGAAGTCCCTGATTCAAGCTGTGTTTTGATGAAATTCAAGCTTCTAGTTTTCTTTGGGCGATCGCCTATACTATGTACATACTAGTGACAATACACGTTTCTGCAATCTTGAGTGATATTTCCTGCACACCAACAAGCATAAAAGGTGAATGAATTACGTCAGTATCTCCTTTAATCTGTTCGATAAAGGAATTATTGGTGAGTTTAATATGATGAAAAAAGGAATTTTTACCCTAGCTAGTTTAATCACAATCCCATTAGTGATTCATAATGGTTTTGTTAGAGCAGATGGTAGCGCAGACTACATGCTCAATTGTCCACCCAGAGAATTCAACAGGTGTTGGTCTGAATACAAAGCAAACTCAAAAACAGAATGGCAAAATATACTAAATACTTATAACGCCATGCTCAATGCCTGTAGCCGTAAAGACTTATACGGTTGTTTTGCTGACTTTGCACCTGATTTTCAAGCACGTCAATTAAATGGAGAAGTGATTAATTTAGAACAGTTACGTCAAATTAATCAGCAGTTTTGGCAACAAACAAGTCAATATCGGGAGAGTGCATATATTATTCGTCGGGATGTAGGCAGAAATTATGCCAAGGTTACGGGTGTTGAGTACGTTGATGCAACTATCCCTGGCTCTGATAGTATCCGCAACGAAGCCACATTTGAACACACTTGGAGACGTACAAGTAATGGATGGAAATTAGTATACACTAGAGTTCTTGACCATAAGATTTCTCGTGGCGGACAATCACCTAGCCAAGCAAATCGGCAGTATCAAGCAGTACCATTACCACCTTCTACTAGCTTAGAGCAGCAATTTAATTTTGTACACCAAATGCCTAGATTTTGGAATCCCTAGAACTAAAATGCCTGATATCGCCAGCAAAAGGTAAAGGTTTGATCTCGATATCTCACCCTTCACATCTGTTAGAGAGATTAACCCAGCAAAACATCATCAACATATCACAATTTCTAAACCAAATTGCGATCGCGTTGCTAAAATTATAGTCGCATCGTATTTCACCCAATATTGGGTAAAGCATAAATCATCTTGGAGGAGATTTCACAATGGCTAACGTCAAGGTTTTTGAGGATTAGCATTAGTTGATATCTCCTCATTCAATCGCGTTCAGGACTTCCCACATATTTTAGCCATAGACAGGATCAATTTCATTGTCTAGAATCTCCTCGTCTGGCTCTGAAACATCATTTTGACCGGAGTTGCCTAAACCTGCAACTGCAAGTAAAAAACTGGAAGCATTATGAAAATTAATGTATTACAGTGATTTTCAGGTAAATGAACCACATTATTTTTATCTCACGCCAAGACGCAAAGGCGCAAAGTAAGAAATAATATTGTGGTCTAAATACATGAAAACTGCTGTAATATAGACTAAATAGTTTTCCAGTAGATGTAAGTACTGAATTCGGAATTCACCAATTCTGACTCCTAACTCCTCCTATAGGTTGTTGCATCAATAAAGTATATATGGATTAGTTTCGATATAATAATGACTCATTCTTTGTTTTCCTAACTGGAGAAATTAATGGGTCGCGCCAAAAAGGTTGTCCTGGCATATTCTGGCGGAGTAGATACCTCTGTTTGCATCCCCTACCTGAAGGAGGAGTGGGGTGTGGAAGAGGTGATTACCCTAGCAGCAGATTTAGGTCAGGGAGATGAATTAGAGCCAGTCCGAGAAAAAGCTCTGAAATCGGGTGCAAGTGAATCCCTAGTAGCGGATGTTAAAGACAGCTTTGTTAAAGATTACGCCTTTGGAGCAATTCAAGCTAACGCCCTTTATGAAAATCGTTATCCTCTAGGAACCGCCCTTGCTCGTCCGCTGATTGCCAAGGTATTAGTAGAAACAGCCGAAAAATATGGTGCTGATGCGATCGCTCACGGTTGCACCGGCAAAGGTAACGATCAAGTCCGTTTTGATGTCTCTGTTACCGCCCTCAACCCCAACCTGAAGATCCTCGCACCCGCCAGAGAATGGGGAATGAGTCGTGAGGAAACCATCGCCTATGGTGAAAAGTTTGGTATTCCCTCACCAGTCAAAAAATCCTCTCCTTACAGCATTGACAAGAATTTGCTCGGTCGTAGTATTGAAGCTGGTTTACTTGAAGATCCCTCATTTGAGCCACCAGAAGAAATCTATGAAATGACCAAAGCGATCGCCAACACGCCCAATGAACCAGAATATATCGAAATTGGTTTCTATCGTGGCATTCCCACGACCCTCAATGGTGTAGCCAAAAAACCAGTTGAGCTAATTGAACAACTCAATCAACTTGTGGGAAATCACGGTGTTGGGCGGATTGATATGATCGAAAACCGTCTAGTGGGCATAAAATCGCGGGAGATTTACGAATCACCCGCGATGTTAGTCCTAATTCAGGCACATAGGGATCTGGAAAGTTTGACTTTGACAGCAGATGTCACCCATTACAAGCGTGGGATTGAAGAAACCTATAGCCAAATCGTTTACAACGGTCTTTGGTACAGTCCACTCAAAGCTGCACTTGATGCCTTTATTCAAAAGACACAAGAACAAGTATCTGGAACTGTGCGAGTTAAGTTGTTTAAGGGTAGCGCCACCATCGTTGGACGTTCGAGCGACAATTCCCTTTACACTCCCGATTTGGCAACTTACGGAGCCGAAGACCAATTTGACCACAAAGCGGCCGAAGGCTTTATCTACGTTTGGGGACTACCAACTCGCATTTGGTCACAGTTAACTAGGGGTTAAGAATTAGGAGTTAGGAGTTAGGAGTTAAAAATGCAAAATACAAGAAGTGAAAGTTAAAAGAAATAACTTTTTACTCTACTCCTAACTCCTAACTCCTCACTCCTCACTCCTCACTTCTCACTCTTCACTTCTTACTTCTTTCACTTGACGAGACTCCAGCCATATTGGCACGAAAATTAAAGCAGCCAGGATCAGTAATGCTGCGATCGCAAATTGGCCCACCCAAGCAATCAATTGCTCTAGGGGGATAATTTTGCCAGCAAAGAAAGCCAATGTCACCATCAAACTAGCCCAAGCAACTGCTCCTAAGAAGTTGTATAAAAAGAATTTTCTAAAAGGCATTTCGGCTATACCAGCTAGTGGTGCAGCAAAAACCCGCAACAATGCCAAAAAACGTCCAACAAATACTGCTTTTGCACTATTTTGACTAAATTGCTCTTTAATGCTCAACAGTCGCACTTCGGAAATCCGAAATATGCTACCAACTTTTACCAAGAAAGGCCAACCGCTAACTCTACCAACCCAATAGCCACAAACTCCCCCAATTACAGCACCCATAATTGCGTCACCGAGAACCAGCCAGACATTCAGTTCGTCGCTACCAGCTAGAAATCCGCCCACTAAGGTCACGGTTTCCCCAGGAACAGGAATGCCTAAATTTTCTAGCAAAATTCCCAAAAAAATTGCCCAATAGCCGTAGTTGTGGGCGACTTCCTGGATGTTTTCTAGTGAAATCAGCTCTAAAGACATCCTGCACCGCCGTCTTTACAAATTTTTACTTTTACTATATCTTTGCTTGTTTTTGGCTAGGGTGTCAATCAAACCGCTACATAGATTTATTGAATCTTCTTAATTCTGAAATAATACATATATTTTAGTTTATGGTAACTATTATGTTTTGAATACTAATTGTAAGATAATATAAGATTTTTAGCCTTCATTACCACAAAACTAGATCGCTGTAACAAAAATAAAAAGAATTTATAAAAAATTTATAAATCCCCGGTTATATTATGAAAATTTTGTAAAAGACACGGTTGATACCGAATTTGTTAAGCGCTTATGCCTATATTGGGAAAAGTTATTACAAATTATACGACATGAATACTGAAAAAATCTCTGTCAACTTCAGGGCTGAAATTACCTAAATACCTGGGTAAAACAGCGATTTTGTTGTTGAAGGAGAAGACGTATTAATGTCTTTTTTCGGTTTTTTGTCAAGTGTTCCAACTACCCTGTTAAATTCATGACTCTCACACAAGAACTTCAAGTGATTTTGTTCAAACCCCAAGCAAGCATCGATTTGGAAGGTGGTATGGCTTTGAGTGAACAAATGGCTGGAGTCGTACCCCAACCTTATCAACTCTGGGTTATCGACTTAACAGAAGTTAACTTTATGGACAGTTCTGGTTTAGTTCCTTTAGTAAAAGGGTTGAAAGCTGCACGTCAAAGAGGTTGTCGTTTGGTTCTATGCAAGGTGCAAACCCCTGTACGATTAATTTTGGAACTCACGCAGTTAGATTCGGTGTTTGAAATTTTTGACACTTACGAGGACATCTTTACTACCGTTAAAGATAAGAGTCTGGTGCTAGTAGGCTAATAAATAAATTTATCTTAAGAAGGATGGTGGAGTCAAGCAATTTTTGCATTTATTTACACTTTTTTGTGTATTCTCACATTGTCAAAGATAGTAGTCTCGGTCTGGTGCTAGCAGGCTAATGTCCTATCTTAACCTAGAGAACAATGTCGAGAAAAACTCATAGCTTTCTAGCTATTGATGTAGTAAGGGAAATGACCAAAATTGGTCAAAGCAGATGCAATTGTTTGTCAGACTCCCCAGCCTCGTGAAAACATAGTTTTTCAAGCTACTCTTCAGACGATGTTTGAAAAGTATACGGTCGTACCAACATCCCTCCCAATCAGCCTAGAGAAAAGGAAATAACCGGATCTAAAATCCCCCTAATCCTCCTTAAAATTCAGGGGAGTAGGGAAAATCTAAAGTTTTTGACAGATCGGCTACCACTGTTAGAACATCCTTTTTTAGGCATTCTGGGGAGACGAAATTTGAGTTTGTTCGGATGCTGGGCGGGGAAAATTTGGCAAATCAATGCCGCTGTGACTAGCATTGCGGGTTTTGATTGCTAAACGGTAACTTACACTTTGCAGTTCTGCCTGTAGTTGGCGGTTTTCCCGTTGTAGCATTGCTACTTTTTCTCTCACTGGCGTCATGCGCTCCTCAAACTTACGACGGTAAATTTGAGGCAACTCTTGTACAACTTGCTCCAACATCCGAGTGCGATCGGTAAGTTCTTGGACTGACTGTCGCAATTGGTAAATTTCGGAGTCACGAGTTGTAATTTGCTCTTGGTAGAATGCCACCTGTTGTTCCACAGCTTGGAGTTGTTCTTGTAAAGCTTGTAACTGGGTGGTATCACGCTCAATATCCGGCTGTTGGGGCATAAAATTAGTATTACCCTTTACCAACCGGAAGAGTTCTTGAGATAGCTGTTGCACTAATTGATCGCGGAGTTGCAACTCTTGGCGTAGTTGCGATACTTCCGTAGAGAGAGCTTGAACATCGGGTGTATTAGATTGGCTCACAGTAGCTTACCGCTCCCATTCAGAATCTTGTCCACTCTTAGGTATAACTGCGGGAGTACTACCTTTGGCAAGTATTTGTTAATTTAGCATTACGAGCCAAGCCACTGGTAAAGAAAAAAACAAAATTTTATTTAAGGGCATTGGGCATTGGGCATTGGGCATTGGAAGTCTGGAGTTAGGAGTTAGGAGTTAGGAGTTATTCTCCCCTTGTCCCCTTGTCTCCTTGTCCCCTCATACCCTCATGCCCCATGCCCCATGCCCTATTCCCTACGCAGTTGCAGTTGCAGTTGCAGTTGTAGTTGCAGCCACTTTGGCAGGTTTAGCCTCTTCAAGTTCCTGCTTAATTGTGAGATAGCGAATTACTTCTTCACTCAAGCGCATGGCGCGTTCAAAAGGAGCGATCGCAGTTGCAGGTGCAGTGTAGTTCAACTGGATGTAAATTCCATCCCGGTGTCTGTTAATTTCATAAGCTAGACGACGCTTACCACGATTTTGAATTTGGATATCCTCGGCGCCTTGTTCCCGAAGCAAATTCTGATATTTCGTAACTGCTTGCTCTACCTGTTCGTCTCCCAAGTCAGGACGCAGGATGTACATTGTTTCGTAACTTGTAGTCATATTTTTCGGTTTCCCTTATGGACAAAATGGCTGCCAGTGTTAATTTATACTGATTTTATTTCAAAATACTAGTATTCATCAACATCTGAAGCAACAAGGAACTATAATCTTACCAGTTTTCAATTTTGTTTCATTAGCCAATCCGCCGAACTTTGGATTTCATTTCTTGGATGTCCCTATTGAAATACTAGGTCGCTTCCGACCCCAGGTTTCTCTAGCAAGTAAGAATCCAGCTTTTGGTGTTCGCCAGCAAATTGATTGAGCCATCAGCTTAGCCTTTTCCAAAAGGCATCTATAGCGATCGCTTTTTTGCTCAAGGCTCAATCGGTTCGCCAAAAAGCTAACTGAGGATTGCTACTAGCCGCTTACAGGTTTTAATCAAAGACAAAAGGATATCGATCAAGGTTATGGCGCAGCGCTATGTACGAATTCAAAATCAAGAAGGACAAATTTACTATGGTTTACTACAACCATCCTTCAATGTCCAGTTGCTAGATGCTCCGCCCTGGTTACAAGGGCAACCCACTGATTTGACTTTGACGCCAGAAAATTACCAAATTTTGGCTCCCTGCGCTCCGTCGAAAATTGTGGCGGTGGGGAAGAATTATGCGGATCATGCCGCAGAAATGGGAACTCCAGTGCCTTCTGAGCCACTAATTTTTCTCAAGCCAACTACGTCGATTATTCCCTCTGAGACGGAAATTAAATATCCTCCCCAGTCGCAACGAGTAGATTATGAAGGAGAGTTAGCATTAGTAATTGGCGATCGCGTTTTTGACTGTACGCCAGAAATCGCCCAAACTAAAATTTGGGGCTACACCATCGCTAATGATGTGACCGCACGGGACTTACAAAAACAAGATGGTCAATGGACGCGAGCCAAAGGTTTTGATACTTTCTGTCCCTTGGGTCCTTGGATTGTGCGGGAATTAAATCCAGGAGCGAGATTGCAGACTTTTCTGAATGACGAGGCCAATCCAGTCCAATCTGCCTGTATCGATCAGATGGTGTTTTCGCCGGATGTTTTAGTGTCTTATATCAGTCAGGTGATGACGCTACTACCGGGGGATGTGGTGCTTACAGGAACGCCAGAGGGTGTTAGTTCATTGCAACTGGGCGATCGCGTCCGTGTAGAAATTGAAGGTATTGGTCGCCTGGAAAATACCGTAGCGACCCGTTAACCACTAACGCACTTGCATGTACACCGCATCAGAAATCGCTGGAATTTCTGCATAACGCCCGGTCAAAGACTGGATGATTGAATATGCAACTGCTGCCACTGTGCCTAGAAAAATGGTTGTCGATAGGGTTTGGATTGCAAAACCACCAGCAGGAACCAGTCCAACAATACTCATCAGGATGCTAAACAAAAAGATAATAATATCCAAAAGTATTGCCTGCATGGTGTTGAAACGAATGAAGTGACTGATTTTTTCGTTTCTTACCACCAATAGGAATAAGGCAAAGAAAACAATCATTCCTGCATAAGGCACACTTCTATAAAATGACCATAAAATCAGAATCGGTGCAAAAACGACTGCCAGGGGAGGAAACTGCTGTAATAAAAAAAGGCCGAAAGTTACTGCCTCAACCATCGGTAACAAATAAGGCAAGGAAGCAAAAATCCGATCTGAAACCGTTGTAGACCCGCGCCAAGTCATTATGCATTCTCCTATGGTTATATTTCAACAGTTACTTCACCTTAGGATAACGCAGTTGCTTGGTCTTGCTGGTAAATCCAGTTATTCTATATGGGCGATGCGAAAGCCCATTACACACTCATATTGGTCTGGCTGCTGTTGAGTAAGTTTGCGAATGGCTTGACCACAACGCAGTTGACCGCCACGCCAACGGGGTTGACCGCTGCCATCAGCGAGTAAACAAGACGGGCAAACTTGCTCAGGGGCAAGGATTTGCTCGTCCATTAAAATGACTAGCATCTAATCCGTCCTGTAAATTTTTATTGTCACCTACATTTCACTATGAGGAGGACACTCGTTGTCGCGGTCTACAAGGACAGCGCGTCGTCAATTATGGTGATTTGCCATCGCAGAGCGTACTTAAGAGCAGCCGTACTAGTGGCACACCACCCGCTACGAATGAAAGAAACACTTTAATTCCCCCACTCCCTACTCCCCATTCCCCATTCCCCATCTTTACTTAAGAGCTACATCCTACCTGTTTGTAGCAAAAAGTTGGGTCTCACAATTCAATCAGAGTTGTCAAGTGAATCTTAATTTATTGTATGTTCTAGTCTGTTGGAGATTGGGTTGTTGACTCAAAAAAGGCTGATTCCAAGGTATTGACTTTGCGAAAATTCCAGTATGTGAAACTAAGTTAACTTGATAGCCTTTTTAAGGATGCAATTACAAATTACTGAGGTAAACTTGCAAGCAAGCTAATACACAATATTACTGGGCGGCTTGTCGGTCTGGGCATCACTCACAATGGAACACTGGCAATTTCTGATACAGAAGCAAGGCGATCGCTCGTGGCATATCCTGGAATCGCCAAATTTAGAAATTTTGGAAGGGCAGTATAGAGTTCTGGCTCGTTCTAGCCTGCGAAATACAGATGTGGAAGTGCGCGTCACTCACTTTTCAACACAGGAAGTCACGCCAAAACGCCGAATTTTCAAGCGTTCGCGTCGCACTAACTTAGAAGGCTTAATGGCGGTAATTCCTTTTACTTACTTTGAACCAGGAGTTTGGGAACTGCGCTGTTCGGGCGATTTGATGTCGGATATGCTAGGTAAATCTTGGCGACACACCGTCCAACTGCAAGTTCTGTCCCAGGTAGCAGAGGGCAAGGGGCAGGGGGCAGGAGGAGATGAGGGAGATGAGGGAGATAGGGAGCAGGGGAGCAGAGGAGAAGTTGCAGTAAGTCTTTCCTCTGTGCCGATGCCCGATGCCCGATGCCCCATGCCCTCTGCTCCCCTTGTGGAAACGCTAGATCGGGCCGCCGTTGCCAGTGAACTACCAATTCCTACAGATGGCAGCCCTGACACTAATGTTTTGCTAGATGCAATCAAAGAAGAAGATACAGATAGTAGCTCTGACACCAATGTTGTGCTAGATGCAACCAAGCAAGAAGCTACAGCGATCGATGAGCCGATCAGTCCCGTATGGCTCAAAGGTGAGACGGCAGAACAGATTTTACAAAATTTAATAGAATTAGCTTTACCGACTGTTGAACCGCTACCTGAAGATGAAAAGGTTACGGATTCTTCAGGAACACAACAGCCACCACCATTATTGCTGACTTTAGATCGGGATAGTTACATTGCTCGTTGGGGACAAGCTCTAACAATTAATGGGCATGTAGAACTGAAGGAAAAGACGAATCTAGAACTGGCTGAAAGATTATCATCAAAAAGCGTCCGTGGACTCGAATTAAAAATTGAACTGCGATCGCCCTTGGAATCACAAATCCTGACCAAGGTACGGCAACCCTTACCAGACCAAGTACTGCCTTTCACTATCAATACCTCAATTGATATTCCTGCTGACTGTGAATCCAAGCTAATTTTGGCAGATATCAGTTTGTATGGTAGATTCACTGAAATTAGTGAAGTGATACAATTAGCCGCCGAGTCCTTCAGCATTACAGCAGATGTAACAGAATTACTGGCAATCACAGCGGCAGCAAAATCTAGTACATCAAATGAGGCGATCGCACCATCGTCGTCCTCTGACAGTTTCACGGAACCGGAAGCAACTGTCAAGCTCGATTTAAAACTATTGAATCTGGTCAAACTCCGAAAGACAGACGAGCCTTTGCTAGTCAATCCATCGCCAAACACACCCCTACCACCACAAATTAACCTGCAAGTTCTGCGAGAAGCCACTCTACGGACATCTCAGCTGAAGAATTCAGCTAGTTCGCCTCAATTACCAAAACTGCCCCCCGTTCAAACTGATGTCAATACCCCCACAGATGTCGTTGCTGAATCTCCCATACAGAACGAGCTTTTAGAAAAGGATGCGACCATAGCTGCCATCAACTTGGAGCAGTTAGTCATCAGGCAACGTCGAATACCAATACTCGACAAGACTTTTCCATATTTGAAACGGCTGCAAACTACGCCAAGTGTTATAGAAGAACTAAAAGATAATGCCCCAGATACATTGGAAATTGAAGCGACTGAGAACATATCGCACTTAGACACAATTATCACTGAAGATCAAAACACAGCCCAAGTAGTAGCTCAGCCAAATTCAGAATTCCAAGAAGAATCTCTTGCTCAAGTGCTAACTGAGCCAAATTCAGAGTTCCAAGAAGAATCTGTTGCTGAAGTACTAACTGAGCCAAATTCAGAATTCCAAGAAGAATCTCTTGCTCAAGTGCTAACTGAGCCAAATTCAGAAGCCCAAAAAGAATCTGTTACTCAAGTACTTCCTCAACCAAATTCAGAATTTATTAAAACAAACCTTTACTCATCTCCCTTGCTCAGGAAGTGGATGCAGAGCCAAGGATACTCTTTGCCTGAATCCATAAATGAGCTGCCACCCCAAGGCTACGATAACTATATTCCAGCCCAGCAGACACCGCTTTCTATTAGTGCAGAAATTCCCAATGGTGATGTTGATGTTGTTGATGTCAGCTCACTGTTAAGTCTAGATGCCAACACAGAAATACTGGAAGACACAGACACAGTAAAAAAAGCAGACTCAGTTATAGAGGAAGATACGGAACTAGAAATATTATCAGAAGAACCAATATTTTCACCACCTTTGTTATCAACAATACCGCCCCCTCCTCCTCCGATAAACAGAAATACGGCTTCAGCTTGGTTGGCGCAAGAAATTGTTGTAGATGATACATACAGTGAATTAGAAGCCGATGCAACGAAGAGTTATGCCTTGGAACAAGAGGAGCAACCAGCGTCAGATTTATCTCGTCTCCTACCTATAAGTACGTTAGCAATTGAGCCTTTGCCAATTCCACAACTGCATGTGCCAGAGGGCGAACTAATAGCTGGCAAGTCTGTGATCGTGCGCGTAGTATTGCCTGAAGTACATCCACAAGTTGCTATCAAGTTATGGGTTGAAGACTGTCAAACTCGTTGGTTATTAGACGGCCCCCATTTACTGACAAATTTACTACCTAATGCCTTGTCCGGGTTGGAAGTGATGACGCAATTAAACATTCCCTTTGGCTGTTTGGAAATTCGCTTAGAAGCGATCGCTCTCGATCCAACAACCCAACAGGAAAGTCACAAAGTCACAATAGTGCGAACTGTCATCCCTCCAGACTTGCCAAACTTAGAGCTAGATGAACTATTGGGTATTTGACTCAGGAGTTAGGAGTTAGGAGTTAGGAGTTAGGAATTTTCCCCTCCCACTCCCTCATCTCCCTCATCTCCCCATGCCCTATGCCCTATGCCCAATATCGCCTGTGTTAAAAATCTTTAGAATTTAAAAAATCTGGCGCACTTTGCAGTAAGCTCATCTTGAATTGTAGTGTGATTTAACAGGAACCTTTACTATGGCATTTGAATTTTTGCCTACGATCTTGGCTAGCACTTCCTACTTGCCTGCTATCTTCGTTCCGATCATTGGTTGGGTTTTACCAGGTGTGGTATTCGCATTTCTATTTTTATACATAGAAAGCGAAGATATTGCTTGATTGGTTTATAGCGTTTCCCATTCAGATGCGGTGCAACATTATATCGCAAGGTGTAGGGGCACGGCAGTCCCCATAGGTGTCAACTTAACGTGAAACGCTTGTCAAGACCTGATATTGAGTTCATTCACTTAGCGTTACTCGCCGCGTCACCCCACCCCGGTTTTGTCTAAAGCCAAAACCGCCCCTCCCCTTACTAAGGGGAGGGGTTGGGGGTGGGGTAAAACGTTTGTGGGATAACTGTTTGAGCTTAAGTTGACACCAATGGGCAGTCCCGTGCCCCTACATGTGTACCTAACGCTTGTCGGGAAACGCTATATAGTAATTGGTAATTGGTAATAGATTACTTCGCTTTTTACTAATTACCTAATTATAATTACAGTAAAATTCAGAATTCAGAATTCAAAATTCAGAATTCAGGTATGGGGTCAATCGAAAATCCAAAATTGATTGACCTTACTTAAAATTTGCTGTAACAATGCCGCCTATCTCAGAGAGACAGGCGGCTTTTTAATGCTGATTTCTTAACAAATGCTAGAAAGTTCAGACTTTATAGTATTGGCTTCAAACTAGTTTTAGATTGAAGAACCCAGTCCAGCGTAGGCACCATAAAAGAAAATGCCCAAGACTGTAATTACACCTAATCCTGCGACCGTAGCGACGACCCACAGGGGAATTCTCCCACTTCCAGACACAGCTCTCTCCTCCCTTAACAACAAATCAACACACGTTCAATAAACAAAGATTAACAAGAGTAGTTCTAGTTAGTTAAAGAAGTAACTAGAAAACAGAATCCCTAGAACAAAAATTAGTAGTAGTCCCAGGAATAGCGAAGTCCGATTTAGTTCAACCGGTTGATTATTAGGATTGGGCGATTTTTCCATAACTTGCTCCTAGCGTTGAATAAATTGCATTGCAGCGATCGCGCCCAAAAAGAAAACAGTTGGTACACCTAAGGTGTGAACTGCCAGCCATCTAACGGTAAAAATTGGATAGGTAACTGGCTGATTGATGTTATTGCCGCTAGTCATGATCTCAAACTACTTTCCAATAAATTGTTCAACTTGCTTTTTCGCTTCAAAACGGTTCTTCACAATTGGCACTTCTTGGCGTGCTTGTGTGAAATATTCATTAGGACGGGGTGTGCCAAAAGCATCATAAGCCAGTCCGGTGCTGACAAATAACCAACCAGCAATAAATAATGCGGGGATGGTGATGCTATGAATTACCCAGTAACGAATGCTAGTAATGATGTCCGAAAACGGACGTTCTCCAGTGGTACCTGACATTTAAATCCCTACCTTCATCAAAGAATGTATTGAGTTTATTATCCTACAAAGTTTAGAAAGAGTTACAAGTTGCAACGTTCTTCTCAGAAATAGTGACTGGGTATTGGGGATTGGGGACTGGGGATTGGGGACTGGGTATTGGGTATTGGGGATTGGTTACTGGGGATTGGGTGTTGTGAAAACTGTTCCCCAGTCCCTAGTCCCTAGTCCCCAGTCCCCAGTCCCCTTAAGCTGCTTCTTTTGAAGTTGTTTCAGGGTTTGGTAGGTATTTGAGCAAGATGCCGCGATCGCCAATGACAAATCCCTGTTCCGGTTGAAAGAAAACAATCTTGTACAAATTAGTAGCTACTTCTTCTACCTCACGGTCTTTTTGCCAGGTTTTGCCGCCGTCGGTACTTTGTAGCAAATTACCGCTACCGCCACCTATCCAAATTTCTTCGGGTGTGCGGTATGCCAAATCGAGTAAACCCCAACTGGTGGATAACTCTGGAAATTCTGCTTTTTGCCACTCTTCAGGTTTAGTTGGTTCACTAAACTGGATTTGGCCTCCTCTGGCTAGCATCCACAATTGACCACCGTCAACAAAACCCATATTTTCTACCCGCCGAGAACTATTGCGGTTATGAGGAACCCAAGCACTTTG
This sequence comes from Desmonostoc geniculatum HA4340-LM1, assembly GCA_019359545.1. Taxonomy (GTDB): domain Bacteria; phylum Cyanobacteriota; class Cyanobacteriia; order Cyanobacteriales; family Nostocaceae; genus Nostoc; species Nostoc geniculatum. The sequence goes on along the minus strand of JAHHHB010000060.1, from coordinate 14,247 downwards.
CCCTGGTTCCCAAGTCGAGTAGAAGTTACCTTTAGCGGAAACGGCAACATATTTGCCATCAGCAGAACGTTCTAAGTTACGCACCACACCAACTGCTGATTCCACTTGGGCTTTCCAGTTTTTGCCGCCATCTGTGGTTTGATAGATGGCTCCCACATCAGTAGCCAACTCAGCTGTGTTGTCTGCTAGTGCTTTAACTGCGATCGGGTTACCCGGTAGCTTTTCGCTCAGAGAAATCCGCGACCAAGAAGCACCTTCATCAGTGGTATGGACTAAAAAGCCTGGTTCTCCGGCAATCCAGCCTTCTTTACCGATAAAACTTACTGAGTTAAAGCGATACTTTTGCTCATCTAGTTGCAGTGATATTGGTTTCCAAGTATCACCTGCGTCATTGGTTTCCAACAGGGTGGCATTGCTACCCACCAAATAGCCATGCTGAGGATTACCAGTAAAAGCAATATCCAGCAACTTCGCATCTGTTGGCACAGAAATGATTTTCCAAGGGTTGTAGCTAACAGAGGGCACTTTGCTACAACCTATACACATCAAGACTACGAGTAACAAGGCAAATATTCGTTGCCAACTTTTCACAATTGAATGCATCAGTATCTCTTCGATTGGTTCTAAATTTGTGTAGGGGTTTTCTAAAAGGTTTACCTTAAAGGCTACAGTTGCTCTACAGACTTGAGAATTCAGAACTCAGAATTCAGAATTCAGAACTCCCAACTCCTAACTTCCAACTCTCAACTCTCAAGCGGGTCTTATTGTAAGCCGTAGAGACTGAGAAAAAACAAAAAGGCAAGAGCCAGGGCACCAAAAATTAGGATATTCTTTTGGGTTGGCGTTAGGTTGTTGACACCCAAACCGTAACCGAGATTTTCTTTGAAGCCGGATGCCGCACCTACAGGCCCGATGTTGGCAAAAGCCGTTCTCTTGGCGGTACAAACTGGGCAGCGCCAATTGACGGGCAGTTCTGCAAAGGGCGTTCCTGAAGGAATGTCATGTTTGTCATCTCCCTTTTCAGGTTCGTAAACATAACCGCAGGCGCGACACTCATAGCGGTCTAACACTGAAGTCTCAACAGCTGGTTCGCTCATGACTAAGGCCTCGCAGAGGAGAAATCTTAAATATACGTTAAAAATTATGACATAACTGTTAGACTTTTCTATCAATACCAAAAACGAATCAAATACCTGAAGTGCATTTGTTTCGTAGATTTCAGAAAAATCAAACAGATATAATGTAAAAGAAAGTAACGCAAATCAAGGGATTGGGCATTGGGCATTGGGCATGGGGCATTGGCTATTAGGAGTGCTGAGTTAGGAGTTAAGAGTTATAGAGTTAGGAGTTAGGAATTCTCCTTTCTGCCCTTCACTCCCTCATCCCCCTCATCCCCCTCATCTCCCTCATCCCCCACTCCCCACTCGCAACTTAAAATACTCCATAAGCGGTAGATACTCATTGTGTTTGTCCTCAGCGGTTACGAGTACTTACTAGGCTTCTTTATCGTCTGTAGCCTAGTTCCTGCCTTAGCGCTCTCAGCATCCAAGCTCCTACGACCCAGTGGTTACAGCCCTGAACGGCGTACAACTTACGAATCTGGCATGGAACCCATCGGGGGAGCCTGGATTCAGTTCAATATCCGCTACTACATGTTTGCTCTGGTCTTCGTCGTCTTTGATGTGGAGACTGTATTCTTGTATCCTTGGGCGGTAGCTTTCCACCGTCTGGGGCTATTGGCATTTATTGAAGCGCTAGTCTTTATTGCAATTCTTGTAGTCGCTTTAGTTTACGCATGGCGTAAAGGAGCTTTGGAATGGTCTTGAATTCTAACTTAATAACCCAGGACAAAGAGCGAATCATCAACCCCATTGAGCGTCCAACAATCACTCAAGACCTTTCAGAAAATGTGATTTTGACCACGGTTGATGACCTCTACAACTGGGCGCGGCTTTCTAGTTTGTGGCCGTTGCTGTTTGGTACTGCTTGCTGCTTCATTGAGTTTGCAGCTTTAATTGGCTCACGATTTGATTTTGACCGTTTTGGGCTAATTCCTCGTTCTAGCCCCCGCCAAGCGGATTTAATCATCACCGCAGGGACAATTACCATGAAGATGGCACCCCAATTGGTACGTCTTTATGAACAAATGCCTGAGCCGAAGTATGTAATCGCAATGGGTGCTTGTACAATTACTGGCGGGATGTTCAGTGTTGATTCTCCGACGGCAGTGCGCGGAGTTGATAAACTGATTCCTGTGGATGTGTACTTGCCTGGTTGTCCTCCTCGTCCAGAAGCAATTATCGACGCGATTATTAAGCTGCGGAAGAAAATTTCCAATGATTCGATGCAAGAACGGGGTAAGATTAAGCAAACTCACCGCTATTACAGCACGACTCATAACCTCAAGCCAGTGGAAGAAATCTTAACTGGTAAGTATATGCAGTCAGAAACTCGCTCTGTACCACCGAAAGAATTGGCAGAAGCTATCGGTATGCCAGTACCACCTGCATTGCTGACAGCAAAGAAAAAGGAGGAACAACCCCGTGGCTGATGAAGAATCTAAACCAGTACCAGCAGCTAAAGAAGAGTCATTGGTACAAGCCGGTAAGGTTTCCCAGTGGTTGACAGAAAATGGTTTTGGCCATGAGTTTTTGGCACCAGACAAAAACGGGGTGGAGATAATTAAGGTGGAGCCTGATTTCTTGCTCCCCACCGCTACAGCCCTTTATGCTTATGGGTTTAATTATCTTCAGTTTCAAGGTGGTATTGACCTTGGACCAGGACAGGAATTAGTGAGTGTGTATCACTTGCTTAAAGTGGGTGATAATAGCGATCGCCCTGAAGAAGTCCGCTTAAAGGTGTTCTTGCCACGAGAAAATCCTGTATTGCCTTCAGTGTATTGGATTTGGAAGACCGCTGATTGGCAAGAACGCGAGTCTTACGATATGTACGGCATTATCTATGAAGGACACCCAAATCTCAAGCGAATTTTGATGCCGGAAGATTGGGTGGGTTGGCCTTTGCGGAAGGATTACATATCGCCTGATTTCTACGAGTTGCAAGACGCTTATTAATTAAGTAGTGCTGAGTTTCAGCAGTGATTAACCCCTTTCCGGTGGCGGAGAGGGGTAATGTTTTGAGATTTTGGATTTTCGATTGTCAAAGAGTTCTGTCGCAATCATTTTTATATCGGTGAGCTTGATAACTATCAAAATTCTCTGCACTGTAGATAGCTACGATAAAATGCTTGGATATGGAAGTTGGACAAAAAAACCGGAAATTATAGCCATGTCGAAAATTGAAGACTTAGGAGTGAGTGTAGAAGAGTATTTAGATGGATTAGCAGCAGGTATTGACATTTTGGAATTGAAGCGGTTAGAAGCAAGCGGAATTCCAACGAACCTGGCTCTGGAAGTAATGGCAATCGCACCAAAGGTAATCGATGGAACGGCTACCCCTGAAGAAGTTGTTAGAGGATTAATGATTCTGACACCATCCCTTAGAAAACAAATTGAATAGTTTGTAATTAGCGTTAATTATTCTTGATTGACAGTTTTAAGGTTAAATATAATATTTGCAATATTGGAGATAACGGTGCGTTGTTGCAAAGGCTCAACGCACCCGTAAGTATGCGATTACTCTGCTGTCTTTTCGCTACTTTGAAGCCTTACTCAATGCTTTAACAAGATCGTCTTTTTTCATTTTAGTGATGCCAGTAATTCCTCGTTTTTTAGCCATCAGTTTTAGATCAGCCGTTGTCATTGTTTGGAGAATACCAATATCAGTAATTGTCTCTGGCATTGGTTGAGGAGTTAGATAAAAAACTTGATTTAAAGCATCTAGATTTTTGTAATATTCTAGGACTTACGCATTGACATAAAAGCAAAAATGGCAGATAGAGTTTTCAAAGCTTTTATCTAGGTTTTTCAATCATATTTTGGCGATCGCCAGCAATCAAAAGCAACCTCCAAAAGCCTGGAACAACGTATTTACGTTGATACACAAAATAGTTTTTTTGTACAGTGCGTAAGTCCTATTCTCTTATTTGGCGTTCCATTGTCTGCGGCCATGTTCTGGGATATTATTAATCCCAAAACTCCCCCTAAAGATAAAGAAAATGCTGTAGCTGCTTTAACTATTTTGACTGTTCCCTCAACACTCATAGGAGGTTGCTTGAGTTGGTCTTTAGTCCAGCAAAACAAAAAAGAAAAAGCGTTACTTCTGGAATCAGAACAAAAGCGTCTTCGGTTGGTGTTTTTAGAATTAGTTGAAAACAATTCTGGAACGATAACAGTCTTGCAAATGGCGAAAAATGCCGAGATATCAACTGAGAAAGCTAAAGAATATTTAGATGATAAAGCTAAGGAACTCAATGCTTCTTTTGAAGTAAGTGAAAATGGAAATATTTTGTATCGGTTTTCGTAAAATTTAGAATCCTTTAAGCGCCCCTACAAATGTACAAACAATTTGGGATAATTTATTTTCTGGAATGATAAATCTTGTCGGGTAGGTATCCTGGCATTGGTATCAACTTAAGCTCAAATGCTTGTCCCACATACGCTTTACCCCACCCCCAACACCTCCCCTTGCTAAGGGGAGGGGAGCTAAAGCACAGCTTTAGGGGGGTGGGGTTTCGAGTATTATGCTTAATTGCCCGGACATGATATAAGCCCAAAAATCAAATAAGAGTCATATATCTTTTCATATCTGAATAGATTTTGTTTAAAGTTTTCTAATACTTGGGGAAGAGGTAATCTTCACCAAGATAGTTGTCATTATGACAATAGGGTAATGTGCGATCGCTCTTTGTAGCACTCTGGGATAGTTATATGGATACTTACATCAAAAAAACAACTTTTAATACATTCGCCTCTGAGATGACTGATGAAGATTGGTTTAGCTTAGGAAAATCTGATGCTTGGGCTGGACGGTCTAAAATGTCACCAGAACAAGATTCTCAAGCGGCCAGTATGTATGACTTAGGTTACAGCGAAGGTAAAACTCAACGTTCACCAACTCAAACAATAAAGCAGGAGTCAGAATTCAGAATTCAGAATTCAGAATACTCCAATCATAAATCGCTGAAATCAGATATTTAAATCGCGTAGGGCTAAACGAATTTGTTCTACACGTCTGCGGTTAACGCCGAGATCGGATTCTCCCACGCGAGATGCCGAACGCACATGAATTACTGATTCATCAGCAGGGAAATAAAACTCCACATCATCGATAAATTGAAAGATGCGGCTTTTGGAGAGAGCGTGGATGTAATTATCTGTTTGTTCGACAACTTCTGTGCGGGGAACAACGGTGAGAACTTTGAGTAAGGTTTCTTTTGCTGCGTTGCGATCTACGTGATAGGCGATCGCGTCAATTGCGTGTTTCTCATCTGCGTTTTGACTGACAACACAGTTGTTGGAAGCTGGACAAGCACTAAGATGACCGTTATCAACTCCTAAGCTAGAAGCAGCCAAGGTAAAGCCAGGGAGTATTAAAGTTAGGAGTATTGTGAGAGTGAGACTCCAGAACAGTCTTTTGGCGTAGCCGAGGGTGGCGATCGCTGTTAGCAGGGGAGACATGATAAATTTACTCCTGTTGGTTTGACTCAATTATTTTCGGTCATTTTGGCGCAGTTGTGGGAGTTGATGGTTGTTTTGCGATCGCTTTTCAGATATGGCTTGAGCGTTGGTGAGTGAGAGATGAGCATTGCTCAAACTATCGGTACAGAAATATTTAACTTCTTTGGACAACACAGAGTGGTGAAAAACTCTTTAAGTTTTTAATTCGTAACTACTAATTGCTGTTTGTAATTCCTGCTCTATGTCGTGCATGAGACTAGCTTTTTTTAATGAGGTAAATGTTTCTCCAGAGACGAAATTTAAACAACCTAAAATGCTCTTTCTCCAATTTTCTTTATTGGAACTCTTCCAAGCTGTAAATACTTCTTCTTCTTTTAAACCTGACAAGCGATGAAATAAAATATTTCTTTCTTCTCGTGTATGCTCGTTAAATATCTTCATATCTGGGTTTGTCTGCCAATTTGGTAAAATTTTTGGAATTAAATTAGCAATACCCTCTTTTGTCGATCCAGCCTTATATCGAATAAGACCTTCTACAGCACGGAAACTGTGAAACAGTGCGTCAACAGTGTTTCCCTGTTCTAAACGTATAACTGCTAAATAACCAGCTTCGTAGCCTGTCCACCACCATTTTTGGATACGTTCTTCAGCGATTTTACCCCTAGCTTTAGCAAAATCTTCAAATTTGGCACAATTCCAAGAAATAGCCATTGTCAGTAATTCACTAATTCTCTGTTCTTGATCATTTAATGGTTCTTCCCAAATATTAGTTAATATTTCTTGAACACCTGAATAGTCATACCGTTCTAATAATACTTTAGCTTCCTGTAATTTAATTCCTTTCAAATAATTTGAACTCGGAATATAAATAGGATTACCTTGTTCATACTCATTGCTTACTAAAAACTTAACTTGCTTATCAAATTTTGCTAAACTTTCAAATTGAACTGCTGAAGAAATCGCAGGAGTTCCAGCCTGATGACTTACATAAATTTTTGCATTTTTATTAATTGGTAAGCCAGATATTTCTCCCTGCACTAAGATTAAACATTTCTCCCAATTGTCAAGACCTTGTTCTTTAGATTCTGGTTTCAGTTCTAAATATTGAATGTCTTTATTAGATTTCAATTGAGGAAATACTTTTTGAAAATACTTCTCTAAAATTGGTTGAAGTGTGCAGGTGTCTTGCCAATAAGGACATTTATAATCTGTTTTATCTTTAGTAGAGAATACATTTTCTTGATTGGTTAAGATAACAAAAATTTTATCAGGTCGATTTTTACCTTGTAAACCTTTAGTGAAAGTGTCAAGGAGAGGAAAGTGTAAATTTTGGTAAGTTTCATCCTCTAAATCAGGACTATAAACCATACCCATAACTCTTGCAGGAAGAGTATAAGGTTCTTCAGTACGGGCATTTTTCGGACGAGATGGCTCAAACAAATGATTAGATAATTGGCTCCTAATATCTCTATAACGTTTCTGCCATTTACTCTTATCATAATCATGTTTTAGCTGCACATCACTATTACCAGTTGTGACAATCCAAATATTCATGATTAATTATCCTTGGGGAAATATTTTAATAAATTTTTTATCTATGTTTAAGAACTGAAGAAAATCTTGCGTGTTTTGAGAGTCATCAGGAAAGATTGTTAACAACTCTACATATTGATTAGTTGTTTGTAAATTTCCATCTTTCATGACATATCTCGGATACATGCGATGCCAGATACGTCCTACTTTAGTCGGATTAATTTTACCTGTTAAATCTGTTCTTTTGATGGTTTTATTATTTGAATAAGCTCCATGAAACCATTCGACAGCTTCGCTATTTTTACCAATTCTTGCCCATACTTGTACTTTGTTTGGATGCCAAGCTTCTCGCCAATTGGGAATGTAATTAGCATTTGATAGCTCCAACAAGTTTATTAAATTTTGTCGGATGTCTTGTAAAAATTTAGATATGTTGCCAGTGTCTAGTTTTGCACAAGTTAAATATAATTCTTCTGATTCTTCTGTAAATTCCCAATGACAACCAATCATAGGTTTATCATTATTACGGAAATATTGAGGATAAAATATCCGATGGTCAACCCTCCGCCAAGATTTACCAAATCCTCCTAGCAAGACGGAAAATTTAATTATTTGAGTGACGATTTTTTTGAGTTTAGTTTTTTCTTTACTGGAATTATCGATATAAATAATATCTAATTTTCCTGCTTCTAAGTCATAAGTAGACATAGAAATTGGTCTTTTCGCAGCAGGATTATATGTGTGTTTACCTATGTTAAGTTCTTCAGCAATAAAGTTAATACCTAACTTTCCTACAAAAGTACCGTTATCAATTCCCCCCCAAAGTTCTTGAGTAATTCTTTTTGCTGTGACTTCATCAGTAATTCCTGCAAGTAGTCTTAGAGTATGTCCCCTTAATGCGGCTTTAAACATATTGGGACGGAATTCTGGGTTTCCATTCAATAATTGAGAAGTTAATCCCTGTCCACTGAGATGAACAGAAAGGATAACTTTATCTGTATTATCAATAGTTTTAGTAAATTGGCCATAACCAGCACTTACTCTAGAGCCAATTCCAATTCCTAAAGCTTTTTCCCAAATATCCCAAATCTGTTTCCAGTCTGCTGGTTCTAAATGTTTTGTGCTGGAAATACCAAATTGTAATGTAGCTTGATAGAGAGATATTTGAGGATTAGCTGTAGTGGTAACATCCTCTTCTACTTGACGTTTTTGTTGAGAATGAATGATATCAACTAGGCGGCTTTTATTTCCCCAAGACATATCTAAAGGATATGCGCCATGAAAGCGTAAAATTCCTGGTTTAGTCTTAGTTTGTCCATTTTCTGTAATTTCTTCACCACAATATTCTCCTTGCAGTTCCTTTGGACAAACTCTCAGGAATGCACCTTTCATGCTTGAACCTGGATAAAAAGGTAACCCTTTAGCACCGATGACAGGCCGAATAAAACCTTCATCTTGTCCGCTGTTTGTTACTAAACGCCAGCTAATCGTATATTCGTTAGTTTGAACTTTACGACTGAAACCAGGCATTTTTACTGTGGATTTATTTTGAGTACGCTTCCATAGAGGAACGTTTTCTTCTACAACGGTATTAGGAACGGGAGGACAACTTTCTAGCCACTCTTCAACCCATTGATAAACTGTTTCCGATTCACGAGAATAGTGTATTTTTCCCCGGTTTGGTAATTGAGCTTGAAACATTAAAGGAATGCGATCGCTATCTGGCATTTTACTCTCCTTCGTCATCAATTTGATCGTTACGCACAGGTTTATAACGTTGAGTCCACCACACCATACAATCACACAGTTGCGTTAATACAGCTAAGGTAACTTTGCGTTGCTCTATGGGTAAACTCCATAATTCATTTGCTGTTTCTCGAATATCTGTATTTGAATCAGTGGGAAGTTCAATACCAGTTGCTAAAATAATTTCTGCTAATTTATCCCAAGTATCTTTCCAATAATCTGCTTTTATTCCTTGCAACCGCAGATGCTCTCCCCAAAAGCGTTCTAGACCATAAACTACCGTCATACGCATTTTATAAGCTTGATTGAGTGCATCTTTGTGCTGACTATATTTACTAACTAATTCGTGAGCTTCTTGATCTAATTTGTATAATTCTAAGGTCATACTCATACCCCTTTTATGGTTAATCTGCAATTTCCAAAACCAATTGATTCTAACCCTCCCAGATAAATTTCATTGTCATCATCTTGGTTTAATGCTTGCCATTTTTTTCCTTCTTTATCTTCTTTAAGAGCAATCGGAAAAGCTAAAATAGTTCCTTCTGGCAATGCTTCAGTATTGAAAAAAGCCTTTTCTTTAGCTTTCTTTTCTTTTTTTTCTAATGCTACGCGACTTTGACGATATAACGCCATATCATGAATCATTCCTATTTCATCGTCCTTAACAACTACCGCTGGTAGTTCTTCTCCTAAAGGAAACCAAAGGGATAAATCATCTTTTGATTCAATACTTAAAAATCCAAAATTGAAAAATAGTTTCTCTTCTCCATTTATAGATAAAGCCTTTAAGCTTCTTGAAGCTGTATAAATAAGATTATCAGGCTTTGCTGTTTGGAGTGATGGGATAAAACTACCTGCTAATCTTTGGTAACGTTTGAGCAAACGGGGAGAAGTTACCCAAACTATCGGCTGACCTGGACAAAATACTGGTAACCAAACAATAGAGGCATATTCAAGTTTAACAAGAGATTCTGTGGTACTGTTTGACTGTTCTGTATCCGCTTCATGACCATACCATTTATTTGCTTCCGCTTCTCCTTGATTACGACGCATTTCTGAACGCAGACGACCACGAATAGAACTACCGGGAATAATACCTGTTTGGGTAAATTGGTCGCGGAAAATCAGGTTTAAATTACCGCTTTCTTCTCCGGCTGTTGCTCCTACATGAAGTGGTGCTAGAGTTTCAATGATGCCGTAAGCTTTCTGATACATTAAGCAACTCCTGTAATTTCAATATCTATTGGTAGACACAAACCACATCCCATTCTTTTGAGACTGAAACCTTCTTTGGGAAACCATTCTTCATCCCAGTCCCACCAAGATTTATTTATAGGTTTCTCTAAAACATAAACACTTCCAGATGGAACTGCATAACGTCCCCTTCCTAAACGTCCCCGTTGTGTTTTTCTATTACCTACGCGGTAACGATAAGGTATTGGTTTATCTGTCAGCATTTGGATGTTTTTTTGGCTAGAAAAAAATTCATTTTGGGGACAGCGGTAAGAAAAACGATTTGAACCCCATATACCTGGTGTAATTAATGCGAATTTATCTTCAATAGGCTGGCGTAAAAGTTCTAAAATTGGACTGTCATCGAGTAGGTCAAATTTCTTGATTTCTACGATATGATTTTCACCACCAAATCTATACCAACCTTCAGGTAAATCATGGGTAGATAGATAAACTAAACAATGGTCTGGGTTTAGATGTACAGAATTTTCTAAGAATAATCCACCTTTGGCATCATCTATTTTTAAAGTGCATCTCTCATCATCTTTTAGTTTGGGATGTAAAACAGATACAAAATTCCAAGGAGACTTTTCGGCATATCCATTACTCCGAATGGATTCAGCTGGTTCATTCCAAAAATTTATTCTTTGCCATTGATAATAAGGTTCTAATTTTGAATTTTCAGAATACCAATTTCCATTTTTGATTTCCCATTCAGCAGACTCATTTTCAGATATAATTTTACTCCACGGAATTGGTACATAAAAATATTCTGGATTATCCCACTCTCCCCAAAATGGGCCGGCTACATATAATTCTTTGCTTAATTTATCTGCATCCCATATTTTTTTTGCTTGGTTAACGCTAAAAAACAATCCAGATAAAGTAGCTGCTTCAGGAGGAAACTTAGAACCAGAACGTCCTACTAAGTTTTCTGGCGATAGAAATGATCCTGCACTTCCATACATAAACCCTAAAGGATTGATGAGAATTAAATATTTGAACATAAGTGCCATCCTACATGAATTAAACCATCAATCCATTTCATTAGTTCAAGATTGTCTGACTTCCCGACTATTCTTTCTTGTTGATTTTCTAAATATTCCTTCTGTTGGTCAAAATAAATATTAAACAGTTCTAATGCTATGCGTTCATCAACATTTGTTTGTTTTTTGTTTAAATTTATGGCATGACGAGCTTTCAATTGCGCTAAATCACTATAAACATGAGTCCAGTTAGGAAAATCTTCTTGTTTGCGTCCTTTACATTGCCATTCTGCAAAGGTTTTACCGTCTCTATCTTGATATGTCTTTAATATATGCAGATAATCCCAGGGACAAGTCCACTGCACGTATTGACCGCTGTTAAAGACTATGCGAATTGTAACTCTATCTCTTCCTAAAGATTTAGCTAGTTTTTCGGCTTCTCGACAATGTTGCAGGACATCTCGTTGGGGGACGCTACCTGCAACCCAAACAAATCCAACACTGACATTAATCGGCTGTTTATGTTCTTTCCATTTATTGTTTAATGTCATCAACCATTCAAATGCTTTGAATGGTGGAATAGGTTCGGCAGGATTTTTACTGTAAATTATGCCTAAGAAGTCGTCTCCACCTGCATAAACTACTCTACCTAATTTTTCGCGTAAGTTGAATTTTTCGCCAAAGTCTTTGCCCCAATCACGGATTGCATGAGTAAAATTTTTCAGTTCTTCATCACCATTATTTTTAGCAGCTAATTCTTTTAAATAATCGCCAACTTTATCGCCATCTCCCATAAACCAACCTGTCCATTGTCCAGGGATATTTTTAGTTGGTTGGGGTTTGCGTTGAATTTCTCTAAAACCTTTATCTAATGGTTCTATTTTGAGGTTGTCTCGAATTTCATGCCAGGTAACTAAACGTTTTACTAATTCGGTAATACTCAGTTTTTCCTTGGGTGCAATAAATTTACCTTCTGGCGTTTCTTCTTCTGGTTCTTCGGTGATTGCTGCTAATGCTTGATAAAATTTCTTAATTTCTTCGTCTTCTAAAGAATAGGTGATAAATTTAGGATCTCTGGCTTTTCCACCCAATCCAGGAAATGCTATTCCATCTGTTCCTGTTAAACTAGAACTCTCTCCTATCCAGTTAAGCGCTGTCCAACCACGGGAAAGTTTGCGGGTTTCTAAGTCATCCATCGCTGCTGGAATGCTGTCGCCTTCTCCCCAAAAGATTTCCCAGGCGTGGTTTCCCCAGTTTGTCCACTCTCTCTCCCAATGGTATTTATCTGAGACGTTATCTTCTATCCATGTGCGACATTCGTACAATATTCCTTTCCATGCTGATAACAGCGTTTGTTCTGCTTGTGATTTGGAAAATTGTCCTTTAATTAGGATGCGATTTGGCATTCCTTTTTGAAGTTTGGGAAGTCCTGGGGATATGACTGTTGTGGTTTTTTCTGCTTCTTTTACTAGCTGCTGGCTGAGGTATGAAAGAATCAATGATGCACCGTACAAGTCTCGGAGTTTACGGGATTTCTCGATAAATCCTTGGACGGGAGCAAAGGTTATGGCTGTATATTTGGTCACGCTTGCTTTTGTCACTGGTTGCAGTCTTGTTTAAGTTACTGTATAATTTTGAGTTTTTATTCAGTGGTTATACTTTGTAATAATTCTCGACTTGGGTAATTAGGAGTTATGTAAGGGTGGGCGAGTTATTGTGACTTTTATATCTTGGCGGAAATTTTGAGGATGTAAAGACCTTTTCATGCGAATGACGAATTTTTTTTAGAGATGATTTGGCGTTGCTGAATAAGGGGATGAATCTCTCACGCAAAGGCGCAAAGACGCAAAGGAAAACTGATAAAATCATCCCGCATTTATGCAACGCCGATGATTTATTTCACGCAGAGGCGCAGAGGCGCGGAGAGGATGAGGAGTTTGAGGTTTTTCGACGCATCTACCCAAATCGCTGAAACCCTATATTTTTCGTTGAGGTGTGTCGATGCTTTACAGGACAAGGGTTTGAGGTATATGTTTTACTTAATTTCGCACAAGATATATAATCTTTTTCAGAGGTGTGTCGATTTGGTGGCTGAAAGCCTTACGGGGCAAAGGCTCCTGAACGAACTCTTTACCGATCGCTCTAAATCGGAATTAACCGAAACTAGAGCATTACACCAAAAAAATCCCCGGTTTTCCTAAAAAGCCGGGGATTTTATTTTGAAGACGCGATAAATCGCGTCTCTACAATAAGGTTTTGGGTTATTGCATTAAAATCTGACGGATTAAAATACTCATCACTTCGTCAGCATTGCCAGTTCGTACTAATGGACTCCAGTCGCCGACGCTAGCGTAGCCAATGATTTGCAGATGGTGAATTGTGCCGATAACTGCTTTTGAAGAACCCATTAATAAATGTTTAACCGGTTCTCTTTTGGGTAATGGATTTTGAGCAGGTTGATTGAAGGCGGGTATATTTAAGTTCTCGCTATCCAAGTATTGTTGCAGTTCTGATGGATTTTCTACAAACTCTTCTTCTTGTGCCATGATGATAATTAACTCTCAGAATGGGGGTTTAAGGAAAGGCGATCGCAAGCTCTTGCCGGAGGGCGATCGCCTTTCCTATTTGTATAAAAAAGTATAATTTTATACTTGCAAAGTACTTTGAAGAAAATAGTAAGCATTTATCGGTAATTTTTTCAATAATTTTATCTAAACTTCATGTTTTGGTAAAATTCAATAAGTAAAAGCAGCAATTACTTTCTCAAAAGCAGCTTTTACTTTCTCAAAACAAGCTTTTGCTTTCTGATTTTGGTGTTTTCCGCAAGTAAAATCAGCTTTTGCTTTCTCAAATCCCAGTTTGCTTTCTCAAAACAAGCTTCTGTTTTCTCATTTTGATGTTTTCTGCAAGCAAAAGCAGCTTTGACTTTCTCAAAATGGTATTTGGTTTTGTGATTTCGGTAGATTCAGTAATACTATTTCACTAAAACCCTAATACATATATAGGAATCCTATTTGAGTTTTGAACAAATTCCGTACATCTGAAGAGTGGGAAAATCAAAAGTAGTGTGTCTAATAAACCACTCAAACATCCACTTCAAATGGGAGAATGTTGGTATCAACGCACAAAAACGCCTCACCCATGTTTTGGCTTGTAACCAAATATCTTCA
>JAHHHB010000059.1 GCA_019359545.1 Desmonostoc geniculatum HA4340-LM1 | reverse complement strand
TCTCAACGCAACTCGGTACAAGGGTTTCTACCTATTTTATCCTTTTTACTTGCACTTTATTCTCTTTTATCCTCCCGAATCTCTTGATTTATCTAGGTTTTTCGTTTATTCTGCAAACCCTACTTCAAATGAGCAACCCCAAAAAAATCAACTAATTTTCACGCTTTCCTCTACCAAACTGGGAACTTTGACTTCTTGTTCAACTCCTAAGTCAAAGTCATACCACTCGTTACGCCATTGCAAACGAAACTTCAAGCGCGTCCAATGAGGTGGGAGATTCGCACAAGCCACTGGGCCAAATTGAGTCATGCGAATACCACCAAAGCCAAAGACTACTGCTTGCCAAACTCCTCCAGCACTGGCGGCGTGAATTCCTTCACTGGCGTTGAGCCGGACATCCTCCAAGTCTACCAAGGCCGATCGCATAAAATGTGTATAAGCTTCGGTTGGTTGATTCAGGTCGCAAGCTAAGATGGCGTGAATGGCTGGGCCAAGTGATGAACCGTGGGTGTGGTCGGTGCGTTGGCTGTAATAGTCCCAGTTAGCGGCGAGGGTGTTATGGTCATAACGCTCCCGCAGCAAATACAAAAGCATCAACACATCTGGCTGCTTGAGAATCTGCTTTTGGCTTGTGGCTTCAATTCCCAACAGACCTTGCAGGGATTTGTGACGCGGTTCGTAATCAGCCAGATTAACGTCTTCTAGCTGGAAAAACCCTTCATATTGTTCAATTAAACCTGTTTTTGCATCTTCATTCACAAATAAATGCTCTGGAATTTCTGCCCAACGGTGCAAACGTTCTGTAGTTAAGTTGAGTTTTTGCACCAATTGTGCTGAGGTTTCAGGGTAGGCTTGCTTTAGCCAGTCCCACAGTGCCAAAGCTGACTGTAAGTGCCACTGTACCATGACATTGGTGAAGGCGTTATTATCGACGCGATCGTGATTTTCATCAGGGCCAATCACATCCAGAATGTCATAACTGTGGCGGTCTTGGTTCCACTGCACGCGACTTTCCCAGAAAACTGCCGTATCTAGGATGATTTCGGCGCCATAATCCCGCATCCACTCATCATCGTTGGTGGTGTGCCAATAGTGTAAAACTGCGTAAGCGATATCTGCGGTAATATGCACTTCAATGTCACCGCACCAAATACGGATTAATTCACCGTTGGGAGTTGGCACCCAGCGCGGGGTGACTTCATCGCCAGTACTAGCACTTTCCCAAGCAAACATGGCTCCTTGATAACCTGCTTCCTGGGCTTTGCGCCTAGCTCCTGGTAAAGTGTGATAGCGGTAGGTGAGCAAATTCCGGGCTAGGGTTGGTTGAGTGTAGGTGAGGAAGGGAAGAATGAAAATTTCCGTATCCCAAAAGATGTGTCCGCTATAGGCAAAACCGGAGAGGGTTTTGGGAGGAATGCTGACTCGGTTATCGTGACGTGGTGTGACGGCTAGTAATTGGAAGAGATTATAACGGACACTTAATTGAGCTTGGCGATCGCCTTCAATAATAATGTCACTGTCTTGCCACACTTGCTCCCATGCAGCAATGTGAGCTGCTAAGAGAGTAGCATACCTGGGTTCGTTACCTAGCCTTTCTATGGCTGCGGCGATGGGGATTTCTGTCTCCCGTGAAGTAAACACAGTGACAATCTTTTCCACAGTCACCGTTTTTCCTGGGTAAAACTCAAAGCTAGTTGCCAAAGTGCGAGAATTACCAGCATTTTTGACGCGCACGGGTATAGTGTCGTCATCTTCTATCACTAACTTAGCCGCCATCCCCAGTTGAATAGCTGAGTGCAAAGTTTGACTATTTAGCCAAATAATTTGATCTACGCCACCTTGGTTTATCGTTCGCCAATGTCTAACGCCTTGGGTATGTGGTTCGGCATCAAACCCAGCTTCAACGATGATTTCCCCCTCAAAGTCTACGGATGTGATTTGAGTACGAATTGCTAAAACATGTTGATCTGCTAAACTAACGAAGCGCTGAAAGTGAAAATCTAAAGTATGACCATTAGGACTACGCCAGCGCACATCACGGCTAACTAAACCCAAACGCAAATCAAGCCGACGTTCATACTTAAGAATTTCACCACTGTCCATGCTAAAGCTTTCACCAGCTACTTTCACTGTCAATGGCAACCAGTTAGGACAGTTCACTAGTTCGGTATGAGCAATTGTCACGTCATCATAAACACCATGAATCAGTGTCGCTGGAAAATCCTGGGAATACCCTTCCTCAAAAGAACCTCGCACTCCTAAATAGCCGTTACCAAGGGTGAAGACAGTTTCTTTGTGATGCAACTGTGTCGGATCGAATTCCGTTTCAATAACGTTCCAGTCAGTAGTGTCAATCAGTTGCTGATTTTGTTGAGAATTGTGAGTGGATACGTTGAGCATGAGTAATAAAACCTATGACTTGGGGCTGGCTGTGGACGGGATGAAATACACTTAGAAGCAATATCAAATGATTCATTCCTTGTCTCTAGCGTCTACACTTGAATATAGGCTAAACACAAAAAATACAGATTCCTAACAACACTAACGTTTCACATTTCATCTGTCTACAGTTAGATTTCCTTAATAATGCAAGTTAAAACTGATAAATCTCAACCAGATACAAATTAATAGGGTTTTTCTTCAATTTCTTTCATACACCAAAATTTAGAAGTCAGGAGTCATATCAGCTTTGCTTGAATACTTATAGCTTTCCCTAGTCTGGCGAGGTACAAATCTCTGCGTACCTGGAGCGCTTTACTTAGCGTCCCTTTGCGTTTCAAAATATTATGTGTACCTCACAAAGCAGAATCCACTTTGCGTGAGACTAAAGAAGCTGCTGAAGTAGCAAATCGTGCTAAAAGCACTTAGCAAACATGAGTCATAAACTCAAGACTCCTCTAAATTCCATGCTGGCGATCGCCAAAACATTGCAAAATGAAGTATGTGACCTTTTGAGCGAACAACAGCGCCAGTCCCTAAATAGCCTGGAAGATAGCGCTCAAAATCTGTTGGAATTAATCAACGACATCCTTGACCTAGCCGATATTCAATCTAACAAGATGGAACTGCAAGTAGCTTCGACTTCGATTCAAGAATTGTGTGACTCTAGCCTCAGTTTTGTCAAACCTCTGGCATTGCAAAAAAATATCCAGTTGAGTGTACAAGTACCGGCAGAACTCGCACCCATCCAAATCGATGAACGCCGCATTCGACAAGCGTTCATTAACCTGTTAAGTAACGCTGTTAAGTATACTCCAGACGGGGGCAAAGTTTGGATTGAAATCCAACCAAATTTTACAAAGGAATATATCTTTTTCAGCGTCGTAGATACTGGCATTGGTATTCCCTCTGATGACTTGTTCAAATTATTTCAACCTTTAGTCCCCGACGAAAGTTCATACACCCGCCGTTCTGCAAACACAGGTTTAGGATTACTAATGGTGCAAAGAGTTGTAGAGTTACACGGTGGTAGTGTCCATGCTGAAAGTCAATTAGGCAAAGGCAGTAGATTTACAGTCAAGCTTCCTTGGAGAAAGTTAGAGGAGTAGGGACGCGGGGACACAGGGAAAGATTTCCGAGTCGCAGACACAGGGATGGTTTTACTACGCAAAACCAGGAAGAGGTTTTTTGCCTGAGCTAATTATGCGGATACTATATGAGCCGTCGAATTCACCGAAATAGCACTGTTTCGGTGATTACCCTTATTTTATCTGACTGAAAAGGCTTTAAGACTAAAGATGCATAGATATTTTAATAAGTGATTATCCGCAGCAGATATTTTGGCGTTGCTGAATCAAGATATGAATTTACAATTTACGGGTATGTAGAGACGTAGCAATGCTACGTCTCTACAAGGATTTGGCATTAAACGACAAAATGTAGACAAACATAATTCATGACCAAATTCAGCAACGCCGATATTTTAATAAGTGATTATCCGGAGTTGATATCAATTACGTTTGGATACTTACAGTATTTTTCCATATTCACATATTATAAAAACTTTGGTAAATTCTATATCTAGATGTTTTTGATTGGTTGGACTTTTCAATTAAAAAATCTGATGGGAATTTTATTTTGCGTATTTGCACTGAATTTATTTACCATACAAAACCAAATTAGTCTGATATATAAAAAAATAATAAAGAAATTGGGTTTATATGTAGAAATTAGACTAAAACTTCCCTGGAATCAAAATTTAATAAATACAAATATATGCCAGATAGAGTTGCTAAAAAATTGGGAAATTTTTTGCAGGAAATAGAACAGCGATCGCACTTTCATGCAGGTTATCCATACAATTTAACTTGTGATTACAGTGAGATTATAAAATCTTTCAATTTCATGTTAAATAATGCTGGAGATCCATATGTAGAGCCAGATTTTGGTCTGCATTCTCGTCAATTTGAACAAGAAGTATTATCTTTTTTTGCCCAACTTTATAAGATTCCAGAAAATAAATTTTGGGGTTATGTGACCGCTGGCGGAACTGAAGGAAATTTATATGGAATGTTTTTAGCAAGAGAAATTTACCCAAATGGGATTCTTTACTCATCAGAAGACTCTCATTACTCAATTCCCAAAGCAGCGAGATTATTTCGGATCGAGCATCAAGTTGTGGATTCGCAAATAAATGGGGAAATAAGTTATGACCATTTTGAGCAATTAATTAGCCAAAATCGTGATTATCCAGCGATCGTAAATTTAAATATTGGCACTACTGTTAAAGGTGCGATCGATAACTTAGACAAAGTTATCGAAATTTTAGATCGTCATCAGATTAAAAATTACTACATTCATTGTGATGCTGCACTTTCAGGATTAATATTACCCTTTTTAGATGGCGCTCCTCAAGTTAACTTTCAAAAACCCATAGATAGTGTAGCTATTTCTGCTAAATTCATGGGTTCTCCATTGCCTTGTGGTGTAGTTTTAACTAAGAAAAAGTGGGTAGAAAGAGTGGAAACAATGATTGAATATATTGGTTCCACAGATACAACTATTCTCGGTTCTAGAAACGGTCATACTCCTCTGATTCTCTGGTATGCACTGCAAAGTAGAGGCTATAATGGGTTAGCCAGAGAAGCAAAGAACTGTATTCAGAATGCCCAATATCTTTTTCAACAACTTCAATTGAGAGGATATCCATGTATGCTGAATAATTTCTCTACTACTGTAGTGTTTAAAAAACCCTCTCAAAGGTTAATTAAAAAGTGGCAGCTAGCAAGCTTTGAGAATTGGGTACATATTGTAGTCATGCAGAATATCGATAGAGAAAAAATCGATACTTTTATTGATGAACTTGTTTTAGAACAGAGGTTATTTAATCAAGTAAAGGATTTACAGCTACAGGCAGTAACCTAAATCATGAAGCATTGGGCATTGGTTATTCGTAAATATTGATTGACTTTAAACAAACGACCAATAGACCTCTTGCATAAATATTTTTTTGTCTCACGCAGAGGCGCAGAGGCAAGGCAGCGCGGTCTTGGGGAGCCACTGCGGTCTTGGGGGTTTCCCCCATGAGCAAGTGGCGTGGTTTCCCCCATGAGCAAGTGGCGTGGTTTCCCCCATGAGCGACTGCCGTGCAGAAAAGAGAACGCAAAGAAAGACTTTTGCAAGAGGTCTAATAACCAATGACCAATGACAAATGACCAATGACAAATGACAAATTAGTTCCTTAAGAAGTCTTTGTAACAAAAGTTAGCAGCAAGTAATCTTTCTACTTCTGTACTTTCCATAGGTGGTAAGAAAAAATATCCTTGTCCATAATCACATTGCAATGCCTTCAGTTGTGCTAATTGCTCTACAGTTTCTATTCCTTCTGCTGTCACAGACATATTCAAATTATGAGCTAATGTGACAATTGCTCGAACAATTTCTAAATTTTCTCCTCGACTACCTATACTGTTGACAAAAGAGCGGTCAATCTTAATGGTTTTAATTGGTAGCCGATGCAGATAATTTAAAGATGAATAGCCAGTACCAAAATCATCCATGTGCAATTCGACATTCAGGGCAGTTAACTGGGAAAGCACAGTAGTAGCTAATTCAAAATTATCCATCAACAAGCTTTCAGTAATCTCCAATTTCAGATTACATGGCTCTAGTCCAGTTTGCTGCAAAATCTGTTTAACTTGTTTAAAGATATCAGGTTGCGTAATCTGTTTACCAGAAAAATTAACGCTAATTGTCAAGTTTAGTGAACTAGGAAATTGTTGATGCCATGTGTACATTTGGTGGCACGCTTGATAAAGTACCCATTGCCCGATACTAACAATCATTCCAGTTTCTTCCGCCAGGGGAATAAAATCTTGAGGAGAAACAATTCCTCGTTGTGGATGATGCCAACGTATCAATGCTTCAAATCCAATAATTTTGCCAGTTACCAGTGAAACAATTGGCTGGTAGTAAAGGCGAAATTCTTCTTGCTTGAGTAGCAGTGCATGTCGCAGAGCAGTTTCTAATTCTAAGAGCAAAGATGCGCCCTCGTGCATCTTTTGGTCAAACACCTCATAACGTGCCTTACCAAGTGCTTTGGCAGAGTACATTGCCACATCAGCATCGCGGATAATCTGCGCTGCTTGCTGATAATCTGCTTTACTGAAAGCAATGCCAATACTAGCATTGGTAAACACCCGATGCTCATTCAATTGAAATGGCAAAGCCAGCACCTTTTTAATACGTTCAGCTATTTGTATGGCCGTGTCAAGATCATCAATTTCCTCAATTAAGATTGTGAATTCATCTCCACCAAAACGGGCAACGATATCTCCGGCTCGGACAACTGACTTGAGGCGATGAGAAATTGCAATCAAAAGTTGATTTCCTAGTAGATGTCCAAGACTATCATTCACAACTTTAAAGCGGTCTAAATCTAAGAAAAGTACAGCAAATAGATAATTTTTGTCGTGTTTGGTACGTTCTATTGACTGCTGCACTCGCTGGATAAATAAAGATTGATTGGGTAACCCAGTTAGCCCGTCATGAAGACTATTGTGTAGTAATTTTTCTTGTGCTTCTTGACGCTTGATAATGTCTTGTTCGAGTTGTTGATTAACTCGAATAAGTTCAATGGTGCGTTCTAGAACCAGTTTCTCAAGCTGGCAACGGTATTGGACTAATTCTTCCTCTGCTAGCTTACGTTGAGTGATGTCACGTACAATGACAACATACTCTTGTAGTTGGGGATTAAATGGCCGTGAAACAGTCGATTCAACAATTCGTAGACCTTGGTTGATTTTTAAAGTTTGCTCACTCCTAATAGACCATTGCTCTGGTTTGCCGTGATAGCACATTAAGAGTTGATTCAAGTTTTGCCCAAGCAACTGCTGAACACTTAAT
The DNA here is from genome assembly GCA_019359545.1 of Desmonostoc geniculatum HA4340-LM1. Taxonomy (GTDB): domain Bacteria; phylum Cyanobacteriota; class Cyanobacteriia; order Cyanobacteriales; family Nostocaceae; genus Nostoc; species Nostoc geniculatum. The sequence goes on along the minus strand of JAHHHB010000059.1, from coordinate 35,039 downwards.
TCAAATAATTCTTCAGCAGCTGCATTGGTTTGACAAATCATACCGTTTTCATCTAAGACTAAAACAGTATCTGGAACCGTATCGAGAGTAGTGATAAATAGGTTTTTTGCTTGCTTGCGTGCTTCATCAATAGCAACAATTTGTGGTAGAGTTGTCCAACAGGCGATCGCTACTCCTGTAAAAGAAAGTGTCACTAGCAAAATAGCTAATAAAGAGTTGGGAGTATTATTAGTAACTTTGCCTAATAAATCGCGGATAAACCAACTACTTGTCGCAGTAATGCAAATTAATGATACTAAGACAATTACCTGTAATACAACAAAGTCTGGGTTGTTTCTACTAAGCTTTGTATCGTAACGCTCCGCCCACCATTTTGGATGCAATAGCGCAAATTTTAAGCCACGTAGTACTGCATCTCCTAGCATCAGAACAATGGGTAGCAATAATCCCACTAAAAAATCTCTCCAATTCCAAGCTAAGCCTCCCACTATCAGAACTACCGCTTCTACAAATAAAAAACCAAGTGACCACCAAGGCCATAACACCTGCGGTTGACCTCGACACAACCATAATCCTAAATGTAGTCCCATAATCGACAACAGATAACAAGTACCTGCTACCGTCACCAGTTGAGATACATTTCCCAAATTCAAACAAAGCAAACTGAGGATAAATGCAACTATAATTGCAGGTCCAAGAACACCTTGACGGGAAACTACTGTAAATATCCCAGAAAGCTGTCCGTCTAAGGCAAGTTGGTATAATACCCGAGGAGAATTACAAACTGCCGTAGCAGAACTTAAAAGGCAGGATACAGTAATTAAAAGTGTTACTAGAAAAGAGGCATATTTACCCCAAAAAGGCACAGACGCTGCTAGTAAATTTAAGAAAACATCATCCCCTATTGTTGGATTTTGAGCCGAACACATTAATATCCAAGAACTACCTAGAAACACTGGAGGAATTAGCCAAGCAGCTACGGTTAAAAACTTCAAAGTTTTATCTGGGTTGTGGCTATCAGCAACAAAAGAAGAAGTGGTTTCACAAGCATAAATTGAATAGCTGGCCAGGAAAAACCACTTTGCCCATTCTTCAAAGCTCAAGCTATGTATACTAGCTGGAAGTAAGTTAAGACTAGTGCTTGAGAAACTTAACGATACTAGGCCTTGAATACAAAACAAAAACAGTAGTAAAATCGCTGGGAACACAAAAAATAAGTGCAGCAGCGCTAAAGCACGGCTACCACTGAATGCCACAATAAAAGGAATCGCTGTAAATACAACTTTTAAAAAAGTTTCTGGACAAGAAATATCTAACGCTTCAAAATTGACTTTAATTAGGTTTGTCAGAATAATTGCGTACAGCGCAGGTGCTGCTGCCCAGCTAAAAAAGTACCCTAAAGCTACGTAAAGACCCAAACTAGGAAAGTTTTTTAATAACCTTGTGGTATAGTTCGGTGTTCCTCCTGCAACATCTGGCCAATGTCTACCTAAACTTTGTACCTGCAAATTAAGTAAAACGGAGACAATGGTGCCAAACAACCAAACTAAGATAGCTTTAGACCCTAGCGCTGCATGAATAATGGGGGCAGTACCAATCCATCCAACATGACCTGTCAACCCAAAGCCCCAGGTTTCGAGATAACTCAGAGTACGTGGTAAGCGCATTCCCAAGCGCTGATTTTTCTCTGCCTGTAGAGAATCGTTAGTAGTCATTGTTTCTTAGCTAGATTTACTGGCCTTTTCACTCAATAACTGAATCTTCCTACTAAAAGCTTCAGTATAAGTACTTATTTTAAATAAAAATTAGCTTAATTGTTACCAAGTTTTATTTTTGTACATAATAATCAACATGCTAAAATTCCCTACTTCTTTAAGAAGTAGGGAATCTTGTTGTTTATGAATGATTAAGTAGGACTATAATTTTTGCAACAACTCCTGAGCTAACTGAAAAAATGCTTTTGAACCAGGTGATTGAGGAGCATTTAAAACAGCTGGCATAAAGCTATCAACGGCCTTAGCAACATTCACATCAACTGGTATTTGTACCTTACAAATTTTTTCTACACCGAAATCTTCAACAACACGGTGCATTACTTGTTTATAGTATCTACCAGTGAGAAGGTTAGCACTAGACATGCTGAAGACAATTCCTAGCATTTTTATATTTATCTTGGTTTCATGTCCGTGACTATCTTTTAATTGGGCAATCCGTCTCTCTAGTAGTTGAATACCGACTACAGATAACGGTTCTGGTTTAGCAGGAAGTATGTAGAAATCGCTAGCTGCTAAAGCACTACGAGTCAATAAATTATATCCCGGCGCACAATCGAGAAGAATAAAATCATATTCTTGGCGCACAGGTTTTAAAATGTTATTTATCAAGACTCTTTCAAAGCGATTCCAAATCGTTTCAAAGTCTTGTTCACCTAAAGTCGTTGCTTGTTGGTGCAGCATTTCTGACACGACAAATTCATCATATAAATCAATATCTCCTGGTAACAAATCCAGTCCAGGAAGATTACAAACCTGAGCTTGAATGATATCTTGAATTGTCAGCTTTGCTTGTGGTTCTGGATTGATAACTTCGTCTATAAGATATCTAAATGTCTTACTTTGTTTACGACGTTTAGCAAAATCTAAAGGTGACATCAGACTGAGTGTGGCGCTAATTTGGCTGTCTAAATCAAGGACAAGTACCCGCTTGCCATGATTTTTAGCTAAACACGTAGCTAAGTTAACAGTGAGGGTGGTTTTACCAACACCACCTTTCATATTTGCAGTTGCAATTACATACCCCATTGATTGAATCCTTTGTTAACGCATTCCCATCTAGGTAGCGTACACCCCTCTGGTTCTATCAAATCTTCCATTAAATTTAATATTTTGGCAAACTCAAAACTATGCTGAGTAAAGAAGTATTCAATGCTTGAATACTTCTCATTGAGTAATGATGGCGATTCAGTGTAGGATTGCCAATAGTACTGATAACTATTAATTCAGTAATTATTTATATCCATTAATGACTAAAGTACTGAAATTTGAGTTTTCAGTAGTTTTGTTAACAAATCGTCTGAGGTACGGAAATACCCACCGCGCTATGGCATACCCTAAGAGCGAGTTCGGGGAGGGTTGGGGAGGGGTGTACCTGATGTAGTTGCAAAACGCTGTAGTTGATTAGACTGTAACTTAGATCTCAGATTATCAGCCCATATCATCAATTTTGATGGAATTTAGCAAAAAATCAACGGACAAATCTTACCTTTGTTGCGATCGCCTTAGCTATTTTTGAGAAAAAACAGCTAAATTGCGTGTATCTACATTCTAATACATGTCTAAAAAAGTAGATCGAATCACATAAAATTAGCGAAAAACTCGGAAAAATTTGTAAAAAAAATTCTATGATGAAATCACGTCAAATATCTGAGGATACAAAAAATTATCCAGAGTTGTTTGTAGTTTTTTTTGGAAAGGGCTGACTGTTACCGGCATACAACAAGCTACATTCAGTTGGCAAGAATAATGGTGTGAGAAAATTTCCTGCTGAATTAGAGTCAATGAGTAATGACTATAGATGAAGTAGTACTGCTATTAAAAGCCAGTCAAGCAACTGGTTTAACAACACTCCAAGAAATTGTATTGCGTTCTTCCTGGGAAGGAAAAACTTACACGAACATCGCAGTTGAAGCAGACTATGCTGAGGATCGCATCACAAAAATTGCTGTTGATTTATGGCAAATACTGAGTGATTTTTACAAAGAACCTATAAATGAATCCAACTTCCGCCAGACTCTAGAAAATCATCGTCTTGGTAAAGCACATCAGCAGTTACTTAGGGAATTTTACCGAGCTGCCACAGCCGTATCCTTAGAATTTCCTAGTGGGCCAGTATCCCTAAATTCCAGATTCTACATTTCTCGCCCGCCAATTGAGGAACTTGCCTACGCAGAAATGGCTCAACCAGGGAGTGTCATCTGCATTAAAGCACCCAAAAAAATGGGGAAAAGCTCCCTGATGCTGCGGCTGCTTGCACGCGCTAAAAAGCGAGGTTTCCACACCGTGAGTTTGGACTTTCAGCAAGCAGACACAACAGTATTTGCCAATTTTGATAAATTTTTGCGCTGGTTTTGTGCCAATGTCAGTCGGGAATTACAGTTAGAAGCAAAACTCAATGATTATTGGGATGAAGACATGGGTAGCAAAGTCAGCTGCTCTATCTATTTCCAAAAGTATTTACTATCTGCGTTGGAAACTCCCCTGGTTTTAGTCTTGAATGAAGCAGATTGGGTGTTTGGGTATCAGGAAATTGCTGGAGAATTGTTAGCATTAGTGCGATCGTGGCACGAACAAGCTCAAGCAGTAGAAATTTGGCAAAAACTGCGCCTGGTTATGGTTTATTCAACGGAAATTATTGTTCCCATAAAACTTACTCAATCATCATTTAATATTGGTTTGCTGATTAAATTGCCTTTGTTTACAAAAGAACAAGTTCAAGATTTAGCACTACGTCACGGTTTGGATTGGACTGATGGTAAGGACGCTGACAGTTTAATGGCAATGGTGGGGGGACATCCTTACTTGGTGCGATTGGCTTTATATCATCTTGTGGGGAAAGGAGGATTAAAAGGAAATTTAGAACAGCTATTGCAACAAGCACCCACAGAATCAGGAATTTATCACGAGTATTTAAAGCAATATATAATAGGACTAGGAAATGAACGAGAATTAGCAAATGCTTTCTATCAAGTAATTACCGCCACAAGTCATGTGAAATTAGAACCGATATTGGCATACAAATTACAGGGTATGGGGCTAATTAATGTAGAAGGCGATCGCTGTACTTCCACATGTGAATTATATCGTTTATATTTTCGAGAACATCTGAAAGTAAATGATGAGTTCAACAATAATCATGTTGAACGCTTGAAACAAGAAAATCAACAATTGCTTTTCCTCTCTAGCTTGGATGAACTAACTCAATTAGTAAATCGCCGCTATTTTCAAACCTACCTACAAATCGAGTGGCAAAGTTGTGTTCGTCAACGTACACCAATATCACTAATTTTGTGCGATATAGATTATTTCAAAATTTATAATAAAACTTACGGCATTGTGGTAGGAGATGAGTGTTTGCGAGAAATCGCTAATACTATCTGTAACTGCGTAAAATGCTCATTGGGTAGTAGTAGTTTTTCATATGCTAGTAGAAGTATGGCTTATCCTAGTACTAATTGTTTTGCAAATTTGCCAAAAGGAGATTTTAGAGATGAAAAGAGCAAGGTGTTAGTGGCTCGTTATGGTGGTGAAGAATTTGCCATTCTCGCAAAAATAGATGTTGCTGCTGCAATGTACATTGCCGAATATATTCGAGAGCAAGTAAAAGGTTTGGCGATTAAGTGTGAATATCCTAGTATTGGTGGTTTGCCTGCTGCTGTTTTAACTGTCAGTTTAGGCGTAGCTAGTATTATTCCTCAAGTTGAAACTGAGCCTACTACTTTAGTTAATGCTGCTGAAAAAGCACTTTATCAAGCAAAAAGACAAGGACGCGATCGCGTTGTTTTAGGTTAGGAATGTGGTAATTTTTCCTATAGGTTTCATCTCATTTATACCTTGTTCAATCCATCACAGCTAACACAGCTTTTGGCAATAACTTATCTTTAAACCAAACAATTCTGGCGGGGACATCATTTAATTTTACTCCCGCTTTTTCTAAATTAAGTCGCTCGGAAATTGCCAAAATTAAGTCATCACGTCCAGCGCGTCGCACCTGAGAAAACTTTTTTTGTAAATATTCTGGCCGCCAATAACCAACAATTTCTAATAAAAAACTACGTCCATCAGGATGCACTAAGCGAAAATCTGGAATCATCACGCTACCAGGAATTGGTATCAAATCAACTTCTCGCTCTAACGCCCAGCCACTTTTCAATGCATCCCACTTATCAGCAAAGGATGCTTCTAGCATACTATCGTAGGGCTTTCCTGGTGGATAATGAGATACCAAACCACATTCGGAATTGAGAGTAAAACGTCCAGTTTTCCAAGTATTTGTATAAGCATCCCGACTTTGAAGAATCGAAGAAAGACTCCATTTAGTAACGTGAAGTAAAGCGGGGATGAGTTTGGCGATCGCCAACCCATATCGCGTACTAGAATTAAACAAACTCGTCGGGCCGTCTATGGTAATTGTAAACCCGTGGTCAGCATCACCTTCAATATAAGCCATCAATTGAAACAACTTTAAATAGCGAAACAACAGCTTATATTCTCCCGGAACATTGCGATGAGCATTTAACACCAACTGACTCGCTTTATAAAAAACACCCTGCACCTGAGATAAGTTATAGCGATTCAACAAATCTGGCGCTGTTGGTGCATCAAAAACCGTCAAAATTTTATTCTCAGATAAATCAGCATATAATCCATTGCGAACTTGTTCCGGTAAAACTTCCCGTTCAAGTTCTTGAGTTAATTCATCAGCAACTTTCCCCAGAGTAACTTGTGTAGATTCCCGACTAGAAACAGAATTTGCAGCCAAAGAAAACACTCGTTCTCTTAACATTTGCGGTTCCAAAGGACTAACCACTTCAAAAGTACAAAAACTGCTTTTGAGAATATAAGCTAATCCCCGCTTCACCCGATAATCTGTAGAATCTCCTTCAAAATCAGTCAGTTGTCGCTCAAGCACACCCTGAGTTTTCCCCACCGCTGATTGAAAATAATTAATTAACTCAATCGCCAACTCCGAAGTTTGCCGATCAATCTTCAGTCTCTTCGGAATGATCTCCTCTCCGTTTTGGCGATGCATCAATAATTCTGTCGGTAACATCTGCTGAATTTTGGATTTTAGATTTTGGATTTTGGATTGAATAATTAATTTCTAACTGTTCCGCCGCCTTCAAACTCTTTTCCTTCCCACTCCCATACACAACCCGCAAATTCTCCTTCCTTTCTTTTTCTCCCCCTGCTTCCCCTGCTCCCCCTGCCTTTCTTTCCCCTCTCCGCCTCGCCGAAGTCCCTTCTTCACTCGTATCCTCCGCCACCACCTCATACAAAATCGCCTGTTTATTCTCAATATTCCCCTTCCTTAAAACCCTCCCCAATCGCTGAGTGTACTCCCTAGCCGAACCAGTTCCCGATAAAATAATTGCCACAGAAGCCGCAGGCACATCAACACCCTCATTTAATACATGAGAAGCCACCAAGGTATTATACGTACCCTCACGAAATTTTGTTAATATTTCATGGCGTTCTTTCACCGGAGTTTGATGAGTAATTGCCGGAATTAGTAACTCTTGAGAAATGCGATAAACCGTTGCATTATCAGCAGTAAAAATCAAAATTCGTGCCGGATAATGTTCTGCCAACAAATTAGCTAAAATTCGCAGCTTCCCATCAGTACCCAAAGCAATATCTTTCGCTTCGCGGTGCGCTAACATCGCTCTCCGCCCACCTTGGGATCTAGCGCTCATTTGGACGAACATTTGCCAACCTTGAAGACTGCCCAAAGAAATGCGAGATTGCTTTAAAAAGTCGTTGCGAGTTTGAATTAATTGGTTGTATCTTTCGCGCTCAAGTTGTGATAACTTTACCTTAATTTGGACAATTTCATGTTCTGCTAACGCCTTCCCCGCCAAATCTTCAGCGCGTTTGCGATATACTTCTTGACCAATGAGAATATTTAAGTCAGCGTGTTTGCCATCGGTACGTTCTGGTGTAGCAGAAAGTCCTAAGCGATAAGGTGCGATCGCATATTCCGCAATCACCCGATTAAAATCTGTCGGTAAGTGATGACATTCATCAAAAACAATCAAAGCATATTGATTTCCGATGGCTTCCGCGTGAATTGCCGCACTATCGTAAGTTGCCACCAGAATAGCTGTTTTATCCCGCGAACCACCCCCCAGCAATCCCACCTCAGCATCCGGGAAAGCCGCCACTAAATGTGCATACCACTGATGCATTAAATCCAAAGTTGGCACTACAATCAGCGTCGTGCGGGGGGTTGACTGTATCGCCATTTGTGCTAAATAAGTCTTTCCCGCCGCCGTGGGAAGCACAACCACCCCCTGTCTACCCGCCAGTTTCCAAGCCGCTAAGGCTTCACTCTGGTGAGCATAGGGTTCCATTTCCAGACTAGAAACCAAATCTAGAGGATAAAATTCCTTTGCTTCATCGATAAAGTTAACATCTTCCGCCTGTAGTGCTTCCACCAGCGATCGGTATCTAATCGCCGGAATGCGGAATTTTTCAACTCTATCATCCCATGTGGCATAGTCCATCCAAGCTTTGCCGCGTGGTGGTGGATGCAAAATTAGTGTGCCGCGATCGAAAGTTAATGTTGGGGTACGAGGCATAATGATTGGGCATTGGGCATTGGGCATGGGGCATTGGGCATGGGGCATTGGGCATTGGGCATTGGGCATTGGTAATTAATTACATTCGCCATGCCCCATACGCTATGCCCCATTCCCTAGTCCATTGATTACTAATAACGTAAAAAGTGCATGATTAATCCAAATAACTCTGACAAAAGTCAACTAGATGCGCTCATGAGTCAAGGGATGTCCCATTGGCAAATAAGCAATAGCTTTGACAAATCCTACAAAGAACAGCGACAGCGCTTCCTGCTCAAGCGATTGCAATTGCAGGCTCAAATCATGCTGATTTCTGGCTTGACTTTGATCGCTTTTTTCTTTTGGGTAAATTCACAAGTACAAGGCAAAATATATGCCTTTAAAATTGGTTTTGTAGTAGAATTATTTATTCTTCTTTGTTGGGCTTTATGTAAAACCTCCATAGGTCGCCGCCATCCAGATTTAATTTTTTTGAGCTTATGCTGGTCTGTAACTTGTGTTGTCCAAATTGATGTAGCGTTGCTATTTAATAAACTGGAACCTACAAACAATCTCTGGAGTCTGATGTTTTTAACTCAAGCTACACTTGTGCCAGTACAATGGTGGATGCATTTAGTATCACAAATTGGGACGATTTTCTGCTATTTAGTTTTATATATTTTATATAATCCCACATTAAAGAATCCCTTAGATTATTATGTTGAACACGGTTTATACCTTTTTTGGACTTGCATAATTTGTGTTTTTTCTGTTTATTTATATGAGCGCTTACAAAAAAATGAATTTGACGCTCGTAAAGCAATGGAGGTAGCCCAGCAAAAATCAGAACGGCTACTACTAAATATTTTGCCAGAGATGATTGCTGAACAATTAAAACAACAGCCGACAACTATTGCAGATAGCTTTCTGGAAGTTACGGTGTTATTTGCCGATATTGTTGGTTTTACAGAGCTTTCAAGCCGGACATCTCCTGCGGAATTAGTTGATTTATTAAATACAATATTTTGTTTGTTCGACCAATTGGCAGAACGTCATGGAGTGGAAAAAATCAAGACCATTGGCGATGCGTATATGGCTGTTGCTGGGTTGCCAAATCAGTCTAACAACCATGCGATCGCCATAGCTAATATGGCGTTAGATATGCAAAATGCTGTAGCTCAGTTTAATGAAGAAAATAACCAATCTTTTCGGATTCGTATTGGCATTAGTACTGGACCGGTAGTGGCAGGAGTGATTGGTCTGAAAAAGTTTGCCTACGACCTTTGGGGAGATACTGTTAATACAGCTAGTCGCATGGAATCACACGGTATTGCGGGTGGCATCCAAGTTTGTGAAGCAAGTTATCAACTTTTAAAAGATAAATTTTTATTAGAAAAACGAGGTTTAATTAAGGTCAAAGGTAAAGGTGAAATGATGACTTATCTATTAAAAGGAATTCCCAAATAGGGACTTTCAAATCAAAAAATTTACCACTGTTCACAGTCAACAATAGACCTCTTGTATAAATATTTTTTTGTCTCACGCAGAGGCGCAGAGAAGAGAACGCAAAGAAAGACTGTTGCAAGAGGTCTAATCAACAGTCATCAGTCAGCAATTTCAAGTGGGATAATTTATTTTTTGTCTGTTATGATACCTGGATTTTTGCCAAGCTCTACTAGTGCGTAGGCGAGCTTTTCGTAGACATCGCTCCTCAAAATCAGCAAATTTTCGTTGTTGAGCTTAATTTATCTTAATATATTAAGGTAACCTTTTTATAGCCCTACATAGTGTTTATCCCGAAATGGAGTTAACCTCAAAAGAACTTAAATCAGAGTTCATATTAGAAATCCAAGCCTGCTTACAATTAGCAGTTCCTTTAGTAATTGCTCAAATCTTAGAAGCGGGAATTCCTTTATTGGATGGGGTGATGATGGGCTTACTTAATACTCAAGCTTTAGCGGCTGGTGCTTTAGGTGCTGTCACCTTTTCTACTCTAGCCTCTATTTGTCGTTCTACTCTCTCAACAGTAGGTGCAACTGTTGCTAATGCTTTTGGTGCAGGAAAAATAGATCGAGTTAGCTGTGCTACCAGTCAGGGAATTTGGTTAGCTGCGATCGCTTGCTTCCCTGTAATGTTTATCATTTGGCACTTTGATTTAATTTTGATGCTGATTGGTCAAGAAAAAAGCAACGTATTATTAGCTAAAACATATTTACAATCTATTGTTTGGGGTTTTCCTGCTGCACTCGGAACAGTGCTTTTAGTCGGGCGTTTTTATTTTTTGACTTCTGAGATCGAGCTCAGTTGAACAGCCTAAAAACTAAGAACTTTAGCATTTGAAACTTGCGTTATAGCGTTTCCCGACCTACTGAGGTACTCTTGTAGGGGCACGGCACTGCCCATTGGTGTCAACTTAACGTGAAACCCTTATGAAGACGTGATATTGAGTTCACTCACTGACCCTCAACGTGTTACCCCACCCTAACCCTCCCCTTATAAAGGGGAGGGAACTGCATTTCTTTTTCCCCCCAATATATCGGGGGGACTAAGGGGGGTAAAACGCCTGTGGGATAAGCATTTGAGCTTAAGTTGACACCACTGGGCACTGCCGTGCCCCTACGCCTTGGGATATAGTGTTGTACCGCATCTGAATGGGAACCGCTATAGTTATGGTCAAATTATTTTAGCTAAAATAACATTCGTACCTTTCCCAAGCAGAATCGACTATTGTGGCAACGATCTCTGTGTATGCCACATCAGCCAAACGTCCCATAATTGGTAAGTCTGAGCGGATATGGTGAAGTCCTGGTAATGGGTTAATCTCCAGAAACTGCAACACACCATTAGCATCGCAGCGCAGATCGACGCGGGCAGCGTCACGGCAATCAAGAGTATAGTAAGCATCCAACGCTAGCTGTCTTGCTTGTGCTGCCAGTGGTTCGGGATCGATGAGCAAACGATAAGATACCCGTTCTAAATATTCATCTTTGTTGAGGGTGGTGTAAGCAGAAGTTTCTGCTTTGTCTGTAAAAATTACTTCCATAACACCTACTACCCGCGAATTGCTGCCATTGCCAATAATACCGACTGTTAATTCTCGACCGGGAAGAAAGGTTTCCACCAGTACGGATTGCTGGAATTGTTGATGTAATAATTGGTACGTCGTCACTAGCTCCTGGCGTTCTTTAACAAAGGAACGCCCAGTTACTCCCTTGGAACTCCCCTCCGCTACAGGTTTGAGGAACAATGGCAAAGGTAGGGATACGGCTTGTGCTTGGGCGGTGGAATTGACTACTTCAAAGGGAGCTGTGGGTAAACCGCGATCGCGTATTATCCTTTTAGCCAGTGCCTTATCTAAGGTGAGGGCGCAGGTGAGGGGGTCGGAAAAAGTGTAAGGTTGAGCGAATAATTCACACACTGCTGGAACTTGTGCTTCACGAGAACGACCTTTCAAACCCTCAGCAATATTAAAAACCAGATTCCAGCGATCGCCTTTTGCTAACCTCAGAGCAAGTTCTCTGCCATTGCCAATACGTTCAACTTGATGGCCTAACTCAAATAGAGCTTTTTCTAGCCCAATGATAGTTTCTTCATCGTCAAATTCCATCACTTCTTCAGCACTAAAACCAGACTTCAAGTAGTCTGACTTCAAGTCATAACAAAGACCAATAAATAAACTCATCACCCCATAACTCCCACTGTTCGAGCTTTCGCTGTTAGCTGTAATGCATATTAAGAGTTTAGATTTTGAATCTTTTAATCCAAAATCTAAAATCTAAAATCCAAAATTTAATCAGTCTAATCTACTGAATCTACATAAGTGTAGGTTTTGCCTGCCCAATTTCGGACTGTAGCTGTGCCATTCTCATAAGCAAGTAGAGTTTCAGCTTGAATTGGCACTTTACCACCACCACCGGGGGCGTCAATCACATAAGTTGGGACAGCATACCCAGTGGTATGACCGCGCAATTTAGAGATTAAATCAATCCCAGTTTGCACACTCGTTCGCAGATGTGCAGTGCCAACAACTGGGTCGCATTGATAAAGGTAATAAGGTCGCACTCGCAGTTTGAGAAGACCGTGAAACAGATTCTTCAGCGCCTCTTGTGAATCATTGACGCCTTTTAGTAGCACAGTTTGACTGCCTAGAGGAATACCACCATCAGCTAGGCGATCGCAAGCTTGTGCTACTTCAGGGGTAAGTTCCCGTACATGACAAAAGTGCAAGGACAGCCAGACACGATGTTTACGCAGCAAAGCAACTAATTCTGGTGTAATGCGTTGCGGTAAAAAACTCGGTACGCGGGAACCAATGCGGATAAATTCAATATGGGGAATCGCACGCAATCGGCGCAGTAAGTTGTCTAAAGGTTCATCAGACATCAGCAGCGGATCGCCGCCAGAAATTAGGACATCACGTACCTGGGTGTGTTCTTCTAGGGGACTTCCAAAAAATAAATTATCCCAAATTATTTTTACATTTGTCGGGGCACAGCATTGCTCATTGGTGTCAACTTAAGCTCAAACCTTTGTCCCACAAACGTTATACCCCACCCCCAACCCCTCCCCTTACCAAGGGGAGGGGCGGTTTTGGCTTTAGACAAAACCGGGGTGGGGTAACGCTAAGTGAATGAACTCAATATCACGTCTTGACAAAGGTTTCACGTTAAGTTGACACCAATGAGCATTGCTGTGCCCCTACCGCGTGGTCTATTTACCTGAAAATAGCTGCAATAAAATTTTATGTTACATTACATATACAGTAAAATTAACTAGATTATCCTGACCAAATCTCAACGCATCACCATTTAGGAGTCGATATTGCATCCCAGGAGTTAGAGAATTGTTGTTTAAATAAATACCATTTGTACTCATGTCAACAATCATAAATGCATTTTGCGACCAGTCCCAATCGACTCGCGCATGACGACGAGAGACTATTCCCTCATTGGGAATACCAGTCAAGTCAATTTCTGGCGGTGCGATTCCTGGACTTTGACTGCGACGCCCAATATAACCTCCTTCCCCAACGAGGTGAAATTCTCTACCGCTGCTATGAATGAGCTTTAAGACTGGCGCTCTTTGAGGCGGGGGGGTATAAACAGGAGGTGTTTGTGGATAAGGAACCCGTGGCTGATAGACTGTTGAATAATCTACTGGGGCTTGTTGAGGAACTTGGTAATTAGGTTGGTCTGTTACCGGGCGCTGATACTGATTAGGCGGTTGTTGAATAGGTGGTTGTTGAATAGGTGGTTGTTGACTGGGCTGTGGCTGAATAGGTGGTTGTGATGTAGGAGCAACTACATTACCTATGGGAGTCGAACACCAGGGACAAACCTTAGCATTGTTAGGCAGGGCGCGGTTAAAATATTCGCAACTAGGATTAGGGCACCGATTTGCAGGCATAGGAATTTATATCATCAGGCATAGGTTGTAAAGCTACAAGACCTACTTTACTAAGTAAACACTGACCCTGACGAGTAGTTAGCATCTGGGCAAATGTAGAACCACCAGGCAGGCGGTTGCTGTCTTGAGGGTACACTACAAAAACAGGATATCCCAAGGGGTAGCTTTGGAAAGTAGTAACATCAACATAATAATCATCATGCTGACACAAGTCATCTGAAGGATTAATTGAGCGGCGATCGCGTCTTTGAAACAAAGGTTGGCTAGCTGGCTTGTCACCATTGGCGATCGCTAGGGGATAACCAGTACACTGTTTCCAAGTTTTACTGATAATCCCAAAACTGATAATCCCAGTGGCTCGTCCCTCTAGAATCTCGCTACGTATCTGGTTCTGGGTTTTTGTGGTATCCAGTTTAGTAACTTTCGCTGCAAATAAAGCTTTGTCCTGGGGGTCATTTTTCAAAACTAGTTCTTGAAATTTAGCGATCGCTTCCGGTTCGGTGGGAGCAAAAGGTTTGATTTCCAGAGAATTTGGCAGTTTGGAATTAATTTGTTGCCATTTAGTAATTTTACCTGTATAAATTTGACGCAATTGCTCAAGACTAATTTGCCCTCCCAGAGCATTAGCCAAATTTGAGTCTCTCTTATTAAATGCGACAAAAACAATTAACCCATCATAAGCAACTCGTTCCTTTGTCAGTTTACTTGTAATGTTATTTCCCAAAGTAGTAATTGCAAAGTCTTTTTTACCTGTTTGTACTTCTTCTGTACTTTTAATCGGATTATTTAGATCTGCTGATAAAACTGATTGATAATTATATGCTGCTGTTGCATCTGCCTTGGGTTTAGCTAATAAGTCTCCTAAACGACTGTTGTCTACTGGTTGCGTTAAAATATAACTCCATGAACTATCTTTTTCTCCTGTATAAATAAATTGTCCTGAAGGAACATTAGGAACTTCCGAAAAATTCCGTACAAGTCTAGACCATTCTATATATTTATTAACCGGATCTGCTTTATTCCGCAAAAGAAAATACCAAATTCCCCCACCTACTAGTAATAAACCCAACAGTGCTAGTAGTAAAATTAAGGGCATTGGCAAACGCTTTTCAATTATTTCAGAAGTAGAGGAACGCACTGAACTATTAGCACTATCTTCTTTGGGAAGTTGCAATAGTCCTTGCCGAGCCACCTCTGCACTTTCAAAAGTAGTTTCCAATCCAATTAAACGATAAATAAATTGTTTTAAATGGTTATCTGTATCTGGCCATTGTTGATTATCTCTAGGATCTAAAGGCTGGTTAGAAGATAAATTAGTTGTTCTTCCTACCCATAAATAAAAGGCTACCATTCCTAAAGAGTGTAAATCTTGTTCTGGTCTGGCGGGGGTTGGTTGAGCAATAACAGGTGGAATAAATAAGTTTTCCCAGATAGCTAAATCACAAAAATATATAGAAAATTTTTGCCGGCTTTCGACTTTAATTAAAGTACTATCTAAATTGATGTTGCCGTGAGTTAAACCGAGTTGTATTTGGTTGGAAGGAAAACGCAGCTTTTGGGTGTGGAGAAATTGCAGAGTTTGTAGTGCTTGATTGAGAACTTCCCGCACTTGAGGAGGTGTCATTGCTCCGTTTTCAATGATATATTGACTTAAAGTTTGGGATGAGTCTATTCCTTTAGCAATTAGATAGCAGCGTTCTCCTTTATCATCAGCGATCGCTTCTTTAGTTTCCACAAGTCGAAAGTTTTGAATTCGACTATCGGCTAAACTTACCCCACCTACTCTTTTAAAACTTTCTTTGCGTTTGAGAGTTTCGTTTTCATTAAAACAACGATTGGGTAGCAGGTATTCTTTGATGATTACAGGCTGTTTATCCTTGAGTTGAATACCTGAGTATAAACGGCCTAAACCCCGGACACCGGAAAAACTACCTATTTGATAAGTACCCTGACTTCCTTTAATCTCAGCCTCCTGCGGTAAAGTTGCTGGAAAGCCACATTCCAAGCAAAACTTAGCACCCTTAATTTGCTGTGCCGTTTGGAAAGGGCGATCGCAATTTAAGGGAGAATTATACGAACAGGGGTATTCTTGATAAAAAGATTCAAATGAAGGCATAGAGAAAGAGTTTCGTAAATTGCACCAATTACTTCCGTTGCGCTCAAGCTTTAACTAATCCTAACTTGAGTGCAGTCACAATAGCTTGAGTACGGCTAGTAACCTTCAATTTTTCAAAAATACTGGTGAGATGCGCCTTAACAGTAGCAACCGTCACATATAAATGCTTAGCGATTTCTTCATTAGAAGCACCTTGAGTTAACCAGTATAAAACTTCTTGCTCTCTTTCTGTTAAATGTACTTGATGACATGCTCTCACACAAGAATCTGAGTAAGCTTGAAAAAACCGAAAAAATCGACTTGCAACTTCTGAAGGTAAATAAATTTCAGATCTAGTCACAGTATTAATAGCTTCACACAATTGAGTCGCCAAACGATTTTTAAACACATAACCAGCCGCTCCTCCCTGCATTGCTCGAAAAATCCAGTCATCTTCTTGATGAGCAGATAATACTAAAACCTTACCGGAAAACCCAGTTTCCTTCAGACGTGCCAGAACTGCAATTCCATCACACCCTGTTAATTGCATATCCAACAAAATTAAATCTGGACTCTTGTGGTTAGTGAATTTTAAAACTTGCTCTACACAATCTGCATCACCCACAACTTCTACAGGTAATGCAGAATTAATATTATAAAAATTGAGCAGGGTACGTAACCCTTGGCGAAAACGTTCTTCATCATCGACAAGCAAAACTGAAAGCTTTTGATTGTTAATCATTGTTTTTAATTATTAATTACAAATTATTTATCCACTTCTTGGCCTTGGCAAAATTACCGAAAATTGTGCCCCATGTTCCGATAAAACTTGTGCCCAAATACTTCCTTGATGATCCAAGATAATTTTTTTAGCAATGGTTAAACCCAGTCCTGTACCTCCTCGACGACGGGAATAAAACGGCGTAAATATTTTTTGCAGATCTTCTGGAGATAGTCCTGGACCCTGGTCAGAAATTTTAATTAAAACTTCTTCTTGAAAAATCTGCCAGCTACATGTAATAGTTCCTGAATTCGGACTAAAATGAACAGCATTACTCAGTATATTGTCAAATACTTGCTTCATTTGTAGTCGGTCTATTTTCAGAATTGTAGATGTATCGGGAATGTTTATTTTAAGTTTCTTTTCATTAATTAAAGGTTGTAAATTTTTGACACTTTCAACAACTAAACTTCTTAAATCTTCAAGTGTGACCCTTAATTTTACACTTTGACCGCAATCAATAAGTTCGTTTAAATTAGTATCTAAATCTTGGATGCTTTCGCTGATAATTGTTGCTTGTTCTTGCCAAGGATTGTTTTTTAATCCCAAGCATAAATTATGTGCATACAGTCCGATCAGTCCTAAAGAATTACGCAATTGATGACCTATTCGATGCAAAATATCTTCCAGTAATTGAATTTCAGTTTTTTGTCTTCCATAGTCTAAGTAAATATCTACATACTTACCCAAGAGCATCGCAGAACGTGTTATGTATAATTGCAAACTCTCTGAAATAGCTTCATCAGTAATGATTTGGATGTATTCAGGTTTTTGATTTCTATAGCCTATCGGGCAAATATAACAAATGGATGAAAAGTCTTTAAGTTGAAACTTTTTTAAAGTAAAAACAGGCGGAAAGTCTTTCAGCCATACTTCCGATCGCAAATAAGATAAACTTTTTTGAGGAAAAGGAGTTTGGTTTTGACGATAATTTACCACTTCCTGATGAATTTTTAGCAAGCAATCATGATAGACAATACGAGCGAAAAAAATTGGCTCTTGACTGATTAATTGCTCAGACTCAAGTTGACAAAAACTTTTGATATCTGAGGAACTCAAATAATTAGAGCCATTTTCTAGTTTGTGTAGAGAAAAGCCTAGTGTCATAGCTTCACTCGCTTTTTGTACCAAATATTTTTACTCTTCTGCTGTCTAGTATAAATTTATGCAGTCTCAGAAATGTTTATTTTTTTATTAAGTTATCTTTTGGATAATTCTTACAAATAATTATTAAGTTTATTTTCACAAGTCCATCTCAAATTTTGTAACTACATAGCACTTGTGATTTGTAACAGTTTAATAAAAATTGTAGGATAAGCATCCAGTTTGATTGCGGAATTAAGATAAAACTCCTGTAAAAACTCTTCGAGACTAATCTACACGCTAGAGTTGGTGTTTTTCGGATTTTTTAAGAAATGTTTTTGCTAAATGTGAGATTCTCTAATATGCTTGTGAGTTTTGGCTAAATGCCTAGCCGTAGCCTGTCGTAGACATCGCTTTGATGGGGGAAACGAAATCTACTGTATGTATAGCGATCGCGGATAGGTTGTAAACAGAAAATAATAACAAATCACAGAGGATAAGCAAAGAAAGCAAGCATAAGGTTGCTGTAGGTCAGATTTAATCGTTTGTTTTTAAAATCTAAAAGCGATCGCTCCAAAAAACAAGGCTAACTGCTGGGTAGAAAGCAGTTTCCTAATACAATGTATTTGGTTAGTTTTAGTCCCCTTGCGGGGAAGTGGTGAGAACTGAAACAACTGTTCAATCACCATACTAGAGGAGTGTTTCAATCCCCTTGCGGGGAAAACACAATTCCTCTAGTTATTAAAACAATAGCTTGACATTTTTAATCAGTCAAGCTATTGTTGAAGAATTTTCAAGAATAACTAATCTTTACTCAAATTGAGCAAGAACAATTTCCTTTTGGGGGAAATCAGCTACTATTTTTAGATTTCCACCAAGAGCCTTGATATAGCGCGAGAGGGTGGAAACTTGAATGTCCTCTTGGTTCTCCAACTCCGAAACCGTAGACTCAACATCAGTAAGTTTTTTTTCCAAATCATCCTGTGTCAGCCCCAATGATTCTTGCAGTTCCATTAGGGTAAGATGAAGTAGCGCGATTTGAGCGCGAGTTTTATTTCTTTCTCTTCGCTCAGGTGACATCCGGTTTCGCAATTCACTAAAAGGCTTTGTCTTCATATCAATCCTTCATCCTCTAGCTCTTTTAGCAATTCGTCGTAGAGTTTATCGGCTTTTGGTACATTCTCCTCATACCAGCGATCGTTACCTTTTTTGTTACCTCCTAAAAGTAGTACCGCAATTCTACGAGGATCGAAGCAATACAATATCCGATACGCTTCTCCCTTGTGTTGTACTCGAAGTTCTCGCATATTTCCATGACGAGAACCCTTGATATCTGAGCTATAACGAAAGCGAAGATTCACACCCTTTTCTTCAAGCAACTCTACTACAAAATCAATAGAGTCTTGTACTGCTTCGTCAAGCGTTAAGTACCACTGCTCGAACTCTTCTGTATACTCTACTTCTGTTGCCATGTGTTCTAATTTCCTACTTATTAAATACTTCGTTCTGTTTGCTGGTTGAAAAGTTGATTCAGTCCTACTGTTTGTTAGTTGAAAAGTTGATTCAGTCGAGCTACATGGCAAGAGAGGCGGAGATTCACCCAAGTATGTGGTTATTTGCTGATTCATGTTTTGTTCCTAGAGATACTACTGGCTAAGATAGCCTTACTCTATATGGTATTAGACTTAAGGCGAAGTTAGAGGTAAAAATTCATCATTAATCAATAAATTTCACACTTTTAATGCTTCCATCTTCCTTAAGTACGGTAATTTTTACTTTTACTAACTGTCCTTCTTTCAAAGAAGCTGCTTTTTTCGGTTCTCTCTCGGTCAGCTTAATAGTTCCCAGCATCTCATAAGTTACTTTATTACCCTTAACAGCCAGCACAGTAGCGTCTAAAACTTGGTCAATTTCAAACTTTTGTGATTGAAAAACGATCGCAATTTCTGCTTGACGTTCAGAAATTTGTTCAAATTCTGTACTTTGAAAAATAGACATTTCCTCAATTGGACTAACTTTGTAATAGCGCATTAAACGCATTGCCCAACCTAAAATTTTTAATATCGTCTGGACATTTTTTTGTTCGTTTTGCAGATATTGATTACATGCACGTTCGATACTGCGATAGTAGTCTGTGGTTCGGCCGCTGTGTCCAATTTGCCTACCATTAGTAACTAAGGTTTTAAGATAGGTAAAAAATCGCCGTCCTGCGTCTGGTTGATCTACAATGCTACGCAGATATGCAATAACTTTTCCTACTTCATTAACATCTGTATCTTCTTTAACCAAAGTTATCGCTAAATTGTGAGCAAGTTGAGATTCCACTTCTGTTAAAGATTCTGTAGTCAACATTAATACATTCCTTCTGGTGGTTCGCGGTCGGTTGGGTAGCGTAGAACTTCAGCGAGTTGCTGGAGTTGGGGAAGTTGAATGAGTCGGGAATGTGCTGTTTTAATTTGGGTGGCGATAAATGTTTGTAATGCCTCTCCTGTGAGAAGATGATTGTTATCGGGGGTGTAAGTGGAGTAGTGCGATCGCAAATCTTCAAAGTTTTGCAATATCCTCGCTTGGGTGACTTCTACAGTCATGGTTCCCATCCCAATCGGTTTACCACCGCCCACTTTTAAAGCTATGGGGTAGTTAGAATCTTGTCCCAGCACAACAAACAGTGTCCCTAATTCTTCAGGTTTCAGGTTTTTAAACTGTAATTGAGTGGTAAAAGTGTATTCTTTTGCAGCTTGTTGAACAGCAATTCCCTGATTTTGACCTTTCTCAATGGCGCGAATTGTATGATAATAAAATTTACGTCCGGCAACTTTTCCCCTTGCGTTAAAATATGCACTGCCAGGTTCAGGACGGGGACGATATAACGAAGGCATAAATCCCGTATTAAAACCTATATTTTCGCACTTAACATCATTAAACTCAATTAATCCCTGCCAATCTAAAGCGCCAAATACTTGACTAGCGGGACATAATTGTTGCTTATTTCGACATGGTAATCTTTCGCTTGGTATTTTATCCCGATATCTTGAGGTGACTACTGCAAGGGTACTATTTGTAATCGCTTCATATACTGAACGAACGCAACCTTTAAGAGAACTCCCTTGAATGAGAAGATGCTTATCAAGCCCTTGTACCATTGTTTTAATTAAAGGTACGCGAGTTGCAATATCGTTACCAGGAACAACAATACCAGTAGAAACATGAAGTGATGTTTGCACTTTAAGTGTTAAAAACAAAGTTCCATGCAGGCGATTTGTATCAAATTTATCGTGTCCAGCAGGATGTTCTAAGCGGGGGCGTTCTTGTGGAAAAGAAACAAATTTATATGGTTTTTGTATGTTTACCACAGAATCATCACCAGATGGAGGCTGAGAAGGTAATGGTTTTCGTAATTTAGGTTTTGGTGTGTTGGTCATTTGAGTTAACCGTTAAAGCGACAAAATGAATAGTTGCAGTAGCAGAATCTTGGAAATATCTTTGTTTTATTGATATAATTTCGGGTTTTATAGGTTGATTATTGTCACCTTTAAAAGTGAAACCTTTAGGAAATCTTGTTTCTTCTGGGTTATGCCAATAAGCATTGCGATCGCTAATTTTCCAATCACCCGTTAATTTGTCAAAACCTACTAATTGAAATTCTTCTTTACTGAGGATTAAAACTTCATATCCTGACTTGTATTTTTTCCATCTAATTTCATAGATAGAATTAAATAGCTGTCCTTCAATTTCTATTCTTTGAGAAGGGAATTCCCGACAAATCCCACTCACAGCATGAGAGTAACGTAAAAAATAATAACTTTGGGAGTTAGACAGGTCATTAATTAAAGTAGCCAGTTTCTCAGTTGGTACTAATTGCTTATGATATACATAGCCAGATATAAATTCTTGTGTCATGCTTTTAAGACCTCACCCCAAACTTCAACAGCACGTATAAACAAATCTTTTACGCCAGAATTAGTGTTATTTCCCCATTTAAGCTGTACACCAAACCCTAATTCCATTGACTCTGCAAGACCTTCAGAATCTTGTTTATCTGGTTTAGGAAAGCCGTATTTTTTGGCTTCATCGCCTGTTAAAAACTCTCCTGCACCAAGTAAATCGCTTGAATTCCATTCTCCTGAATTTCCTAATTGACGAATTTTTCCTGTTTCGAGTTGGCACCCTGGATACTGCACAACCGCCTGATTGTATTCAACTCGAACAGTACCTAAACCGCGTGATTTTGCAAAACCTAAACCAAACCAGCCATCATTTAAATCACGCAGTACCAAACCAATTAGACCAAGTTGCGCCAATGTAAAATTTTTGAGGTGGATTTTAGTACTAAATTTTCCCGCAGTGCAAACTTGATAATTGAAAGGGCCAACCGCAACAGAACCAAATACTCGGTCAATGGCGACACCGTTACGTTCTTCTAATTTCAATTCTGTCAGATTAACTGGATGTGCATCTTCAATGCGAATGCGACTTGCAATTGAGGTATTACCAAAAATTTGGTCAGTAAATGAAGATTGTTGATAAATTTTATGACTTTCTAAATTTTTCTCCAAGTAATCACCTTTCATCGGGTCACTAGCCCAGAGTTTTTTGGTATTATTATCGCCGCCAACAGTGCGGACAATTCTTTCAGCATGGGCGCGAATCGCACCTTTTAAGCTGCTTCCAGGTAAATAAATTGACCAACCATCCCGATGAAAAGTTCTGACAAATTCCATATCAGGATTTGTGGGATCTGCGCCTTCACGTCCCGATTTAATCAGAATTGGTCCATCTGGTATGATGCTTAAATCAATAGTGCAATGGTTTACAAGTCGTTTGTGCATGGATGTATTTATTTCAGGGAATCTGTTTAAGCTGCAACTAAATTATTCAGTTGTAATTCACATTTTTGAAAGATAAAATTTACAGCAGCAAATAATTTATCGATTTCTTGAATGGTATAGTAAGTGCTATTTCTGGTAAATATTTCTGCTTCTAGCTTGCCAAATTGCCAGCGATCGCCATTAGAAACAATACCAAAAATTAATATTTGATATTCTCCATTTAATCTTTGTGCTGCAATCATCTCTGCTAAACATTGCGCCCAACCTGTTTCAAAGTTATCTTGCTTTGCTTCTACTAAAATGAAATATGGCTTGTCAAAGACAACTTTTCCTAAAGGAGAGCGTTTAGCTAAGATATATTCAGGAAAGCCAGATAATTTTTCATCATAATTCAATGATTGATGACTCCATAAAATAAAATTATGACGATAGATTTTCCAAACTTCTTTGATAACGGGATAAATGAGATTTTCGCAGATCGCAAACTCTGAGTTATCAACAACTGCATCCCGCATCATTAGTTCTAAATCTTCACGGAAATAATCAGAAACAGTAAAAGCAAGTTCACTGATAAAATTAGCTTCGGTGTAAGTCACTTGGAACGCTTTGAGAACTTCACCGATAGTTTTGAAACTGCTGAAAGCCATATTAACCTCCTCAAGAATTTTGTGTTGCTTCGGTTGTATGAGTCTTAGCTTTATTTTCTCTTAAATGATCGATCAGCGAGTTCGTCCAATCTTGCTTTAAACTTAACTCTTTAACATCTTGATAGCTTGGTAGTTTCTCACCTGGATTGCTATTTACCAATTCTTGGAGGTATGTGAGTAATTTTTCTGGGTCGTTGTTGACATTAAACCAGCGCATTTTCTCAATTTCTAGTTTAACGACACCCAAGCCACGCGATCGCCCTCCACCCAGAGGTATTTGTTCAGTTTCAAATTGGTGTAAGCCAATCATCAACAGTCCCAGTTCCCAAGGTTCTGCATTCTCCACCACAGCTTTAAACTCAAACTGTGTCGCCGCTGGAACTACTTGGAAGTCGTAGAGTTTTCCTTCTGCGGCTGTTTCGGTGTCTCTATCAATGCCTACACCGTCTCTTTCTTGGTATTGTCCAAACCAGGTGTCAGGGATTACGGTTAAATCTCTGACTTGAAATTTGGAGGCGATCCAGGGTGAACCAAATAGAAGAGAAATTAAGTCAGTTTGACTGATAATTTTTTCAGTTAGTGCCAGGTCATTATCGTAATCTATTTTTAACTGCTTCATTTCCTGAGATGTAATTGACCATTCATCCTCAATGGCTGGATTTGCAGCCAAATTTGGATTGATACCTCTGAGGAAACTTTCGAGGCGCGATCGCATTGCTCCTTTAAAGCTAGAACCTGGTATTAATGGATTACCCAAACTATCTTTAATTACAGGTAAATCTGAGCCAATTGGTTCACTTGAACGACCTGCGCTAATGCGTAGTGCTGTAATTGTGGTGATTGTACCCGTAATTTCTAAGCGATTTTTGAAAGTGTCGAACATAATATAATTAGGGGTTATTGTTGACATAATCATGTTCTCCATAATGGCGGAGATATAAATTGCCATTTTTGGCAATACAACTTACACGACGAGCTTTTGGTAAATCAAAGTGATCAATTGCTTTATGTTTGCCTTCATATCTACGTAATCTAATAATTCCATCTGTTCTTAATGCACTAATCCCGTCTGTATTCTTGAGCATCAAACAAGCACATCTAGCTAGTGTTGTTTGTAAATTTATTCTGTCTTCCGCTTTTTTATTTCTATCATTTTTGTAATCATCTATAAAACTTCGATTATTTTCCTCATAATTTATATGAGGAAAATCTAAAGGTTTATCTTCTGATAAAAAGAAATCTTTACATTGACTCCACAGTAGTTTTCCCCAGGTTGATAATGTCATTTCTTGACCGTCTACTAAAACCCAGTCTCTTGGAACTTTCTGTGCTTCTGACCAAGATTTAGGAACATCTCCAACATCCATCATTGCTAGCTGAACTTTATAGGGTTCAATAATTGATTTATCAACCTGTACAGGTAATTTGGGAATTTTAATAATTTCTTTATAACCCTCAAATACATAAATTATTTCATCAGCATAAAACATACCTATTGTATTGAAATATCCTTGAATAGCTTTAAAACTACCTACTAAATTAAAACAGACTGTATACTGCTTCTGTTTACATGAAAGAATTACATCTTTAATGTAAGAAAATAAATTTGCTATTCCTTCAGCAAAAGTAGCACTTTCATTCAGCGAAAAACCAGGGGTATAGTAAGTACTTGTATTAGTTAAACCCTGATTTTTTAAGAATCTTTCGACAAGTTCAGCCGTAGTTAAACCTTGTGCAGTATCAGTAGTAACGAGTAAGTGAGTATCCGGCTTACCTCGCTCTATTTCTTCTTCATATAGTCCATAAATACCGTTTAGTTCCGCACTGGCTTCTCGAAATTCATCAATATCGCCATTCAGTTTTTCTTCTGCTCTTTCTTTCAAGGTTTGTATTATTTCTTTTACATCTTCATGATACTTGACAATTTCTTCTAAACTGCAATTTGCAGTATCACGTAGACTCATATACCAACTTTCTTCAAATTCTCTATCAATTTGATTAGTTAATAAACTTGTTCCAACCGTAGAAATTACTAAACGAGCCATAGTTTAAAACCTCACACTTCAATATTTAAGCTTGATTTTCACCTTTAAGCTTGTACGTTAAATAACGTGCGCCATATCCTAAATAAAGCCGAGTCAGTTCTAGCAAAATTGCGTTAACATCATCTGTTTTTGCAACTTCTGCAATTTTTTTAGCTCGGTCTTTGATCCTAGTATTAATATCTGTAATAATTTTTTCCGCCAATGAATCTTTACCTCTACCCCATTTTTTATCACGCCCAACTTGATAGCGTAAGAAATTTTTGATTACTTCTGTACTTTCAGTTGTGTCAGAAACTCTGAGTAAATTGCGAAACTGTGATTCTTCTAACTCACCATAAGATTTTTTGTCATCTAAAGCATCCTGAATCCAAGTTACTAACATATCTTCAGCCTGACGGATGCCCTTTTGAATCTTAAGTTGTTTCTGTTGTTCTAATAGGTTACTCATACAGCATTTTCTCTCAATACTAGATGAAACTCATTACAAATTTGTACTTGTCCGAAGCCTTCAGAAGTGCGATCGCCTACTCCTTTTACTTCTAAATCCTCCAAAGCTTTTATCCATAATTTTTCTTCAGCCGTACTAAATAAATATACAGATCCCTGATTCGTAATCAACTCGACATCTTTCATTAATCCCCAAGCAGAATTCCAGCCAGAACGATAGTCATAGCTGCTATAAGCGGCGTGAAGTTGCAGGGAAGAATCACTAACACCTGTGAATTGCTGGAGCATTTTTTCTGAAATTACAGTTGTATGTCGCCAGCTTTCAGTTAATATAGCATCGGCTTGTAAATCAAGGGTAAAATAGGTGCGATTTTTTGGCAAATCTTCTATGGGATTGTCAAAGATATTTTTCCATTCATCCCAACGTTGGCGTAATTTTTCATTAAACAGTTTTATTTGGTTAGTAACTCTTGGTTTGATTTCTAAAGGTGACTGTGCTTTGATTTTGACTCTTCCTAATCCCCGTGAAGTTGAACCGCCTAAACGTAGGTCTTCTTGGTGAGAATCAATGAAATTTTGTAGAGATTGTGCTAATTCATCTGATACGAAAATACTCGCTGTATATATGATAGGTTTTTCTCGCTTATCTTGAGATTCATTTAAAACTTCAATGCTATAAAGAACTTGTTCTTCTGAAGTTGCTCTGCGTCGATTAATCCCAACTCGCGTTAACAAACGAGTATTTGCCGAATTGCTGTAATATTTGTTCTGAATTTGGTAAAAGCCAGTGAATGTATCAACTCTACCACCATCTACAGGGCAATTTGGATCGTAAAGATGACCATAACCTTCAGCACAGAATCGGTCAATCAAAGTATCAAACACACCATTATGTTTAGGATCGTTTGGTTTTGATCTAAAACCTGACTTATTTTTAGAACTTAATGCGGTAGCAGGTATAACTTTAACATCTGACTTAACTTTAATATTTGCAGGATAGGCATTTTGAAAAATTGCCGGATTTTCACCTAAAAATAGTGCGTGGAAATCGTCTCCGTCAGTAATAGATGCATTAGCACGTCTCAGGATTTGAGCAGCGATCGCTCCCCGAATTACAGAACCAGGAATATAACTGTCTGCTTCACTAACTGAGCCTCCTGGTTTCTGTCGCCCAATTGCTAAAGGAGATAATGCTTTAATTTCTAAATTAATCCGTTTCATTGCACACCTCCTTTTGCCAAAAAATCCCAGGCTGCTTGTTCTAATGGTAGGTTAGGAAATTCCCAATGTAACCAACCCAAACCCGCTGATTTACTACCACCCAAAGCATGAATATGTCGCAGTCCAGCTAAAATTAACGCGCCTGTATAGACTGGCGCACCAGATAAATGAATATGTCCTGTAAACCTGAGTTGTGCATTAGCTGGAGATGTTTCTAGAAAGTAGAGTTTTTGTTCTTCAGCAGTGCGGCGACGGCGATTAATTGTGACACCTGGACGCAGAACTTCAGGTAAATTATCTGGATCTTCTGTGCAAATTAAGTCATCAAATATCACTCGTGATGGCAAAACTGGATTCCCAAATATTTGACAAATCAGACAATGATGCTGGTCTTCATAACCGGATATCTCATATTCTGTACGCTCAAAGTTACTAGTTAAACCTGCTCTTTGAGGACACATAGTTTGTGGGTTGGGAGAATCACAAATTGCCCAATTCAAACCTCTAGCAATTTTTTCGCATTCATGGCGTAAGCGTCCTTTGAGTTGAGAAGCAGGAATTAACAGGTTTCCTTCTGAGTTACGGACAATTGGTTTATCTGCAAGTGAACCAGAAGAACCACCTGCACCAATGCATAAAGCTGTGTCAATTACAGCTGTAATTTCGTATGAAGTGATGGGGTTGGATAATTGTCGCAGATTAATCACAACTCAGCCTCCGTTGTCAACAAATGAGTATCAATAGCATCATTATCCTCATCGGAGGAAGCCACAAAATCATACAAATCTATTATTTCTCGCCAAATTGTTTCGTAGAATGGATCTTCTAGATTTTTAGGGTCAAGCTTTCCGTCGTCATACATCCACGGGGCTAAATTACCTCCATTATTTTCGTCTTTTGGCTGACACCAAGCTTCTTCAAACTGTTCTTTTAATTCTTGTTTTCCTTGTTTAAGTCGCACTCGAAAATAGCGGTAGTTGAGAATAGCAGTGTGTTTACCTCGTTCTAGCAAAGTCCGAATTTGGTAAAGTTGCGATTTAGGAAATTTGGCAGTTTTCAAAGCTTCTATTGCATTGATTAAGCCACCTAATTCATATAATGTGTAAGGAGCAGCATAAAGCTTTAACTTTGATCTGAGGTTTTTTGTCAAGCCCTCTTCACGAAACTCTTTAATGTTGGATGAAATCATAGTTACTGATTTCATAGTTAAAAAATCAACTGTCCCACCACAATATCCAGCTTTCTTTAATTTTTTTGCCCGGTCTTTAGCTGATTTTAGTAACTGTTCCATGAGGTCTTTGGCGTAATAGATGGGGGTGTTATATGACGTAATGAGTACGCCAATAGAGGTGCTGAGTTGACATTGAGAAGGTTCAGCATCAGTTGGTTTGTAGCGATGGCATTTTTTTAAATTTACTGGTTTATGGGGTTGTTTTATTTGATAATCACCGACAATACATTTCAATTCCTTTTCTGCTGTCTCCTGTTGAAATAATGGCATTTGTTTGAGCAGGATTTTTTCAAATCTTTCGCCTATGATTTTAGCGATTTGCAAGGCTTTATTAGCAGGTACAATCAGAATAATGTCATCACCACCAATGGTAATAATTTCAAAAGGATGAACTAAATCACCATTATCGAGGGGATAGGATTCTTCATCATTGAGATTATGCAATTTGTGAGGATGTAGATGCTCTGCCAATGCTTGGTAAACAGCGTATTCTGTCGCTAATTCTACATCTCTACTAAAATCTTTATAATCCTGTGGCGTTTTAATTTTTTTCTGAATATAGCCACCCATGTTATTACCATCAGCATAGATATAGGCAATGAAACCTTTACTTGCATTGGCAATATGGCTGAGATTTTGGGCAATTTCAACCTCATTCTGTTCAAATTCTGTGTAGTATTTTTGTTGAAGACTAGGATTCTCTTTGAGAAATGAATTAAATTTATCTACCCAGCCTTCAACTCTGATACTTTCCCAAGTCAATTGAGAGTTTCGATACCATTCAGGTATATCTGGATTTCCTTTCTTGGCTCTATAACCAACTAAATGTTTACGAGCCGAAGCTTCAGAAAAGTTGGATTCTCTAGGTAGTGCTGGTGGTTGAACAATCATCACAGCAGACCTACGTTCTCCCTCATCACGCATCAAATAAGGATGGGTTTCAAACATGGGAGGGTAACGGCGACTGGGACGACCAGAAAAATTATGACCACTGCGACGTTGATTAAATAAAATTGCTAATTTTGTTGCTAATTCGTTAAAATTTTTGCGCTCTGCAAAAGCATTTTCGACAAAAACAGCAGATTCCGTAAAGCTTTCTGTTTGAGAATTTTCTAGATTCTTCTCCAAATTCCCAAAGTAAGCTTGTACTAATGGCTTTTTATATTGCTGACGATACCAATCTAACCATAATGTATTTTCAATCGGCTCTTTTAGCAAGCCAAACCGGATTTCTAGAAGTCTAAATTTATCTCCAACCGCGCAGGAGTTAGCAGTTAATGTTTCTTCTGTGTAACGTTTTTCGATCGCATTTGCTAAATCATTAATATATGCAGATGGACAAAAAGCGAGAACATTACCACCAGTTGAATAAATAATAAGTTCAGGAATTAATACATCTGAGAGTTTGTAGTCAACAAAAAAATTAGCATCTAGCCATTGTCTAACTTGATTACACTGAGCATTATAACGATTAGGGTGATTTTTATCAGGTTGATAATTTTGATTAAAAAATGCTGGTAAATCAATCTGGTTTATTCTGTCTAATAACCTAGATGCACCGCGAATATCTTGAATTTTTGACGACTCAAACACATACTGCTTAATCTTAGTCGCACCACCATAAACTAAACCAATACGAGTAGTCTGATTCCATAAATCAGGATACTTATTCTTTAATTCATCTAGAGTTTTAGGAAAGTAATTTTTATCAATACCTTCTAATTCCCGCACCTCCTTCACTAAAGCCTGAACTTCCCCAGGAACTTCTTCTCCCTTATTTAAAGCCTGTCGCATTTCCTGTAAGACTGGCAAATCATATTGAGGTTTTTTCTTATCACCCCAAGCCAAACACCAAGCGATCGCTATACTAACAGAACTCATCTGATCCATTTTTACTTTACCTCAAATTAATCCCACCAAAACCCGCGCCAATGCTTGCACCATCGGACGACTAGAAACATCCTCCCCACGCTGCAACCGATGAACATTTCCTAAAAGAATCGGCGCTTCCCCCAAAATCGCATCACTTACACCTTCATAATCACTGTAAATAATTGCCAGCACTTGCAAACCCACAGACTGACAAAATCCTTGCCAAGGTGCAATCTCACACTCATCTTTTACCAAAATCACCGCATGAGTCGCTTCGGACATAATCAAGCGGTTCTCCTGGGATATTCTTCCACCCACATCAAATATAAATATTGGTGTATTGATACCCCTGACTTCCTGCGCTTTCAGTTGTGCAAACTCTGGCGTAAATTTAGCCTTATATTCAGCTTTTAACTTTTTCGCAAAATTCAAATCACGCCGTGCAGTTTCCCCATACCAAGAACCATCACCATCTGGACAACCAGAGATAAAATAAGACTCTGGTGCATTGGAAGTCTGCAATAGTGCCTGTTTTAAACCATCCCGCAAGCAAGTCTTTCCAGTATTCGCAAACCCACACAAGACAACTTTGATACTCGATTGTTGTGGCGATCGCACCACATCCAAAATATCCCCGACTGCATATTTCGGATGTTTGCTGATGGTGATTACATACCTATCCAACCCTTTATCGCCGATCTTGGGATCAAAAACAGCGATCGCTTCGTACAATTGAGATAATTTGTCAGCTAATACTTGACTAACCAGTACCGATATGCGTCCGTTAATTTTAATCAGCGAACCACCAGGAAGTTCGCCTAAAGCTATCATTGCATCCAACTGCGCCGCTGCATCTCGCACAATGCGATCGCCTGTAGCAAGTGTCGCACCAAACCCAACTTTCAAAACGTCGCCTTCTAGCTTGATGTGATACGTTGTCATATAATTTTTCGGTATCTACACCCATCTTTTTATACAGCATATTTCAAGTTAACGAAGTACATATCTACCTTTCAAAGTTAACCAGAGAGCCTATTCTGAATTCTGAATCCTGAATTCTGAATTCTCTTCATCAAATATCAATCAATTAAGTCTCCCAGTTTATACGATGGATTGTGTGTGATACAAATCACATATTTAGCTAACTTAGGATCGTAAAAACCAACTGCTCCGTAAATGTGAGCAAGTTTATGTGCTAGAACAAATGCTACAGGGATAGAAATCGGCCCGTTAATCTTAAGTAATTGCCCCCCTACTAATTCATCTGATGCGGCCATTTCCTCCAACCGGGCTGCTGCATCACGTACAATTTGGTCATTTTGAGCAGGTTCACCAAAATTTATCCGGAGAATTCCGTCTTTTAACTCGATTTTATAAGTACTCATTACCCTTCGCCTGATTTCATGGGTACATCATACACGCACTTGGAAGAAGTATCTTCCAATAAGCTGTATCTTAAAGAAAGTTATATTTATCGAGATTTTGCTGGTGTCTGAACTAGTTTTTCAAGATGTTCCACACGTTGAGCTGTTGCAGTGGTTAGCACGCGGTTCACTCAAACAAAATTTGGGGCGGGCGATTCGGTTGTGGGCGTGGTTGCGATCGCTTTATGGTAACAATCAAGAACGTATAATTTTAGAAAATTCTTTCTCTTATGTAGACTGGCGGAATGCATTCTTCAGTGCTACACATCCGAAAGGAGAAGAAATTCCTCAGATACACGATCCTAATTGTCCTTGCGTCAAAACTACAGCCCAGTGGTTATTCAATGAAAAAACAGGAATTGTTTCTCATCAATGGCAACAATTATTGCTTGCTTACACTGGCATCACAGAATTTAAGTTGAAAAAAATATTAAATCAAAGATTATTTGGTGTAACTCGCCGTTCTTTGCAAGGCGATTTAGAAATTTTAGCAAAGTTGGGTTGGCTGGTATATAAAAATGAAAAATATTACCGTGTCAGCGAGTTTCCGCCACATCCAGTTACATCTAAAGATGAAATTTATCCTAGCAAATTGAGTGCTTATGAATTGAACTTTCTGCATGAAGATTTAGTGGCGATCGCGCAAAATCATTCCCAACAAATCAACGGTATCCAGCGGTTTTTTCTCGGATTAGATTATGTGATTCCGCCTACTACTCTCGATTTAGTTGATGATTGGCAATACGAGTTAAGACAGATTTGGACAAAGACCCCAGTACTGCCGATCAAACTAACTTATGACAGCGCCAGAACACGAAATATTGTGACATGTATCGTTTATCCAGTTTGCATTTATTACATGCAAAGAGCAGTTTACCTTTGTGCTTATGGCGAAAGTCCCGATCGCAAAACTGACTGGTACAATTTTCGCCTCGATCGGATTCAAGAAATCACATATTTAGAATGGAATGATGTAAATATTCCCCAACATTTGCAACAGCGTCATCAACAACTATCTTTGCTAAGTCCAGATTATATTGCTCAGGAAATGGCGAATGCTTGGGGGTTTGATTTCTACTTTCCCTCACGACTGATGTTGCTAAGATTTGACGTTGATTATAATGAACGCTACATTCAAAATACCATCCGCCACAAGACTTTTAAAGCCATCACTTACCAACAAGCACAGCGTTTGATTCGTCGTGAAATTACCCACCAAAAACACCAAAAAGCGTTATTAAAAGTATTAGAAAATCGTTCGCCACAAGACGCTTACTACCAAGTTTATTATCGTCATCAAGATAATGGCATTATGATGCGCCTGCGGGCGTGGCGGCCTAGATGTGAAGTCTTGCTTCCTTTTGATTTACGGCAAAGTATCGCTACTGATGTAGCCCAAGAATTTAAAGTTTATCATCAGCATTAACAGAGTTATGAATACAGTTAAACTCACAGAAAAATTTGAATCAGCTTTAGTTTATGCAACTCGTCTCCATGCCGATCAAACACGCAAAATTAGCGGCGTTCCTTACATATCACATTTACTGAGTGTAGCGGCTTTGGTAATAGAAGCTGGTGGAAGTGAAGAAGAAGCGATCGCAGCTCTATTACATGATAGTATCGAAGACCAAGGCGGTAAAGTCACCCGTGAAGATATCCGTCAACGTTTTGGTGAAATAGCGATCGCAATAATTGATGGCTGCACAGAGTGGGATACACCTCCCAAACCCCCTTGGTTAGAACGGAAACAGCGCTATTTAGAAAACCTGCGCCATGCATCACCATCAGTAAGGTTGGTATCATTAGCAGACAAATTGCATAATGCTAGATCGTTATTAGCAGATTGGCAACAACGGGGAGATGCCATTTGGGTTGAGTTTAATAACAGCAAAGAAAAGACTTTGTGGTTTTACCAATCACTAATTGAAGTTTATCATCAAACCGGTAATGATTGGATGACACAAGAACTCGAACGAATTATTAACGAATTACAATCGGGCGTGAAGAGACTATAGTTAAGGCAGGTAAAGTACCCACAAAGCAATTATGACCACCAACTTACCTGTAGTCACAGAGATTGTACCAATTGTCTTGCAATTGCAACCTGCGATCGCTCTAACCGATGACCAATTTTAGGACTTTTTTCAAACATTAATTATATGAACATAACACCCTCTAAAACTGAAAGAGATGAAATGCTCAAATGGTTGAATCGTAACCGCCAGATGCTATTGGATTTATATAAAAATCAATATATCGCTTACAATGCAAATGGAATCATTGCTCACAGCGAAAACTTACGCGAAGTTTTAGCATTAGCTAATGCGGCAAAACAGCCTTTTTTCATTTACCTAGTTCCTCGTCGTACTGCTTCCATCCAAATTTTACCAATTCGCTTTCAGAGTTTTGTTCGCCATGATTAGCAACCAAATTATAGTGTTATTTTAACATACAAAAGTATAGAATATAACACAACAATGTTAGTAGATTATGGTGTGGAATATTGCATTCAGAATTCTGAATTCTGAATTCTGAATTCTGAGTTCTGTTTTAATATTGAATTTCGGCAAGCTGAGGAACAAATTATTTTTACATGGTGTGAAGATTTGAAATCATGAAAAAGCGGACTAATATCAATGAAGAAATTCGCCCTCAAATCGAAAAGCCTGATTACCTACTCCCTACCTAAGCAAATAAGTTCAACAATCAAAGCGAACTACTATATCCATCCAAAACATTTCTTAATATCTGCAACATTGATAACTGCTGCAACTAATTTATAACAAAATTCTTCTTCTGTTTCTGTTGGTGAAAGTCGAGGTTTAAGAATATCGTAAAGTACGATATCTTCAAGAAGTTTGCCTAGTTGCTGACCAAATTTGTGTGATGGTGACAGAGACCCCATATCAATAAAGTATGCGGCAATCATTGTGTGATAAGCCTTGTTACCAGCTTTAGTCTCTCGGACTTTTTCTAGCTCCTTACAAACAGGAATTAGCTCATCTCGAATTGGCTCAAGGATAGGATCAGTTATCAAAGAATCCAATTTCAATCGATCCTTTGACACATGTTGCGAACTTGAACGAATCAAAAACTTGCGAACTGTATCATGTAAATCCCCCCAAGAATTAACCTCACCCCAAAAGGTCATTTCGAGACGCATAGCATCAGCATAATCATAGTTGTTTGCATACGGTGGAGAGGTTATTACTAAATCTATTGACTTATCGGGAATACCTTCTAAAATCCTTGCATCTTCTTTAAGAAAGGTAGCTTGGCTTGCTGTTCTAACAGACTGCATACAACGCATATCTTCTAACATCAAAGCAACTTGGGTATCTAGTGCATTAAGTGGTTTAGAAATCTTGGCTTTTCGTTTGTTTGGAAGAATATATTGCCACTGCGCTGTGCCTACATAGCTTGACAATCGTAAAGTAGCAGAGATTGCTAGAAAAGTCAGAGACTGTAACTCTTCAGATAGGGTTGGAGCTAGCTGTAAATAGGGTTTGCAGAATAAACGAAAAACCTAGATAAATCAAGAGATTCGGGAGGATAAAAGAGAATAAAGTGCAAGTAAAAAGGATAAAATAGGTAGAAACCCTTGTACCGAGTTGCGTTGAGAT
>JAHHHB010000058.1 GCA_019359545.1 Desmonostoc geniculatum HA4340-LM1 | reverse complement strand
TCCTGCGATACTTCTACTGTCAATGTGGCAGTTTCTGGATGCTGACTTACCATTGTTAAGAGTTAGACCTGTATGCCTTACCGTATTCTCTCTTAGTCTTGTTCAGAAATCAAATAGGAGTCCTATAAAAACCGTAGGCATTGCTAAATTCAACTTCAAACAATCGAGCTTTATCTACTGTGCGAGAATTCAAGCTCATGATTACATAATTTCTTCAGCCAAAAGTTGACCTTTGACTCGTTCATATTCATCCTCAAGAAGCCACTCTTGGGCTGCTTGGTAGTTGGGGTGAGTGACTACGAGTTTATAGTTAGATGCAGGATTAAAAATACGACAAGTGCCGTCTTGAGCGCCAATTAGCATGAGAATCTTAGGCGGGAAAACAACCGGATCAACCCAGAGTTCTAGAAATTTCCAGGTTTTAGCTTGTTCTGCGAGGGCTGGTGCGTGGGATTGCATGATACTCACCTGTAGTTTTCACAATTTTAATCTCGCCGTAGTAAAGTGGAATTTGGCTCCCGTCTGCTTTAATTATGTAACCGATCGCCTCTGGAAAGTAGAGTCCATATCGTTCGTAATCATCTTCTTCATCGTCTATTCCGGTTCGCTCTCCGTTTGCAATGATAGCCTGGGTGACTCGTTCTAAGGTTACGCGATCGTTGAAAACATGCGCTCTGCCTTCTGTTCGCAGCAGTCGTTGGACTTGGGGAGTGTTGGGCAAATGGCGATCTATAAGGCTTGTTCGGGGATCAGGAGTGATATCTCGGTCAATTCCGCTCATGAACAGACGAGCTTTATGTTTTCCTTCATCATGCTCTGGATTGAGGCAGTACTCACGTAGTTTACGAATGTCAACCTGCGGCTGCGCCAGTCTCTACAACAGCTTTTACTGTCTTTAGGTCTTTAACGCCTAAGGTTTTTTCTACAGCAATTTCTGTACCTTTTTCAACAGCTTTACTGGCAATATCTTCAAAACTCATAAGTCAATTTTTCCTAATGTGGTGCGTGGACTAATACTACTAGAGCATAATTTATACTAAATTTATAAGAGTACTAACACTGATGAAGTCTCGCTGCATCTCAAATCACCAACGAAAACTTTCCTGTAAAAAAACGCATCGGTCAGCCGAAGAACCAAGGATAATAAAGCATAATTAACCTCTATAGCTTTTAGCCATCAGCCAGAAGTCGGAATATTAAGACGGTAAATACTGAAAGCTTTTAACTCAACTCAAAAAATTGACTATGAATACAGAACAAGCGAACAAAACAATCCGCGTGGGAGTACTGGGGTTTGGCGGACTAGGACAAGCCGCCGCCAAGCTACTTGCTGGTAAACGCGAAATGATTTTAGTCGCAGCCGCAGATCAAAAAGGCTACGCTTACGCCGCTGAAGGTTTAAATACTCAAGAATGCATCGCCACCTACCAGTCTCAAGGCTCAGTAGGTTACCTAGAGCCAGTTGGGACATTAAGCAATAACAGTATTCAAGATTTAATCGCTACCAGTCAGCCTGTGGATGGGTATTTTCTGGCTTTACCCAACCTACCAAATGATTTTATCCCCTCTGTAGCCAAGCAATTTATTGAATCTGGTTGGCGGGGTGTCCTAGTGGATGCAATCAAGCGCACCAGTGCTGTAGAACAATTACTGGCAATGAAAGAGGAGCTGCAAGCCGCCGGAATTACCTACATGACAGGATGCGGTGCTACGCCTGGACTGTTAACCGCTGCCGCCGCTTTAGCCGCCCAAAGCTATGCCGAAATCCACAAGGTAGAAATTACCTTTGGTGTAGGAATTGCCAACTGGGAAGCTTACCGCGCCACGGTTCGGGAAGATATCGGGCATATGCCTGGTTACACGGTGGAAACTGCTAGGGCGATGACTGACGCAGAAGTAGAAGCCCTATTAGATAAAACTAATGGCGTGCTTACCTTAGAGAACATGGAACACGCTGATGATGTGATGTTAGAAGTAGCGGGAATAGTGGGGCGCGATCGCGTTACTGTTGGTGGTGTAGTCGATACTCGCAATCCTAAAAAACCTCTCAGCACCAACGTTAAGGTTACAGGACGCACCTTTGAAGGGAAAATTTCCACCCATACCTTTACTTTGGGAGATGAAACCAGCATGGCAGCCAATGTCTGCGGCCCTGCTTTCGGCTATCTCAAAGCTGGTAGACAATTGCACCAACGCGGCATTCATGGCATATTTACCGCTGCGGAAATTATGCCGCAATTTGTTAGGTAATAATTAGGAGTTAGGAGTTAGGAGTTAGGAGTTAGGAGTTAGGAGTTAGGAGTTAAAAAGTTAAGCTTGAAGCTTAAATATTTCTAGCTATACTCAAATTTTGTAATTTAAAACTCCTAATTCCTAACTTTGAACTCCTAATTTTATTCCTAATTTATAAACTTTTCTAAGCTGGTGGAATTTCTGGAGAAAAAGTGTCTGTATAATTCTCTTCAATTAATAAATTTGATGTTTCCATAATAAATGGAAGTTCTGCTCCTACCAAACCTCTTTGAATACGTTCTGATGTCTCACTAAAAACTACGAATAAAGGATATATGCTATTAGCTCCCTCACTCAAAATATGGCTGTGACGAAAAGGCATCAACCATTCATAATCATTGTCTAATAAAACTTGCGATTGTCGCCAACGTCCTAACAAATCAGAAAAATCTTCATGGGGACGATGAATAAAGATTAAAATCTCTACTCCTGTTTTGATTTTCCACTCTGGATCGCACATCAAAAGTGCCACATCACAGGGTAAACAAATTGCTTGTGGCTCTGTTATGGCAGTTTTACGAAGACGAACAATCGGTAAAGGGATGGCGATTACACTCTCATCTGGACGGCGGAGACTGGGAAGCATCTCCAAATACGGACGGTGTTGCTTTAGTAAGGCGATCGCAGCCTGATGATTACTGTACTCTGCCAAGCTCGCTTCGTACTGAGATTTTTGTACAGTCATAGTAAATTAGTTAGGAGTGAGGAGTGAGGAGTTAAGAAAAAAATTAGTTTAGTTTCTAGTTAGAATCCAAGAGTTAAGAATAAAATAATTATTTAAAAATCAAAAATCAAAAATCAAGAATTTTAACTCCTAACTCCTAACTCTTAATTCCTAACTTTTAACTCCTAACTCTTAATCCTCTATCCCAGTTTTTCAAACACCTTGAACATCGGTAAATACATTGCCAGCAAAATTGTACCAACCATTCCTCCTAGTACCAAAATCATAATTGGTTCCAAAACGCTAGTGAGTGCTTTTACTGCTTGCTCAACTTCATCTTCATAGAAATCAGCAACTTTCATCAACATCCCATCTAATTCTCCAGTTTCCTCACCGATACTAATCATCTGAATTGCCATAGCCGGAAAAACTTTGTCTTTTTGTAAAGCAATGCTAATCATGCCTCCTTGTTGAATTTCTGCGCGGGCTGCATCTATGGCATTTGCAATTACTTGGTTTCCTGAGGTATCTCTGACAATTTCTAAGCAAGTTAAAATTGGTACACCGGAACGAGTCAAAGAACCAAAAGTTCTGCTAAAACGAGCAACTGAAGATTTTTGAATCAAGTCACCAAACAACGGCATCTTCAGGGAAAAACGATCAATTGTTATGCGACCAACAGGAGTTTTACCGTATTGTGTAAAGCCAATTTTCAGTCCTACAAGAGCGCCGATAAGCACGAAAACCTTCGGACTTCTCAAAAATAGACTAGCATCCATCAAGAATTGCGTTAGAGGTGGTAATTCAGTTCCAATCTCTGTAAAAATCTTCGCAAAAACGGGAATCAGAAAAATGGTCATACCGAGAAAGATAGCAACTGCTATAAAACCCACCACCGTTGGATAAGATAATGCTGATTTAATTTGGTTTTGTAAGCGGGCAACATCTTCTAACAACTTGGCTAAACGATTCAATACTTCATCTAAAACACCACCAACTTCGCCAGCTTGAATCATACTTACATACAATCCATCAAAGCAGTCAGGATGCTTCCGCATTGCCTCTGAAAGATTCATTCCGCTTTGCACATCGTTGCTAATTTCCACGAGAGCTTGTTTCAGTTTAGTATTACTACACTGTTCAGAAAGTACCCCCAAACTTCTAACGATCGCAACTCCCGCATTCATCAAAACGGCAAATTGACGGGAAAAAACTGCCTTGTCTTTAACAGACACCTTAACTAAGGAATTCTGGAAATTTTTGAAGGCAACATCTGGCTGAAATCCCTTAGATTGCTTGAGCTCTTGGATTACAAAACCTTGTTCTCTGAGATTAGTACGAGCTTGTACCAAGGATTCGGCAACAATTTTTTCTGTTCGAGATTTTCCTTGCGAATCCCGAACACGGGCAACGAAATTTGGCATAAATCAATTCAAAATAATCATTGGGCATTGGGCATGGGGCACAAGAGGC
Source organism: Desmonostoc geniculatum HA4340-LM1 (assembly GCA_019359545.1). Classification (GTDB taxonomy): domain Bacteria; phylum Cyanobacteriota; class Cyanobacteriia; order Cyanobacteriales; family Nostocaceae; genus Nostoc; species Nostoc geniculatum. The sequence goes on along the minus strand of JAHHHB010000058.1, from coordinate 38,121 downwards.
AGAGGGGCAGAGGGGCAGAGGGGCGGAGGGGCAGAGCGGAAATACTGTTGTCACTTCTCCCCTGCTCCCTCATCTCTCCTATTCATCTAATGCGCTTTAGCACCCACACCTGGTTTTGCCCCTGCTGCTGCTTGGGGTGGTGTGGAAGTACCGATGAGACGTTGGATTTCATCTGGCTTGGAAGTCTTAGACATTGCTGCTTCAAAGGAGATTGTTCCTGCTTTGTAAAAATCGGCTAAAACTTTCTCCAGAGTTTGCATTCCCAATTTGCCACCAGTTTGAATAGCTGAATAAATTTGCGAGGTTTTGCCTTCTCGAATTAAGTTAGAAATAGCAGGAGTAACAATCAGAATTTCTTGAGCCATCACCCGACCATATTCACCGGGTTTAGGGTTTTTCTTAGATACTAATGTTTGGCTAAATACTGCTACGAGTGAGTTTGATAATTGCACCCGCACTTGAGTTTGTCTTTCATGGGGGAAAACGTCGATAATCCGGTCAACAGTTTGAGCGGCAGAACTGGTGTGTAGCGTACCAAATACTAAGTGTCCTGTTTCCGCAGCAGAAATCGCCAAAGAAATTGTTTCCAAATCGCGCATTTCCCCCACCAGAATAATATCTGGATCTTCCCGCAAAGCTGCTTTCAAAGCATTAGCAAAACTCTTGGTGTCTTCTCCTAATTGCCGCTGGTGAACCAAGCTTTTAATTGGTTCGTAAACAAATTCAATTGGATCTTCCACCGTTAAAATATGCTCTGCTTTGGTGCGGTTAATCAAGTCAATCATTGCCGCGAGGGTTGTTGTTTTCCCCGAACCTGTGGGACCTGTTACCAGAATTAGTCCTCTGGGCTTATCGCACATTTCCCGCACTATATCTGGCAGACCTAATTTTTCAAAGTTAGGAATCTTAGAACTTAATGCCCGTAAGCAAGCAGCATAAGCACCACGATCTTTATAGACATTCACCCGGAAACGAGCCAAACCTTTAACACCATAAGAACAATCTAATTCCCAGGTCTGCTCTAAGGTTTTACGCTGGGTATTGTTGAGCATACTAAAAATCAGCCTTTGACACTGATCTGCCGTCAAGATATGCTCACCGATGGGAGTCAGTTTGCCACTGATGCGGAAATAGGGCGGCAAACCTGCGGATAAATGCATATCCGAACCTCCCATTTCAATCATCTGCTCCATCAAGTCTTCAATCATCATCTCCATAGTTTTGCTTCCTTATTAATGTTTGTTATTTGTCAGTTGTCATTTGTCAGTTGTCCTTTGTCAGTTGTTTAAAGTTACTAACCAATGACCAATGACTAATGACCAATGACCAATGACTAATCTTGAAAACGAGATGTCAGACAGTAGGGACAATCCAGCATTTCTGGTTTCAATATGGCATCACAAGTCCGGCAGGTAAGACCTGTCTTGCGTTTGGCTTTTAACTCTGCTTCCAAACCAGTATCTGTAAAGGTCACCCGTTCTACTTCTTCTAGGGTGGTGGAACCTTGGCGTACTAAGTCCAGACTGTAAGCCAGCAAGGTTTTCATGCCTTCTTCTACCGCCACTTCCTTGATGCGTTCTGTGGGTGCTTCTTCGTTGATCAGGGTTTGCAGATTTTCGGTGACTCGCATGACTTCATAAACACCACAACGCCCTTTGTAGCCAACGCCATTACATGTTGGGCAAAGCTGATTTTTGGTTTTGGCTTCTGCGATCGCTTCTAATGTCAAAGTGTTAGCTTTGTAGAAGGTGATATCCACTTCAGAGGAGGCTGATAGACCATAACGAGCCAATTCTTCAGTTGTGGGAGTGTAGGGAATCCGACATTCAGAACATACCCGCCGCACCAGACGTTGAGCCAAAACGCCAATTAAAGAACTAGAAACCATGAAAGGCTCAATGCCCATTTCTCCCAAACGAGCGATCGCTCCTGGGGCATCATTGGTATGTAAAGTAGTTAATACCAAGTGACCAGTCAAGGCAGCCTCAATCGCTGTTTTTGCCGTTTCCTTGTCCCGCGTTTCACCCACCAGTAACACATCTGGATCTTGCCGCAAGAAAGCCCGCAACGCCGTAGCAAAATCCAGCCCTTTTTCCCGAATCACTTGTACTTGCGTAATCCCTGGAAGACTGTATTCAATTGGGTCTTCCACAGTACTGATATTAATTCCGGGGTCATTCTTTTCCGCTAGTGCCGAATACAGTGAGGTTGTTTTACCGGAACCAGTCGGTCCAGTCACCAAAATCAAACCGAAGGGACGACTAACCATATCCTGGACAATATGTAAAGTCTCTGGATCGGTAATTAACTTATTCAATCCCAGTTGGGTGGAAGAATTATCCAAAATCCGCAGTACCACCTTTTCCCCGTAGCGACTGGGTAAGGTATTTACACGGAAGTCTACTTTGCGACCCTCAAACATCCGGCGGATGCGTCCATCTTGGGGCAAACGCCTCTCGGCAATGTCTAGATTGGAGATGATTTTAAACCGGGCTGTCACCGCTGGAATGATTTTTTTCGGCATCACTGGGAAAGCTTCACGCAGCACTCCATCTTTACGGAAGCGGATGCGTAAGTTTTCTTCTTGTGGTTCCACATGAATATCGGAAACTTTTTCATGCAGGGCTTTAGCCAGGATTCTGTTGACAAGGTTAATAACTGGGGCATCTTCAGCGCCCTTCATCGCTGCCCCTAAATCAGCCTCCATCTCCTCAGGGGCATCTTCAATGTCGAGATTTCCAAGATTTTCTAAATCTTGACTAATATCTGTAGAGTTTTCTCGTTCTAGGTGCTTTTGCCGCACAGCCAGATCGTCCAAGTATTGGTTGATTAGCTGTTGGTAGTCCTCCTGTGTAATCACCATGCGCTGCAATGCCAAGCCTTGGGGGCGCAAGATGCGATTGAGATCATCGGAAGCCTCCAGATTATCCGGAGCAACCATCGCCACTAAAACTGAGGGTGGGGTTTGATCTTCGTGTTTTGATAGTGGTACCAAACGATGGCGACGGCAGATATCCACTGGGATCAGGGTATCAATCAGGGTTCCCACCATTGTGTTACCAACGGAGTTAACTTCCGGATCGAGGAATTCAACTCCGTAGAGTATTTTTAATTCAAATAGCTGTTGTTTTTTGTATTGCCTGAGCAGCTCAGGTGATAATTGTTGTCCAGTAATTGACTCTAATACTTCCGTTAGCGGTCTGCCAGATTTGCGGCTTTCAATTAGCGCCTGTCTCATCTGTTCGGTATTAACATAACCAGACTGCACTAACTTGTTGCCAAAGGGCGAAAACTCTGTTCTAGTAGTTAGAGCGGTACTGCGCCGTTGTGGTGACGAGTAAGTCATAAAGGGAGCAATTGATTTGGGGAAACCTCTGGTTAAAGTATTCCCAGCATCTGACACAGAATTCTCATCCATTAAAAAAAGTCCTCACCAGATGAGGACAAGGGAATGGAGTTTTATCTTGATGGTTGACTGTTGACGGTTAACACTCAACAGTTAACACCTTTTTAGAAATCGTTAAATTTTGAGTAGTAACTCATTAAAAACCCGATCCATAAATTCAGATGAGGGGTGAATCAGATTCAGCGCCACTCTTGCAAAATACTTACTCCTAGAGCTACGCTAGCGAAAACCTGGGGTTAGAGCCTCGCCCTTAAGCGGGCGACTTTATTCTACTAAGCGAGCAAGCGATTTGTAGAATTGTGATAAAATAGAGTCAGGAGGTAACAAGCGTGTTTAACCTGACTTACGAATTCAAGCTAAAACCAACACAAAAACAAATATTACTGTTTGAAGAATGGATAGAAACTCATAGACGGGTTTACAACCATGCTTTAGCTGAACGCAAGGACTGGTATAAGTCCCGTAGTTGTCAGGTAAATGCTTGTAGCCTCCATAGCTGCTATATCATTCCTGCTGAGGCACCGCGCCCAACATTTGCAAGCCAGTGCAAATCTTTAACTGCTGCACGTCAAGAAAATGAATATTTAAAACGAGTTAATGCTCAGTCTTTACAGCAAACATTGAGGCGACTTGAAAAGGCTTTTGTGAGTATGTGGGAACAAAATCATGGGTTCCCAAGATTTAAAAAGCCAGGACGGATGCGGTCTTTTTCTTTTCCGCAATTAGGGCAAAATCCGCTAACCAATAGTCAGGTAAAATTGCCTGTAATTGGTGCTGTAAAAGTGCGTCAATCACGAAGCATTCCTGATGGTGGAATAATCAAGCAAGCGCGTGTGGCAAGAAAAGTTTCTGGATGGTATGTGATGTTAACCATTCAATGGGATGTATCCATACCAGAAAGGTTGCCACACGGAGAAGCGGTAGGAATTGATGTAGGTTTAACTAATTTTGTTGCAACTTCTAATGGTCTTTTAGTTAAGCGTCCAAAGTTTTTTGTTGATGCCGAACGCAAGCTTAAATTGCTGCAACAGCGCGTTAAGAAAAAACGTATAGGCTCGAACAATTGGCGTAAAGCACAAAGGAAAGTTGCTTCACTGTATGAATACGTTGCCAACTGCCGCAAGGATTGGCACACAAAGCTATCTCATCAAATCTGCAACGATACTGGGATGGTTTTTATTGAGGACTTAAACTTTGTCGGACTATCCCGTGGAATGTTGGGCAAGCACTGTCTAGATGCGGGATTTGGGCAATTCTTCAGTATTTTGGATCGGATTTGTTTTAAGCGTAGTGTCTATTTTCAAAAAGTAGATAGCCGTAAAACAAGCCAAATCTGCCCAAACTGCCAAAGCGTGACGGGCAAAAAAGATTTGTCAGAGCGTATTCATAATTGCTCAAATTGCGGCTATACAACCCATAGGGATGTCGCCGCCGCACAAGTAGTTCTCCAGAGGGGACTTGCAGCCGTGGGGCACACGGTCAAGATGCTTGCTGAGGGTAAATTCGTCGGAATCCCTGTGAAGCAAGAATCCTCAGCATAACGGCTCAGGAGTGTCAATCGTTCGGGTTACCGCACTAGAAGCGTATCAACTAGCGTGTTCACCATTTGTCACAATAAGATGACGGTGACATCACTCCAGAAACTTGTCGGCAATAAAATCAACCTCAGTTGCAAGCCGCGAATGACGACGGTTGCAAGCTATGGAGATGTACTGCCATAAAAAGCATCTGGAATCAGTAGACAATGATGGATGAAAATAAACAGATAAACGATACAAGCCAGCAATTGGGTGAACCAACAGAGGTAAAGCAAGCAATGAAGAGCGACTCCCCAGCCCAAATCAATTCTAATGAATCTGGCAGCGAAGTTACTGAGCAAGTGGCAGCCCAAACCAATGTAACGGTGGATACGGCTACTCTTAATCAAGAAAATGGCGGCGCTGCAAGCGAGAAAGCTGAACTGCAAACGGCAGCTTTGGCAGAACTGACTCAACAAAACGAGTCTCTGAAAGTGCAACTAGAAGAACGTAGTACTCAATATATGCGGATTGCCGCTGATTTTGAGAATTACCGGAAACGCACTATTAAAGAAAAAGAAGAATTAGAAGCGCTGATGAAGCGGAACACGATTCTGGAATTGCTACCAGTAGTCGATAATTTTGAGCGGGCGCGATCGCACCTCAAACCGCAATCCGATGGCGAAATGACCATCCATAAAAGTTACCAAGGCGTTTACAAACAATTAGTAGATACCCTCAAGCGTTTGGGTGTCTCACCAATGCGTCCGGAAGGCCAAGAATTCGATCCCAACCTGCACGAAGCAGTAATGCGGGAACCTACGGATGAACATCCTGAAGGAACAGTGTTAGAAGAGTTAGTGCGCGGATATTACTTGGGCGATCGCGTGCTACGCCATGCAATGGTCAAAGTCGCTGCTCCCAAGGAAGATACACCTGCTGCACTAGAAGATCAGTCGAGTCCAGCCGACAGTTAAACTGTAACCGCTCGCCTCGCTGACCAAAAGTGCCTGGTTCTAGCAGAGGCGAGCATCGTTATTGAGTATTGGGAAGATGAGGGAGATGAGGGAGATGAGGGAGCAGGGGAGGCAGGGCAGGCAGGGGGAGAAATAACCAATGCCCAATGCCCCGTGCCCAATGCCCTATTCCCTATTCCCTATTCCCCATTTCTAGATGCTGAAGTTTTGAGCTAGCCTTGGTTCGGTGCAAAACAAGTTAGTCCGCGACATCATAATTACAGCATAAAGACTCAGTAAAAATACTGGAAAGTATGGGAAAAGTTATTGGGATCGACTTAGGCACTACTAACAGTTGCGTCGCAGTTTTGGAGGGCGGTCAACCACTTGTGATCTCCAATTCTGAAGGTGGACGAACTACTCCAAGTATTGTGGGATTTGGTAAGAGTGGCGATCGCTTGGTCGGTCAACTGGCAAAGCGCCAAGCCGTAACCAATGCCGAAAACACAATTTACAGTATTAAACGATTCATCGGTAGGCGTTGGGAAGACACTGAAGTAGAACGCGAACGCGTACCCTACAACTGTGTCAAAGGTCGAGATGATACCGTTGATGTGCAAATTCGCTCAAAAAATTTCACGCCACAAGAAATATCTGCCATGATCCTGCAAAAGCTGAAGCAGGATGCGGAAAATTTCTTGGGTGAAACTGTTACTCAGGCAGTGATCACCGTACCAGCATATTTCACAGATGCCCAAAGACAAGCAACCAAAGATGCTGGCACCATTGCCGGACTCGAAGTCCTGCGAATTATCAATGAACCAACGGCTGCGGCTTTAGCTTTCGGATTAGATAAACAAGAGCAAGAACAGTTAATTTTAGTCTTCGACTTGGGAGGAGGTACCTTCGACGTGTCGATTCTGCAACTTGGGGATGGTGTTTTTGAAGTTAAGGCTACTTGTGGTAACAACCACTTGGGTGGAGACGACTTTGATAATGCGATCGTGCGTTGGATGATCGAACGCTTCCAGCAACAAGAAAAAATCGACCTTTCCCAAGATAAGATGGCACTCCAACGCCTGCGGGAAGCAGCGGAAAAGGCAAAAATTGAACTCTCTAGTATGGTGAATACCTCCATCAATTTGCCGTTTATCACCGCCGATGACAGTGGCCCCAAACATCTGGAGATGGAACTCAGTCGCTCTAAATTTGAAGAACTTTCAGGGCAATTAATCGAAGCTACCATCGAACCGATGATCCAAGCCCTCAAAGACGCAGCTCTCAAACCGCAAAACATAGATCGGATTATTTTGGTAGGTGGTTCTACCCGGATTCCCGCAGTCCAAAACGCGCTGATCAAGTTTTTCAATGGCAAAGCTCCCGATCGCTCTATCAATCCTGATGAAGCTGTAGCACTAGGAGCTGCTATCCAAGCAGGGGTTTTGGGTGGCGAAGTCGATAATCTCTTACTATTGGATGTCACCCCCTTGTCTTTAGGGATTGAAACCTTGGGTGAAGTGTTCACCAAAATCATTGAACGCAACACCACAATTCCTACTAGCAAGTCACAAATATTTTCCACAGCAGTTGATGGGCAAACCTCGGTGGAAATTCACGTCCTCCAAGGTGAACGCGCAATGGCACGAGATAACAAGAGTCTCGGTAAGTTTCTCCTAGCAGGAATTCCCCCATCACCCCGTGGTGTACCGCAAATTGAAGTATCTTTTGAAATTGATGTTAACGGCATCCTCAAGGTTGCTGCCCAAGACAAAGGTACAGGCAGAGAACAAAGTATCAGGATTACCAATACAGGTGGTTTAAGTACCAACGAAGTCGAACGGATGCGCCAAGAGGCCGAATTGTTCGCCGAAGAAGACAGAAGACGTAAAGAACTCGTTGAACTGAAAAACCAAGCAGATAATCTGTTGTTCAGTTACGAATCCACTATCAAGGATAATGGCAACTTTATTGGCGAGCAGATGAAAACCTTGGCTAGTGAAAAAGTTTCACAACTCCAAGCTGCAATGACTGACTCCAGTATCTCCACAACGGAATTTAGGCAGCGCTTAGACGACTTCCAACAAACCCTATTTGCCATTGGTGCCGATGTCTACAACCGAGCTAACAGCCAAGCCGATGAAATTGAGGAAGTTTCGGCGGGCGCCTTTACCCCAGAACTAGACTCAGCTATGAATGGCACACTCATACCCCAATTCAACTTTGATTTTGACGAAGAAAGTACCGCACAAGCTGATTATGAGGCGATAGATTAAAGGTTGGGTATGGGGCATGGGGAGATGAGGGAGTGAGGGATAAGAATTAATAACCAATGCCCAATGCCCAATGCCTCATGCCCAATCCCCATTTTTGAGATTTTTGTTAAAACACTTTAATATATCTAAATATATTGACGCTAAATTTAGCGAAGTTTCACAAGACCCCAGCGGTTTGCTAGATTGTAGAAGCAAATTACTGTGGGCTAAACGGTGTGCTAGTTGAGATGCGATCCAAAGCATATGGGTGGTTTTCCACACCTGATGGTGCGGCTAGCCCCTCTGGTTGATGGGCGGGGTTTTCCTCTCCTACGTAGCACAATTGTAAAAGAGACAGCAAATTCAGCAGTGAGAAGTCCGAACAGAGGTTTTCTTTGTTTGTAACTACTTCTGCAACTTTTGTCGTCTCCCACGAGGAAAGCACCTGTTGCTTAAGATTTGTCGGTGATTTTTGTAAAAGGTAAAGGGTAAAATCAGTTATTAACAAAAATTTATTTTATCTTCTGCCTGTCCTTTGGCAAGCCGCCCTCCCAAAGACGTTTTCTAGGTAAAACGCCTTTTTGTAGGGTAGGAAGTAACCGTAATGTTCTACTGCCTCCTGCTTTGTTCCTTCTAACTTTTACCTTTGCTATATGGCCCGCGACTATTATGAAATCCTGGGTGTCTCTCGTGACGCCGACAAAGAAGAAATCAAACAAGCCTATCGCCGTTTAGCCCGGAAGTATCACCCAGACGTGAACAAAGAACCGGGAGCGGAAGAGCGCTTTAAAGAAATTAACCGCGCTTATGAGGTACTCTCGGAACCAGAAATCCGCGCTCGTTACGATCGCTTTGGTCCAGAGGGCGTGTCAAGCGGAGCTGGTGCAGGCTTCCAAGATATTGGCGATATGGGTGGCTTTGCCGACATCTTTGAAAGTATTTTTAGCGGCTTTGCTGGGGGTATGGGTGGTCCAGCGCAACAACAAAGACGCCGCAGCGGCCCTGCGCGAGGTGATGACCTGCGGCTAGACCTAAAGTTAGATTTCCGGGAAGCAGTATTTGGCGGTGAAAAAGAAATCCGCATTTCGCATTTAGAAAATTGTGAAGTTTGTAATGGTTCTGGTGCTAAACCAGGAACACGTCCGCGTACTTGTTCAACTTGTAGCGGTTCGGGTCAAGTTCGTCGTGTTACGAGAACACCCTTCGGTAGTTTCACACAAGTCTCGACTTGTCCCACTTGTAATGGCACAGGCATGGTAATTGAAGATAAGTGTGATGCGTGTGATGGTAAGGGCGCAAATCAAGTAACAAAAAAACTCAAAATTACCATTCCCGCTGGGGTGGATAATGGCACACGCTTGCGGATTTCCAATGAAGGGGATGCCGGTCAACGCGGTGGTCCTGCTGGGGATTTGTATGTTTACTTGTTCGTCAATGAGGACGCGGAATTCCAACGGGATGGCATCAATATTCTCTCGGAAATCAAAATTAGCTACTTGCAAGCAATTTTAGGTTGTCGGTTAGAGGTCGATACGGTAGATGGGCTAGTGGAACTAATCATTCCTGCGGGAACCCAGCCGAATACGGTGATGAAGTTGGAAAATCGCGGCGTACCCAGATTGGGAAATCCCGTAAGTCGCGGCGATCATATGCTGACCGTATTAATTGATATTCCCAACAAGATAGCCCCAGAGGAGAGGGAACTGTTGGAGAAGCTGGCTAAAATTAAAGGAGATCGCACTGGTAAAGGCGGTCTAGAAGGATTCTTGGGAAATTTGTTTAAGTAATGAAGTCCTCTTCTATTTCAACTCCCGATGCTCAGCTTGATTTACGCGGCACCCCTTGCCCAATAAATTTCGTGCGGACAAAACTACGTTTAGAGAAAATGCCACTGGGAGGTTTGCTAGAAGTCTGGCTAGACCCAGGAGAGCCAATTGAGCAGGTTCCTGATAGTTTGACAATGGCAGGTTATCAGGTGGAAAAAATTACAGACTGTAGTAGTTATTTTTCTCTGTTAGTGCGTCGTCCAGTTAACAGCCAATGATAGCGGAAAATTTTACCGCAACTGGGCAGTTATTGGGTACTGTGGTGGCCGTGCAAGCTAATTTTTATCGGGTACAGTTGGATGAAGAGGATGGGGAGCAGAGGAGCAGGGGAGCAGAGGAGAAAATAGATGTAAATCCCCCTCTGCCCCTCTGCCCCTCCGCTCCCCTGCTCCCTTTCCTGCTTTGTACTCGCAGAACACGGCTGAAAAAAATCGGACAACAGGTGATGGTGGGCGATCGCGTTGTTGTAGAGGAGCCAGATTGGGCTGGAGGACGGGGAGCGATCGCTGAGGTTTTACCCCGCCAAAGTGAATTAGATCGTCCAGCGATCGCCAATGTCAACCAAATCTTATTGGTATTTGCTGTGGCCGATCCACCTTTGGAACCTTATCAATTGAGTCGGTTTCTGATTAAGGCAGAGTCTACTGGCTTGGATGTGCTTTTATGCTTGAATAAAAGTGATTTAATTTCACCACAGGAACAGCAGCAAATTAGCGATCGCCTACTCGGTTGGGGTTATCGGCCGTTATTCATCAGTGTCAAAAATAGTATAAATATTGACCAAGCTGCGACCCATCTAAGCAATAAAATTACTGTAATTGCTGGAGCTTCCGGAGTGGGCAAATCTAGCCTGATTAATGGGCTAATTCCCAATGCTAACCTGCGAGTGGCGGAGGTTTCTGGTAAATTGGCTCGTGGTCGTCATACCACCCGCCATGTAGAATTATTTGAATTGCCTAGCGGTGGAATGCTTGCAGATACTCCGGGTTTTAATCAGCCTGACATGGATTGTAACCCAGAAGAATTAATAAATTATTTTCCAGAAGCAAGAAAGCGGTTAGCAATTGCTAGCTGTCGATTTAATGATTGTCTCCACCGAGATGAACCTGAGTGTGCAGTGCGCGGAGACTGGGAACGATACGAACATTATTTAGAATTTTTGGATGCAGCGATCGCTCGTCAAACACAACTCCACCAACAAGCCGATCCGGAATCCACTCTCAAGTTAAAAAGTAAAGGCAAAGGGCAGAGTCAATACGAACCCAAGTTGGAAACTAAAAAATATCGTCGTGTTTCCCGAAAGACTCAGTTACAGGACTTGCAACAGCTGTATCAAGAAAGCGAAGAATAGGAGAACAAGCCGTCACGATAGCATAGATAGAAATAGAAAGATTCTGTTGTTGTATGTCTCAGCCCCTTGCCACCACCCCTAGTGTAAAAGATGTCACTGAGAGTATAATTTTCCCACCAGGTGATATTTACAGTGATGAACCCCCCTTGGAATCCGATTTACACCGCGAACAAATCGATTTACTGATTCGCTTGATTAAGTGGTGGTGGCGCGATCGTCAGGATTTTTATGCTACCGGCAACCTGACTATCTATTTCAGTCCTAATCAGAAAAAGTCAGAAGAATTTCGAGGCCCTGATTTCTTTCTGGTTTTAGATACAGAAAAAAAAGACCGTAAAAGCTGGGTTGTGTGGCAAGAAGACGGCAAATATCCCAATGTGATTATTGAGATGTTATCTGATTCCACTGCCTCGGTTGATAAAGGTTTGAAAAAGCAAATTTACCAGAATACATTTCGTACTCCAGATTACTTTTGGTTTGACCCAAATAACCTAGAGTTTCAGGGATTTCACTTACTTGATGGACAATATCAAGACCTTGTACCTACTGAGTCAGGTTGGTTGTGGAGTCAACAATTAGGGCTGTATTTAGCAGTACATTTAGGCAAATTACGCTTTTTTACACCAGATGGACAGCTGGTGATGTTACCAGAGGAAGAAGCAAATCAACAGTTAGAGCAAGCAAATCAACAGTTAGAGCAAACAAACCAACAACTAGAAGAAGAACGTCAACGGGCTGCAATGTTGGCAGAACGCTTGCGAGCCGCAGGTATTGACCCTGAGTAAATATTCTCAAAATAGAATTTCATTTCTCAAGTAGACATGGAAAGATAGTCCTATGAACCAAACAATATCCGATGGAGTCCGTTGGACAACCTCAGACTTAGAATTACTCGCTACTGACGAATGGAAGCGCTATGAAATTATTGACGGAGAACTATTTGTGACGAGAGCGCCTCACTGGAGACATCAAGGGTCTGCCGGCAATATATGTTTAGAATTACAAATTTGGTCTCGCTCTAGCGGGCTGGGAGAAACTCGCCAAACTCCTGGGATAATTTTTACAAATGCTGATAATGTCATACCCGATGTAGTTTGGATCAGTAATGAGCGTTTAGCACAATTGCTAGATGACGAAGGACATTTGAGAGGAGCGCCAGAACTGATTGTGGAAGTGCTTTCTCCTGGGACAACCAACGAACGTCGAGACCGAGAAGCCAAGCTGAAACTATACTCATCCACAGGAGTCCAAGAATATTGGATTGCAAATTGGCAATTACAGCAGCTAGAAGTTTATCGCAGAGAAAGCGCCCAATTAAAACTGATAGCAACTTTGTTGGCTGATGACGAAATCACATCCCCACTGTTGCCAGGTTTTAGCGTTCGAGTTCAACGCTTTTTTGTATAATTCTGGCGTAGGCGTAGCCCAACCTAGACATCGCTCTTCAAACTCAACTTCAGCACCAAGCCTGTTCAGATGGCAAGACTGAAAAAAACTTGGCGAGCTATTGGCCCCATAGATTGAGAAAAAATCATTAAGTACTCTTAGATCCCCATAAAGTCTTAAAATATTGTTAATTTCAGCCCAACCTCTCGACCTTCAACTTACAAGTATCACCCCAAAATCACTATGGCTATTGGCTATGTCGCGCTTGTCCTTCATGCACATCTACCCTTCGTTCGTCACCCGGAAAGTGACTATGTGCTGGAGGAAGAATGGCTCTATGAAGCCATCACAGAAACCTACATCCCTTTATTAAAAGTATTTGAAGGCTTAAAGCGAGACGGTATCGACTTTAAAATCACGATGAGTATGACACCACCTCTAGTGTCGATGCTTCGTGACCCCCTGCTGCAAGAACGCTATGATGCCCACTTAGCACAACTTGAAGAACTTATAGAACTGGAGGCTGAGCGTAACGTCCACAACGGACATATTCGTTATTTAGCGGAACATTATGCTGCTGAATTTAACGAAGCACGTCAAATATGGGAACGCTACAACGGTGACTTGGTGACGGCTTTTAAGCAGTTCCAAGACAGTAATAACCTGGAAATTATCACTTGCGGTGCTACCCACGGCTACTTACCGTTGATGAAAATGTATCCGCAAGCAGTGTGGGCGCAAATTCAGGTAGCTTGTGAACACTACGAGGAAACTTTTGGACAAGCACCGAGAGGTATTTGGTTACCTGAATGTGCTTACTATGAAGGTGTAGACCGGATGCTAGCAGATGCTGGATTACGCTACTTCCTTACCGACGGACATGGCATTCTTTACGCCCGCCCGCGTCCCCGTTTTGGCACCTATGCACCTATTTTCACTGAAACTGGTGTTGCTGCCTTTGGCCGAGATCATGAATCGTCTCAACAGGTATGGTCTTCTGAAGTTGGCTATCCTGGGGCGGCAGAATATCGAGAATTTTATAAAGATTTGGGCTGGGAAGCAGAATATGAGTACATCAAGCCCTACATTATGCCCAATGGTCAGCGAAAAAACACGGGCATTAAATATCACAAAATTACTGGGCGTGGTTTAGGGTTGTCAGATAAAGCACTGTACGATCCTTATTGGGCTAAGGAAAAGGCCGCAGAACACGCTGCTAACTTTATGTATAATCGAGAGCGGCAATCTGAACATCTTTATGGTATAATGCAGCGCCCGCCGATTATCGTTTCGCCCTATGACGCGGAATTATTTGGACACTGGTGGTATGAAGGTCCTTGGTTCATTGATTTCTTGTTCCGCAAGTCATGGTATGACCAAGGAACCTATGCAATGACGCACTTAGCAGATTATCTGCGATCGCATCCAGTGCAGCAAGTCTGTCGTCCTTCCCAATCAAGTTGGGGTTTCAAAGGTTTCCACGAGTATTGGTTGAACGAAACAAACGCCTGGATTTACCCACACTTGCACAAAGCTGCTGAGCGAATGATTGAAATATCCCAGTTGGAACCGGAGGATGAACTGGGCTGGCGAGCATTAAATCAAGCAGCACGGGAGTTATTGTTGGCACAATCTTCTGACTGGGCTTTTATTATGCGGACGGGAACGATGGTACCCTATGCAGTGAGACGGACGCGATCGCACCTGATGCGCTTCAATAAGCTCTACGAAGACGTGAAAATTGGCAAAATTGATAGCGGTTGGCTCGAAAAAGTCGAGGTGATGGATAATATTTTCCCCAACATCAACTATCGCGTCTACCGTCCGTTGTAGTAATAGGGCGGGCAATGCCCGCCTTATATTAATAGTGAGGAGTGTTTATTTTACCAACAACAGAGCAAGCCTTAGCCTGTGTACGGGTTTGTCAAATGTTATCAAATCTGTATAAAGATATCCGCTTATTTCGATTTGACGACAGAACAGGACAGGTTTACATCCTAGCTGGAGACGAACTCCAAATCATTGTATTGAGTAATGGTATCTGGGATTTTGTCAATGAACCCGAATTATGAGCAAATGAGTTTTCAACAATTGAGAGCTTATGTAGTGGAAAACCGCGAAGACATTGAAGCTCTACGTTTTTTGATGAGCAAACGCGATCCAAACTCTAAAGGCTATCCTATGCCTTTAACAGAAGCCGATATGCAAGCCCAGATGGAAATCATCAGGCGCAAGATTAACGGAGAACTTTGAAATTATTATCCAAGTTAAGTAAGCAAGAGTAGGGTGGGTAAATAACACCCACCCTAATATTTTATCGACATTCTACTAAGCTGCCTTTATTGCTATTGGGGCAGGTTGCGGCTGGCGTAAGCATCTATCGCATATGCAGGAGTGCGATTTGTGTAGTCTATATCCAGTCCAGTGAAAGATTTAGCCAACTTCTCAAAAGACTCAGAACGCCAGTTACGTTCGTGGATAGGCTTGCTCTGTTCTCCCAGGAAATAAGCCAAAGAGCCTAAAGCTGAAGCAGCTACCCAACCCACAACTATTAATGCAATTAAGATAGTCATCGCAAAACCTTTGTTTTAAGTTAGGCTTAGAACCATAATTAAGGTATAAAAAAGACAGGCTTATTGCCTGTCTTGTAAATAATGATTTAGCAAAGAATTTAGAAATTCATCTCAGCAGCTTGGACTCTCTCAACCTGCTTCTTCTTCAGCACTAGCATCACTTGAGCCAGCATCACAAGAGCGATGAACGCAATTAACCCTTTGACTCTGCCAGCGTCTTGCAGTACAATTTCTGCATCTCTTTGACCGAATCCACCGACGTTGGGGTTATTGGTCAAGGCATCACCAGCTTTAACTGCTTGTCCTTCGGAAACAATCAATTCTGGACCAGCAGGAACTGTATCAACGACAACATCGCCGGACTCTGGTTGAATGTTGACCAGATATTTAACGTTACCGTCTTCATCTTCCTCTTTGGTAATTTTGGTAATTGTGCCAGTGGCGGAAGCATTGTAAAGGTTGTTGTTGCTCTTTTCGCCGGTGGGATAAACTTGTCCGCGTCCGCGATTACCACCTACGTGAACTGAATATTTACCGAAGTGGATGTTTTTGTCGGTTGCGGGGTTGGGAGAAAGAACTGGGAAGACGATTTCTTGGTACTGTTCGCCGGGTAAGGGACCGACGATGACGATATTTTCTTTGTCTTCGCTGTAGGGTTGGAAGTAAGTGTCGCCGATTTCTTCTTGAAGTTCCTCGGAAATGCGTTCTGGAGGAGCAATCTTAAAGCCTTCGGGTAACATCAGCACAGCGCCAACGTTTAAGCCAACTTTAGAACCATCTGCACCAACTTGCTGGGCGCTGGTATCGTAGGGAATTTTCACCACAGCTTTGAAAACAGTGTCAGGTAGTACCGATTGGGGAACTTCCACTTCTGTTGGCTTGGCTGCTAGGTGACAGTTGGCACAAACAATCCGCCCGGTTGGTTCGCGGGGGGTTTCAGGATAGGTTTGCTGCGCCCAAAAAGGATAGGCAGCAGCAGATTGAGGAAGGGCAAGATCGCAACTGAAGTAAAATGTCACGGTGGCGATCGCTATGAGCAATGTTTTTACAATTGCTCTAGCACTGCGAGTTAACCTCGCTTTGACAGAAGCATTTCTCATCTCTATAAGGACAATCATTGAATTAGTCATTGGTCATTAGTCATTAGTCATTGGTCATTAGTCTAAGGACAATGGACAAATGACTAAGGACAAGTCATTAGTCATTAGTCATTGGTCATTAGTCTAAGGACAATGGACAAATGACTAAGGACAAAAGACAAAATTATTAAGCCCACCAAGGTGCATCGCCGGTGCGGAAGTCGGTTTCAGTCCAAGGACTCAAGACAATTTTGTCGTCTGCTGAATTGGCGTGGGCTAAAGCCAAAGACAGTGGTGCTGGACCCCGAACAACCTTACCAGTTTCGTCATACTGAGAACCGTGACAAGGACACTTAAATTTGTTCTCAGCAACGTTCCAAGGAACGACACAACCTAAGTGGGTGCAGATAGCATTAATGCCATAATTTTTGATGGCCTCTTTGTTTTCTACCACAATATAGGTGGGGTCACCCTTAAGCCCTTGAACTAAAGTGCGATCGCCTGCATTCCGGTTTTCGAGAAATTTGGCCAGACTAACATCGTTGCCCAACTCATCTTTTGCCGTTGCACCGCCGCCAGCACCACCGCTAGCAGGTGGAATAAAGTAATTGACAACGGGATACAATGCACCCAGAGCTACTCCAGTGACAGTCCCAAAAGTGAGCAGATTCATGAACTGACGACGCCCCATATCTGGCACGTCTGCTGATTCTGAAAATTGAGCCATAATCTACGCGCTCTTTGTGTATTTTGTTAAGCATTTTGACAGGAGTACTTGTACTTGAGCAACTCTTGTCTAGGTTGAAATGCTAACGCTTACGGCGATGCCATAATTCTCTGTTCCAAGATATATTTAGCATCTTTTCTGTTAGCATTACATTTCTTTATATCCTTATCATACTGGAGTTACGGAACTTAACATCATAACTAAATGTAAAATCTGATTGAGAAAAGCTATGACAGGACAGGAATTACGTCAACTGCTGGTTGAGAAGTGGGGATACTCTTACGATGTCCAGTTGCGGCGGGCACAGGGGAAGATATTTTTGCAAGTAATGTGGAAATATTTGGAGCAAGCTTCTTTTCCCTTGACTGAGGCAGAATACCAAGAGCATCTTGATAGCATCGCCAGTTATCTTCATGCCTTGGGTGGAACAACACAAGTGCAAACATTTATCACTCAAACACGCGATCGCCCCCGACTCGGCAAAGCTGTCAGTATTCCTCTAGATTTGGGCGATCGCACTTCCGAATGGATTTTATAAGATTTTTACTTAATTAATTAGTAACTCCAATACCTTTGCCAAATCGAAAAATCCCCTGATTTGTAGGTTGGGGAGCCAGTGCGTTGCGGGGGTTCCCACAGCAGTCGCTCATGGGGGAAACCCCCAAGACCGCGCTGCCTCCCCGTTGTAGCAACTCGCGTTTGAGGCACGAAACCCAACAAATACTGACTCAGCACTCAAATCTACGACTTAACTCACTTATTAATAATCTGTTCGATTAAGACAGAAACATCTGGAAATGCAAGTGGTTGAATTATTCCAGTTGTAAATGTCTGTTTAGTCGCATATTCTCCATCTAAAATATCTCGAAATACAACTAAGTGGAGCTTTCGCAAATTCACAAGCCAGTATTCTAAAATACCCGCTTGGGCATAGATTTTACTTTTTATTTCTAAATCTTTGTCTAAACTGGAGTTAGCATACTCAATCACCCAGAAAATATTTTCTGGATAGGGATGATGTAGTAGATACTCACGTCCTAAACGTTGGACAATGGCAATATCCGGCTCAGGCTCAGAGTTGTTAGGTAAGGTAATAGGCTTGGCTGCACGGACTTTAGCACGTTCACCTAATAAATTTGCTAGATACTCAGCAGCTTCATCACTACGATAAGCATGAGGTTCTCCTTCGGGAGACATTTCAATGATTTCTCCTTGCAGTAGTTCGACTTGGCGATCGCTTAAAATCTCAGCCGCAATCATGCGATGATATTCGTCAATCGTCCACTTAGCAAGAATAACAGTCATGACGATTGATCCCTCCCAATGACTTGTAATATTTTATCATTTTGAATAGAACATTTACTTTAGCCAAAAAACATGATGTTTATCCCCATTATCTAAAGAACATATCGAAATTACTCTTGGTGTGTGTGGAGGAAAACCCAGGATTACTGGACACCGCATTAGAGTTCAGGATATTGCGATCTGGCACGAACAAATGGGAATGTCACCCGATGACATTGTTTATCATTATCCAAGTATTAGCCTAGCTGATGTTTAATGCAGCCTTAGCATATTATCACGATCGCCAAGAAGAAATTCGTCAACAAATTGCTGCTGATGAAGAATTTGCTAGTCAGCTGCAAGAGCAAAATCCATCATTATTGACAGAAAAATTAAAGCGTCGCTTGCATGGCTAAGATTAAATTTCATTTAGATGAAAATATAACTTTGAGATTGAAAACCCTTTGAGGCATTTAGTTGGATTCGAGCCTGTCTTTCCAAGCTTGAAGTTTAGCAGGCCGTTAGATGCTGGAGTCATAGCTTCACCAGAGATACGATCGCAGTTAAGTTGTAAACTTGTGTAAGGTAGGCGCTCGCACCCATTTTCTTTTCAACTTTGACTGGTTACTACTTTCAGCCGTTGTTTCAATAATTGTACTACTCGATCGCTCCCCTCAATAGAACATCGTTCTAACATTTCGGCATCTTCCAAGGCCTCTTGGATTCGTCCCACTGAAATATCTTCCTCAAGCACTGCTTGCATTTCGGTAATGCCTTCTTCGGTTTCTCCCAAAGCGATTTTGTAGAGTACGCGACTGAGTTTCAGGAAAGTATCGTCTGCTTGGCATAGGTCTAAGCCTTCTTTCCACCGTCTTTGCGCTTCATCTATATTGCCCTGCAATGCGTAGGCTGCGCCTAGATAAGTCATTAGATGTTGTTTTCTGTCAAAAACAAAAATTAAAGCTTGCTCAAGATCTGTAAGATTGTCAGATCTAATTTGAACGATCTGCTCAAAGACTCTAATCGCTTCTTTATACCGCTCTAAATAGGTTAACGCTAGCCCTTTCTCATACAAGCTACACAAAGTATCATAGAACTTTGGAGTAAGTTCTAAGGCTTTATCATAGGAAATTATCGCTTCTTCATGCCGATTTAACTGACCCAAAGCTCGGCCTCGATTCAACCATGTTTCGTATTCTTCAGAATTAATTTGGATGGCTTGATCGTAGGAAGCAAGGGCTTCTTCGTAACGTTGCAATTGCGATAATTCTAAACCCCTCTTGTTCCAACTCCAGTAATCATTAGGTACGATCTCGATCGCTTTGTCACAGGAGGCGATCGCTTCTTCACGCCGACCTAACTCACTTAATGCTTGACCATGTTTATACCAGTTTTGATATGCTTTAGGATTAAGTTTAATAGCTTCTTCATAGGAATCTATTGCTTCTTCATATCTTTTTAATTGCTGCAATTGCCAACCACGATTGCTCCAAATAATAGATTCATTAGGTCTAATTTCAATTGCCTTATCGCACAAATTGAGAGCTTCTTCGTGTCTATTTAGTTCGTTTAATTTTTCAACTCTGCTAAACCAGTCTTCATATTTTTTTGAGTTAATTTGATAGGCTCGATTATAAGAGTCAATTGCGCGATCGTAGTGCTGTTGTGAACACAACTCATCTCCACGAATTAACCAAACTCGATACCATTTTGGTACGATTTGAACTACTTTATCATAAAAGATAATTGCTTGCTTATCTTTTTTAAATAGACGCAGAATAAAACCAGGAAGGCATATGATATCTGCACGCCAAATTATTAGCAGGAAAATAGTCGTAAAAATTAAGGTTCTGATTAACCTTGGTATCTCTAGCCATTTTTGGATCGATGTGATAACGGAAACTTCAGGTAACTTTATAGACCGAGACGTATCAGAAAACTCTTTTGGTGGCAAAATACCTAGCTTTGTTTGACATACATGAAGTTCTTTTATAGCTTCAGGATGAGTAGCAAAGTAATCTTTGAGGTAGTCACAACCCTCATTCAACAGTTCATCTAAATCTCTGACTCGCCATAGTTTTACTTTGTTGCTATCTTTAGCTAGAGCCAGTAGCTTACCATCAGAACTAAATCTGCTATTGCGGGAGTTGCCAGAAAATTCAGCTACTTGTTGTCCTTTTCTGTTCCATAGTTCTACTTTAGAACCTGTATCAATAGCCAGAAGTTTACTATCGGGACTAAACCAGACATCCGCTACATTACCATTCGGGAATTTGGCGACTAACTCCCATTGGGAATTCCAAAGAATTACTTGGTTGTCATATCCTACAGAAGCTAATAGTTTGCTATCGGGACTAAATCTGACATATTGACTAGGTGGCAAGTTAGTTAATATATCTTCCTGAATATTCCACAACAAAGGGTAACTATAGGAATTTCCGACACCAGCAATTACTACCTGCTTACCATCTGGGCTAAACTTTATATTGTCCTTCACGCTTTTATTATAAGTTCCAGACATAAATTTATGAATTGCAGGCCTAGAATAATCACCTGGCGATACTGCAACTTGATGCCCTTGCAGATTCCATAAACGTATTGTTAACCGTGATTCTTCACTTGACCATGAAAAATTATTTTCAGCAGAGTCAAGAATGGCTATCAGCTTGCCATCAGGACTAAAACTGACATCTTGAACATTTTTAATCGGAAATGTGACAACTTCCTCTCCTTGAAGATTCCACAGCCGTACTTTTTTGTCATTAATAGAGCCTTCAATAATAGCTAACAGCTTACCATCTGGGCTGAAATGGAAATCTTCATCTTCAACATCGCCAGTGGGAAATGTAGCTATCTGCTGTCCCTGATCGTCCCATAGCCAAACTTTGTTGTCATCTCCAACTGTAGCTAATAATTTACCGTTAGGACTAAACTTTATCTTTCCGTTAGTTGGAAAGGTCGCTACTTGCTGCCCTTGAAGGTTAAATAGACGCACTTTTAGCTTCTTTTCAGAATATTCAACAAAAACCACTAGCTTACCGTCTGGGCTAAAATTAAGACTCCCATCTTGGGGAATACCAGTCGGAAATATAGCAACCTGTCGTCCCTGGAGATCCCATAGCCGTACTTTGTCGTCATCTCCAACTGTGGCTAACAACTTGCCATCAGGACTAAGACTATAATCGTGTTTGCTGGGAAAAGTATTTACTTGCTGTTCTTGAACATTCCACAACCGCACCTTTGTAAGGATCTCTCCAGTGCTGTCACGGTAACTAGGTTCAACAGTAGCCAGTTGTTTACCATTATCACTAAACTGGAAACTATCAGTATAAGTGTGGGGTGAAAACTCACCTACTTGCTGTCCCTGGAGGTTCCACAGCCTCAATCGGGGGTCATTATTCCTAAAAGGGTTCTCAAAAGTAGCCCACAGCTTGCTGTCATGACTAAACTCAACTTGAGTGGCTGCAATCGGCAATTCATATGCCATTTTGTAATCTTTTTGAACATTGAATAGACGAGTGCGAGCGTCAAAGCCAACAGTAGCTATCCACTTGCCATCGGGACTAAAGCTTATATCATAGAATTTGCTGCTACTTTTTCCTTGAGAGTTCCAGAGCCGAACCCCATCACCAGGTATATTAATAACTAGATACTTTTTATCGGGGCTAAACCCAATCTCTGAAATGATGCCTACAGTTTTGTTACTAATTGGGAAATCAACGACTCGTTTTCCTTGAAGATTCCATAGCTGCACTCGATTTTTTCCAGGAATAAATAGTAATTTTCCATCAGGACTAAAGCTAATCTCTCTCCCATATGGATGATCAGTTGAAAAAGTAGCTACCTGTTGCCCCTGAAGATTCCATAATTGCACCTTGCCGATGTTTATGGTAGCCAGCAATTTACTATCGGGACTGAAACTGAAATTTGCAGGCCTATCGTTTGTAATTTCAGCTACTATCTGTCCTTGGCGATTAAATATAAAAACCTTACCAAGATTTGTCCCGCAGTTCGTAGTAGCTAGCAAATTGCCATCAGGACTAAACTTGAATTTTGTTGAACGGAGTTCTAATTCATTAAAACATCGACCTATATAAAACTTAGCTAACTGCCGTCCTTCAAAAGTCCATAATTTTATCTCTCCACCCTGTAATATAGTAGACTTTCCTAAAGTAGCCAAAAGCTTACCATCAGGACTAAACTCAACATTTTGAACACCTTCACTAAACTCAACGTTTTTAAAGACTTCATATCTGTCTTGAATTCGATTTTTCTCATGAATGCGATCGAGGGTGGTTTGTAAAGACAACATTGGAGTAGTGGTGGGATACTCTTCAACAGGACGACCATCACTAACAATAGTTTTGAATTCTTGTGCTGCCTTCATAGTGGAAACTAACGTATCTAGTTGCGAAACCTTAAACTGTTGTTCGACATTCTTTCCCTCTCGTTCCAATTTTGCAGCAGCTTGAGTTTCTTTTAACTCATTTTGCGATTGTCTCAAAGCTAAAGTTGCCCATCCAGCGATCGCAATTGCCCCAACCGATAGTAAAATTAGTCCAGCAAATTTTATCTTGATTGTTCGGGTGGATTTCTGACTTGCTTTACTGGCTCTCTGATTGATTTTAACTAATACCTGACTTGCTATTCTTTCTGATGTTAAGGCAGTTTGTGCTTCTCGCCGTTCTAAGTCTAAACTAGCATTAATAAACTGATAATCTGCATCACTTAACTTTTTATCCACCGCCCAAGCTTGAGCATCCTGCAAAGCTTTCCCCTGCAACAACCGCGACTCATCCTCACAACTCGATTCCAACCATGCCGTAATTGCCTCACTATAGGGGCGCAAATCGGCTAAAGCTTTCTCCACCCAACGAGAATCAAACACTGATTCGTAAATCCGGTTATAAACTCTCAAACTACCTTGTTGTTTAACTACCAATCCCGATAATTGCAACTGCATTTGTTCGTAACTGTTATCGGCGGGGATTTCTCCTTTTTGCAAAATTTGCTGATACAGTCCTAAAAGCTTACTGGTAGAATTGCCGTTATACAACAGGCGATCGCGGATCGTTCTCAAATGCTCTGGTTCGTCTTGAGTTTCCCAAGTATCAATAACGTGCGTTTGGGTTAACCGATCGATTAGAGATTTAGGATCGTCAGTTCGATCGCCAGATTGCAGGACAATTTTACACAACTTTTGGGTGAGAAATGGTTGTCCGCCCGTCCACGCCAATATTTCTTCCAATACAGCTTGAGGATTGCTGACTTTTCCTACCAAGCCTTCAGCTAACGATCGCTTTCATCTAATCCCAAAACCAAAGGACAATTGATTTGGCGTAACAAATACTCTTCAAAATAAGATGTACAATTATAATTGCTACTCAAAAGCTCTAAATCCCAGTATTCATTCACCCGATCCTCTAGTTGTAATTCTCGACTAACCATTTGACAAAAACCACGTAGAAAATTATCTAAACTGGCTAGCATGGCTTTATCTGCTAATCTCAAATTCAACTGCACTGTACGATAATCATGTTGTGTTGCATGAACCATAATTCTAGTCATTAGTGATGTTTTGCCCATCAGCTTTGGTGCTTTAATCAGAATCAAAGTACCGGGATGAAAAATCTCTTGATAGCAATCAGATTCAATAGTCGAACGTTCTATATAAAAAATAGAATTCACAGGTACTTGGCCTTCTGGAAATTCTAGTATTAATTGGACTCCTTGTAATAACTTAGAGTTAACTAACTCAGGACGGAAATGAGCAAATAGTTCAATCAATTCCTGACGATAAGAAAAATGTTCTCTCTGCTGATTTTTGAACTCAAATATTCCGCAGATATTGGCTATATGTCGCCTGATATTTGACGAATCGCTCAAACCTAGACTTTGGGCGATCGCTTCATCTGTCTTCCCAGCTAAAAATGATTTTAAAACCATCCTTTGTGTTCTTGTAATCTTTTCAAAGGCGGCATCAAACTCTTCTTGTTTCATGGCATTAATCCTAGCTAAGATTTAAGCGATCGCTCTATTTGTGAGTTTTTTTGCACAAAAAGCTTAGCTCAACTGTTTTCGTGAGCGATTTGACACAAAAATATACAGCAGAATTCAGAATGGGCTACGCCCCGCTGCGCTAACAGGAGTCAGAATTAGAATAGTCTGCGTGACTAGCTAGCAGACCTAGATGGTGTGCTTCACTTGAAATATGCTGTATTTATACAAATTACATGTAAATGTGTATTAACTTCAATGTCAGGTCACAAAGCATTATATTTATGCACAAATTTATCGGCTTGGAATTACATTTTGTTAATATAAAAAAGTTTATAATCTAAAATGTGCTATGTAATTCTCTTGCCGAGGGGTACATCTCTATCTGGCTGAATTAACACAACCTCGCTATCATCTAGAACTACTCCCAAAACTAAAACTTCCGAGATGAAATCGGCAATTTGACGGGGTGGAAAGTTAGTCACAGCTAATATTAATCTGTTGACTAATTCCCTTGGTTCATAAAGTTTAGTAATTTGAGCGCTAGATTTTTTGATGCCCAAATTACCAAAATCTATCCACAATTTATAAGCTGGTTTTTTAGCTTTAGGAAATTCTTCAATTTTGATGATTTTGCCAACATGAATTTCGACTTTTTCAAAATCTTCAAAGCTAACTTGTGCCATCGCTGAGTTAAGATTTTAATTTTTTATTGGGTAGAGCGAATAGCTATTTTCCTGTGAGCTTCACCAAACCAATCCCGCCAAAATAAAGTCCCAGAACTGCGCCAGCTAAAAGACTTTGGGTGAGGGGGTCAGTAGAAGGTGTGAGAATAGCTCCTAAAATCACTGCTCCCATAATCACGTAACGCCAACCAGAAACCATCTTCTCGGACGAGACAATATTCAAGTTACCGAGTAACAGTTGGATGATGGGAATTTGAAATGCTAAGCCAGTGCTGAATAAAAGTAGCAGCACAAATTCAAAATATTTGTCAATTGACCAAAGTTGTTCAACTACATCTGCTCCGTAGCTGATGAAAAATTTCAAAGCTGCGGGAATGAGAAGCAAATAAGCAAATACTAAACCCGCTGCAAATAAAACACTCGACCCTAAAACCACAGGCCCCAATAAACTGCGTTCGCGGCGAGTCAGTCCGGGAAGCACAAACTGGATAATTTGGTAAAGAATGAAAGGACTAGCAAGTACCAAGCCAGTGTAAGCTGCAACTTTGAGGGAGACAAAGAAATATTCTCCAGGTGCAAGTTGAAGAAATTTGACTCCTTGTGCTGGAACCTCAAGTAGTTGGACAATCGGCTTAACGGCAAAGAAACAGCCGATAATACCTATTGCTACAGCAATCAGTGAATAAAAAATTCGCTGTCGCAATTCTTCTAGGTGGTCGAAAAGCGACATTTCGACTTCACCTGGCAACTCATCTAAAGGATCTGTTTGGGAGTTGCCATTTGCTTCTGGGTTGATATCAGGAGCGGTTACAGTATCTACGTCTTGTGAAGGCGTCATGAGTCAGTTTATTAGGCAACATTTGTAGCTGAGTGCTAAGTTAGGAGTTAGGAGTTAGGAGTTAGGAGTTAGGAGTTAAGAGTTAGGAGTTAGGAGTTAAAAGTTATTCTTCCTCATCTGGCTCATCTCCCCATCTCCCTCATCTCCCCATCTCCCCATCTCCCAACTCAGCATTCTTAACTATTTTATCCGGCGATCGCAGCCACTAAGATATGTTTTTAAGTGCTGTGGCTTTTTTGTCCTGTTTTTTGGGGTTGCATCTGCATAAGTTAGTAGGAAGCCATCTTGTAGGCAATGCCTAACCTCAAAAAGGGTGGAACCGATAATTTGTAAATCACGTCTCTGCGGCTAGTAGGACTGAGTAAATTAACACAACATAAACAATGCTCAGTTTTTTAACTCCGGTTCATCAAGGTGGCATCTAAGTTTAGCGTAATCGGAAATTTTTAGCTGAGGTTGTATGAACCGGACAATTTGCATTGGTCTGATGGCATTGCCTATTTATTTATCTAATGCTGAGCTAGGCAATGTTTGTGGTAATGTGTCAATTGTCAAAAACCAGCTTCCTAAGATAGCTGCTCTCGTGGTTTACACCACAAATGCCCCCTCAGGTATATTGCCGTGGCAAATATCGGCTAGAGATGACCAAACCGAAGATTGTCTGCGCTCTGGTATCTGCAAGGATTGATATTTGTCATTTGTCATTTGTTATTTGTCATTTGTTTTTTACTAATGACAAATGACGGTCTGGAGCAGAAAATGCAACATTTAGTAAATAATGCCGGAATTGCTGTCCCAGGTCCTTTAGAATTATTAGCGATCGCTGAATTTCAGCACCAGATGAATGTTAATGTCACTGGACAATTAGCTGTTTGGACAAGATGCGAAAATTCAAGCTGTGCTGAAGCATATTTTACCCGATCGCCTCCATGACCGGATAATTTTATATTCAATGGGTTTGTAGATCGATCTGATTGGGTATAGTCAATCTGTTACGTTGTTGTCTTTTCAAGAGGAGCGATCGCTCTACGATGTTCGCTCCTCATTTTTATGCCAATATAAAACAACATAGGTTTATAAATCCACCTTGTTAATCTCTAATATTGGGCACCTAAAGACCGTTCTATTGCTCGTCTAATGTAACGTTGATAAGGTATGCCTTCTTTCTTGGAAACAGCTTTTACTGCCTCTAACATTTGCTCAGACATTCTTACATTGACAGATTTATCTTTAGGCTTGAATTCAAAGGTTACTGGCTTAAAATTTTCAGGATGAAGATAATCTGACAAATCTTCTTCTAATAGTGCCTCTATCTCTTCATCAGTTTTAAGTCTTGGGAAATCTTTGTCCATATCTCTCTACTTCTTGATCTCGCATATATCTGGCACTAATTGGTCTAATGAGTATTCGATCTTGTTTATTGCAGAATGTAAAAGCCACAAAAATATACCTTTCTCGGCTTGAAATCCCTATAGCAAGATATCTGTCCTCATTCTCAGAATGTTGTATATCTGGAGCAATGAGAATACCCGGCTGTTGAAACAGATACTCAATTTCTTCTTGAGAAACACGATTCCAGCATTTGGCAGAGTTCCCTTCGTCCCAATCAAAGCCATTTACATCTTCAAGCATATCTTAAAAAATTACATTTGTATATACAATTGTCTTAGTAAGACAAAGCTGTATTATATTATACAAGAATTTAACAACATCACAAAATTGTACCTAACAGTACCTTTTTTTGTGTAGGATATTTTTAATATTGATAAAAGTAGCTTATTTAGTATTAGACTTTTTTGCCGTTTCTACTTATAAAAGTATTTCTGCTTAGTTAGAAGCAAATGTTAGCATTGCGGTGTGTTATACAAAACTTATATATGAAAAATCAACCAGAATTCTGCTAACTTACTTAGTAATTTAAGCCAGATGTACTTAAATAAACAGATAAATTCTCAAAAATAAATTTTGTCATCCCCTATTCTTGAATGAAGTCGGTTAGTTATGCTCCTAGATTTAGAAAGATTTTATCAGGCTTGCAATCCAAGTAGACCTCTAATGATAGGAGATGCAAGCGATCGCCAATATTATATTGATTTTGCGGTGGTGCGGGGTGGCAAAATCATTGAAGCTTTACAGCGTACCATCACTCGCATATCCCCAGATTCACCAACGTGTCAGCTATTTACGGGACATCTCGGCTGTGGAAAATCAACGGAATTGTTGCGCCTGAAAGCTGAATTGGAAGTGCAGCAATTTCATGTGGTTTACTTTGAGTCCACCCATGTCTTAGAAATGGCAGATGTGGATGTGACTGATGTTTTATTGGCGATCGCTGGTCAGGTAAGTGAAAGCCTAGAAGCGATGAAAATCAGGCTCAAACCTGCCTATTTTACCAAATTGTTTGGCGAAATTGTCGATTTTTTGCAAACACCAATTGAACTGGGAGTTGAGGCTGAGTTATCTGTGGGGATTGGCAAAATTACAGCTAAAACCAAAGAAAGCCCCCAATTGCGGCGGCGGTTAAGGGATTATCTAGAACCCCGAACGGCGAATATTTTACAGTCAATTAATCAAGAACTATTAGAACGTGCCAATAAGGAACTCAAAGCCAAGGGTAAAAGAGGACTGGTAGTAATTGTTGATAATTTGGATAGAGTAGCAATTCGACCTTTACCATCGGGGCGATCGCTACCAGAATACTTGTTTATTCAACGGGGCGAACAGTTACGCAAACTAAATTGTCATGTCGTCTACACTATTCCTTTAGCTTTGACTTTCTCCAACGATAGCGCCGAACTTCAGCATCGTTTGGGGGGAGGAGTGGCACCAAAAGTGTTACCGATGATACCTGTGCGTTTGCGCTCTGGAGAGATTTTTCCCCAAGGACTAGCATTGATGCGACAAATGGTGCTAGCGAGAGCTTTTCCCGACATTTTACCCAGCGATCGGTTAGGCTTAATTACAGAGGTGTTTGATAATTTGGAAACTTTAGATCGGTTGTGTCTGATTAGTGGTGGTCATGTGCGCGACTTGCTGGGGTTGTTGTTTGATTGTTTGCGGGAACAAGATCCACCCTTCGAGCGGGAATGTGTTGAATTGGTGATTCAAAGACAGCGGGATTACCGAGCCAACGCTATCGATCCCCATGAATGGGAACTCATCTTTCAGGTGGTGCAACAACAAAGGGTCAGAGGTGATATTGAGTATCACACCCTATTGCGGAGTTTATTTGTATTTGAATACCGCGATCGGGAGGGGGCTTGGTTTGCCGTCAACCCAGTTTTAGCAGAGACGCAAAAATTTAAATCATGGTTGAACGACACCCACAAGCAGATATAAGAGCAAATAACGAGCGGGCGCTGAGGAGTTTAGGGAGAGCGATCGCACTTTCTAACGGTCAATTTTCCCTAGTTTTAGTATCCTGCAATTATCGAGTTTTGCAAGAAGAAATGTTGCAACGACTCGAAGAAATTTCTTCAGGATTATATCACATTCAAAAAGTAGTTTTACCCCATAACGCCAGAAGTCTTTACACAACTATTCATTTACAGTTAGTTACTCGCGAACAACCCCCATCGGCATTGATGATTTTGGGTTTAGAGTCTGTGGATGAACTTGATGATTTCCTTAGATCTATTAATCATATTCGTGATGAATTTCGCAAACGCCATCCATTTCCGATAATTGTGTGGATGAATGATGAAGTTTTGCAAAAAGTGGTACGTTTAGCACCAGATTTTGCGAGTTGGGCGGCGACACCGATTGAATTTGAAATGACAACTCGCTCGTTGCTGCAATTTCTCCAACAAGAAACTGATGCTTTGTTTGCCAGAGTATTGCCCAAGAACACTGCACAACCCCAAGCACCTAAATTCACTGAAAATTATTCTACCCTAGAGCAAGTCTGGGAACATAACTATGAACTGCACTTTGCCATCAGGGAATTGCAAAATCGCGGCATTACCTTAGAACCGGAATTACACGCTAGTTTAGAATTTGTTTTTGGCTTAGATAATTATGTTAGCGATCGCATTAATCTAGCTTTAAATCATTTTCAGAAAAGCTTGCAGATTTGGGAAAAGTTGGTGGAGAGTGGGGATGAGGGAGATGAAAATAATATTGCTCCCCCTGCTCCCTCATCTCCCCCTACTTCCTCATCTCCCTTTTCTTCCCCCTCTCCCCCCTCTCCCCCATCTCCCCTACTTCTGCGACAGGGAGTTTTGCTGTTTTATATTGGGCTGTGTTGTTGTCGTTTAGCTGAGCAAAATCAAGTAGAAAATCGCCGTCATTGGTTAGCAGCAAAATCTTATTTTCAGCAATGTTTGAATATTTTGCAGATAGCTGGATGTCTAAATATAGTTGCTGAATTTATTAATCAACTCGCTGAAGTTTTACAAAATCTCCAAGAGTGGGAACAATTGCAAATTGTTGCTCAAAAGTCTTTGGAGTTGCATCAAATTTATGGTAGTCAAATCCAACTTGCTTCTGACTACGGCTTTCTTGCACAAGCAGCTGTGCAGGAATCACGTTGGGTACAGGCGAGTATCTTAGCACATGTGTCACTGCTGAAATTAGGTGAGGCGCAAAAGCAGAATGACCCTTATAACTGTTTATTTCCCTTATTATTGGCACAAATTTACTATTTAATATTAGCTAAGGCACAGCGCAATTTAGGTGAGCAAGAAGTCGCCCGTGAATATTTACAAAAGGCGACAAAAGAACTACCAGAAGCGTTAGAATACAGCGCTCATCAATATGATGCCCATCGTTATATTCGTTTGTTGCGGACATTGCGATCGCTTTATTTTGAAGAAGGGCGATATTTGGAAGCTTATTACATTCGTCAGAAACGCCGTTCTGTTGAGCAGCAGTATGGTTTTCGGGCTTTTATCGGTGCCGGACGCTTGCAACCCCAAAGACAAGCGACAAACCCAGCATTAATGTCACCTGCTGGAAGTAGCAGTGTTGCTTTAGAAATTGCGGCTTCTGGTCGAGAACGAGATATTAATAATTTAATTGGCAGAATTAGCCGCGCTGACCAAAAGTTGACGGTAATTCACGGCCAATCAGGAGTGGGTAAGAGTTCCACGGTAACTGCGGGTTTAGTTCCAGCACTGCAAAATCGAGCTATTGGCGATCAAATTGCGGTACCTGTGGTGCTGCAAGTTTATACAGATTGGGCTAGGGAATTAGGTAAATCTTTAAGTGAGGCGATGTCTGAAATTAAGGTAGAAGCAAGTATTGAAGCAGAGGTTTTACCCGACTCTGTTACACCTAGCACCATCGTTAATATTGTACAACAGTTACAAAAAAATGCTGATAATCATTTAATCACAGTTCTAATTTTTGACCAGTTTGAAGAATTTTTCTTCGGATATAGCGATCGCCATCAAAAGCAAGCATTTGATAAATTTATTAGTGATTGTCTTGAAATACCTTTTGTGAAAGTTATTCTTTCTTTGCGAGAAGATTATTTACATCGTTTATTAGACTTTAAACATCTCTCAGCATTGGAAGCAATTAACAACAATATTCTGGATAAAAATATCCGCTACCAATTAAATAATTTTTCCCCAGAATATGCAAAAGCGATTATCAAAAAGTTAACCGAGCGTTCTCAGTTTAACTTAGAACCTGCGTTAATTGATGCCTTAATTGAAGATTTATCTACAGAATTTGGAGAAGTACGCCCTATTGAATTGCAAGTTGTGGGAGCGCAAATTCAAGATGAGCGAATTACCACCTTAGAAGAATATCAGCCGTATAGACCCAACAAACTCATTGAACGATATATTAAGGAACTAATCAAAGACTGTGGCCCAGAAAACGAACGAGCAGCTTTACTCGTTTTATATTTATTAACAGATGAAAGCAACAACCGACCTTTTAAAACTCGTGCTGAATTAGCCGCGCAGTTAACAGAGTTAGAAGATGCTAGTAAATTAGAGTTAGTTTTAGATATTTTAGTCCGTTCTGGGTTAGTGGTTATCTTTCCCGATGTGCCAGAACGCTATCAACTAATTCACGATTATTTAGTAGACTTAATTCGCCATTTGCAACAACAGGAATCAAGCTTACAAGTACAACTCAATCAGCTACGTCAAAAAGTAGAACAAAGTCAAGCTGAAATTGAGCGACTTAAAAGCGAATTGAGCCAAAAAAAGCAGCGA
This sequence comes from Desmonostoc geniculatum HA4340-LM1, assembly GCA_019359545.1. GTDB lineage: Bacteria > Cyanobacteriota > Cyanobacteriia > Cyanobacteriales > Nostocaceae > Nostoc > Nostoc geniculatum. The sequence continues at coordinate 6,073 of JAHHHB010000058.1, read as the reverse complement.
ACCAAATTGATAGATACTCATCCACAACAGGGATTAGGCTTCTTAACAGAATTGCGGGAATTACAAAAGCGGGAAGAATTAAGTCAGTTAGAAATTGAGCAATTGCGAGCTGAACTAAAAGAAAAAGAATTAACAGCTAAACTAGCAGAAAGCCAAGAAAAACAAAGAGTCAGTGAAGCTAAATTAAATCGTTCCTTAAAAATTGCCTTGACTGCTTCTGTGCTGGCGATATTCGGATTAAGTGTTTCCATAGTTACAGCCATAGATAGCGAAATTAAAACCTTGAGTGTATCCAGTGAAGCTTTATTTGCCTCACAAAAAGGCATTGATGCTTTAAAAGAAGGTTTAAAAGCAGGGAAAAAATTACAACAAACAATCTGGGTAGATTCCAATACAAAAGAACAAGTGCTGACGGCTCTTTACCAAGCGGTTTCTGGGGTGAGAGAATATAATCGTTTCGACGGGCATATATCTGGGGTAAATAGTGTTATATTTAACCGCAATAGCTCTTTAATTGCTTCAGCCAGTGCAGACACTACAATTAAACTCTGGCGTCTTGATGGTAGCTTGGTCAAAACCTTGTCAGGACATGAAGATGTAGTCAATAGCATTAGTTTCAGCCCCGATAGTCAAATTATTGCTTCCGCCAGTCAAGATAAGACAGTGAAACTGTGGAACCAGGAGGGTCAACAGCTTACTACTCTATTAGGACATCAAGCTGTGGTGAATAGTGTTAGTTTCAGCCCTGATAGTCAACTTATTGCTTCGGCGAGTACAGACAAGACGATAAAACTTTGGACTCAGGACGGTAAATTACTCAAAACCTTAGACGGGCATAGCAGTGCTGTTTTGGCTGTTGCTTGGTCACCCGATGGACAAAACATTGCTTCCGGGAGTGCTGACAACACCATCAAGCTGTGGAGTCGAGACGGTAAGTTGCTGAAAACCTTTCCAGGTCATAATGATGCAGTCTTGAGTGTAGCTTGGTCACCCGATGGTAAAACAATTGCTTCCGCTAGCTTAGACCAGACTATCAAATTGTGGAGTTTGTCAGGTAAGTTACTGAGAACCTTATCAGGACATAGTGCTGGAGTTACCAGCGTCAGTTTTAGCCCCGATGGTAACACCATCGCCTCCGCAAGTACCGACGAAACGCTCAAACTTTGGAGTTCCCAAGGTGTGTTGCTTGGTACCCTGAAGGGACATAATAATTGGGTGAATAGCGTTAGTTTTAGCCCAGACGGTCGCAGCCTTGCTTCTGCGAGTCGGGACAAAACTATTAAACTCTGGCGTTGGGACGATGTGTTGCTGCGAAAACCCAAAGCCGATAACGATGATTGGGTGACAAGTATCAGTTTTAGCCCTGGAGGTCGCACTTTAGCCGCCGCCAGTCGAGACAAAACTGTAAAACTTTTCAATCGAGAGGGTAAAATACTCCGTACTTTCACTGGGCATCAGAGTCAAGTTTGGGGAGTTAGTTTTAGTCCTGATGGTCAAGTAATTGCCTCAGCAAGTAAAGATAAAACAGTAAAATTGTGGAGTCGGGGTGGTAAATTGCTCCACACCTTACAGAGTCATAATAATACAGTATTGGGTGTAACTTGGTCACCTGATGGTCAAGTAATTGGCTCAGCTAGTAAAGACAAATCAGTTAAGCTTTGGAATCGTAACGGTATATTGCTGAACACATTGCAGGGACATCAAGATGCAGTCAATTGGGTAAGTTTTAGTCCTGATGGTAATCTGCTAGCCTCAGCCAGTGATGACAAAACAGTGAAAATCTGGAGTAAAAATGGTAAATTGCTACAAACATTAACTGGTCATAGTAGGCGGGTAAATGGGGTAGCTTGGTCACCTGATAGTCAAATTCTTGCCTCGGTTAGTATTGATAGCACAGTAAAGATTTGGAATCGAACAGGTGAGTTATTAAGTAATCTTGCTGGGGATGGCGATAGTTTTATTAGTGTCAGCTTTAGTCCAGATGGTAAGGCTTTAGCAGCCTCTAGTGACGACAAAGTGAGGATTTGGAACCGCGATGGTACATTGTTGATTGCTTTGAAAGGTTATAAACATGAGTTAACGAGCATCAGTTTCAGCCCTGATGGCAAGACTTTAGCTGTGGGAAGTGCCAGTGGTACGGTGATTTTCCAGGATTTGGCAGATATTAAACTGGAGAAATTACTGACACGGGGTTGCGATTTGCTGCATGATTATTTGCAGACTAATCAGAAAGTGATGAAAAGCGATCGCGCCTTATGTTCTGGTAGGTGATAGCGTATTTGATTATAGCGGTTCCCGCACAGATCAAAGCTGGCTAGTTACAGCAGTTTTCAGGTAAATAAACCACATTTTTTTATTTCACGCAAAGGCGCAAAGGCGCAAAGAAAGAAATATGTGGTCTAAATAGATGAAAATCGCTGTAAGCGTACTGACTTAGAAGTGTACGTTGATAAGCTGTTTTGAATCTCGTCAAACTACGATTTTTACTTATAATTTGTTAAAACTGAAAATGAAACAAGAAACATTTACTATTTTGTCGAGAGTGTACACGCAACGACAGCAGATCACAGCACAATTGTACACAGCTGCATAAGTGGCACTTCAAAACGATGATTTTGACGATGCTAGTTTACTTCAAAGTAGAGGGGATAAAATTTATGAAGAGGCTAAAAATCTGGACACCTTGATAATTGAACTGGAGGGCGAATGAAAACTGTAGAACAATTAAAAACTCGTATTCAAGAAGTAGGTAGACAAGCTCCACAGTTCAGTCAGCAAGCGGTTGAAATTAGTATTACTAACCGAGAACAAAGTAAAAGTTTGATGAGACAAGCCAAAGAAGCTAGTAAACGTTGCCAATTGTTGATACAAGAATTAAAAAGACAAAACTTTTAGCAAACATATAGTAATCCGCTTTGATTTTTGAAATTATTTGCGTAGGCGGGAATACGGAAAGGGCGTGAGACTCAAGGATAAGTTGACCGCAGTGCTGACACTCCCATAGGACCACGAGTCACACCCAACTGATTTTGCAGTTTCAACTCTCGCCACAGTTGGGAACCTGTAATCTCACCTTGCAATAATTGGCTGTAGCAATGTATTGTTTTACTCACTTGCTCTGGTGTTTCATTGACAAATTCGATGCGGAAGTGACGTAATCCCAATTCCATAAGACGCTGCACGTATTCGGCTCCAGTTTGAGCAGTGCCATTAAATACAGTATTGCGGCAGCCTACATCTGCTTTGAGGACGTGTTCGCTACCAACACGGTCTTTTAATTTCACTTCATGCTTTTCGCAAGGTCGTCCACAGTTGGTGTAGTCTGTTCCTTGAGACAGGAAGGCACAAAATACACAGTGTTCCATGTGGAACATTGGCATATGTTGATGGATTGTCACTTCAAACCACTGGGGTGGGCAACTTGTAAGTAGGTTTTCCAGTTGAGTAATATTCAAATCATAGGATGCAGTCAACCTTTCCAAACCAAAACGCTGCTGAAAGTAGTCTGCTGTTAAAGGGTTCGCAACGTTGAGTGAAAAATCTCCGATACAACGGTCTTGGGCAAAAAATTGCAGTTGGTCATAGTTTCGCACCAGATAACCGTCTGCTTCAGAGGCACGTACTTGCTGCAAAATCCAGTTTTCCCCAGGTTTGGTAATTCGTGGTGGTGCAACCCAGATGGTTGGGAGTGGGGAGTGGGGAGTAGGGAGATGGGGGAGATGAGGGAGATGAGGGGGATGAGGGAGAAATTTTTCTTTGTTTGCTTGCGCTTGTTGGCGTACCAACTGTACGGCTTCTCGGTAGGCGCGGGGGTCTTCAAATTCGCAGTAGAGTGTTTCTGCACCAGCTTGCAGTGCGGCTTGGAGTTGCTTGAGATTGCGTACTAAAACGATGAGAGAGGGAGATGACGCAGACGAGGGAGAAGGGAAGGGAAGTAAGTCTTGGAAGGAGACATGAGAACGTAATTCCCAACGTTTGGGTTGACTTCGCAATTCTTCCAACTGTGTCACGATTTCTCGGCGCATCCGATTTAATTCACTTACGGGTAGCATGATGGCACCCCTGAGGTGGTTGGTTAGGGTTCCTAAACAAAAGGGAGTGTTACCGAGACGACCTAATTGTTCTTGTAAACGGTCTGTGTCTAGGGGTTTGGTGTGGGCTTCTACCAGTGAAATTGCAGACTCTACTTGTATGATATTGCCAAGTCGATCGCGGGCGATCGCAATTAATGGCTGGCCAACTTCTCCATAAACCTCTAAGTCAATTGGGCGTTGAAATTGGGGGTTTTCACCTGCAAAACTTTGACGCAGTTGCTTATCGAGTTCTGGGTCACTGGTTTTCCACAGCTTATCGCCCACATGCACCCGACGTAAGTTTAAATCACTTCTACCAAAGGTCAGCAAAGTTTCCTTACCTTTGGACACCACCCCATACACCCGCCCGCCTTCTTCCTTCGCCTCTGGATGACCGCAGTCAAACACAATTCCATCCCCCGGTTTAACAGGCGCTTCCAATTTGATTGCTATCTGTTCGTTGTGAATGCGAGTAACTTCACCTAAATAAACGCCGCGTTTTTTACCAAAACGTGCATGAACTAATTCCTGATTATTAATTCCCTCAAACCAGCCTGTGTAGAGTCCACGAGAAAATGCCATCTCCAGGTTGTAGTGTTCCTGGGAAGCACAAATTTGTTGTACCTCTTTCCCCGCGCCCCCGCGTCTCCGTGTCCCCGCGTCTTCTTTCCCCGCATCCCCGCGTCTCCGTGTCCCCGCGTCCTCTTCCAATTCCCCCATCACCCGATCCAGGGCTTGCCGATAAACATGAGTAACATTAGCAACATACTCTGGGGCTTTCAGGCGACCTTCAATTTTCAGAGAAGTTACACCTGATTTCACCAAATCTGGCAAAACATCCAACCCTGCTAGATCTTGAGGACTGAGTAAATATTTGCGTTCGCGTAGCGTGTGCGAAGCACTCTCGCCTAAATCTACAATTTCCCCATCAGCCATTAAATCATAGGGCATCCGGCAAGCTTGGGCACATTCACCTCGGTTTGCAGAACGTCCGCCTAAAGCTTCACTTGTCAAACACTGACCGGAATACGCCACACACAAAGCACCGTGAACAAAAACTTCCAAAGGTAGTGAAGTTTGCTGTTGGGCAATCTGCTGCTGAATTTTATTAATTTCCTTGAGAGAACATTCACGCGCCAGCACCACTAATTGACAGCCAAGGGATTTGGCAAATTCTACCCCAGCGGCACTAGTAATGGTCATTTGCGTGGAAGCATGGATGGGAAAATCAGGCGAGAGGTGACGGATGAGGCGACATATACCAATATCTTGAACAATCACCGCATCCACACCCGCAGCAATAATAGTGAGGAGATATTGCTGGGCTTCTGCTAGTTCTTTAGGAAATATTAGTGTATTTACCGTGACATAACCTTTCACACCCCGACAATGCAGAAATGTCATCAAGCTGGGTAAGTCTGCTTCTGTGAAATTTTGCGCCCGCATTCTGGCGTTGAAGCGATCCAAACCGAAGTAAATCGCATCTGCCCCATTTTCTACAGCAGCTTTAGCACATTCCCAATTACCTGCTGGCGCAAGTAGTTCGGGACGTTGAAGGGAGAGTGGGGAAACGGGGCGTAGGCGTAGCCCATCGGAGATATCGCTTTTCATTAGACTTAGGGTTAAGTAGCACCATAGTGATTTTATCTAAGTTGGTGGGGGATGGTGGGGGTAGGGGGGCGATCGCTTTTTGAAAATAGCAAAATACTATAAGTGCCAGATACCATCACCCATACTGCCAATTGGTACACGCTGATTACTATCAGAAAGTAACACAAGGAAACCACCGCGCGAATCTGATGAATACCTTCCAATATTGATGTCTTTCCGCTATTGTTTTTACCAACAAGCAAGTTGACTCTACCAAATTGCTTGGGAGCATCCCAATTTGGCAAAAATAAGCGAAGAAACATTATTCGCGAGGTTCCATCGCGAATAATGTGGGAATTCAATCTTGTGGCTCTTCCTCTTCTTGCTCAGATCCAGAACTAATATCTAGT
>JAHHHB010000057.1 GCA_019359545.1 Desmonostoc geniculatum HA4340-LM1 | reverse complement strand
TGTTCAACGCGCTGCGGTTATTCCTACTCGTGTTTCTCTAATTTTACCACACACTGGTAGCTTAAAAGCCACCAAATAGTTTTCATCCCTGGACTGAAGTCACAGGGTTTTCAACATAGTATCCCTTCTAGCGGTAATTTGCCATCATTCGCTAATTCTCGCCCGATACTTTTGTAATTATAAGCAATATTACCTGCATAACCTATACTTGTTTGAGTTCCATCAGTTAGTTGAAGTTTGGCTGAACCTTGAATTTGAACCATATATGGTTCAAGGCGATCGCGGAACCAAAACAATTCTAAGCCTCGTAATTTACCTTTTGCGCCTTGTAAACCATCTGCTCCTTCTAATTGTAGGCGTGTAGGATGAGGTTTAGACCAGGAGTTGAAATCAGGAGGTAATCGATAAACAGGATAGCGATATTCTGCTGTGGGGAAGCGACTGGCGGCGTAAAGCGGTTCATAGTAGGCGGTGAATAAAACGGCACCTTTGCGATCTTTCCCGACTGACTGGTAATAAACAAATTCTCGTTCTATGGCTGTATGTAACTCTGTTGGAGAATTAGTTTTTAATAAAATTTCGCGGAATCTTTGCAAACTTTTGAAGACGCGAACGCGGTTAATTCCAGCCACGGGATACTTTTGGTAAGTAGCCACAGCATTAGAAGTTTGGAGGTATTGTAAACTGCGATCGATAGCTGTCAATAATGCCTTTTTATCTGGTATTTTTCCATAAATAACTTCATCCAAACAAGAAGCATCACCCTGACAACAAGTAATTGGTTTCCTTTGGATCAATACTGGTTTTTGTTTTTCACCTGTCAACGACACTGGTATATCCCACTTCTTCACCCGACATTCTGGCGGACTGAGTTTTGGATTTGCCAAAGATTGTATCCTCAACAAAGAAATTGACAGAACTACAATTACACTAATAGCCAGAAAATTATTAAATTTTACTAACTCAGCAAATATCTTTTTCATCAAATTTAGACTAAAAAAATTTTCCCATTCCCCACTCCCCACTCCCTACCCTCACCCAGAAATTTTCGGTTAGTTGCTAATCCTATTATTCATTCATATTCCGGTAAGTAGCTACTGCTGAAGGCGATATGCGGTTCAAATATCGGAATATCCAATATTTGAAAATGGTATCTAAAATCACTGGGAATGTGGCAATAAATAAGAATATAAAATCTCGATTTGCCGGTAATCCCCAATGGCGCGATACACCTTCTAAAAGTACTTCCCAGCCGTGAGGAGAGTGGAATCCGACAAATATATCGGTAAACAAAATGATAATAAATGCCTTAGCACTGTCACTCAGCCCATAAACAATATGATCGAAGAAATCTTTCACCACAGCAATAGAAGATTTGCTGGTAAGCATCAGCCAGATAAAAGCAATCACAGAGAAAACATCTGCAAAAACATTTTTAATGGAATTAGAGCTTTCCTGGCGAAATTCTTCAGCAATCTCTGTGGCCTTATATTTTAGTTCTATTTCCATATTCTCAGGCGACAATGGAGGTGCATTACTAATCATATTTTCAAACTTGATTCTTTCTTCAAACCTTTGTAATTCTCCCAGCGCTTCTTCTTCCATCTCAGAATTCAGGAATACCTGCACTTGTCCAGCAGTTCTAAATCGGTCAACAACTGGACCTACTACAAAAGCTTTTGCTATTTGATGCGTCAAAAGTGGTACTATAATTAAGAGTAAAATAAATCTGATAGATATTATTGTTCTTCTTTGAGCCTGACGAAAACTCTGAATTACTTCTTCTTCAGAATTAGGGTCTAGTTCAACTTGCAAACGACTGATAGTACTTAAAATAGAACGGGGTAAAACGCCCATTGTATCGGTTTTACCCTTTGATTTTTTATCGGATATTTTCTCCACATCTTTAGTTGGTATCTTAGGCGGTAATGCTGGAGTAATTGCTGAATCAATTGGTGGAGTTGGAGGTTTCACCACTACAGCTTTAGAAGCCACTTGTTCGGGAACTGTTGTGTATTTAGATATAACTCCATCGATAAAATTTAGCCTTTCTAAAACGAAAGAAGCACTGAGGTATTCTATACCAACTTTATCAGCAGCTTTTTGATTTTCTTCATCCAGAAACCAACGGCTAGCTCTAAATTCTGTAAGCCGCATCCTAGCAGTTTTTAATAGCTTGTTTAAGTCTGACTCAAAATAATCCATGACAGTATTACTGTACATGGCTGAGTCAATGTCTATTTTATTACCATTAAAATGCTTATCTTCTATTTCCTTTATCTTTAATGCTGCATCGTAAGCTTCATGTAAAGAACGTTCAGGAGTTTGTAAGTACCGTCGATAAGCAGCAAGGAGGAAAGAATAGATTTTTTGGCTAAAAACAGAGTTTTTCATTGCAGACAATCATCCAGCATTATTTGGTGATTCTTAACCTTAAGTTAACGCACGAGGTATACTAGCAAATCTACAAGGAGAAAGTTTGTGGTTTCTCATTCGATTTGGATTGTTGGCACCAGCCGCAGTGGTAAGACAACTCGCTTAGTAGAGCAATTTTGTAGTTGGGTAGAACCTAAGAATACGTATCTTGATTCATTTTATACGAAAAAACAAGACCGTAAAAAAGGTGGTAATGCCCCCAAATTTTTATATCTTAAGCCAACAGAACCAGGAGTTTTAGTTTTAGCTGCGAATGATGATAATCGTCGAGAATTTGGTGATAAAATTGTTACATCTACCTTAGGAAAATATCCGGTTCGTGCCAAGACACCGCTAGGTTTTTTTCAGGATGAGGTTATTTTATTTTGGCCATTGCTAATTAATTCGTTGAACCTGAAAGCGCAGTTTCCGGTACGATTGCGGCCGGAAACCGAACAAGAGTTAGCAACGAAACTGTGGCGTTCCCAATTAGACGAAGAAATTTTACGTCTTGCAGGTGTGAATGAGTCTCGTTTAGTGCGTCGCATCTTAGACTTATTCCAATTAGCAGCCTACAGTGGTACACCATGCGAAGATATTGCCCAGATTTTAGCTAGGGGTTTGGGGGAAAATAGCACCAATTTAGAGCCGGAATTTTTGGCGTCTTTGCTGTTAGATTGGCGTAACTGGTGTTTAGAGAGGGGATTACTAACTTATGGGATTATTACTGAACTTTATAGTCAGCATTTATTAAGCGATCGCAATTACCAACAGCACTTAACAAAACGCTATCAAGCAGTACTCGCCGATGATGTGGATGATTATCCTGGGGTAGCCCGTCTGTTGTTTGAGTTGCTCCTAGACCAAGGCGCGGTAGGAGCATTTAGCTATAATCCCGATGGTGCAGTGCGATTGGGATTAGGAGCAGACCCAAGCTACCTAGAAGGCTTAGCAGACCTTTGTCGAGTAGAAACCTTAACTGAGCCACCTCCAGAGTCACTAGGACAACAGCTAGCGACACAAATGGTGGAATTAGTCACAGAATCCATAATGCCATTGAGTTTACCAGAAATTGTACACTCAATTCAAACCACCTCCCGCGCCCAACTATTGCGGCAAACAGCGCAAGTGATTGCCAATGCCATCCAATCACAGCAAGTTGAACCAGAAGAAATAGCGATTATAGCACCAGGTTTAGATGCGATCGCTCGTTATACCCTAGTAGAAATCCTCGTCAAGCAAAACATCCCAGTAGAATCGCTTAACGATCAACGTCCCTTAATTAGTTCACCCGTAATTCGGGCATTGCTCACCATGCTGGCACTAGTTTATCCCGGCTTGGGACGCCTAGTAGATCGAGATGCCGTGGCAGAAATGCTGGTTGTGTTGAGCAGAAAACAACAACTACCAGAAAGCACAGACGCGATGAATCGCGTCTCTACAAATATTGACCCGGTACGCGCTGGTTTAATAGCAGATTACTGCTTTGTGCCCCATCCCGATCGCCCCAACTTGCTACCAGTTTCAACGTTCGATCGCTGGGATAGAATTGGCTATGCAGCTACCACAGCTTATAACGAAATATTACAGTGGTTAGAACAACAGCGATCGCAACAAGAACTGCGGTTAATTCCCAGTCCCATTTCTCTGTTAGATAGAGCAATTGTGCGTTTTTTGTGGAATGGTAGCAATCTCCCCTACGAACAACTAGCAGCATTGCGGGAATTACTAGAAACCGCCCAACACTACTGGGAAATTGATACCAGACTCCGACAAACCAATTCAAAATTATCCCCCTCATCTCCCTCATCTCCCTCATCCCCCTCATCCAGCACTCCCATTTCCGAATTCATTCAACTACTGCGACGTGGTACTATCACCGCCAACCCGTACCCGGTGCGTCCCATTGGTGGAGCCAGAAAAGCTGTGACTTTAGCAACTATATTTCAATATCGAGCTAGTAGGCGATCGCACCGCTGGCATTTTTGGCTCGATGCTGGTTCACCTCTCTGGGCTAAAGGTGGTGCAGCTACCTTATTTGGTGCGCCGTTTTTCCTGCGAGACAGGTTAGGCGAACCTTGGACAGCAGAAGATGAAAAACTAGCAGAACAACAACGACTACGTAGAATTTTGGTAGATTTGCTGTCTCGTGTATCCAAGAGAGTTTATTTATGTCACAGCGATTTAGCCGTCAGTGGACAAGAGCAACTAGGACCGCTGTTACCCTTAGTAAATGCCTGTGTCACAGTTATTTCTGAAACTACTGTTAATTGAATTATAGCGATTCCCAGTTACGTGAGGTACAGGTAATATTTTGAAACGCAAAGGGACGCAAAGTAAAACGCAGAGGTACGCAGAGATTTGTACCTCAGCGGACTAGGAAACGCTACAATTCCAATTGGAAATAAAGAATGCGAAAAATAGACCATTTGTAGAGACGCGATTCATCGCGTCTTGATTATCGATGAATCGCCGTCTCTACGAAATATTATTTAATAACGGATTGAAACAAGAAAAATATGTTTCTATAGTGATTAGTAATTACCAATTTTTTAAAATTTATTTTGGCATTTAAGATTTGCAAATTCTGTGACTGTGGTTGAGTTGGAATAGGAGAACGAGAAGGTACTTTATTCCGCCATAGAATCAAAGGAATACAGAAAAGTCCTAAAAGAATTACTATTCCAGTCATGAACCAAACAATTAATCTATTTGGTTTATAGTTTCCTTCCTCAATTTGCCAAAAAACTTGGTTGTATCGCCACGCAGCTAACACAATTGTGAAAATTCCAGAAATTATCAGAGCCAGACCCAAATTTTCGGAATTAGTTAATGTATTTACCTGAGTTTCTTGTTGAGTAATAGCAACATTAAGCTGACGCAAAAATATACCAAATCGGGCAATGGCAATTCCAAAACTAATTAATGCAATAGAAGTGCGTAACCAAGCTAAAAAAGTTCGTTCGTTCGCTTGATGCTCCCTTTGACGGTCAATTTTCGGTATTTTATCCATAATTCCATTTTGGATTTTAGATTTTAGATTTTGGATTGGGAGTGCTGAGTTAGGAGTTATGAGTTAGGAGTTATTGTCTCCCTCATCTCCCTCATCTCCCTCATCTCCCTCATCCCCCCACTTCACCACTACGCCTCCAGTGAGGATTCTACGAAAACGCCAAGCGATCGCCAAAATCTTTACAGCGTTAAAATGTTAAATAAGGTAAAGATGTATATTCAGAGTCAAAATCAATGGGACTATTCGGATTCGGCAAAAAGCAAAATATGCCCACGCCTGAGGAAGCTTTGCCAGGAAGGGCGCAATCTATGTCAGTACCCCCTGCTCATTATGTCAACAAAAATCCCCTAAAACCTCCTTATCCTGATGGATTGGAGAAAGCAATTTTTGGTTTGGGTTGTTTTTGGGGTGCAGAACGCAAATTTTGGCAACTTAAAGGAGTTTACACCACCGCAGTGGGTTACGCTGCTGGTTTAACACCCAACCCCACCTATGAAGAGGTATGTAGTGGAAGAACCGGACACAACGAAGTAGTGTTGGTTGTGTTCGATCCGAAAGTGATTAGTTATTCCGAACTGCTGAAAGTCTTCTGGGAAAGCCACAATCCCACCCAAGGTATGCGCCAAGGTAACGATGTTGGCACTCAATACCGTTCGGGAATTTATGTATACTCTGAAAATCAAAAGCAGCTAGCAGAAGCATCGCTCGAAGCTTATCAGCAAGCCCTTAACGGCGCAGGCTATGGCAAGATTACTACAGAAATCTTGGATGCCCCTGAGTTCTACTATGCTGAAGCCTACCATCAGCAATACCTAGCGAAAAATCCCAACGGCTATTGCGGTTTGGGAGGAACAAACGTCTCTTGTCCCGTGGGTGTAGTTGAATCCCAAGTGACTGGGTAACGGGGACTGGTGACTGGGGACAAGGGAGACAAGGAGGATAATTCTTAACTCCTCACTCCTAACTCCTCACTCCTAACTCCCAATCCCCCAGTCCCCACTAAAACGCAGATTTGAGCAAAGCGATCGCCCTCACCCACAACATAATACTAATGGGCGCACCAATTAAAATACTAGCGATCACCCAGCCTCTTTGATGGGCTTTGAATTGCTCAATACTGCTCCATTGTCTACTTTTCCAAGCCCATTCATTGCCTTTGGCACCAAGAGCAATCGCCATAAAATACCCAACGTGGGGTACAAAACAGAATATCCCATATGACACTTGATTTGGCCACATCCACAACCAAGGCATCAGAAAGGCGCCCCAATTCCAACCGAGAATTTCCTCTGGGACTGTTTCATTGTGATTATTTATCCCACATCCAGAATTGTTGATTATTTGTTTTAGTGGCAAAAGCTGATTCTTGTTTGTAGATTTGACAGTCAGCCCCGATTTGAGAGCATTCAGCGCTTGACGGGAACTAGTAAATCGTTTTTCTGGTGCAGGTTCTATCAATTTTTCTAGCCAACTGATAAAACTGGGACTGAGGTTAACTCGATCTGCAAATTGCAATCGTAAATCCTGCTGGGGTAAATCAGATGGGGAGATACCAGTTAGCAAATGAATTAAAGTCGCCCCCAATGCATAAAGATCCGATGCAGCTACCGCACGTCCACCAAATTGTTCCATTGGGGCATAACCATAAGTACCGACAACGGTGAAAGTAACGCCCTCTTTTGCCGCTTTGTCTTGAACTGCGCCAAAATCAACTAAATAAATTCGATTATCTTCGCCCCAGATTAAATTACTTGGTTTAATATCTCTATGCAAGACTCCTGGATTCAATTCATGTAAATACGTAAGAATATTTAATACTTCAACGGCAATTTTTTTAGCTCGTTTTTCACTAAACCTTTTGCCACTAGCAAGTTTATCCTTGAGTGACTCACCAGGGATATATTCTTGGATTAAGCCAAACCAGAGGGTGCGATCGTCTATACAAAAATAATCAATATATTGAGGTATGCGGGGATGATTTAGCTGTTTGAGAATTTGTGCTTCCCTCTCAAAAAGTTTTAAATCATCCCACTGGACAGTACCACCAAAAGCCAAAAGTTTGACCACAACAGTGGAATTCTGCCCTTCATCGGCTTTTAAATCCAATGCTAGCCAAGTTTGACGAATTCCATTGTTGCCGAGTTGCCTCTGAATCTGATAACGGTCTTGTAATATCTGTTCTGCTTGCAGCATCTGACACCTGCTGACAATTTACGCTAATTTCATTCCCTTACCATTCAAGGATAGTCATTATTTGGAGAAACTGCGGGAGCCTGATAATTTATTAAAAAAGGAGTACTAAACCGTGGGACAATTTAAAACACTTGATGAATTTGAAGAAGAATACTTGTGCGATCGCCCCGAAGAAATCGACGATTATTTGACTGAGATATTTCAGGAATATGCCCAAGACAACGATTCTGGTGCATTATTAGCATCCTTGCGCGTCATTGCACGTATACGAGGAATTAGTGAGATAGCTGAAGAAACAGGCATGACACGCCGGGGATTGCAAAAAGCCTTATCCAGCAATGGCAACCCGCGCCTTGAAAACGTCAATTTGATTATGAAGGCGCTGGGATATTGCCTGACGCCGCAAAAAATCATGCCGAACAATTGGAACAATACTCCTTAATTTATTGTTGTGGAAATATTCTAAGTAATTGTAACAATATCGCTTCCAAGCTCTGTAATGCTGCGTTAGTGGTGCGTTGATGTTCTAGAAAATTCTGTTGATGTTGCTCGAAACTACGTTGATGTTGGTCATAATTCTCACGTAGTTCTAAAAGTACATCATCCAATACAGCACTACGAGCTAAAACACGGTTGGTATTCTCAGTTAATTCTGATACGTTGTCGCTTAAATTATCCAGTTTTGTAGTTAATTCGTTAATAGCATTAGTATTAACCTCTTGTTGTGCTGCTACTCTGTCTAAGATTGATTCAATACGGCTTAATCTGTCTGGTGTATTTGTCATAGTAATTTATATTTTCTAACTTAAAAATAACTGATTAAACATAATCATTGATAAAATGCACTTGTTTTTAGTTTGCCACTAACCGAGTTAACCAGATTTTAGGTCATTTTACAGAATAATTTTGGCGATAGTAAACTTGATATTCGGCAGATAACAGAGGTTCCCACCAATCACGATGAGTGAGATACCACTCAACAGTTAAACGTAAACCCTCAGCAATTGTTACCGAAGGCGTCCAACCAAGCTCAGTTTTAATCTTATTCGCATTAATTGCATATCTCCTGTCGTGTCCAAGTCTATCCTTGACAAAAGTAATTAACTGCTTTGCTGGACGCACTGGTAAATCAGGTGCTAATTCATCCATCATTTGACATAAAAGTTCCACGAGGTTAATATTTTCTACCTCATTATTGCCACCAATATTGTATGTTTCCCCTGGCTTTCCCCGATTAATGACTACATCTAGAGCTAGACAATGATCGCCGACATAAAGCCAATCTCGCACATTTTTACCATCACCATAAACAGGTAATGGCTTACCTATCAAAGTGTTGATACACATTAGGGGAATCAGCTTTTCTGGAAACTGATAAGAACCATAATTATTGGAACAATTTGTAATAATTGTTGGTAGTTTATATGTATGATAATAAGCACGCACTAAATGATCGCTACCAGCTTTGGAAGCTGAATAGGGACTATTGGGAGCATAAGGTGTAGTTTCAGAAAAAGCAGCATCATTTGGGCTTAAACTACCGTAGACTTCATCAGTCGAAACGTGTAAAAAGCGATAATCAGATGGCTGTGCTTTCGTCTCCCAATATTGGCGAAAAGCTTCTAAAAGAGTAAAAGTTCCTACCACATTAGTTTGTACAAAAGCACCAGGTCCGAGAATTGAGCGATCGACATGAGATTCAGCGGCAAAATGGGCGATGGTATCTATATTTTCCGTTGATAATAACTCATCTACAAGGGAGCGATCGCAAATATCCCCCTGCACAAACCGAAAATTCTCTTTTCCCTCAACTACCGCCAAATTCAGACGATTCCCCGCATAAGTGAGAGCATCCAACACCACCACCCGGTCATCTGGATAAGCCTGACACCAATGATGCACAAAATTCGCCCCAATAAACCCCGCACCCCCCGTCACCAATAATTGCCGACTCATCCAATTTCCTCTCTTCTCTCTGCGATCTGTGCGCCTCTGCGGTTAGTTTATTTCAACTTGAAATATTTTGTTCTCAGCTTACCATATATCCTCTGCACAAATAACTTAGCCATACGTATTTTCGTCAAACTCTTAATATTAGATGGCTGCTGGATTTTGTGGTCAAAAAATTCATTTAATTCATCCAAAATCACTTTTAACCGCTTAATAATATTTGCAGTTCGATACTCAGCAAAGAAATCTTCATCCAAACTCAACCCTACTGGAGACTCAAGCACCTTGAGAATACGTTGCACATCATATTCTTGTGAATATCCAGCAATTTTATAGCAGTTAAAGCCAGGATCTAAGTAATCCGACAATCCACCATTAACACTAGAAAATACTTGACATCCACAGGCAAGAGCTTCCATTGGTTGCAGACCAAATCCTTCACTAACACCCTGTTGTGCCCAGTACTCAGCGGAATCATAGAGGTAAACCTTAGCCCGGTTAAATAATCCAGGCAAATCCTCTACATAAGAATCAACAACAAATACTTTACAACGTTTTTGTAATGCTGGAATCAACTCTTTGATTAAATATTCAGAAGATTTCCGAGCCTGAACTAAAACATCAATATCTCGTTCCAGACTCAAATTTTTAAACTCATCAGAAATTTGATTTGGCAAATAATAAATCAAAGAATTCGGTGATTTTTCTCCCCAATATCCCATTGTATAGCGACTAACAGTAATAATTGGAATACTTGCAGGCAGGCTAAACGGATAACCTGAGCTATGTGCATGGTAAACAACATTGTATTGCTTCAGCTTAGGGACAAGTTGAGCGACATCAAATCCCCAGTTAATAACAAAAATGACATCATTGAGATTTTTTTCTTGGAGCAAATCATCAATGAATTGCTTACCTTTTTCCCGCTGACGATAAGTTACAACATCAGCATTACAAATCTGCTGAACCAGATTAACTGTTTTTAATTCGGCCCAAAGACCACCGCAGGCAAATTTGCCATCTGTACCAGGAAGTAAGAAGTAAAGTTTTCTCATAATTTTTTTAGGTGTGGGGGGTGTGGGGGGTGTGGGGGGTGTGGGGGGTGTGGGAAGGGTAGGAAGCTTTTTCTAATCTCCCCACACTCCCTCATTTCTCCCATTCCCCACTCCCCACTCCCTTTATTCTTGCCAGTTTACCCTCACAAAATGCGCTTCACGTCCCCAAAGGTCACGTGTACGGATAATGTTTTCAATTGCTAGGTTAAAAGGAATGGCAGTTGTTAAGTAACGCTGTGCCATAGAACCTAAATCAGGCGCAAGTTCAGCGGCTGTCGTTGCGGCTAACCCCAAACCTATAAGTTGCTCGATTGGTCGGAATGGTAGCAACATATGTACACCCACGGCTAGTCCCGCGGTTAAGAGCATTGCTACTGATAAATTTGTGCCGCAACGGGGATGTACTGCCAAATCCCATTCTCCACTGGTGAGGCGATGTCGGGCAAGGGTGACTGCACGCCGCAAATCACTGATATTAACTTCACCATAGAGGTAGAATCCCTGCTCGGTAGATAAACCGCCTAATAGTTCGTTATCTGGTTGAACTTTATTGGGTTCTCCTGTGGCGTGGTATGCACTATTTGATTCGCTCAAAACCCAAACAGTGGCATGTTCTAGGGCGTGAACTTGCCGCAGCATCAAAATTTCTTTCAACCCTGGAATGAACGATAGCTGCCGAAGTAAGTCAGCATCCTGTGTGGAATACGGAAAGTCTGAGGGTTGGGATTCTGAAGTTGGAACTTTCCCCGATAGAGGTGTCGTCCAATCAAAGTTAAAAAATTCTAAGGGAGACGAGTCACCTTGAAAAGAAGCAGAAGTATTCATTGGAACACTGCTCTCCAAGCCAATGGAGCAACATAGATTTCTTTCAAATGTAGCGCTTGCACCATTGAATTGTTGCTAATTTTTGTTATTGGGTATTGGGTATTGGGTATTGGGGATTGGGTATTGGGGATTGGGTATTGGGAAAGTATTCCTAAATATTTATTTCCTATTCCCCAGTCCCTGATGTCAAGGAATTCCGATGTTTATAGTTTCCGAGTCCGGGGGTTCAGCTGGTTACATTAACATAAACTCCTGCTGAGTCCGGAACTCGGAACTTTTGGTAGAGTGTTCACACTGAAAACTTATGTGTGAGGAGAGGAATAATCAGTAAAGCTCAATATTGGCTTATCAGCATACTACACCAGATCAATCGTGCTACTACAAGTCAATGTTTATTCGACCTGGTTGGGTAGAGTGCAGCAATTGACATCATTCAAACAGACTTTGCCCCACTGTAAAGCCCAGCGGACAAGGGCTACTCGATTTTCTGTCTCGGTTTTGGTGAGAATGTTACTGATATGGTTATCAACTGTACGCTTGCTAATTTCCAGTTTAACTGCAATCTCTTGGTTAGTTAAGCCAGCGGCCACTAAGTCGATAATTTGCAGCTCTCTGTCTGACAGACTAACAGGTGTCTCAGACTTGCCACCAGCCATGACTATCTCTATCCTCCCTTGGTATATGTACTCAATCGCTCTTTCTAATTCTAGAAGATTCTTTTGTTGGTAGGGGTTTCAAGTGTTAGCAGGAATACGATTGTCAATATTTTCTTTCGATTTCAAGTTGCCAGGAATTTCACCAACAAGTTTTATATGTAAAAAATATATCATATTTATATTTTTGATTCTAGTTAAATTACTGAGAGGTTAATGTGTGTCTTCGGGGCAGATACATGTTATGGGAGTAGTAAAAATTGCTATTTAATTCTATGAAGGACTGGCGACAGATTAGCAACAATTATTGTAGATTTTATACTGGAAATTCGTAATCCAAAATCGAAACCTAAAATCTAAAATGAAATGAGCAATCCCCGTGTTTTGTGCCTTGGTGAAATTTTGTTTGATTGTTTAGCCGATCAATTGGGGCTAAAGCTGGAAGAAGTGAAATCCTGGACTCCCTATCCAGGAGGGGCACCAGCTAATGTAGCCTGTGCTTTAGTCAAGCTGGGGACGCCAAGCGGTTTTATTGGGGCTGTTGGCGAAGATGAACCAGGAAATGCACTGGTAAAGCTATTACAAGATGTGGGTGTAGATACAACAGGGGTGCAACGCCATCCCACAGCACCAACGCGGCAAGTTTATGTGACACGGGATCTGGCTGGCGATCGCACTTTTGCTGGATTTGGTCAGTATGATACCTCTGAATTTGCCGATACTCGCCTACAAGCCAAACAATTGCCAGATTCGCTGTTTCAAGAAGCAGATTTTCTGGTTTTGGGCACCTTGGAATTAGCCTATCCTGAAAGTGAACAGGCAGTTTACCGCGCCCTACAACTAGCAGAACAATACGACCTGAAGATTGTGCTGGATGTCAACTGGCGTCCTGTATTTTGGGACGATCCAAATATCGCTCATCAGAAAATTCCAGAATTATTTAATAAAGTCGATTTCCTCAAACTCTCCAAAGAAGAAGCTGAATGGCTATTTGAAACCGCAGATCCGGGAGCAATAACTTACCGTCTGGGTTCTATTGAGGGAGTACTCGTCACAGATGGAGAAAATGGTTGCACTTACTGTTTAGGTGAAAACGAAGGCAAATTACCCTCATTTTCTATTCCTGTAATTGATACAACTGGTGCAGGAGATAGCTTTTTGGCAGGATTCATCCACCAATTGAGTCAGAATGGTATCCACAGTTTGCGGGATACAGAAACGGCAAAACGCATTGTCACCTATGCCAGTGCTGTTGGGGCACTGACTACCATTAAAGCAGGTGCGATCGCCTCTCAACCCACAGTGGCGGAAGTCGAAGCTTTTTTAGCCACACATCAACTTTAGGAGTTAGCACAACTAGCGGGAATATCAACCTTTAGTGGCTGATATTCCCAACTAGAAAATATCTTCTCTGGAAATTTTAAATCTCCATGCTTTGACGATCTGCATAAATAGGAATGTCAATACATATAAGTAAATACAAAGTACAGATTACCTTAAGGTATTGGTAAAGCATTATGAAAAACATTACAAAATGGCTTTTGGGCTTGGCAATTGTTCCTGCAAGTTTGGTATTGGCATCTAGTCATGCTAAAGCCAGTCAGGTTGCTGGTGAGTGGTTCTTTGGTCTTTGGGACTGTAATATTGATGGTAGACCAGCCCAAATGCAGTGGAAAGTAGTCGATGACTCACAAACTAGTTGTGTTGGTAATATTTGCTCTACTACTTCTGGTGTCCGTCTCGTCGGGCGGTTTAGTGATAACGGTAGTGCGTGGGTTCCTCTAGGAAAACGTTTTTCCAGCAGACAAAGACAGGATTTAGGTATTCGTTATTTAGGTGCAGAACAAGATAATTGGTATCTCAAATACAACAGTCATACTAAAATCGCAGATGGTTGGACGACATGGCGGGGTAACCGCTATCCACTGCAATGTCGTAATCGCAGATAAAGATTTGCCAAATTATGCAAAAGATGTAAACAAGCGATCGCTTTAGCATGGGCATTTCCATTCCAAAGTCAGTTGGGAAAACTTGGTTGAAGAATCCGGTAGAAAATTGGGAATAGGGGAGCAAGTTGCATTTGCATTTATCTGTTGCTGATAAATTTTTGTAGGTCAGGACTTACGCAAAAATAGCTAAAAAGCTTAATTTATCGAACCGCCAAGACGCCAAGAACGCCAAGAGTTCGTAGAGTTTGCGTAAGTCCTATAGGTGTTACTTACAAAATTGCGATCGCCATCTAAGGGACTTCCAATTAAAAAAATAACCAATCGCTATGCAGGCAGGGGGGCAGGGAGCAGGGGGAGTAAAGAAAAATCTGATTAAATAAATTGGGTAATTTATTCTCTGGAAGTCCCTTAAGGCAGTAGAGGGGATCTAAAAGTATCTTCAGGGCGATCGCTTTGCATCGGTTCCATAGGCGATCGCTTCTGTGTTCACTCAAAACAAATTTATTGAATTCGGGCAATCGTTTATTGAATTCGGGCAATCGTTTATTGAATTCGGGCAGTCGTTTATTGAATTCGGGCTGTCGTTTATTAAATTTCATCGTTGCCATAGACGATCGACAGTTACAAACTCATAACCTTGTTGTAGCAGTTTGGGAATGAGAATTTTGATTGTGGCAGCAACATCTTGTCCACCGCAAGCGCCATCATGTAAGACAATTAGCGAACCATTTTTGACTTGCTGCATAACTCGTTGTACCACGGTGGTGACACCTGGTCGCACCCAATCTTCTGGTACAACACTCCACATCACTGGGCGATAATTCCACTTAGAAAATAAATTTAAAGTACCAGGTGTAAATAAACCATTGGGGGGGCGGACATCCCGCACTTGTTCGGGTTGCAGATTGCAAGCATTGTAGATGGCAGCTTGGGTTTTTTCTAAACTCTCTTTCAGGTCTTTTGGGGAAAGCATGGGAAAAGAGCGATGATCGTAACCATGTAATCCGATCCAGTGTCCGCGATCGCTAACTGCTTTGGCAATGACTGGCGAACGGTTGACGCAAACACCCAACCAAAAAAAACTCGCTGTAATTTTGTAGTGGTCTAAAACTGCCAAAACTTCCGGTGTATATTGCGGATGAGGACCATCATCGAATGTCAGAGCGATCGCTTGAGAATGGGGATTTCCCACCCAAAGGCAATTGGGAAAACTCGGCTGAAGAATGCGGTAGAAAATTGGGAACAGGGGAGCTAGTTGCATTTTGCGGGCTGATTTGAGTTCATGAGCTTGTGACATACTTCTACAATAAATCTCTCCGTTTTACCAAGAAGACATCGAGAGCGGGGACGCTTTGTAACAAAATCTGTAACAGCAATACTATTTGACCTAGTACTCGTCTAAATTGATGAGAAATCTACGGGGAATCCCTGAATAAAAGGGTAATGTTGCTCAAAGATATACGAGATTATCAAATTCTATTTCTGGGCTTATTCCTAGTCTTGGGAATCGGTACACGGGACTGGACACTGCGACCAGAGTTGATTGCAGTAGCGATCGCCACTTCTCTAACAACCCAATCTATATTGTCATTAGTCGTTGGTCATTGGTCGTTGGCGAACAACAAAGGACAAATGACAAATGACAAAGGACAAAGCCTAAATCTTCGCAGTGCTTTAATTACCTCTTTGGGACTCAGTTTACTGTTGCGGGCTGACCATTGGACGACAATGGTAATCGCCGTAGCAAGCGCCATCGCCAGTAAATTTATTTTCCGAGTCGGCGATAAACATTTCTTTAATCCCGGCAATTTTGGCATTATTTGTGCCTTGATTTTCACCCGCGACGCTTGGGTTTCACCAGGACAGTGGGGTGAAGAGTGGTGGTATGGGCTAGTATTTGCCGGTACTGGGGGCATGGTTTTGCAACGAATTGGTCGCTGGGACACCACAGCAGCTTTTTTGGGTGCATATTCCCTGTTAGAGGCCATTCGCAATCTCTGGCTGGGTTGGACTTGGGATGTTTACTGGCACCGATTGATGAGCGGATCTTTGCTGTTGTTTGCTCTATTTATGATCACCGATCCGCGATCGATCCCCAATTCCCGAATTGGGCGCGTAGTTTGGGCAATGTGCATTGCTGGATTAACTTTTATCCTACGGAATTATTTCTTTCTTTCCACCGCAGTTTTTTGGGCACTCTTCATCCTTGCACCATTGACTATTCTGATAGATTTTCTGTGGTCAGCGCCGAGGTTTTCTTGGCAAAGGGTAGATGAGGGAGATAAAGGAGATGAAGGAGATGGGGGAAAACTCTTAACTCTGCCAATTTAAGACTTTGAATTCAATAAAAATAGGACTTACGCAAAGGTACACGCTGTAGGGGCAATTCATGAATTGCCCCTACGTGAAAATAAGGGTTTCGGTTATTGTTTGCGTAAGTCCTAAAAAAATCCAAAATCTAAAATCTAAAATCCAAAATCCAAAGAGGTATAAAATGAAAATTTTTCGACTTTTAACGCCATTGTTGTTAGCAATTGTAGTTGCTTTGTGCTTTGCACCGACAGCTTGGGCATTTTGTGGATTTTATGTAGCAAAAGCTGATACAAAACTGTATAACAAAGCATCTCAGGTAGTAATAGCGCGAAATGGCGATGGCTTCGCCAACGCCAAGGGCGAACGCACTGTCCTGACAATGGCAAACGATTTTCAAGGCGAAGTCAAAGATTTTGCAATGGTAGTGCCCGTGCCAACGGTAATAAAAAAAGAGCAAGTTCGTGTTGCTGAACCCAAAATTATTGAACGTTTAGATGCTTTTAGTGCGCCGCGATTGGTCGAATATTTTGACTCAGATCCTTGTGCCCCAGTTTACGAGTATGACAGACCACAAGCAGTACCAGCACCAGCAGCAAGCAATGAGTCAGGGAGGGCTAGAGGTGATGATAGTTTGGGTGTGACAGTAGAAGCACGTTTTAACGTTGGTGAATATGACATCTTAATTCTCAGTGCTAAAGAATCTGGCGGACTGGAAACTTGGCTGCAACGCAATGGCTATAAAATTCCTAGAGGTGCGAAACAGTTACTTAAACCCTACATTCGCTCCTCAATGAAATTCTTTGTTGCTAAAGTCAACTTAGATAAATTCGAGAAATCTGGCTACCAGTACCTTCGCCCGCTACAAATTTCTTACCAGTCACCCAGATTCATGTTGCCAATTCGTTTGGGCATGATCAACGCCACCACAGAGCAGGATTTAATTGTTTACATTCTCTCAGCGGAAGGACAGGCAGAAATCACTAATTACCGGACAGTGAAAATCCCCTCCGATGCCAACATTCCCTTATTTGTGAAAAATGAATTTGGTGAATTTTACAAATCCATGTTTCAAACTGTCTACACCAAAGAAGACAAGAAAGTTGGTTTTTTAGAATACGCTTGGGACATGGGTAATTGCGATCCCTGTTCTGCCGATCCCCTAACCCCAGAAGAACTCAAGCAAGCAGGCGTATTTTGGCTCGATGGAAATTCTGAAAGTGATGTGCCAGTACCCCCGAACTTTCGTCGTCCCTTTCCTGGAAGTAATGTCTTCATCTCCCGATTGCATGTCCGCTACACCCGCGACAAATTCCCCGAAGACTTGATATTCCAACAAACTGGTAACCGTGAATCCTTCCAAGGGCGTTATGTTTTGCAACATCCCTTCCAAGGAGAACTCAAGTGTCAGGCGGGTAGAGAATATAAGCGTTCTTTGCCCAAGCGTTTTGAACAAGAAGCGCAAACCCTAGCTAAGCTAACCAACTGGAATATCCAAGACATTCGTAACAAAATGAAACTGAGTGTCAGTAATCTCAGATTTTCTTGGTGGGAAAATCTTCTATCTTGGTTCGGATTGTATTGAGGAGAGTGGGGAGTATGGGGAGATGGGGGAGTGTGGGGAGATGGGGGAGTGTGGGGAGATGGGGGAGAAAGAGAATTTATACTTCCCCCTCCCCCTCCTCCTACACCTCCCACACCCCCCACACCTCCCACACCCCCCACACCTCCCACACCTCCCACACCCCCCATGCCCAATATCTTGACGAAAGGTAATTTTCTAAGGCGTTGTTATACGCAATACTAAGATATTCTTGCTTTGTTCCTCAAGATTGTCATGGTTCAATTCGATGAACAGCTACGCCGCTTAGTTACCGAAGCCTGTGGATACCCACCTGGAACCCCTCAGCGTCAGAAGCTGCTCACACAAATTATTCGTCTGACAGCAAGTAGACTCTGGAGGGAAAGTACTCCCTATTATCAAGACGCACTACAACAAACTTGGTTGTATTTCTGCCGTAATGTTTGTGAAGGTTTGACAGGTCAAAAATATGACCCCGATTATGGTACCGTAATCACCTGGCTGAATGCTTACCTAAAACGGAGACTACAAGACTTTTACCTTAATCAAAACCGGGAACAAGCCACAACAGTCCCTCTTAGGATTCGTCAGTCTACATCTGGTGGAACAAGTGAAACCATTGATCCTGTAGATAACCTCTCGGCTACCCCCGAAGCACCTCCAATTCTCGAAGATTTGGAGAACTGGGCCAATACAGACTCTGATGGAGAACTGCGCCGTACTTGTATCAAAGGGCGTCCAGATGTGAATTGTCAGGTGTTAATTCTCAAACGCCTACCCCCGGAAGTTAGCTGGAGAGAGTTGTCTGAGGAATTTGGCTTGTCAATTCCGACATTGAGCAGTTTTTATCAGCGCCAGTGTGTACCGCGTTTGCGTAAATTCGCAGAATCGGAGGGATTGTTTTAACATCTCCCCCGGTTAGGAACACGGCTAATTCTAGACTCTTTGCAACAGATCGATCATCTGTAGGGTAGCACCGCTGTGCTACCCTACCCAGTGTATTTGTCGCATTCTTTTTTCAAATTGGTATCAGACGCTTTCGATCGCTACCGAAAAACTCCAACAACAGCAATACTTACACAAAAATCACTCAAGAAGTAGAGATTTAAAGAATAAAACTTCATCCAAATCCTGATAAATAAGATTGTAGAAGCTCAGAGATTGTTGATGGATGCCAATGGTAACATTACCCTGGTAGCCCAATTACCTACAGTTAGTCCTGTGCGTTCGTAGTTATTACCTACTTCTTGCTATGCCCATAACTCAAACAACCAGGTTTTCTGGCGCAAATTCTCTAAAAGTTAAAAGGCAAAAAGCAATACGTTTGTCTTTCTACTTCTTAATGGGTTTGTTATGCATTCTCGGTTCACCTCTGCTGGCAAAAGTTCCTGACTCAATCAATTCTTCAGCCCAATTACCAATTAATACTACTACCTCAGTGGTTGTAGCTACTGACCCCGCCTCACTAGTACAACAAGGCAAAGTTTTATACGATGCAGGAAACTTTGCCCAGGCGGTAGAAGTGTTGCAAAAAGCTGTCCAGGTATATCAGCAGCAAGGGGAGAGTCTCAGATTAGCAGCAACATTGAGTAATCTTTCCCTAGCTTATCAGCAGCTCGGTGAATGGAGTCAAGCGCAGGAGGCAATTACAGAAAGCTTAAATTTGCTCAAAGCACAGGATAAAAACCCAAATCTGCAAATATTCGCCCAATCACTCGATATTCAAGGTCGTCTGCAACTGGCAATGGGACGGCCTGAGGCGGCTTTAGCAACTTGGCAGCAGACAGAAAAAATTTATAAACAAGCAGATAATCAAAATGGTGTAGTGCGATCGCTCATTAATCAAGCACAAGCTTGGCAAGCCCAAGGATTTTACCCTCGTGCAATCAAAACACTCGATAAAGTCAGTCAGACGTTACAATCTCAACCAGATTCTCTAGAAAAGACGGTGAGTTTGCGATCGCTCGGTGATGCCCTTTTGGTAGTAGGTAATCTCAAAAAATCACACGAAGTCCTAGAAGAAAGTCTCAGAATTGCTCGCCACCTGCAATCAAATGCAGATATTAGCGCAAGTCTGTTCAGCTTGGGGAATAATGCCCTCAAACAACACGATCGAGCAAATGCGATCGCCTATTATCAACAAACAGTTGCAGCATCTCCCTCACCCCTGACAAAAGTCCAAGCCCAACTCAATCACCTGGGCTTAGTCATTGAAAACCAACAATGGCCAGAGGTTCAAACTCTTTTACCATCAATTGAATCTCAACTCGACCAACTCCCCCTCAGCCGTGCTAGCATCTACGCCCGTGTAAACTATGCACAAAATTTAACTAAAGTCAAGACTAATGACTTCCAAGTATCAACTAAAAACTCTTCCCCCCCACTCAGCACTCAGAACTCAGCGGTATTACTCGCCAGTGCCATCGAGCAATCCCGCAGTTTAGGCGACAAACGGGCAGAGGCTTATGCCTTCAAAAGTTTAGGTGGTTTGTACGAACAAACCAAACAGTTGTCAGAGGCGCAAAACCTAACTTTGCAAGGATTAGCTTTAGCACAGAGCAGCAATGCACCAGAAATTACCTACGCATTAGAGTGGCAGTTAGGTAGATTACTGTGGGCACAAAAAGATATTAATGGTGCGATCGCAGCATATGATGCTGCTGTGGACACTCTCCAGTCTCTCCGCAAAGATTTAGTAGTAAATAAGGACGTAGTTAATCAGGATGTGCAATTTAACTTTCGGGACAGCGTAGAACCCGTTTACCGACAGTCAGTAGAATTATTACTGCAATCCCAACAAGGAAAAGCAGATGAGAAAATATTAGAAAAAGCGCGCCAGCGAATTGAAGCACTCCAGCTAGCAGAATTGGACGACTTCTTCCGCGAAGCTTGTTTGCAAGGTCAAAGAGTAGCCCTCGATCGAGTAGTAGACAGAGATAATCCCAGCGCTGCCATTCTCTATCCAATTATTCTGCCGCAAGAACTCCAGGTAATTGTTAAAATTCCCAACCAACCCCTGCAAAACTACAGTACCAAGATTTCCCAAACAGAAGTCGAGAACCTCTTGGTAGAACTGCGAAGAAATCTTGTTAATCCCACCGCTACCAAAACTGTTGAAATCCAGTCACAACAAGTTTACAACTGGCTACTCAAACCCATTGAGTCAGAATTGCAAAAAAGTGGCGTCAATACCCTAGTGTTCGTTCTGGATGGGTTGTTACGCAATATACCAATGTCGGCTCTCTACGACGGCCAGGAATACTTAGTAGAGAAATATGCAATTGCTCTGAGTTTAGGTCTGCAACTCCTAGACCCAAAACCCCTAGTGGAACAGAAACTAGTGGCTCTCACCGCAGGATTGACTCAGCCACCGCCAGGATTTTCCAAATTTGCCCCATTACTTGGGATCAAATCTGAATTCGACGGCATTACCAAAGCAGGAGTTTCGACAACTAGTCTGCTGGATGGGGATTTCAAGAAAAAGAATTTAGAAACTGAAATTTCTGCTACTTCATTCAACATAGTGCATTTGGCAACCCACGGTCAGTTTAGTTCTCGCCTTGAAGACACTTTTATTTTGGATTTTGATGGTGAGATTAACGTCAAAGATTTCGATACTCTCTTGGGCAGTCAAAGTAAAAGCATAGTAGAACTATTAGTTTTGAGTGCTTGCCAGACAGCAACAGGAGACAGCCGCGCCGCACTTGGTCTAGCAGGAGCCGCTGTACGAGCTGGCGCACGCAGTACCATCGCCTCACTCTGGCAAATAGATGATAAATCAACTGCAATGTTTGTGAGTGCCTTCTATCAAGAACTCAAGAGTGGCAAAATCACCAAAGCCGAAGCAGTTCACCGTGCCCAGCTAAAACTGCTGAAACATCCTAACTACAACGCACCAAGCTTTTGGTCTTCCTATGTGTTGATTGGCAATTGGTTGTAATTTAGAGATTGAGAACTAGGTTGAAAATCAATTCTAACCACCCATCTTTAACCATCCAAAAACTTGATTGACAGTTATTGCAAGTTCAATTTCTGATAATACAGGCAAAAAATCTTCTCCTTGGAGCAACACTGGCTGTTGCTCTGGTAGAAATACCAAGATACTGATGTATGGACAGATGCTTATACCGTTTCTTTATGAAGCTGCAATATATTTACCCCCCAGCTAACGCCGTCCTCCCAAAGCATCGGGGTGACTACAGGGGGGTTCATAAGATCTATTTGAACCGCAATCTCTTGTAGGGGCGCACAGCTGTGCATTGGTGTCAACTTAACGTGAAACCCTTGTAAAGATGTCATATTGAGTTAATTCACTTACGGTTAGTCACCGCGTCACCCCACCCTAACCCTCCCCTTGTAAAGGGAAGGGAACTAGATTCTTTTTTCCCCCTTTTCCAAGGGGGGACTAAGGGGGGTAAAGCGTATGTGGGACAAGCGTTTGAGCTTAAGTTGACACCAATGACAGCTGTGCTACCCTACCCTATGGTTTAATTACTTATGCACCACGACTAAAGTTCCCGTTGAAGCCCAGTTGTAAAGATTACGAGCTTGTTTAACAGGTAAATTCACGCAACCGTGGCTGACTGGAGTCCCAAAACGATTATGCCAGTAAGCACCGTGGATGGCATAGCCTCCGTAGAAATACATTGTGTAAGGAACATCAGGAATATTGTAGCCCCTGCCCCGCATCCGGTGAGTACGATACTTGGAATTAATCCGAAATCTACCTATGGGTGTGGGGGTCGATCGCTTCCCTCCGGAAATTCGATATGAATGAACAAGTTTTTTACCTTCCCATCCACGTAAGCGTTGCTCTGACAAATCAATTTCAATCCAGCGAGGTTGGGATCTTTGGCTGATACTAGATATAGTGATGCTGTTTTCATTAACTGACGTGGCTTTAGCTGTAGTGGAGTTAAGAGTACCTGCTAACGGCGGTGACCAAGAAAATAAAGTCGCCACCATCAGCGCCACGCCTGTACAAAAAGTTTTTGAGGAACGAATTCCACCACTGCGAATCCAGGATTGCATTATGCCTCACCTTCTAAACTACTTTGTCACTTGTTCTTTGTCATTTGTCATTGGTCATTTGTCCTTAGTTCAATAGACTTCTTGCAAAAGTCTTTCTTTGCGTTCTCTTCTGGAGCGCAGCAGTCGCTCATGGGGGAAACCCCCATCGCCCTTGGCGTCTCCCCTTGGGAGAAGACCGCGCTGCCTTGCCTCTGCGCCTCTGCGTGAAACAAAAAAATATTTATGCAAGAGGTCTAATGATGAGTTTTAACTAAGAAGCAATGATTAATGACTAATGACTAATGACAAAAAATCTGTAATTTAAACACTAAATGCAAATTTCCCCCAAATTATTATTTGCATTCGTAATTGCACATACAAATTGTCAGGATTTCCGCTTATTTTTAGGCAAATCGTGTCATTAAAAATTGGCATAGATAGGATTTTGGACATTTCTGGAACATGCTTTCAATCCAAAATTTGCAATCTAAAATCCAAATTTTATATTCATGCCCTACTTTACATTTTACTTGAAGTTGAGTAATTCCGATTCCGAATATTCCCAGCATAAAATATTGCTGGGAATATCTGAATTGTCTTGATTTGCAGTTATTTATAATTTTCCCTAAATTGGCTTTTGGCCGGTTCACTTACTATTTATGAATGACTACTGGTGTTCCTACTGATGCCCACTGAAATAGCCATTTAGCATGTTTAGGTGCAAGATTTACGCAGCCGTGGCTCACTGGAGTGCCAAATTTTTTGTGCCAGTAAGCCCCGTGAATGCCGTAATTACCTTGGTAGAACATTGCATGAGGAACGTTGGCAACGTCGTAGCCCCTTCCCCGCATCCGTGTGGTTTTTAACTTGGATTGAATCTTAAAAGTACCAACTAGGGTAGGAGTAGATTTTTTACCAGAGGAAATAGAGCTTCCATAAACTAATTTGTCACCTTCCCAAGCGATTAATCGTTGCTTTGAAAGATTAATTTGAATCCAGCGCTTATCCGATTTTTGTAATGTCTGGATTGTTTGTGCAATCACTTGATTTTTGGAATTTGCCCAAACTTCACTCGTTCCAGTAGTAGTAAAAACACTTAAGGACAGTGCTGTTCCAGCGAGGAGTATTTTTAAGCTACGCACCCAGTCAGGATAGATCAGTCTTTTCATACTAGATACACTCACACTAAAATTATCTGGTCTTAGGAAAGTTATCAGTTTTCACTTTTATTTCCATATCTACTACTTTAATAGACATGAATTTTTGATCGTTTGATTCTAAGTTAACTTAACTGTTGCATCAGCTTTCTAGCCTTGGTTGCGATCGCCTCCCAATTCCCTTCACTGACAAGCTTTTTGGGAAATAATTCACCGCTCAAACCCACGGCGATCGCTCCTGCTTGTAAAAATTCTTTAGCATTTTCCACAGTCACGCCGCCAGTGGGAATCAAGGGAATCTCACCCAAGGGGCTTTGCAAACTTTTAATATAATCAGCCCCTCCTACCGCTTGCACGGGAAACACTTTTACACAACTAGCACCCTGACTCCAAGCGGTAACAATTTCTGTAGGAGTCAGCCCTCCTGGGATAATGGGCACATGTTTTTCTTGTGCTGCTTGAATCATTGCCGAGTCAACATGCGGTGTAAACAGGAATTGTGCCCCAGAAGCGATCGCTTCTTCTAGCTGCTGCACATTGAACAGCGTACCAGTGCCGATAATACAGCCTGGTAATTCCGAACGTAGTTGACTGATTAATTCCCCGGCGCGATCGCTATTCCAGGTGATTTCAATTAGCTGCATTCCCCCAGATGCCACAGCCATCGCCATTTCCCGCCCCCATTCCATTTTAGGAGCGCGGATAACTGCGATCGCTCGATGTTTTTGCAACTGTGATAACCAAATTTGATTAGGCATTGATTGGGAATGGGGAATGGGGCATAGGGCATGGGGCATTGGAAGCTAGGATTCGGCTGTGTAAACTAGTTTCCTAATACCTAATTTTCAATACTAATACCCAATCCCCAACGCCCATACTTGCTTCTTGAATCAAGTTATGAGATTTTACATATAAATAACATTATATCTATCGAGTTACCGTAATTTAAATTAAATGTCTCAGTGGTTGGGATTAAAGGAGTAATTCAAATGACAATTGCACAACAAAACACAGCAGTATTGTTTCAGGATTCCAAAAGCGTCAATATAGCTGTTATATCGAGGTTTGTACAACTATCTACAACAAAACTCAAGGTATTTTGGTGGCATATTCACGCATATGGGACGATTTTGGGTGTGATGCTGTTGACTTTGATAGGTTTGATTTACCTGATAATCCATCGGTATTTGAGCAAGCTGCTACCAGTTCTAGTGCATCGAGATGAATGGAAAATTAGCAGTACTAAGTGAGGTCGTGCTTTGTCTTATAGCGATTTTCATTTGAATGAGGTACATGGTAGGGTAGCACAGCTGTGCTACCCTACTCCATGCAATTGCAAACCGCTATAGTCATTGGATATTGGTCATTAGTGAATAACAAAGGACAAACAAAGAAGTCACCATAGCTTGCGGTGATGTTTACTAAGCCGAGTCCGCGAGCCTCTGACTCTGGTATTCCCTACTCCTACGATGAAGCAAGCTAGCAAAAGCATCTCTGTCAAGAGAACTTCAAAGACAAATGACAAATGACAAATGACCAATGACCAATGACAAATGACAAATGACAAATGACACTTCTAGTAGAGGAGATAGCTAATTGAAAATGCATATACTGCAATTACCAAGCAATAGTTTGATAGCTTCTAGTTAAAGACCTACTAGGAGCTTTTTTTTGCTTGATTATCTACCTCAATAGGAGGATATATACAATAACTGAGTACTGATTTAACTACTCCTGATGGATATTAATAATTGATTCTGATGATGGATGGAGTCCCAAGATTAAGATTGCTAATATTAGTTTGTAAGTAAAAAACGTTTACCAAATTAATAACCATGAATATTCTTGCTTGGATTGTTTTAGGTCTAATTGCTGGTGCCATCGCTAAAGCTATCTACCCTGGTCATCAAGGTGGCGGAATTCTAGGAACAATTTTGTTAGGAATTATCGGTGCTTTTGTTGGCGGTAGTTTGGGTGTATTCTTCAGTACAGGAACGTTAACTCTAGCGGCTCCTACTCTGAGTATTCCAGGCATTGCAGTAGCAGTTTTGGGTGCAATCGTAGCGGTTTTCCTGTGGAACTTATTAACCCGTCGCACTACTGTATAGTAACAAAACTGCGGTCAACCAACGCAGAAAATTTAGCAAATTCATTTAATTATTTTATCTGTGAATTAAATCAAAAAAAATAGCGTCATCTTCATTAGAAGGTGGCGCTATTTTTTAATTATGCTTAAATTGAACAATAATTATTAGCCCAAGCCTAATGCTGTGAAATTATAACAGCGATCGCATGGAATACAAAAAAAATGTAGTGCAGTAAATCTGTGAATTATAGTTTCGGGAGTTGCTTGTTTACTTTCTCTTGGAATGTAAACTTCACCAAGAGCAAGTACTGTTCGACATTGCTAAAAGTTATCAAGATGCTCCCAAGCTATAGCATCACGGTTTGCTGATGCAGACATAGCAGGGTTTATGTAGCTGCTACCTTTGGGCTTAGATGTGTTCTCACGCAATCATCACGGTGCAATTTAGTGATTTTCAGGAAATACCTGCAAAAATCACAAGTACAGCAGTTGCTCAATAGTTTGGGAAATTGACAGGTTCACCAAACCTTTTCGTGGCGGAAGCCCCTGGCTTTAGACATGGGGAGGAAGCCGCAGGCGAATTTATTCGCCGTCCAGATATCTTAGAATGCATACGAATAACCATCCTTTTTATGGATTGATGTACAAAACTTGTAGCTAATGCCAGCAACTCGACCAGTCTTAGTTGCAATATCAAAACTGCCAGTTTTGCGACACAACACGATAGACAAAACAATTGTAGGAAAACGCTCACCATGACTGACGAAAAAATTAGACAAATAGCTTTCTACGGTAAAGGTGGTATTGGTAAGTCTACCACTTCTCAAAATACCCTTGCAGCTATGGCAGAAATGGGTCAACGCATTTTAATCGTCGGTTGCGACCCGAAAGCTGATTCTAGAAGAGTTGTTGATTGAGTTCGGTGTCCTTGAAAGTGAAGAAAATGCTGCAATGTTGATTGGCAAGTCATCTGCTGAAGCACTAGTAGAAAGTACTACTAAGTAAACAATAGCAATTTGCTGTAGGGTAGCACAGCTGTGCTACCCTACAATGGTTTAATTTACAAAGGGTGTATTTCCATTCAATTGCAAACCGCTATAAATAAGTAGAAATACACTAAGATTTGCAAGTTTCATAAAATTTTCAACAAGTTGCATTGGTTCCTACATACAATTCGACAATGTTTAGCTAAGCTATAAGCTCTATGATTATGGTTTATTGAACGTCTTATGCATTGGTTGTTATCTGGGCCGTTGAGTACAGAGAAATTGACGGTTAAGATTGCAGGGTTGCCTGCACCGTTACAAGGTAAGAAGTTGGTGCAGTTGTCAGATTTTCACTATGATGGTTTGCGGCTGTCAGAAGGTATGCTTTCAAAAGCGATCGCACTTAGCAACCAAGCTGAACCAGATTTAGTTTTATTGACAGGTGATTACGTAACTGACGATCCCCAACCAATTCACCAATTAATACTTCGACTCAAACATTTGCAAAGTCGCTGTGGGATCTATGCTATTCTTGGCAACCACGACATACATTACAAACACGCAAAAACAGAAGTTACAGAGGCGTTAACTAGCATTGGAATTCACGTCCTTTGGAACGAAATTGCTTATCCACTAGGAAAAGAATTACCATTCGTTGGACTGGCCGACAGTTGGTCACGAGAATTTAATCCTGGGTTAGTTATGAACCAGCTAAACCCAGACACGCCCTGCATTGTTTTATCTCATAACCCAGATACTGCCGAGATATTACAAGCATGGCGAGTTGATTTACAATTATCTGGTCATACTCACGGCGGTCAAATCATCATTCCCGGAATTGGCCCAGCGGCGTTAGCTTACAGCAAGATTGCCAAAAAAATACCCCTGAAAGTCCGGCGTCGAGCGCGATTTTTAGAAGAAAATATTTCTGCTGTCAGCCATTGGGAATGGGCGCAGGGTTTCCATCGCGTAGGAAAAAATCAGCTATACGTCAATCGTGGCTTAGGAACTTACCTCCCTGGACGCTTATTTTGCCGCCCAGAAGTTACTATAATCGCGCTACAAGGTGAGTGAGTAATTCCAAATTCAACATGCAACAACTCAATTGCAGCAAGTATTCTGGTTAAAAATTGCTTGGAAATTCAAGCAAGACTAGCTTAGTTTAGTCTCATAATTTCAACCAATTAGTTAATTATATTTCTAGTACATGACAGAAATTGTTGCAATTTATCAAGTTGCATTTTGATTTTTGGTAAGCTGTAAGCGCTGGTATGAGGAGTATCGGTTGCCTTATGCATTGGTTCTTTACGGGACATTTAAGAGTAGATAAAGTAACGGTTAAGATTGCGGAACTTCCAATATCTTTACAAGGTACAAAGTTGGTGCAGTTATCGGATTTTCACTACGATGGTTTGCGGCTATCGGAAGATATGTTAGCAAAAGCGATCGCACTTACTAACGAAGCTGAACCAGATTTAATTCTATTAACTGGTGACTATGTAACTGATGACCCAACGCCGATTAATCAATTGGTGCTGCGATTAAAACATTTGCAAAGTCGCTGTGGTATTTACGCCGTCCTGGGTAATCACGATATCTATTACAGCCACTCCCAAGCAGAAGTTACAAAGGCGTTAACTAGCATTGGGGTGCATGTGCTTTGGAATGAAATCGCCTATCCACTAGGAAAGGAATTACCACTAGTAGGACTAGCTGATTATTGGTCGCAGGAATTTCATCCTGCACCAGTGATGAATCAATTAGATTCTATTACACCCCGTATCGTTTTATCCCATAACCCAGATACAGCCAAGATATTGCAACAATGGCGCGTAGATTTGCAATTATCTGGTCATACCCACGGTGGTCACATCGTAATTCCGGGCATTGGTCCTGTTGTATTTTATTATAAAAAGCTGCTCAAAAAAATTCCCAAAAAATTGCGGCGTTGGGTAACACTTTTACTAGGAGACTGCTCGAAAGTCGTGCGATATTGGGAATGGGCGCAAGGATTTCACAATGTGGAAGAAAATCAATTATATGTCAATCGTGGTTTAGGAACTTATAAACCAGGACGCCTATTTTGTCCGCCGGAAGTGACTGTTATTACGTTAATTGGTCATTAGTCATTGGTCATTAGTCATTGGTCATTGGTCTGACAAAGGACAACTAACAAAAGACAAATAAACATCTTGCAAAAGTCCTTTTTTTCGCCTTCTTCTTTGCGCGGCAGTCGCTCATGGGGGAAACCCCCATCGCCCTTGGCGTCTCCCCTTGGGAGAAGACCGCGCTGCCTTGCCTTTGCGCCTTTGCGTGAGACAAAAAATTATTTATGCAAGAGGTCTAATGACAAAGGACAAATGACAGCCCCCACTGGTCAGAGTGCAATTTAAATGCATAACACTCAAAACAGAAACCGCCGGAAGCTACGATGGATAAATATCAGCAGCTTGGGGCGGTTTCTTGAAGATTGGATAATTCAGAACTAACTAATTCAACTAAGGTGGACAGTATGCACGATCGCTTTACAGAGAATTGCACATCCTTCTATATATTCCAACTAGGCAGGCATTTTCTGGCTGTGCGTTCTAAAACCTCCAAAATAACTTGATGAACACAAGGCTAAAACACATTTAACGGATGCCACAACCTAAGAGCGATCGCCATAAAATTAGAGCAGGAGGTACAGGCTCTAACTTAAAAGTTTTACTTAACTTTTAACCTGTTTGTACCTTGCTCTTAATCTAGCATCATGTTTGTTTAGTTACTATGTCAGTTTACCAAACTTCAATACCATTAATTTATCGCAATAATTCGGAAATATTCCTTAAAATTAGCCCACTTGTCCTATGTTGGCGTGAACACCAACATTGCAAGTGGGCTGAAAAATCAGAAGCGCTATTGAGCAGAACCGCCTGTAGTACTATCTCCTGTGTTAGGAGAATCGCTATTAGATGTAGTGTTTGACTTATCTATTCCTTGAGATGGAGTGGTTTTAGAGGTATTACTTTGAGTTCCTGGAGTGACGGTACTAGTAGAACTATCGTTCTGGGAAGTCGGAGTATTAGTACTTGGACTAGTGGCTTGGCCTTGTGTCCCATTGGAAGTTGGCTGGGTTGCAGAAGGCGCTTTTTCTACCGGATGTTATTATGCTGTCAGCTGATACGCAAGTTGGATTTGATTTATGAACTGACCTGTATAGGCAGGTAATAAGCAACATCGAAGCGATCGCTCATAGCAAGAAATCAGCAGTAAATATCATTTAACTTAGTATTCTAAAATATAGACCACATTGTAGGGCAGCACCGCTGTGCATGGGTGTCAACTTAACGTAAAACCCTTGTAAAGACGTGATATTCAGTTCTCTGACTTACCATCACTCAACGCGTCACCCCACCCCGGTTTTGTCTAAAGCCAAAACCGCCCCTCCCCTTACCAAGGGGAGGGGTTGGGGGTGGGGTAAAACGTATGTGGGACAAGCATTTGAGCTTAAGTTGACACCTCTGAATTCTGAATTCTGAATTCTGACTCCTGAATTCTGACTCCTGAATTCTGAATTCTGAATTCTGATTCCTTTTTATTCTTTGTTGTTAAAATAACGCAACTTCTTATCTCCAACGCCAATTTAGGGGCAATATAGATTTAATTCCTCGACAAACTCTTGTTAGCAGAGATTTAGGTTTTGATACATGCCTTGGTGATGAATATTTACGCACAAAACCTGGATTTCTTAACTCTTGTTCTAACTGTGCAGCTTTATTTAAATCTGAAGTGGCTCGATATTCATATCCCAATTGAGAGCAAATTAACCCACGATATTTGTATGCGTCAATGTAGCGAGGATTGAGGCGAATCGCGTGGGTAAAATCGGCGATCGCATCTTCATATCTGCTTCTAGTAGCATTCTCTACTCCTAAAGTATAAAAAGCTTCTGCATCCCAACGTTTGACAGATACTTTTGTGGGATTTTTCGGCGAAGATGAGGATGGATTTGCAGTAGGGGGAGACTCAGATGAGAATTCAGACTTGAGCTGATTGTAAGCTGCGTTGATTTTTTTGATTTTTTCTTCAGCTTCCTGTTTTTCTTTTTGATTAAAAAAGCGATCGGGATGCCAAACTTTTACCAGTTTACGGTAAGCTCGCTTTACCTGTGCTGGCGAAGCACCGGGTTCCAACTCCAAAATTTCATAAGCATGATTGATATCGAAATCGTCGCGCATACTGAAAAATCAGCAACTATGTAAATCCATGTTAACTATTCCCCTAAATCTCCTTTCGTCAACCCAAACACCCCATTCTGGTTATCACTGGGATGGTAGTAGTCGCCACTTCTTTGAAGGTTGGTATTAC
Organism: Desmonostoc geniculatum HA4340-LM1; assembly: GCA_019359545.1. Lineage (GTDB taxonomy): Bacteria > Cyanobacteriota > Cyanobacteriia > Cyanobacteriales > Nostocaceae > Nostoc > Nostoc geniculatum. The sequence goes on along the minus strand of JAHHHB010000057.1, from coordinate 11,125 downwards.
CGTGTCACTTTACCGGAAATTGGGCAAACATTCGCCTTTATGTATTCCATCGAAGATCCCATCGGCAATAAACCTTACAGTGGTGGTTCAGCCCAAGTTCTCGGCCCTGATGATGAGTATTTATGCCGTACTTTTCCGGATGTGAAGAAATTCTGGGGTAGTCGAGATGTTTTGGGTTTAGGACATTGGGGTAAAAATAATTTGCAAATTTCTCCCCTGTACCTGCTTCCACAAGAGTTTGAGCATTATGTTCAAGAAGGCTATCAAGCTACAGCGACATTAAATCAGGGAATTATCCGCGATCGCGCCACTAATAATTATTGTCGTTGGCAGTACGAAATTCAACCAGTATACGCCTGGGGTAATCAAAATAGCATTCAGCAGTCAACCGCAGGTTGGGTGTCTTTTTTGCAGATTTTTGAGCCAGGATGGCAAATTTTGATGGCTCACGGTAAAGCCAGCGGTAAAATTGACTGGAATGGCAAAATTTACGAATTCACCAACGCCCCGTCCTACGGTGAGAAAAATTGGGGTGGTGGTTTTCCCGAAAAATGGTTTTGGATAAACTGTAACTGCTTCGAGGGCGAACCCGACTTAGCCTTAACTGCTGGCGGTGGACGGCGGGGTGTATTGTGGTGGATGGAATCTGTAGCGATGATTGGTTTGCACTATCAAGGCAAATTTTATGAATTCGTTCCCTGGAATTCCCAAGTCCATTGGGAAATTCAGCCTTGGGGTAGATGGCAAATGAAAGCTACTAACTCCAATTACGAAATTGAATTGATTGGAACTACCGATTTACCTGGTACACCCCTACGTGCGCCCACAGCCGAAGGTTTAAGATATTGTTGCCGGGACACCATGCAAGGAAAGCTAAATTTAGAATTACGAGAACTAAATGGGACAAAATCTCAAATTATCCTGAAAGCAGAAAGTTTTCTTTGTGGTTTAGAAGTCGGCGGTCAGCCTTGGGATAATAGTTGGCAGTCTCAGTAAAAATGCTATAATCACCAACATGGCTTTTTTGGGGCTGTAGCTCAGTTGGATAGAGCGAGCGCCTCCTGAATAATCGGGCACTATAAGGGAAACCTTATGAGTGAATGTGGTTGAATTCGGTGAACCCTAAAGAGTGAAAATTTCCTTCTTTCAAGATGTTTTGAGTGGTTTTAAAAAGTATCACAAGAGGCATTGATAGAAAGTAGGAGTGGTTGTGTGTTTACCATAGTGTTGACACTCCAGGGGAATACCGAGCCAAGCTTGATTAAATTCAAGAAGGTGTAGAGACTAGGTAGCCACCACCTAAAGGCTTTTAAACCTATGGTGAAGGTATAGTCCAGAGAGTGGGGAAACTCACACAAATCTGAAGCGCTAGGTCGTGCGTTCAAGTCGCACCAGTCCCGTTGGAATAATTCGTAATTCGTAATTCGTAATTAAGATGTAGGGTGTGTTATGCCGTAGGCTAACGCACCTTCAATTTTTGACGGTGCGGCGCTTGGCGACAACGCACCTGACATTTAAACATCGCAAAGACGCGATTTATCGCGTCTCTACAATAATCAATTTTTTGTACAGAGGGCGATTTATCGGCTATATCTGTGGAAAACTTGTGGAAAAGCACCGTGGTTTTTCCACAAGGTAATTATACTTAATTAAGTTTTGTCAAACAAATCTGAAGTTTTCCACAGATTTTTCCCCAAAAAGTAAGATTTTTTCCACAAGCTAAGTGAAATTTAATCAATTTTTATACGTTACTTAATATCTTTGGCGAATTGTTTAACTTTGACGGTAAATGATTAGGGTGCAGGTTGTGGAAAACTTCAAACTCATAATTCTGACTCCTGAATTCTGAATTCTGAATTCTGACCTACGATGATTTTTGCGGACGGCTTTTCATATTAATGCGATCGCTCAGTTGGCGTAGTGTTTGTGCTAAAGTGCGATCGCTCTGGTGGAGTTGAGTAATTTTATCACAACTGTACATCACCGTTGTATGGTCTTTACCACCGAACTCCTCCCCAATTCTCGGCAAACTCAAAGGCGTATGTTGACGCATGAGATACATAGCGATTTGACGCGCCCAGCTAATTTCCCGGCGTCGTGAGTTACCTTTCAAGTCATCAATTGAAACATCAAAATTCTCAGCGACAACTGTCAAAATTGCTTCTGGAGTAGCTACTACTTTTTCATTCGGTGGCTCTAAAACTGGAGCGATATTTTCCACCGTCATCGGTAAACCCCAAATAGAAATATAAGCCAACGCCCGAATTAAAGCTCCTTCTAATTCTCGAATATTAGAAGTATAGTTAGAAGCAATATATTCAACCACATCACGGGGCAAGCGAATATTTTCATACTCGGCTTTTTTTTGTAAAATCGCCATTCTCGTTTCTAAATCCGGCGTTTGCACATCTGCGATTAACCCCATAGAAAACCGAGAACAAAGACGTTCTTGTAAACTCGGAATCTGATTCGGGGGACGGTCAGAAGCAATCACAACTTGTTTACCTGCTTCATGGAGAGTATTAAAAGTATGAAAAAATTCTTCTTGGGTGTATTCCTTCCCTTCCAGAAACTGAATATCATCAACTAATAAAACATCAGCGGCTCGATAATGCTCTCGAAAACTTTGCATACTATCCTTACGAATCGCTGTAATTAAATCATTAGTAAACTGCTCAGTCGAAACATAAAATATTTTACAACCAGGAGAAATTTCCCAGCGATAATGACCAATGGCTTGCATGAGATGAGTTTTACCTAAACCCACGCCACCACATAAAAACAAAGGATTAAACTCTTTCCCAGGAGATTCTGCAACTGCCAAAGAAGCAGCATGAGCCATGCGATTATTAGCACCAACTACAAAACGCGAAAACACATATTTAGAGTTTAATTCCGTAGTTTTTTGGACATTATGAGAAACAGGTTCAGAAATATTGCTAGGATTTGATGATTCCCAAGAAACCTCTCGTTCATTAACATGAGAAACTTCATCACCTTGAGCAACGGTAATGTAAATTTCCACAGAATGACCCAAAATATCTTGCACTACATGAGCAATGGTGTTGACATAATACTTCTGTAACCAATTACGAGCAAATGGGTTAGGAGTACGTATCATCAAGCAATTATTTTCTAATCGCTCCGCACTAGCAGTTTTAATCCAAGTTTCAAAGGTAGGCCGGGATAACTCAAGCTGTAGGCGCTCTAGTACCTGACTCCAAAGACTGTCTATGGAAATTTCCATGATCCACCACTTTTGCTGCTAATCGTCACAATAGAAGAGAAAGCACCAATTTAGCATCCAGACACCCTAGATCTAGAACAAGCTTTTAAGTTGTAATCATTTTGGGACATACCCGGTAGGCAAGATCCTAACACCCACTGACTGACAGGGAGAAGCAACGACACATGAAGACAACAAACCATAACTTAACGCTCAAAAATATGAATACCAGAGGTTTGCCCCACAGGTTGTGGATGCTCTCAATAGTGGTGTTGCTGGGCAGCTGCTCTCTTCTACCTGCCAAAACCTTTGAGAGTCAACAAAGTAATCCTCAAGCTGAAAAGCCAGTAGATTCCAATCCGGTAATTGTTCCTCCACCAATTATCTCATCGTCTGGAGATCCTCATTTTGTGGTAAAAGTCGTGCAAAATGCTGGTTCTGCGGTAGTTAGGATTGATTCTTCCAGAACAATCACTTCTCGTGTACCAGACGAATTTAATGACCCATTATTCCGGCGGTTTTTTGGAGACGCAGCGCCACAGCCAAGACAACGAGTAGAGCGGGGTAGCGGTTCTGGATTTATCATTAATTCCTCAGGTCAGATTTTGACGAATTCTCACGTAGTAGACGGTGCTGATAGAGTAACTGTTACACTCAAAGATGGTCGGACTTTTGACGGCAAAGTTTTAGGTGAAGACGCGGTAACAGATGTAGCTGTGATCAAAATTGAAGCCAATAACCTGCCAACCCTGTCTGTAGGGAACTCAGATATTTTGCAACCAGGAGAGCCAGTAATCGCCATCGGCAATCCCTTAGGCTTAAATAATACCGTCACTTCTGGGATTATTAGTGCTACAGGTCGTTCTGGTAGTGATATTGGTGCTAGTGATAAGCGGGTTGATTACATCCAAACCGATGCCGCCATTAACCCTGGTAATTCTGGCGGGCCACTACTAAATACCCGTGGTCAAGTAATTGCCATGAACACAGCCATTATCCGGGGCGCTCAAGGCTTGGGATTTGCCATTCCCATTAACACCGCCCAAAGAATTGCTCAAGAATTAATCGCTAAAGGCAAAGTGGATCATCCTTATTTGGGTGTGCAAATGGTGACACTGACACCAGAAAACAGAGAAAGAATCAAAAATATTGCAGGCGATCGCTTAAATCTTACAGCAGAAGAAGGCGTTTTACTCGTGGAAATTGTGCCGCGATCGCCCGCATCCGCAGCAGGACTGAGAGCAGGTGATGTGATTAAAAGCATTAATAACCAGCCTGTGACTAAAATTGAACAAGTACAGAAGCTAGTAGAAAATAGCAAAATCGGTACCAGCCTACCAATAGAAGTAGAGCGCAATGGGCAAATTGTCCAAGTAGCAGTTCGACCTGCTCCTTTACCTGTAAGACGTGAAGGGTAAATGTTATTGGGAATGGGGAATGGGGCATGGGGCATTGGGCATTGGGTATGGAAGATGACGAGGGAGATTTAAAATTGACAGGACTTACGCAAACAATAGCCAAAACCCTTATTTTCACGTAGGGGCAATTCATGAATTGCCCCTACAGCGTGTACTTTTGCGTAAGTCCTAATTGAAAATTTCGAGTTCAAAAACTTAATGTTCAAGCTTAAAGGCTTAATGTTCAAGCTCAAAGGCTTAATGTTCAAGCTTAAAGGCTTAATGTTCAAGCTTATCTCCCCAATGCCCAATGCCCCATGCCCAATGCCCAATGCCCTATTCCCCATTCCCCATTTCCAAAGGAGTTTTTTTAATGTCTGAATCAATCATTCAATTAGGCAATCCCACACTGCGGCAAAAAGCTGTTTGGGTTGATAATATTCAAGATCAAGGTATCCAAAAATTAATCGATGACTTAATGGCTACCGTTGCCAAAGCTAACGGTGTGGGAATTGCTGCGCCTCAAGTTGCACAATCTTATCGTTTATTTATTGTGGCTTCCCGACCTAATCCCAGGTATCCCAATGCTCCAGAAATGGAACCTACTGCTATGATTAATCCTAGAATCATTGCTCACTCAACAGAAGTTGTCAAAGATTGGGAAGGTTGTTTAAGTGTTCCAGGCATTAGGGGGTTAGTTCCTCGGTATAAAACTATTGAAGTGGAATATAGCGATCGCCAAGGCAATCTCCAAAAGCAAGAATTAACCGATTTCGTCGCTCGTATCTTTCAACACGAATATGACCACCTCGACGGCATCGTATTTGTAGACCGCATAGAAAACACTCTCGATATGTTCACTGAACAGGAATACCAAAAACGAGTAGTTAATAAGACTTAAGTCGAAATAATTCTTCAAAATGTATAGTTTACGGAAAGTTTAAGTTATACTTAACCTAATGTTAACCTTTGGTTCGGCTTAGTTATCGGGTAAATGACCAATATTATTAGTAGTCACGAGAGGTTAAGTCCGCAGATGAGTATGTCTAGTGACTCAACCTCCGCTCAGCATCAAAGTGATGAAGCAAAACTAAATACCAGTAAAAGCGGTGTGGCTGCACAGTTACAAGCGCAACTATCTTCAGAGAGATTGGAAATTGTTCATGCGACTATTGGGCGGGTAAGAATCCGTGCCACTGAAGGTATTTCCAAATCAAGAATCAAAAATATATCCCAAGGCTTACGGCAGCAGTATGGGGTGAAGGAAGTTGCTGCCAATGAGCAAACAGGCAGTATAACTATCACTTTTGATGAAAAAAAGCTGTCACTGGCGCAAGTATTGGGACTACTGCAACAATTTAATATATACCAAGCTCAAGTTTCGCCGACTTCAAACAGTCAAACAGATCCCTTTGCTGCATGGAAATCCCTTGATTTTTGGAAAGAACAGTCTATTTCCTTGATTCCTTTGATGACAGGGTTAGCAGTCACAGGTGGACTGGGGATCAGCGGTTTGGCAGCGATTCCACTGTATATGATTACCGCAGATGCAACTCGTTGGGTAATTGATCGTTTTGAGCCAGAAGAAGCTTCGGGATCGGAAAACTTGCAAGAGTTAAAGAATCACCCCAGAAATCAAGCAAATTCTTGTGGTCAGAACCAAGAGGTGCAAGATTTGAAGGGTAAGAATTTAACATACAGTGTAGTCCATGCAATTCCAGGACGTATTCGGTTTCATCTGCCTCGACTAGCTCTCGATCGTGCATATACACGGCGGCTAGAGAAGTTGCTCGAAAACGATCCCCAAACGATCGGTGTGCGTGTGAATAGTGGTGCAGCCTCAATTGCGATCGCTTATAAGTCTAGTCAGACTAGTGTCAACCATTGGGTAAATCTAATGGAATTGGCTTTGCAAACTAATCCACCAAGCGATCCCATCAGAGTTATAGAACCACAAATATCTCTAGAAGAAGTAGAAACTACAACTGTATTGGAGGATACAACTCTACAAGAGAGTCATCCGGCACAATCAGACAACACAAATGTGTTGGAAGACACAACTCTAGAAGAGAGTCAGACAACAGAAGTTGATACCACAACTCTAGACTTATCAAGTTTATGGGCTGATTTGAAGCCTGCAACTTTGTCTTATTCCCTAGCCATGATGGCGAACTTTCCGTTATAGACGGTTCCACACGGAACACTGGAGGACAACAATGGAGGGTTCTAGCTTACAACTAGATTCAAGCACTGGCACTTACAGAAAATCTCTAAGGGTAGTTCATAGCATTACCCATACACTTAAGAGTCAAGTCGGATTATGTCTGCCTGGGATCAATGAAAATTTACAATATCAGCAACGTCTATTGGAGTTGCTGCAAATAAAACGTCTTTGAAGCGGCAAGATCGCAATATAGCTAGCGTAATTCAATCTGCCAGGGATGTAACGGCAGATATTGCAAGTGCGATCGCCTTTAGCAAAATTTTAGACATCAGTAAATCTCTATTACTCCGTCAACGCAAAAACGACTGGTGAAGGTGGGGAGTAGGGAGTGGGGAGTGGGGAGTTAGGAGTTAGGAGTTAGGAGTTAGGAGTTATTCTCTCCTCTGCCCCTTTGCTCCCTCATCCCCCTCATCCCCCTCATCCCCCACTCCCCACTCCCCTCAACAACCAACTTTGTAAACCTATACGAGATATAACGAATGGCACAAGTCACAGTTCAACCACCATCCCTGCGAGTTGAAACATCTCACGAGATTGTAGAGAAACAGAGTCAGGTAATTCCTTTAGTGCAAAAGAATGGCAAAGGTTCTCTCGCTGAGAGAAATAGACATTCTCGCACACATACTGCTCAAGTTTCCTACAGTGTTGTTCATGCAATTCGCGGAAGGATGCGGTTGCGCGTGCCTCGATTACGTTACGATGCCGATTATGCTCAACGTCTTATAGCTTTACTCGAAGCTGATCCCCTCGTTACTAATGTCCGAATCAAACCGGCGGCGGCGGCGTTAGTGGTGAATTATAAATCTAGTTCAATTGCAGATGCAAAGGTGCGATCGCGTTTGAGTTATCTGATTGTGGCGGCCAATGAAGTCGGAATAATTTTACCAAAAGCTAACAATTCATTGGCTTCCCAACCACCAGACGATGCAGAGAACTCCTGGCCTGGAATGCAACTTTCGGCTATGGCTACCGGTTTAGCTGTGTTAGGAGGGCCGTTGGGACTACCGATCCCACCTTTAATAGTGGCGGGAACCATTGCCCTAGCGACGTTACCGGTATTCCAAAGAGCAGTAGAAGGGATCGCAAAAGAACGCAAACTGAACATTGACTTTTTGGATTTTCTAGCGATTGCTATTACTACCGTCCAAGGTCAATTTCTCACGCCATCATTGATGTTGAGCTTAATTGAAATTGGTGAAAACATCCGCGATCGTACTGCTCGTTCTTCCAAATTGCAAACTCTAGATTTACTTAGTTCCTTAGGACAATTCGTCTGGGTTGAACGCAATGGGATCAAAGAACAAATCCCCATTCAGGATGTACAACGTGGGGATACAGTCATTGTCTATCCTGGCGAACAGGTTCCAGTCGATGGTACTATCCTCCGGGGTAAAGCTCTGCTAGACGAGCAAAAACTCACCGGCGAATCCATGCCAGTCTTGAAAAGAAAAGGACAGCCAGTTTTTGCTTCAACCTTGATGCGCGAAGGACGAATTTATATCTTGGCGGAATGGACAGGTAACGACACCCGTGCCGGACAAAGCATCAAGTTAATGCAAGAAGCACCCGTCCACGATACCCGCATGGAAAACTATGCTATCAAAATTGCCGAGAAAGCAGTTGTGCCAACTTTGTTACTGGGTGGGGCAGTATTTGCCGCAACTCGTAACCCAGCACGTGTAGCCAGTGTCCTCACCCTCGACTTATGCACAGGAATTAGAGTATCGATTCCGACAACAGTTTTGGCAGCACTGACTTATGCAGCCAAGCACGGCATCCTCATTCGTAGTGGTCGGGCATTAGAACAACTAGCAGCAGTTGATACACTTGTGTTTGATAAGACCGGCACTCTGACAAAAGGAGAAGTTTCAGTTGTGGGAGTTGAGAGTCTCAATCCTGCAACATCAGATTTGCGAGTGTTGGAACTAGCTGCTGCGGCGGAACAGCGCCTGACGCACCCCGTAGCCGAAGCCGTGATTCGCTACGCCGAAGCACAGCAAGTGGTGATACCCAGCCGGAGTAAATGGGACTATCAATTGGGTTTAGGCGTGCAAGCCGAGATTGACGGCGAGACTGTTTACGTAGGTAGCGAGCGCTTTTTACGTCAGCAAGGCGTAGACATGGAACAGCTCAATGGGCACAAGCCAGCAGACTCGCTGATTTACGTTGCTAGTAACAATCAACTTCAGGGTAGAATAATCTATAGTGATATTCTGCGTCCCGAAAGTCAGGAAGTAATTACCCAGTTATTGACAGTCGATGGCGTAGAAGTTCACATGCTCACCGGAGATAACAAGCGAACAGCTAATGCTGTGGCTGCTCAACTGGGAATCGCGCCAAAGCATACCCACGCCGAAGCTTTTCCGGAACAAAAAGCGGCAGTTGTTCGCCAACTACACGAACAAGGCAAAACAGTTGCATTTGTGGGTGATGGAATTAACGACTCGCCAGCTTTAGCCTACGCTGATGTTTCTGTATCCTTCGCTAACGGTTCAGAAATTGCGCGGGAAACAGCAGACGTGGTGTTAATGCAAAATGACTTGCATGGTTTATTAGAAGCGATAGCGATCGCTCGTAAAGCCAAGCAAATAATTCATCAAAACACCAGTATTGTTGCCCTTCCTAACATAGCAGCAATGTTTGTTGCCGTGTTCTTTGGTCTTAACCCCTTAGCAGCCACAGTAGTCAACAACGGCTCAACAGTAGTTGCCGGAGTCAACGGTTTGCGCCCAATTCTCAAACCTTCACCAAAAAAAGCTCTACCCCCAGCAAGATGATACAACTCTTCTAGGTAGAGTATTCTGGAAAACTTTACGACAATTTTTCAATTTAACAGGAGGAATTTTAACTATGCCAAAAATTACTGATTTTATTGAAGATGCCGGTCCTGTGGGAATTGTAGCTGGAATTGGCGCTGTTATACTGGCTCCCGTTCTGATTCCCATCGTCGCTGGAATTGGTAAACCCATAGCCAAGTCCGTAATCAAAGGCGGACTTGTAGCCTACGAAAAAAGCAAAGGAGCCTTTGCAGAACTTGGTGAAACCTGGGAAGATATTGTAGCCGAAGCGAGAGCCGAACTTGCTGAAGACAAGCAAACTCCAGTATTTGAAGCTGCGAGTAGCCCTGTTGACAACACCTCAGATAATGGTGTCTAAAACTGTACCAAGTAACTCAAAAAGGGGAATTGGGCATAGGGCATTGGGAGTGCTGAGTTAGGAGTTAGGAGTTATTTTCCTTGTCCTCCTGTCTCCCTCATCCCTCTCATCTCCCCACTCTCCACTCCCCACTCCCCACTCCCTTATTAAAAATGCAACTCCAGATCGGGACGGCAGTCGTGTGTTGACAAATAGTCATGGTAATCTCACCAAGATGCCCAAAATTATTGAGCAAGTAGCTTTAAGCAATTTATCCAAACCAATATCCACAAAAATTCTCAGCAATACTCCAGGAAGGCTACGGTTGAGAGTTGCTCTACCCCATCGTCAAAACGGGGAAATGCAACGCATTGCTAATGCACTTGAAGCACAACCTAACATTAATCAGGTACGGACTAATATCGATCGCGGTAGTATTGTCATCAACCACGATGCTAAAGATGACACTTTGAAAAATGTGGTTGCCACACTAACAGATTTAGGAGTTATTTTCGCCGATATTACTGAGGGTAACTCTGAAGCGGCAGTGGGCATTACAAATGCAGTTGTGAACTTAAACAAAAGAGTCGAACTCGCAACCAAAGGCGAAATTGACTTGCGCGTTATTTTTCCCTTAGGACTGAGCATCCTAGCTGTTAGGCAGTTACTAGCTAAGGGCTTGCAATTTGAAATTATTCCCTGGTATGTGTTGGCATGGTATGCCTTTGATAGCTTTATTAAACTGCACGGCGTGAGCAAACCGCGATCGACAAACGAGTAAAAACATTGGGAGTACTGAGTTAGGAGTTAGGAGCTATTCTCCCTTGTTTCCCACTCCCTATTCCCTACTTCCTGACTACGCAAATATGGCGGTTTTTATTTGAATGAGTTACATGGTAGAGGCCTACAGCTGTCATTGGTGTCAACTTACAGCAATTTTCAGGTAAATATACCACGTTGTAGGGGCGCACAGCTGTGCGCCCCTACCGAGAATTGTGGTTCAAATAGATGAAAAGCGCTGTAACCCTCTTCTGTCACTTTCCGGGTATTCTGAATAAAAGAATAAAAAAATAAAACCCTGAAAGGTAAGTAGGGCAATGGATGTAGAATTACAAATCTTGAAACATTTGGCAAGAGATGCTC
>JAHHHB010000056.1 GCA_019359545.1 Desmonostoc geniculatum HA4340-LM1 | reverse complement strand
ACGGTAGGGGACTTTTGACTGTCCCACAGGGTTAATCCCTTGAAAGATAACTGTGGAGAATGATGGCTTTAGCCTGATTCGGAACAACAGTTTGAATCACCGTGACTTTAGTCCGGTGAGAGTCAATGGCTCGCTCAAGTGGTGGAGCGTAATATCATGTCAACTTCAGCTCAAACGTTTGTCCCACATACGCTTTACCCCACCCCCAACCCCTCCCCTTAGCAAGGGGAGGGGCGGTTTTGGCTTTAGACAAAACCGGGGTGGGGTGACGCAGTGAGTACAGCAGTTTTTATGTATAGCAAAAGCCTTGATGCTTAGGACATTCACAGATAAAACTTAGACACAAAAAGACGGCGTTGCTGAATCAAGATATGAATTTACAATTTACGGGTATGTAGAGACGTAGCAATGCTACGTCTCTACAAGGATTTGGCATTAAACGACAAAATATAGACAAACATAATTCATGACCAAATTCAGCAACGCCAAAAAGACTTTTCACCCAGTCCCCAGTCCCCAATCCCCAGTCCCTTGCTATATTTAAACTCGACTCAACTCTCAATTCTAGCTACAATTACTGGTTGATTTAGTTAAATTAGCAACTACATCGACTAACAGCTTTAAGTCAATCGGCTTGTATAAATGGCTCTGGAAACCTGTCAAGAATGCATGGGCGTGGTGTTCTTCATCAACGAATGCTGTCATCGCAATAGCTGGAATTTGTGGTCGCCTTTGTTCTTGGCTCAGTGTTCTAACTTTTTTTAGCAGTGAGTAGCCGTCTTCGTTTGGTAAGCAGATATCACAGATAAAAACGTCTGGTTGAAAATATAACATCACTTCTAAAGCTTCGGCGGCTGAAGCAACTGTAATAATTTTTGCTCCCTCTAATTTAAACAAAATAGCAAGTATCCTTCTCGTGTCAGGGTCATCATCGACAACGAGTAATCGCAAATTATTCACAGATAAGGGCTTGCTAGGCATTATTATGATTACGATGTAATACTCATTTAATATTGAAATGCACGAATTTGCTGAATAGCATTGATAATGAACCTATTAGTTGATTTACTCATGGAAAAGCGATCGCGGTATCTACTAAAGGTAAAAAGTTTTTCTATCTTAAGGATGAGGGGACGGGGGATGTGGTTCGACTTCTCTACGAGACGTTACGCCCAGCCTTGCTTCCCCGTAGGGGTACGCTCACCACCATAGGTGTCAAATTAAGCTCAAACGCTTGTCCCACATACGTTTTACCCCCCTTAATCCCCCCTTAGTAAGGGGGGAAAAAAATCCAGTTCCCTCCCCTTTACAAGGGCAGGGTTAGGGTGGGGTGACACGTTGAGTGATGGTAAGTCAGAGAACTGAATATCAGGTCTTTACAAGGGTTTTACGTTAAGTTGACACCAATGGCTCACCACTCCCCACTCCCCACTCCCTTTTAGCGATATAACCAAACACGCAAGAGTGAAAGTAATTGTTCAGTATCTACGGGTTTGGTAATGTAATCTGATGCACCTGCTTCAATGCACTTTTCGCGATCGCCTTGCATGGCTTTGGCGGTGAGTGCAATAATCGGCAAGGATTGAAAGCGATTGTTTTGGCGGATTTGACGTGTGGTTTCGTAACCGTCCATTTCTGGCATCATTACGTCCATTAAAACGACATCAATATCTGCTGTATTTTCTAACAAAGTAATTCCTTCTCTGCCGTTTTCAGCGTATAACACCTGGATTTGATAACGCTCTAACATGCTTGTGAGGGCAAAGATATTCCGCATATCGTCGTCTACAATTAGGGCTTTTTTGCCGACGAGTAAGTGGTCTCTGGAATTGAGTTGTTCGAGGATTTGTCGCTTGGGTTCTGGCAAATTCGCTTGGACTCGGTGGAGAAACAATGCTGTTTCATCGAAAAGACGTTCTGGCGATCGCACATCTTTTATAATAATCGTCTCTGCAATGCGTCTGAGTTCCGTTTCTTGAGCTTTGCTAATTTCTCTACCTGTGTAGACAATTACTGGCAGAGATTTGCCGTTGGGTAAAAGTTTGATTTGCTCGATGAGTTCAAAGCCGGTCATGTCTGGTAGCCCTAAATCGAGGACGAGACAATCAAAATGCTGGGCACGGATGGCTTCGAGGGCTGCTGCACCGGTGTCCACGGCGGTGGTAGCAACATCGCTGTTACCAATTAACTCGACAATACTATGGCGTTGGGTGTCGTCGTCTTCGACTACCAGTAAATTTTTGACTTGGCGTTCGACAAAACCTTTGATTTTACCCAGGGCTTCTGATATTGTCTCACTAGTTAATGGTTTTTGCAGATATGCGATCGCCCCTAGTTGCAAACCGCGCTGTCTGCCTTCCTCAACGGTCATGATGTGTACGGGAATATGACGAGTATTCGCGTCATGTTTGAGACGATCTAATACTGTCCATCCATCCATTTCTGGCAATCTGATATCTAGCAAAACGGCTGAAGGTAAAAATTGCTGGGCTAGCATCAAGCCTGTGGTGCCAGTTTGGGCAGTTATTACCTTGAATCCATGCTCTTGGGCCATGTCTAAAAGGATACGGGCAAAGTTAATGTCATCTTCGACAATTAATAATACGCGATCGCCTGTTTCGATGATAGTGCGATCGTCATTTAGAGTGGAGTGGGGACTGGGGACTGGGGACTCTTTACTGGGGAATGGGAGAGTCTCTGAAGTCGAGAATCGCTGAAATATTCTCTCCATTTCCCCGCGTCCTCCCTGTGGTAAATAAAATGTAAACGTGCTACCTTCACCGGGTTGACTAACTAATTTGATTTCGCCGCCAAACAGACGAGCGATTTCGCGGCTAATTGATAAGCCCAATCCTGTACCGCCGTATTTCCGACTCGTAGAGCCATCAGCTTGCTGAAATGCCTCGAAAATTACTTTTTGCTTCTCTGGTGCAATGCCAATGCCTGTGTCGCTGACTGAGAAGGCGATGACCAACTGGGCGCAATTTAAACTTTCGTGGCCGGGACTCCATCCTTGCCTCGCCGCTGTAACTTGTAACCGCACTTCTCCTTGTTCTGTAAATTTAAAAGCGTTGGAGAGGAGATTTTTCAAGACTTGTTGTAAACGTTTGACATCTGTGTAAATGGTGAGTGGTAATTCGGGAATCAATTCAATTGTGAAAGCAAGTCTTTTGCTATTAGCTATTTGCCGGAAGGTGCGCTCAATTTGATCACCCAAATCTACCAAGGGCATTTGGGTCATTTCAATTGACATGGTACCAGATTCAATTTTGGCGAGGTCGAGAATGTCATTAATCAACGCCAACAAATCTGTACCTGCTGAGTAAATTGTCTGGCTGTATTCGATTTGTTTGTTGCTGAGGTTGCCTTCCATGTTATCTGTTAATAGCTTCGCCAAAATTAACAAGCTATTCAGGGGTGTCCGCAATTCGTGGGACATGTTGGCGAGAAATTCTGATTTGTATTTGGAAGAAAGGGCGAGTTGTTCAGCTTTTTCTTCTAAAGACGTTCTTGCTTGTTCGATTTCCCGATTTTTGCGCTCGACTTCTCTCTTTTGCTGAGCCAGTAATTCTGCCTTTTCTTCTAATTCGGCGTTGGTTTGTTGCAGTTCGTCTTGCTGTCCTCTGAGTAAATCTTCCGAGGCTTTGAGTGATTGGGCTTGTTGTTCTAAGCGTTTGTTAGTTTCCCGGAGTTCATTTTGCTGGGTTTGCAGTTCTTCAGCCAATGATTGCGACTGCTTGAGTAATTCTTCAGTTCGCATGGAAGCGGCGATCGTGTTCAAGACGATCGCTATACTTTCTGTAAGTTGGTCGAAGAATGTCAGGTGAATTTCGCTAAAGCGGCGGAAGGATGCTAATTCAATGACTGCTGTGACTTGTCCTTCAAAGAGTACGGGTAAAACTACGGCGTTTAGGGGCGTAGCTTCTCCTAAGCCTGAGCCAATTTTAATATAGTCAGTCGGCACTTCTGTCAAGAGAATTCGCTCTTTTTCTAAGGCGCATTGTCCCACCAAACCTTCACCCATGTAGAAGCGGTTAGCTAGATGTTTGCGTTCCCGATAGGCGTAGCTACTAATTAGTTTCAAATACGTGCTGTTGTCCCCGGAGTCCATCAAGTAGAATACACCGTGTTGCGCTCCTACCAAGGGTGCGAGTTCTGAGAGAATTAATTTGGATACGGTTTCCAAGTCTCGCTGACCTTGGAGCATTCGGGTAAATTTAGCGAGGTTAGTTTTCAACCAGTCTTGTTCGGTGTTTTTCTGAGTTGTTTCCCGCAGGTTGGCAATCATCTGGTTGATGTTGTCTTTGAGGATGGCAACTTCCCCTAGTGCTTCGACGGCGATGGAACGAGTTAAATCACCTTTAGTTACAGCTGTAGCAACTTCGGCGATCGCTCGCAACTGGGTTGTCAGTGTAGCAGCGAGTTCATTCACGTTATCTGTCAAATCTTTCCAAGTTCCAGCCGCCCCAGGTACCCTCGCTTGTCCGCCTAACTTGCCTTCGATTCCCACTTCCCGCGCCACTGTGGTTACCTGGTTGGCAAAGGTAGCTAGGGTATCAATCATTTCGTTGATTGTTTCTGCCAAGGTTTCAATTTCACCTTTGGCATCTAACATGAGTTTGCGTTTCAAATCGCCATTCGCAACTGCGGTGACGACTCTGGCAATACCACGCACCTGTGCCGTTAAGTTCCCCGCCATCGAGTTTACGTTGTCCGTTAAATCTTTCCAGGTACCCGCAACGCCTTGGACTTGGGCTTGTCCCCCCAACTTGCCTTCAGTGCCCACTTCCCGCGCCACCCGCGTTACTTCCGATGCAAAGGAACTCAGTTGATCCACCATTGTATTAGTGGTGTTCTTCAAATCCAAAATTTCGCCTTTGGCATCAACAGTAATTTTCTTGGAAAGGTCACCATTTGCCACCGCTTTGGTAACTTCGGCGATGTTGCGGACTTGTCCGGTGAGGTTCCCCGCCATTGAGTTTACGTTGTCGGTTAAATCTTTCCAGGTGCCAGCAACTCCTCTAACGTAAGCTTGCACGCCGAGTTTTCCTTCGGTTCCCACTTCTCTAGCAACTCTTGTAACTTCTGATGCAAAGGAATTCAGTTGATCCACCATTGTGTTGATGGTGTTTTTCAACTCTAAAATTTCACCTTTCACATCGACGGTGATTTTCTTAGAAAGGTCGCCGTTAGCTACCGCCGTAGTTACTTCGGCAATATTCCGGACCTGCGCCGTCAAGCTTCCCGCCATGAAGTTTACACTATCGGTCAAGTCCTTCCAAGTCCCGGCTACACCTTTAACTTCTGCTTGGACGCCGAGTTTTCCTTCGGTTCCCACTTCACGGGCAACTCTTGTTACCTCCGATGCAAAGGAATTCAGTTGATCCACCATTGTGTTGACAGTGTTTTTCAATTCCAAAATTTCACCTTTGACATCAACGGAAATTTTCTTCGACAGGTCACCATTTGCCACTGCCGTTGTGACAGCAGCGATGTTTCGCACCTGTGCCGTTAAACTTCCCGCCATGAAATTCACGCTGTCGGTCAAGTCTTTCCAGGTGCCAGCTACGCCGCGTACGTCTGCTTGTACACCCAGTTTACCTTCACTGCCTACTTCCCGTGCAACTCTTGTAACCTCACTTGCAAAAGAGTTGAGTTGATCCACCATTATATTGATAGTGTTTTTCAACTCCAGAATTTCACCTTTGACAGCAACAGTAATTTTCTTAGAGAGGTCACCGTTGGCGATCGCAGTGGCAACTTCGGCAATGTTTCGTACTTGGTCGGTGAGGTTCCCCGCCATTAAGTTAACGTTATCCGTTAAGTCTTTCCAAGTCCCCGCCACTCCCCTGACTTCTGCTTGCACACCCAATTTCCCTTCGGTTCCCACTTCACGGGCAACCCTTGTTACCTCGCTGGCAAAGGAACTCAGTTGATCCACCATTGTATTAATAGTGTTTTTCAACTCCAAAATTTCGCCTTTGACATCAACGGTGATTTTCTTGGAAAGGTCACCATTCGCCACAGCCGTAGTCACATCTGCAATGTTCCGCACCTGTGCCGTTAAACTTCCCGCCATGAAGTTTACGCTGTCAGTTAAATCTTTCCAAGTGCCAGCCACACCGCGCACATCTGCTTGTACGCCGAGTTTGCCTTCACTTCCCACTTCTCTGGCAACCCGCGTCACTTCACTGGCAAAGGAACTGAGTTGATCCACCATGATATTGATAGTATTCTTCAACTCCAGAATTTCACCTCTAACATCAACGGTGATTTTCTTCGAGAGGTCACCACTGGCGATCGCTGTGGCAACTTCGGCAATATTCCGCACTTGTCCGGTCAAGTTCCCCGCCATTAAGTTTACGTTATCCGTTAAGTCTTTCCAAGTCCCCGCCACTCCCCTCACTTCTGCTTGCACGCCGAGTTTTCCTTCGGTTCCCACTTCCCTGGCAACCCGCGTTACTTCCGAGGCAAAGGAATTTAGTTGATCCACCATTGTATTAATAGTGTTTTTCAACTCCAGAATTTCGCCCTTCACGTCTACAGTGATTTTCTTGGATAAATCACCATTCGCCACCGCCGTTGTCACTTCGGCAATATTCCGCACCTGTGCCGTCAAGCTTCCCGCCATGAAATTCACGCTATCGGTGAGATCCTTCCAGGTCCCCGCTACCCCCCGGACTTCTGCTTGACCGCCGAGTTTTCCTTCTGCACCCACCTCACGGGCAACTCTTGTAACTTCTGATGCAAAAGAATTGAGTTGATCCACCATGATGTTAACGGTGTTTTTCAACTCCAAAATTTCGCCTTTCACATCCACAGTAATTTTCTTTGACAAGTCGCCGTTAGCTACCGCTGTGGTGACTTCGGCAATATTTCGCACTTGGGCGGTTAAATTCCCCGCCATTAAATTCACGTTATCTGTGAGATCCTTCCAAGTACCTGCAACTCCTTTAACTTCGGCTTGGACGCCTAACTTACCTTCCGTTCCCACCTCACGGGCAACTCTTGTAACTTCTGATGCAAACGAATTAAGTTGATCCACCATTGTGTTAACGGTGTTTTTCAGTTCGAGAATTTCGCCCTTCACATCAACGGTGATTTTTTTGGAGAGGTCACCGTTAGCGATCGCGGTGGCAACTTCGGCAATATTGCGAACTTGCCCAGTCAGATTTCCCGCCATCAAGTTCACATTGTCAGTTAAATCCTTCCAAGTGCCAGCCACGCCGCGCACTTGGGCTTGCACGCCGAGTTTACCTTCAGTTCCCACTTCACGAGCAACCCGCGTCACTTCCGAGGCAAAAGAACCGAGCCGGTCTACCATCGTGTTAACAATATTGGCAGTTTGGAGAAACTCACCTTGCAGAGGTCTGCCCTCAATTTCTGTAGCGATGGTTTGGGATAAGTCGCCATTAGCCACAGCCCGAATCACACGAGTTGTTTCTGCTGTGGGTTGGACTAAATCTGTAATTAAAGTATTGACAGAAGTTACACAATCTGACCACGAACCGCGAACATCACCTAAAGAGGCGCGATCGGCAATCTTGCCTTCTTTGCCGACGACATTACCAATCCGTTGTAACTCCGTCGCCATCCGCTGATTTTGATCGATTATATCATTGAGCGTATCAGCTATTTTTCCAGCTACACCAGTATGGTCTAAGGGCATCCGAGCCGAGAAGTCACCGTGCTTGACAGCAGTCAGCGTTATCAGTAGCTGGTTTAAATCTAGATTGTCACTGTCTCTAGTCAACTGTTCGGTTGCCATAGCCTTATCCTAAATCTTAATCCTTGAAGAATTTTTAGTATTTTTTGCACCCCGTACTTAGTTAGATAATTTTTAGGTAATGCTTATCAAAATAGAGAGTAGGGAATAAAAAGTCGATCGAACTAATTTTTATGGGTGCGAGTGTCAGCAAGAAGGGAGTAGGGAGTGGGGAAGACAGCATTGAACGGGGCTTGAGACCTTGGGCCTTTGCAATCGTCTTAAAAGACAGGGCTTGTAGAGCGGTGGTTGGGGTCGCTATTTTTTTCCCTACTCCCGACTCCCGACTCCCGACTCCCGCCCCAACGGGGCTTGGTCAGCAGTTGATCAAAAACTGCTAACTAAATGGTATTGCCGTCGATGTATCTGGCATACCACTTAGCTAATGATAGCTAGTTGAACTCTGTTATGCAGCATCAATTGTCGGCGATGCCTAACTTGGGCGAGTACAGCATGGCACAGTAAAAGACACGATAAAAACACTCGTTGAAAACCCTTGAGTGACAGGCGCTACGCGCCGTATTACGTACTTGAGGCTGCGTGATGAAAACGGTTTGAGGTGTTTACGCCTCAGTCACGTTCTGGTAAGATTAGGTTTAACAGGAACGGTAATCAACCTGTATAAAAACCTAAATGCCTAACGGCAATCTGTACCTTGACTCTTGTTGATATGGGGTTCTATTCCATAGTTCTAGAACAACCCAGGAATAGGTAAAATCTTCTCTGCGAGACGCTTCGCGAACATGGGGACTAGGCGATCAGAATTTCAATCAAACAAATTTTGGAATCATCCAACTACCGAGGGGCACTCGGAAAGTTAACGCTTGAGGAGAGAACCACCTCTGGGTTAGATACCGCAAGGGGTCTAATCTAAGTGGACTCGTTGAATCAAGAATCCCCGCACCTTCAGGTCGGGGAGTGTCAATAGAGTCCTTCCATAGTTAGTTTGCCCCGCATGACCGCAACCATTCTCAATCTCCCCAGTCTCTACGAACCCTTTTCCACTGAAGCCAAGTGGCAAAAATTCTGGGAAGATAACCAAGTTTACAAAGCTGACCCCAATAAAAACGGTGAACCTTATTGCATCGTCATTCCACCGCCTAATGTCACCGGCAGTTTGCACATGGGTCACGCTTTTGAAAGTGCCCTGATTGATACCCTCGTCCGCTATCACCGGATGCAGGGACGTAATACCTTGTGGTTACCCGGAACTGACCACGCCAGCATTGCTGTCCATACTATGCTGGAAAAGCAACTCAAGACTGAGGGCAAGACTCGCTACGAATTGGGGCGCGAGAAATTCTTAGAACGCGCTTGGCAATGGAAGGCGGAGTCTGAAGGAACGATTGTTAATCAATTGCGACGCTTGGGTGTTTCGGCAGACTGGTCACGAGAAAGGTTTACCCTGGATGAGGGTTTATCGAAAGCTGTTGTTGAGGCGTTTACTCGCCTTTACGAGGAAGGCTTAATTTATCGTGGTGAATACTTAGTTAACTGGTGTCCGGCTTCCCAGTCCGCTGTGTCTGATGTGGAGGTGGAAAATCAAGAGATTAATGGCAATCTCTGGCACTTCCGTTATCCGCTGACCGATGGTTCTGGTTTTGTGGAAGTGGCGACGACTCGACCAGAAACGATGCTGGGCGATACAGCAGTGGCAGTTAATCCCAATGACGATCGCTACAAACATCTCATCGGCAAAACTCTTACTCTGCCCATTTTACAACGAGAAATTCCCATCATTGGCGATGAATTCGTTGACCCCACTTTCGGCACAGGCTGTGTGAAGGTGACTCCCGCCCATGACCCCAATGATTTTGACATGGGTAAGCGTCACAATCTGCCGTTAATCAACATTATGAATAAAGACGGCACCCTCAACGCCAATGCCGGGGAGTTTCAAGGACAAGACCGCTTTGTTGCCAGAAAAAATGTCATTTCTCGCCTAGAAGCAGATGGCGTTTTGGTGAAAATTGAAGATTACAAACATACCGTTCCCTACAGCGATCGCGGTAAAGTACCCATTGAACCCCTACTTTCAACTCAGTGGTTTGTCAAAATCCGCCCCCTGGCTGACAAAACTTTAGAATTCCTCGACCAGCAAAATTCCCCGGAGTTTGTCCCCCAACGCTGGACTAAGGTTTATCGTGACTGGCTAGTAAAACTCAAAGATTGGTGTATCTCTCGTCAATTGTGGTGGGGACACCAAATCCCCGCTTGGTACGCTGTCAGTGAAACCGATGGGGAAGTTACCGATAACACGCCGTTTGTGGTGGCGAAATCGGAAGCAGAGGCTTGGGAGAAAGCCAAAGCGCAATTTGGCGAAAATGTCAAGTTAGAACAAGACCCAGATGTATTAGACACTTGGTTTTCTTCTGGACTCTGGCCGTTTTCAACTTTGGGCTGGCCGGAACAAACTCCGGATTTAACTACTTACTACCCTACCACGACTTTGGTGACAGGCTTTGATATCATCTTTTTCTGGGTAGCCAGAATGACAATGATGGGTGGGCATTTTACTGGTAAGATGCCTTTCCAAACAGTTTACATCCACGGCTTGGTGCTGGATGAAAAAGGCCAGAAGATGTCAAAGACCAAAGGTAATGGAATTGACCCGCTGTTATTAATTGACAAATATGGTACTGATGCCCTGCGCTATACCCTAATTAGGGAAGTGGCGGGGGCGGGACAAGATATCCGTTTGGAGTACGATCGCAAAAAGGATGAATCACCATCTGTAGAAGCCTCCCGCAACTTTGCTAACAAGTTGTGGAATGCAGCCCGGTTTGTGATGATGAATTTGGATGGATTGGGCACTGGGGACTGGGGACTGGGGACTGGGAAAGACTCTTCCCAATCCCCAATCCCTAATCCCCAATCCCTAGAATTGAGCGATCGCTGGATTCTTTCCCGCTACAATCAAATTGTTAAACAAACCAGCAATTACATTGATAATTACGGCTTAGGGGAAGCAGCAAAGGGATTGTACGAATTCATTTGGGGTGATTTCTGCGACCAGTATATTGAATTGGTGAAATCTCGCCTCCAGCCAGATGCAGACCCCGCATCGCGGCGGGTAGCACAACAAACCCTCGCTTACGTACTGGAAGGGATTTTAAAACTACTTCATCCCTTTATGCCTCATATTACCGAGGAAATTTGGCAAACTCTCACCCAACAATCCACAGATTCCCCCCAAACTTTAGCTTTACAACTCTATCCTCAGGTAGATGCAAATCTGATAGATTTAGCTGTAGAAGAACAATTTGAATTGCTAATTGATACTATCCGCACGATTCGCAATTTACGTGCTGAAGCAGATGTCAAACCAGGGGTGAAGGTGACAGCTAATTTACAAACTGAAAGTGAAAAAGAAAGACAAATCCTCACCGCTGGACAGGTTTACATTAAAGATTTGGCGAAGGTTGAGACTTTAATTATTACTGACAAACAAAAAACCCAAACTGTTGCTAAAAAACCTCAGAAGGGTTTGAGAATAATTGGCTTAACTATTTTGGCCATTGTCTTTGTTAGGTTAGGTTTTGCTGTGGGGGATGCGATTTATAAAACTGCCATCATTGGAAATTTCTTTGAAATGGTTGGTTTTCTTTATACAGCTTGGTTTATTAGCCAAAATTTCCTGACTGCTGAAGCTAGACAAAAGCTATGGAGAGAGTTTTTCCCAGGGACAGAATCACAACAGGCACAAGAGGCAGAAAATGCGATGCCTGACGGCAAGCCGCAAAGCGTCTACGCTGGTGTGATAGGTACAATACAGGTAGTAATTCCTCTCAGTGGCGTAGTCGATATTGAGGTTGTGCGTGCCAAACTAGAGAAAAGCCTTACTAAAGCCGAAGCGGAAATTCAATCTTTGAGTGCCAGATTAAACAATCCCAATTTTGTCGATAAAGCTAGACCCGACGTGGTTCAAGGAGCGAGAGATGCCTTAACAGAAGCCGAAAAACAAGCAGAAATTCTGCGGGAACGCCTCCGTAGTTTAGGATAACTGTAATGGGTAATGGGAGAGTGATTAAATTCGCAAGTCCCCTATTACCCACCTGCAAATAAACTGTTCCAAATTTTTGAAAGTACAACTCATGTAGCTAAATTTAATTCTTTTGACATTTATTTTTTGGCCTTGCTGAATCAAGATATGAATTTACAATTTATATCATGTCCGGATAATTAGTTATGATTCCCAAAGTCATTGCACCCCACCCCCAACCCCTCCCCGCTCTTCGGGAGGGGAGACAAAGCGTAGCTTTGGCGGGGTGGGGTTCTTGGGGTTTAATAAGTAATCAAGCGGACATGATATTACGGGTATGTAGAGACGTAGCAATGCTACGTCTCTACAAGGATTTGGCATTAAACGACAAAATGTAGACAAACATAATTCATGACCAAATTCAGCAACGCCTATTTTTTGATTAAAAATAATTTTTTAAATTTTGAATTTTGAATTTTTAATTGAAGCGGAGTGACTCTCATGCTGTATCTAGCCCAGGTGCGTAAAAACGATTTTTTAGACCAGCACCAGTTACGCTTATTAGCGCGTCAGGAAGCTGATAACTTGTGGGCGATAATTCCAGAAGAGGCTTTCATTCTGCTGGGAAAGGGAAATCCTATGAGTGAGAATTTGCTTGTTTTAGTTGAACTTTCCCCCGCAGGTGACATTGAAAGAGTAGAAGACGCCACCGATTGGGTACTCCATTTAGTACAAAGTTACCTTACCACTGGCATTACACCAGAATTCTTGCAACACGAAGCCGAGCGAGCAGAACATTGGCGACAATCATTGACGTTGCAAAACCAAGACTTAGCGCGGCGTTCTCTGGAATTAGAAGCCAGACGCGAACAAATTCAAGCTTTAGAAGAAAACCTCAAACGTGAGAAAAATGGTTATCACAAAGATGAGGAATGAAATTTATTGAGCCTGTTACTGCTCAAACTCTGCACATAGAGACAAAGTGGCTTGTCGTCAGACATCGCTTCCTACAATTTCCCATCTTAAACAAGAGTAAATTATGGACATATTATTTCTCGTGCTATGCATCTCGAAATAAATGTTTTTATTTCGTTCCATAAATAAATTTAGTTGCTCTGTAACCATTTTTTCTTGTTCTTTATGAGTGCCTTTTAACTTTTAACTTTTGCTTTGTTTGGTCAACAGTGGCAGATAACCCTTGGATATTAACTACTATTTTTGTTCCGTCCGCTGAACCACATTGTTAGACGGCCGCCCAGAAGTTAGGGTGACAAACTGCTTTCCACTTTGCGCCTGTTTTCTTTGCCAATCTTTACAGATCGCCCTGATGTCATAGTTGAAGGTTTTTGCGTGTTCTTCTCGAATTCGATGGAGTTCTTCTAAAATTTCATCAGATACTGGTTTCGATGTAAACGGTTTCACTCATGCTGGACTGCAATACTCGTAGCTTTTTGCGATCGCTTCGTTAACAAAACTTACGACGCCAACAATTCCCTAATTATCCTGGCTAAAGCCTTTTGCGTGAAGCGGCTGGCCACTTGTTGACCCAAACGCTGCACAGCCGGATTTACCAATAACTGGGCAATTTTAGGCGCAAGTTCCATTGGGTCAAAGCCTCGTGTTTCTTGGAGAATATTTAGAATGCGTTTGATATGCTCCAAGGTTTGTTGTTGTTCAACTGTCGCAGCTGGAGTTTCATTAACTGCTGTCAACCCTACCCGTTCTCTTAGTAAATAGGTAAAGTTATGCAAAATATTTTTACCTAAAGCATCAAGTCCATTCACAGATTCATCCACCAACTTGTCACGAATGAAAGCGCCGCGTTCAGATGATAGAAATTCTATCCCCTGATTCAGCACTAAACTAAAGTCGTAATCTTGACTGTTACGCGCATTTTTTAACAAGTTTTCTAAGCGATTCCAGCGAAATCTGCCATCTTTAAATAACAAATCTTGCAATGATGCTCTTAATTGTGGGGCTGGGTCTGTTAACAGGCGTTTAGAAACGTAGGGATAAGCTTCGCTGAGAACTTTAAAATTCGGATCTATAAATATTGCAATACCTTCCAACGTCACCAGGGAGCGAATAATTAGAGCGTAGTAGGGCGGTACGCGGAAAGGATATTCATACATCAAAGCTGATAATTCATCGGTGATGCTTTTAATATTGAGTTCGGCAACACTGGCTCCTTGAGCATCAGCAAATACTCTGGCAAAAGCTGGGATAATTGGTGTTAAATCTGTTTCTGGTGATAAGAAATCTAATTTAACGTAGTCTTTTGCTAAGCCTTCAAAGTCGCGGTTAACGACATGGACGATCGCTTCAATTAAACCGTAGCGCTGGGGTGGTTTAATCTCGCTCATCATGCCAAAGTCGAGATAAGCTAATTTACCATCAGTTGTTGCTAACAAATTACCAGGGTGGGGATCGGCGTGGAAAAATCCGTGTTCTAATAACTGGCGTAGGGAACACTGCACACCCACTTCAATCAAATAACGAGCATCTATACCTTGGGCGCGAATTTCTTCGGTCTGGGTTAATTTTGTGCCGTTAATCCACTCCATCGTCAACACGCGACGATTGGTATATTCCCAGTAAATTTTCGGTACATAAATGTCTTTGATATGACCGTATAACTCGAAAAATAGTTCGGCATTTTCGCCTTCATGGATGTAATCCATTTCTTCAAAAATGCGATCGCCTAATTCATCGAGAATCCCAACTAAATCACTGCGTACCCGTTTGACCTTTTTCTGTACCCAAGCGGCGAGGTTACGCAAGATATACAAATCAATGGTAATCCGCTCTCTTAAGTCTGGACGTTGGACTTTAACAGCGACTTCTTCGCCAGTTTTCAGCTTACCTTTGTATACTTGCCCCAAGGAAGCCGCAGCGATTGGTTGGGGCGAGAGTTGGGCGTAAATCTCTTCAGGAGGTGCCCCTAATTCTTCTTGAATAAACTGGTAAGCAATTTCGTTGGGAAAAGGCGGTAATTGGTCTTGTAGCCTAGTTAATTCTTCCAGATATACAGGAGGAACCAAATCCGGTCTCGTGGACAAAGCTTGGCCAATTTTGATGTAAGCAGGCCCTAGTCGCGTTAGTAATTCTCGTAGCTGAACGGCTCGGCGGCGGTCATTTTTGACGACAATTCCCCGTTTAGTATCAGACCATATCCCAAAGGCGAAGGAAAGTGTTGGCCTCAACACTGCAAAAATCCGCCCCAAGACTTGCAGCGGTTTACTTTGGTAATGCGCCGCGATCTCTACAGGATCGTAAAGCGTCTCAGGTTCGGCTGTTTTAGTATCCCTTCGGGCTGCTAAAAGTCTTGGCGATGTCTGCAATTGGCTACGCTTGGACAATACCAAGTCTTGTGTAGTATTTTCTGGCACTATATCAATAACATGCAGTTCGCCTTGGCTACTGTTGCCGCTGCGACTGTCCTCCTGAATCGATCCGGAATTAGGGGGAAGTGTCTTAACAATCATGGGGAAGGCCACCGCTGAGAATGAGCATGTTAAGTATTGTAACAATATGTTGAGGAATTGGGCATTGGGCATGGAGCATTGGGCATGGGGCATTGGGCATTGGGCATTGGGCATTGGTTATTCCTCCCATCTCCCCATCTCCCCATCTCCCATTCCCCACATAAACGTTGCTTTGCTACACTAATATGGGCGTATTAATTTAATGGTAGTAGGTATTGCTGCTTTTCTCGGTGCTGAGTTAAAAGTGCTAAGTCTTAAACTCAAGACATGCGGCCTTACTAACTAACTCCGAAATTCTCTTCCGACTCACAACTCAGCACTTTACACGCGGCTCATCGCCCCGCTACCGCTAACAGCACTATGGAAGGAGAATTTGGCTAGATGTTGCTTTGCTTGCGAATTGAAAACTTTGCTCTCATTGACCAACTGGAATTGGAGTTTGGCGCGGGACTCAATGTGTTGACGGGTGAAACCGGCGCCGGAAAATCAATTATTTTAGATGCTATTGATGCCGCTTTGGGCGGTAAAGTCTCTAGTCGAGTGATTCGTACAGGGACAAATCGGGCGATGGTAGAAGCTACTTTCACTTCCAACCCGCCTTTAGCTGCTTGGTTGACGGAACAGGAAATCGATTTGCTGGATGAAAACTCCGTAGTCATCAGCCGAGAAATCACCGCCACAGCTAGTAACGTCCGCAGTCGATCGCGGGTGAATGGTGTGTTGGTAAATCGGCAGATTATGGGAGGACTGCGCGATCGCTTGGTGGAAATCACAGCCCAAGGTCAAACTGTACAAGTGGGACAATCTGCCCAAGTCCGGGACTGGTTGGATTTATATGGGGGTGACTCCCTGATGCACCAACGCCAAAAGGTCGCTAGCAGCTTTAGTGCTTACCAACAAGCGCATCTAGCACTAGAAAAGCGCCGGACATCAGAACGGGAACGTTTGCAACAACTCGATTTGCTCACCTATCAAGTGCAAGAATTGGGAGCAGCTAATCTGTGCGAACCGAATGAGTTGGAACAGTTGGCACAAGAACGCGAACGCCTAAATCATGTTGTTGATTTGCAACAAATGAGCTACAAAATTTATCAGGCTTTGTATCAAAATGACGATGAAACTCCCGCCGCCGCAGATTTATTGGGAGACAGCGAAGCAACATTAAATGACATGGTGGAATACGACACCCAACTGCAACACCTGTTGGAATTAGTCAGGGACGCCCAAGCTGCGGTTATGGAAGTGGGAAGGCAGATTAATGCCTATGGCGACGGTTTGGAAGCCGATCCCCAGCGGTTGGAAGAAGTGGAAGAACGGGTTCGGGAATTAAAGCAAATTTGCCGCAAGTATGGGCCGACATTAACAGAAGCGATCGCTTACTACCAACGTATCCAAGGCGAATTAGCCCAACTTAACGACAGCGAACAATCAATCGAAAGTCTAGAACAGCAAGAAAACTTGTGTTTTGAGAAACTCACCCAAGTAAGTAATCAATTAACTCAACTGCGTAGTAAGGCGGCTGCTAATTTAGAATCACGTTTGATATCTGAACTCAAACCTTTAGCGATGGAAAAGGTGAAGTTTCAAGTTGAAATTTTGCCGACTTCCCCAACTGCTATGGGAGCAGATAAAATTACCTTTATGTTTAGTCCCAACCCCGGAGAACCACTGCAACCTTTAACAGAAATTGCCTCTGGTGGAGAAATGAGCCGTTTTTTACTGGCATTGAAAGCTTGTTTTTCCCAAGTCGATGCCGCTGGGACAATGGTATTTGATGAAATTGATGTGGGGGTTTCCGGAAGAGTCGCCCAAGCGATCGCTGAAAAATTACACCAACTCAGTCAACGCAACCAGGTATTATGTGTTACCCATCAACCCTTAGTTGCAGCAATGGCAGACCGTCATTTTCGGGTGGATAAGCAAACTATTAATCAAGGTAAAAGTAAAAAAAATAACAACGACAACGTAGAACAACGTACTGTTGTGCGAGTTACTGCCTTAGATAATTTAACTACTCGCCGGGAAGAACTAGCCCAGTTAGCTGGTGGAAAATCAGCAAGTGACGCGATCGCTTTTGCCGAATCTTTGTTATTGCAAGCCGCCAACCACCGTCGCGGGGAGCAGACTTGATAATTCGTAATGAAAATTATAAATCCGAAGACGCGATTTATCGCCGTCTCTTACTTACCCTAACCGAGCAGTATTGCGTCCCGTACTACTCCAGGTTTCAAAATGTACAAGGTTTAGCTGTAAAATCTTTAGCAGCAGATGGACGATTGATACCGCTTAACTTTGTTGCTCATTCTTCAAACTACTTCCCATGAATACAGAAAACGATCCAACCCCCCAAAGACCTCAGATCAATCCATTCTATTTTGGTGGTGCCGTTTCCCCAGATAAGTTCGTCGGGCGTAGATCCTATATTAGCACTGCATTTGATATCATTCACAATCGGACATGTCTGGCAATTCAAGGTAGTAGTGGTATGGGTAAATCTTCACTGCTGCAATATATCTCCTCACCAGAAATTTGGCAAAACAAAGGATTTGATTCATCTGAAGCATTGATTATCTTTTTCAATTGTTTCCAGATTCAGCCTTTTACTCCCGTCGCCTTTTGGGAGACGGTACTGAATTCCTTAAAAAACGAAGCAAAAGATAACCAAGTATTGCAATCTGCGATCGCCCAAATTTTACTGCAAGGAACCTATAGCGTCAACGAGCTACGTTCTTTGTTAGCTGAGATTGGCAAAGACAAGAAATTTGTGCTGCTCTTGTTGGATGATTTTGATGCTGCTCTGTATCCTAATGTTTCCTACACTGAAGATGAAATGCGCTCATTTTTAAGCCAATTTCGGGCTTTAGCAAATGACGCTCAAGAAGCAAAGTACCTTTCAGTAATTGTTACTTGCTTAAAACGACTCTCGGACATGGGGCCTAATCTGCCACCAGGAACTTCCCCTTGGCTTAATCACTACACCCATAAGTATCTCAGACCTTTGGAGGATCAAGAAGTATTGCAGTGGTTTAAAAAATTGTCTGAAAAACATTCTATTGAGTGGATACTAAACTTTCAAGCAGGGATACAAGAAGTTTCCGGAAGAAATCCAGCGCTGATTCAAAATGCTGGTTCTCTCCTTTATAGAGCTTGGCGCGATCGAGATTTGGAAACAGTGTTAGATTTCGCTATAGAATTTGAAAGAGCAAATAGGCAATACTTTTCTGCGGCTTGGAATCAGTCAAATGATAACGAAAAAAGTCTGCTGAAATTTATTGCTCTCTCGCGTTTAGAAGGTCGTGTAAATCATAAACGACAGTACACTTTGGATGGGGTGGATATTATCCTCAGTCAAAAAGATAGAGAATTGCGCGAACTAGAAGAACGAGGTATTATCCGTCGCTGCGGTGACGATGATAAACAAGTCTATGAGTTTGCATCATCTGTTATGGAATGGTGGGTTGTCAAAGAATTAGAAAATAGCCCAAATGAACCAGAATTAGCAGAACGTGAGCTAATTTTTCTCAACCTTAGTAGTAAGCAAGTTAAGCAGATGACAAGCATTATGAAACAAGTGTGGCAGTATAAAGATACGGCTCAATCGGTGGCTGGATGGGTTAGCAAATTAGGAGGCACTTTTTTTAGAGGATTTTTATAGCGTTCCCATTCAGATGCAGTACAGTCGCTACAGACTTGAGAGGTTGTTTGAAAAGTCTTCTTTTAGGTAACAAAACCTTCTAGATCCCCCTAAATCCTCCGATAAATTGGGGGACTTTAATTCCAGTTCCCCCTTTTTTAAGCGTGTATACACAAGTCGTATTACCCCCCTTAATCCCCCCTTATAAAGGGGGGAAAAAGAAAAATCTAGTTCCCTCCCCTTTATAAGGGGAGGGTTAGGGTGGGGTAATTCGAGGACTAGTAAATGATTTCAACACTTGTGTGTACACCGTAGTCTTTTTAAGGGGGGTTAGGGGGGATCAATAAGTGCCTAAAATCACACCTAACTACTTTTCAAACAACCTCTGAGAGTAGTCGCTACAGACTTGGGAGTAACCGTTACAGACTTGGGAGTAACCGTTACAGACTTGGGAGTAACCGTTACAGACTTGGGAGTAACCGTTACAGACTTGAATTATAAAAAAGCTCGCACCTCTCATAGGTGTCAACTTAAGCTAAGAATTGGTATGAGTGAGGTAAACTCTAAAAGCTAGGAGGTAGTCTCTATGCCACCAGGTCTAATTAATCCTTATATTACTGGCACCGCAATCAATGACAGAAACAAGTTTTTTGGGCGGGATGACTTGTTTAGGTTCATTGAAGATAATTTAGTTCAAGGGACATCTGTAATTCTCCTACATGGTCAGCGACGGATAGGTAAATCCTCTTTGTTAGCTCAAATTCCTAACTTTTTGAGTCATCTGAGCCAACATGTTTTCATTCCGCTTTCCTTGGAAGGTCAAAGTCAGGGTTCGCTAGAGGATATTTTACATCACCTAGCAACGGGAATCGTGAGACGCCTGAATTTGTCTGAAGACCAAGTGACAATCCCTTCCAGAGATATACTAAAATCAGATCCAACAGTCTTCAGTGTGGATTTTTTTATCGAGCTTTATGAAGTTTTAGGCGATCGCAAACCAGTCTTATTATTAGATGAATTTGATACAGTTGGCGATCGCAGCGATCAAGCAACGACTGAGGAGTTTTTTCGCCATCTCCAGTCAATGATTACCAACCAGCCAGCAAAATTTTGTCTGATACCAGTTGTCGGGCGGCGGTTGGAAGATGTGAAAATCTTAGTCAGCTTGTTTCGCCAAGCACCCCGCAAGGAAGTTGGTTTGCTAGATGAAACTCATACCAGACAGTTGATTACCAAACCATCTGAAGGCATTTTAGAATATGAGCCGTCAGCGATCGCCGCAATTTGGCAACTCTGTGCTGGACACCCTTATTTTATCCAGATCCTATGTAGTGTTCTGTTTGAGAAAGCCAGAGATAAAAAAGCAGATGAAGTCAAAGACTGGCAAAAAATTACTCAAGAAGATGTCAACAAGAATATTGATGAAGCCATTGAAAGAGCCGACAACGGTTTAGCATGGTTTCGTCAAGGATTGCCGATTGCTGAGAGGGTAGTGTTTGCAGCCGTCGCCGAAATGCAAGAACGTTCTCGCCCCGATCCTTGGAAACTGCTCACAGATAACGGTGTGGTTTTGACTGAAGAGTTATATGAGGCATTGGAAACTCTGAAAACAGGCGGGTTTATTAGAGAGAGAGAGCTTGCCCAATTATCCCGCGATCGCCCCTATTCTCATGAAATTATAGTGGAAATAGTGCGTCGCTGGTTTATTAGAAGACACTCGCTACGTACAGAAATTTTAGAATTAGATGGGCTGCATCCAGAAGAAATTAGCCCTTTGTATCAACAAGCAAAGGAGCTACAGGAACAAGGGGATGTCATTGAGGCGATCGTCAAATATCAGGAAGTTTTACAAATAAACCCTAATCACTTTCCAGCTTTATTAGGGATGGCATCTGCTTGTTTAGAAGACGAGCAATTTAGCCAAGCCGTTGAACTTTATACCAGAATTTGTAAAGTAGATAATCTCAGTTTGCGTTACAGAGAAGCATTTGTGAAATCCCTCTTGGGTAATGGGCGCGATTTCATGCAAAAAGGCAATTTTCTCCAAGCAAAAACCCAATTCTTAACAGCTCTAGAACTAGAACCAGAAAATAGACGCACACGGCAGCGACTCTCAGAAGTAGAAGCTCAATTAGAACAAGAACAACAACAAATTAGGCTAAGTTTACAAACATTACGCAATCCTTTTTTTGTTGGCGCTCCCGTTCCACCAGCATCTTTTGTCGGGCGACAATCTATAATTGCAGCAGCATTCGATCAAATTTACAATCGCTCTCATCTAGCTATTTGGGGTAATACAGGTATAGGGAAATCTTCGTTGTTGCAATTATTAGCTTCTTCTCAAGCTTGGCAACAACATGGGCTGAATATAGAACAAGCGATTATTGTTACTCTTAATTGTGCTGATATTGTTCCTTTTACCCGTGATGCTTTTTGGAGAGAAATCTTCAGCCTTCTGGAAAATGAGATTCGTGAGGATGAACCTTTGCACAAAGATATTGAGCAAATGTTGCATTCAATATCTATAGTCAGGGATAATTTTCGCTTGATTCTAGAAAAAATTGGAGAACAAGAAAAGTTTCTTTTGTTGCTGTTAGATGACTATAATGCTGCTCTCTATCTTAACGACAACTATACTGAAGATGAAATGCAGATATTACTATCCGATTTTCGGAATCTTGGTCTTCATAGTAAACAAGAAAATAATCTTTCAATTATTCTCACTTCTAACAAACGTTTAAATGCTATTACTTCAACAGATAATCCGGGTAAGTCACCTTGGTATAATCACTATCTTAACCTGCAACTACGACTTTTCAATGAGCAAGAAATAAGTGAGCTACTTGGTCGTATGCCTTGTGAGTTGAAGTTAACAACAGAATTAAAGCAAGTGATTCAAGAAGTATCGGGAGGATATCCAGTGCTACTCCAGAATGCTTGCTATTTAGTTTACAACTTTTGGCGTAGTGGTCAGAATTTAACTATTGAAAACTTTACAGGCGAGTTTCTTGAAGCTACTAAACACATTTTTCAAGATTGGTGGTTGTCTTGTGATGAAGCAGAACAAAGCTTATTAATTTTTATCGCTATATCTCATTTACAAAGTCGTCTCAAACAACGGCAATACGAATTGATTGATATAGAACTAATTCTCAGTCAAAATGAGCGTCACCTCACTAACTTAGAAGAGATGGGCTTAATTAAACGTGCTGCACAACTAGAAACAACCGATTACCAATTCACTTCATCTATGATGGAATTTTGGCTATTAAGGCAAATTGAAACCAGTGATGAAGAAAAACTTAGACGACAGCATGAAGTTGCCCTAAAGTTAATGAGCCAACCGCAAGCAGAGCGAATACAGTTTATTATCCAAAGATTATGGCATTCTAACGATGCATCTACGTCAGTTATTGATTGGTTGAGTAGATTAGCCCCCGCTACAGGCTTTGGAATGCGATGATTCTCGCCGAATTTTAGATTTTAAATTTTGGAAAATGGAATTGAAAATTCAAAATTACGCTTATTGGGTTACTCTCAGGGATCTTGCTACGTCCCTCAACGCAACCTACACAGCTACGGATGTGGTTTGATTTTTGAAAAAAATCCGTAGACTTATCATGTTAAAATCGCTGAAATCAGCATATATTGTGGGCATCATAATCCAAGCAGAATACGCAAACTAGCTACCAAAAAGTTCCTTGGCAGCTAGTTTTTCATTCATATACAACTACAGTATCGGCTGATGGCAGATAGTTTTAGACGTTATCTCTTTATCCATCGATATAGTTTTACTAAGTATATTTTTGGTTACCTACAGATTCAATTGGGAGTCATATTCACCGTGAGTATTTGGGCATTGTGTGAAGTTGAGTTACAAGCAGCCCAACTCGATAAAAACCCCAACTCTCTCTCATCTTCCCCATTAAATACAAATCAGTATTACTTAGAACTTGCAAAACCTCTCCCTGAGCGATTTTTAATTGCTGCACCTGAAAACTTCAATCCCGATTTGCGAGTACCGCCACCGCCACCCAAAGCACCAGAACCAGAGAATTCTAGTCCACCAAAACCTTCCACAGAACCAGCAAAACCAAGTGTAGTTTTGGAAAGTATTAATACTGATTATCGCTATGACACAGACAACTTTGGGCAAACCACTTTATTCATCGAACCAACACTTCAGTTTCGATTGAGAAATGGCAATAAAATATTTGTCAAGACAGGTTTTAATTTCTTTGAGCAACGCGGTGTTGAATCAGTTAGCAATTTTCCTTTGCAAGTTGGATGGGAAGGAAAAATTGGGCAAGTGACGCTAAAAACAGCAGCTGGAGTGGATGTTTTCAACCGTTTACCCACAGCTATCAATCTTAATGCCAAGGTAGACGTTCCGATTTTGCCAGCGCAAGTTTCGCCATCAGGCCAATTGCGATCGCTATTAGTAGTATCAGGGAATTTAGAACAAGGGCCTTATAAATCCAATGCCCGAACTTTAGAAAACGAAATTACTAGTTGGCGATTTGGGCCTGATTTATACTGGCAAATTGACCGAAACACTAGCTTGTTTTCTTCTTTGCGTTTGGGTAACTACAACGATGGTAATTCTGAGGTGCAGACTTTTAGTAGGCTAGAGCGGAAATTTGGACAATTTTCTCTAGCAGCTAACTTATTTACTTGGAGTTACGATCGCGATTTAGAACGTACAAGTGGCTATTTTTCACCACCAGATTTCCTAGTTTACAACGCTGAGGTGGCTTGGGAAGGAGATATTACTAATTTCTTACGCTGTCGCCTAGCTGCTAATTTAGGACGACAGCGACTTAAAGGAGAATTCGATAATGCCAATACCTATCAAACACGCTGTACGGTAAAGCTATCACCTAGCATCAAAGCAGATTTGGGCTATAGCTTTAGTAATGTTCGCAATCAAGATACAGGAGAAAGCGCTTACGGCGGTAACTCTTTAAGAGGACAGTTGCGTGTCAAATTTTAATGAAAAAGAATTCAGGAGTCAGAATTCAGAATTCAGAAATCAGAAGTCAGAATTCAGAATTCAGGAGTCAGAAGTCAGAATAAATATAAAATCAAGCGTGCTATAGATTTTTGATTTTTTGATCTTCTTCAAATTATAAAACTTGACTATCAAAGTCTTTTAACTCCTAACTCCTAACTCCCAACTCCCAACTCCCAACTCCCAACTCCCAACTCCCAATTCCTGAATTCTGAATTCTGAATTCTGACTCCTCAATGATGAAAGCACCATTACCTGAGAACGAAACACAGCGAATCGAGTCTCTTTTGCAGTATAAGATTCTCGATACTCCATCGGAAGCTGCTTTTGACGATCTGACTCGTCTAGCCTCATATATTTGTGGAACTCCCATTGCATTAATCAGTTTAGTTGATAGCGATCGCCAGTGGTTCAAGTCAAAAGTTGGTATAGATGCCCTAGAAACACCCAGAGATATAGCATTCTGTGCCCATGCGATTTTGCAACCGGAAGTTTTTGTTGTGCCTGATGCCACACAAGACGAAAGGTTTGCCACAAACCCAGTAGTTACCTCCGAACCTCATGTGCGGTTTTATGCTGGTGTACCTTTGACTAATCCCGAAGGATATGCATTAGGAACACTTTGTGTTGTTGACCATGTACCCAGAAACCTCTCTCCAGAACAAGTTGAAGCATTAAGAATGCTAGGCCGCCAGGTAATTAAGCAACTAGAAATGCGGCGCACTTTAGCAAGTTTGGTTTTGGCGAGTGATACACGCAAACAAGCACAGAAGGCACGCAAACAATTTTTAACAAGAATTGCCCAAGGATTTGGGTTGGCGTTGGCTATTTTAGTCCTGATTGGCACGCTTTCAGAGGCAGGCATTTCTGGAACCTGTTTCTACTTCCGGAACAGGTAGAGCCGGTGAAAGCAGTTTTTCAACAACTGCAAAATGGTGGAGGCTCAAAAAAATATGAAAACTATTGGATTGTCAAAG
This sequence comes from Desmonostoc geniculatum HA4340-LM1, assembly GCA_019359545.1. Taxonomy (GTDB): domain Bacteria; phylum Cyanobacteriota; class Cyanobacteriia; order Cyanobacteriales; family Nostocaceae; genus Nostoc; species Nostoc geniculatum. The sequence continues at coordinate 18,693 of JAHHHB010000056.1, read as the reverse complement.
ATGGTAGTCGGCGGCTAATTGCCTGGACTAACACTATTTTGCAAGACTATGAGGGTCACGTTGAATACATTGTTGCTACAGGTATTGATATCACCGATGTCTACGAGGAGCTTCGCTTACGCAAACGGGCAGAACAGCATCTAAAAGCACAATATGCTACAACCCGTGTCTTGGCAGAGTCTACTACAGTCAACGAAGCTATGCAGCAAATCCTCCAAGGAATCTGCGAAAGTTTGGGATGGGATTTGAGTGAAATTTGGATGGTAGATCGGGAAGTTAATATACTGAGTTTTTTAGATATTTGGTATAAAACATCATTAGAAATGCAGGAATTTGAAATACTCAGTCGGCAGACCACTTTTGCGCCAGGAATTGGGCTACCTGGTCGTGTTTGGGCTAGTGCTGAACCTGTTTGGATTGCTGATGTCGCTAAAGATCCCGATTTCGTCCGCTGGAACATCGCAGCCGAAGCTGGACTACATGGAGCTTTCGGTTTTCCGATTCGTGGGGGTAAAAAAATCCTTGGTGTGATTACTTGCTTTAGCCATGAAATCCAGCAACCTGACTCAGATTTGGCAAAAGTCATGAATTCCATTGGTGAGCAAGTCGGACAGTTTATTGAGCGCAAACAAGCAGAAGAAGAACTCCAACGCCAAAACTTGCGATCGCAATTATTTACGGAAATCACCCTGAAGATTCGCCAGTCTTTGCAAATTAAAGAAATTCTCCAAATCGCTGTTACGGAGGTGCAAAAAATTCTCCATAGCGATCGAGTCTTAATTTATCAGCCTTTGTTAGATGGATCTGCAACCACCATCGTTGAAGCAGTAGTTTCTGGCTGGCTGACAATCAAAGAGAAAAAGCTCACCGATGCTTACTTTCGAGCCGAATATCTACAACAGTATTATCTACAGCAGTATCGTCAAAAACGCAATTTGGGGCTTGCAGATTTGGATTTAGGTGAAGCCCAAAAAAATCACATAGAATTACTCCAACAATTTGGAGTCAAGTCCAATTTAGTTGTGCCCATTCTCGTCAAAGAAGAACTCTGCGGCTTATTGATTGTTCATCAGTGCGGTAGTTCTCGGCAATGGTCTAGTTTTGAAACCCATCTTTTGCGGCAAATAGCCGATCAAGTAGGTATCGCCTTAGCCCAAGCTCAAATGTTACATGCAGAAACTCAACAGCGACGAGAGCTTGAAGTTGCCCGTCACGAAGCTGAATTAGCTTCTAAAACCAAAAGCGCTTTTTTAGCTAACATGAGCCACGAAATCCGTACCCCCATGAATGCTGTGTTGGGGATGACGGGTTTAATGTTAGAAACTCCCCTGAATTCAGAGCAACGGGATTTTATCGAAACAATTCGTATTAGTGGAGATGCTCTATTAAGCCTAATTAACGAAATTTTGGATTTGTCCAAACTTGAAGCTGGGGAGATGGTATTAGAAACCCTAGATTTTGACTTATCCACCTGTGTGGAAGAGGTGTTGGAATTATTGGCACCCCCAGCCCATAACAAAGGATTAGAAATTGCCGCCTTGATTTATCCCAACGTCCCCACCCATCTGCAAGGCGATGCTGGTCGTTTGCGGCAAATTCTGATGAATTTAATCAGCAACGCCGTCAAATTCACCAGCAGTGGAGAGGTAATAGTACGAGTAGAAGTGCGATCGCAAACTTCTACTACAGCCACCATCAATTTTGCGATCGCAGACACAGGTCTTGGCATTACCTCTGAAGATCAATGCAAACTCTTTACGCCATTTACCCAAGTAGACGCTTCCACCACCCGCAAGTATGGCGGCACTGGTTTGGGATTAGCCATCTGCAAACAATTGGTGAGCTTGATGGGAGGAGAAATCGGCGTCGAAAGTTATCTGGGAAAAGGATCTAAATTTTGGTTTGAAATAACTTTTCCCAAGCAACTTCACCCTGTTTCCTCAATACACGAACGCGCACTTCTGACTAATCGGCGCTTGTTAGTAGTTGATGATAACGCTACTAATCGCAAAATCATTCAGTATCAAGCTACCCGTTGGGGGATGCTAGTAGATCAAGCTGCTTCCGCTACTATTGCCCTGAAAGCTATTCAACAAGCTGCCAAGCACCAAAATTTCTATGACATTGCAGTGATTGACATGCAGATGCCAGAAATGGATGGCATGACTCTGGGAGAGGAAATTAAGAAGAATTGTGCGATCGCCCAGTTACCTTTGATTATGCTCACCTCTACTAATCAACGCGATGAAATCCAACGAGCGCTAAAAATCGGATTTGCGGCTTATTTGGTTAAACCTGTCAAGCCATCACGACTTCTCGATGCGATCGTGGCCATTTTAGAAACGCAAGAAGAGGACACAGCGAAATCTTGTACATTCCCCGCATCCCCGTGTCCCCTCGTCCCCGCGTCCTCCTGTCTCCCCGTCCCCGCGTCCCCTTCCCAGATTTTTAACTTTCCTAAATTAAGAATTCTCCTAGCAGAAGATAATTTGGTGAATCAGAAAGTAGCCTTGAAGCAACTCCAAAGTCTCGGCTACAGTGCTGATGTTGCCGGTAATGGCCAAGAAGTTTTGCAATTATTAGAAAAAATTCCCTACGATTTAATTTTGATGGACTGCCAAATGCCAGTTCTTGATGGATTAGAAACTACAAAAGAAATTCTTCGTTGGCAAGAAAACTGCTTTGTAAGTGGTCGTCGTCCTGTGGTAATTGCTATGACAGCTAATGCTATGAAAGAAGACCAACAAATGTGTATAGATGCGGGCATGGATGACTATTTGAGCAAACCAGTAATGAAGGAAAAATTAGCGGCAGTTCTAGACCGTTGGGCAATGCTGATATTGCCAAAACAAACTTTTGTCTGCGAATTAAATATTTCTACAACAAATGTCGATTTAGTTAAGCTACCAATTGATTGGGAACGCTTGCACCAACTCTCAGAAAATAACCCAGAATTTGAAATAGAACTACTAGAAATATTTGTTGACGATATTCAACCTCGTATAGAGATGATTAAAATGGCGATCGCTGCTCAAGACTTTGAGCAAATAGCGCGAGAAGCCCATCAAATTAAAGGTGCTAGTGCCAATATGGGAATTAAAACCATGCATTTGGCAGCAGAAAACCTAGAACAACTAGCTCGCAACCAAGAGCGTCGAGGCACCAACCAATTTATCTTAGAATTAGAAGACTTTCTTAAACGCATCCAAGAATTTTTAGTCATTAGTCATTAGTCATTAGTCATTAGTCATTAGTCATTAGTCATTATACTTCTTGCAAAAATCCTTCTTTGCGTTCTCCTCTCTGCGCCTCTGCGCCTCCGCGTGAGACAAAAAATATTTATTTACCCAAGAGGTCTATTAATTATTCATTTCCAAATAACAAATGGGAATACTAAATTTAGTGTTTGAAAAGTAGGTTCTGAGGTTTTCCTGATGAATCAGATCAGTAGAGACGATGTACGAGAACGGCTGGGCAATATCGATCAGATCCGCGATATTATTTTTGGCACTCAGCTAAGAGACTATGAAAACAGATTTAGTAAGCTAGAGTCAGATATCTCTTTATTGCAACAACAAACGCGATCGCATGTTGAACAACTCAAGTCTAACTTTTCGGCTGAACTCAAAGCAGGATTTGAGACGGTAGAAAAAAAACTGAAATCACTGAACATCACAACTCAAGAAGAAACTCTTGACTTAAGGCAACAAGTCGATCGACTCAATAAAAAGTTCTCTAGCAGCGTTCAATCTCTTGATGACGCGTTAGATAGCCAAACTACCTCAATTCGAGATGAAATCTTTCAAACTAAAGCCCAATTACAAGATGATGTTACCGCTTTACGGGATTTAATTTTAGAAGAAATAGATCGCCGTTTTTCACAGTTGACAAACACCAAAGTTTCTAAAGACGATATGGCTGAAACTTTGTTTGCCTTAGGAATGCGCCTGAAAGAAACTGAATTCATTCCTCAGCTGCGAGAAGCAGCCGATGAACGCAGCAAGGATTATACTGCTGTACCACTTTTAGAAACTGCAAAGTTATCAAAAGTGTTAACTCAGTCCAACAGTACAGCAGAATTACATTCTTAATCAAGGCAGAAGATGAGGGAGATGAGGGAGAGAAGAGGACAAAGAGAATAACTCCTAACTCCTCACTCCTAACTCCCCACTCCCCATTCCCCATTCCCCACTCCCCACTCCCCACTCAAATTTATTGATATGACTCAGGTGGAAAATTGGATTTCTCAATCTGTTGAGTTAAAACAAGAAGAAACTGCACAGCTTGATAATTTAGTGCATTTGCTCGTCGAACTCAAAATTATCGAATCACCTGAGCAATCTTTTTCTTCATTACCATTAGAAACTAATAATAGCTATGAATTTATTACAGAAGAAGTTGAATTCTTGCAACTTCCTCCAGTTCCAATGGAAGTATGTGAAGCTTATTTAGAGTCTACTTTTAATTCTCTTTCCCATGTACCCAGTTCACCAAAATCTGCTGAGGAAGAGTTAGAAAAATCTGTTGAAATATTCGTACCTTTTGAGGAAATTCCAGACAATTCAGAGGATGCATTACAAAAATTACGACAAATACTGGTTGGACATGAGTTAGCGTTATTAAATAACTTTATCAATCAAATCGAAGATAAAATAATAAAATTAGAGCATCAAATTTATGAACCAAAAGAGTTAATAAACCTACTTTTACCATCATTTTCTGAACTTTTGAAGCTGAAAATTGCTGATTCAAAAGAGGAAATTATAGAGATAATTGCTCCTATTATCGATCGCACGATTCGTAGTCGTACTGAACAGGATAGAACTAGTATGAGTGAGGCGATCGCACCTGCTGTTCCTTTAGCAATTTCCCAACAAATTATTGTTGCTCCAGAAGAAGTTTCCGATGCGATCGCTCCAGCAATGGGACGGGCAATTAAAAAGCAAATTGAAATTGAACAAAACATTGTTGTGGATGCACTCTACCCAATTATTGGCAGTACCATAGCCAAATATATGGCAGAGACAATCCGTGCCATTAACCGACAAGTTGAAGAAACCCTCAGTGTTGAAGGAATTAAACGTAAAATTCGTGCTAAATTACAGGGAGTTTCTGAAGCAGAATTAATCCTTAAAGAAGCTCTGCCATTTACAATTCAAGCCATTTTCTTGATTCATAAAACCTCTGGTTTAATTATCTCAAATATTCAGCGCTCTGACGCACAGCAACTTGAAGCTGAAATGATAGCAGGAATGCTAACGGCAATTCGTAGCTTTGCCAATGATTGTATCAATCAATCTGGAAGTATAACCGAATTAGACGCAATTGAATACGGCACATCAAAAATAATTTTAGAAGTTGCAGGGTACTGTTATTTAGCTTTTGTTATTCAAGGAGAACCAAGCAGAAAATTTATTTATAAAATGCGTCATAACTTCAGCAAAATGATTAAAAAATATGGAAGTTTTATTGAAAATTTTGACGGCGATTTAGAGACAATTCCTAGTGAAGTGCATACACTTCTTAAAGAACTCAAAGAAACAGAAATCCAGCATAAAAATCAAAAAAATAGCTTTTCACCGTTATTAATATTCAGCTTAATATTTATTAGCAGTATTTTGATTCCTTGGGGATTTTGGCAATACCATAGTGGAGTCATACGTTCCATTGAAAATCAAACCTTGCTAGCTCTAACTTCTACTCCCGAATTAGCTGTATATCGGTTAACAGTGCAGGTAGAACACAATAAATTAAAATTAACAGGACGATTACCGAATCAACTTCTTCGTCAAAAAGCCGAAGAAATTGTCAAACTAACGTCTCCTAATTGGTTGATTGAGAATCAAATTTTGTTAGTTGAAGTACCAGCAGATCCTGTATTAGCTGCTGCTGAAGTTAAACGAGTCACAGGAGTTTTAAATCAAACAGAAGGTATAGCTATTTCTAGTCAATACGTTGCTGGAAAAGTATCTGTCGAAGGTACTGTTAACCGGATTACAGATGCTAGAACTATTACTCATGCATTTGAGCAAATTCCAGGTGTGAAATTTGTGTCTAGCGCAGTGCGAGTAGAACCTTTGCAGATTGAAGTACGATTTTACTTTCAACCAGATTCAGCAAGTCTAATGAAAGCTGATTTAGAAAAAAAGGTTAAACAAGTCAAACTTTTTCTGAATCAGCACCAAAATCAGCATTTAAAAATCGTTGGTTATAGTTATGACCATACTAATAAAAATACATCTCAAAAGTTGGCACTTACGCGAGCAAAAGCTGTACAAAAAGCATTGATTAAATTAGGTATCGAACCATCTCGTCTACAGGTTATTGGCAGAACAAATCTACCACCAGGAATTGATGTAACTCACCCTTTATGGTTGAGTAGGTGTGTTGTTCTAGAACCGATAAACAAGCAATTTTAAGTTTAAAGTAACCGTGATTAATAACTATGTCTACAATCTCTAAAAAAATCTGTTTATTTGGTGATTTTGGCGTTGGAAAAACTAGCCTCATTCGGCAATTTGTCGAATCTCAATTCAGCGATGAATATCTTTCAACTGTAGGAGTAAAAATTTCTCGTAAATTGCTTAACTTGTCTAAAAAAGACCAAAATAATGAGCAGAATTTACAGCTTTTAATTTGGGACATTGAAGGTAGTAATAAGTTTAAAGCTGTCGCTAAAAATTATTTTCAAGGTTCTAAAGGTGCTGTAATAGTTGGTGATGTGACACAACCAGAAACCCTCAATCATCTCCGAGAGCATATTCAGACTTTTTTAGCTGTTAATCCTCAAAGCTATATTGTTGTTGCACTGAACAAATCAGATATGATAGCGGCAGAATATTTAGAGAATATCCGCAAAATTTATCAATTCAGTAATCAAGCTAATATATTAGAAACTTATATAACTTCAGCTAAAACTGGGAATAATGTTAATGAGATATTTCAAACTTTAGCCACTCATTTAATTTAGTCAAATGAACTCATTATCAACAAATGTATTATCTGTATGTGGAATTGAATATTTGACAATTGATGAAAGCTTGAAGATTATTGATATATCTCTGGGACTAAATCATTTTGCCGATATTCCCGATGAAGTAAAGCCAGGTGGTGACGTTCGGATTGCGTTTCCAGAATTAGATGGACTTGAAGATATTTTTGATGCGATTCAACAGGGACAAGAAAATAGTTTTGAATTAAAAGGAATTAGGCGATCGCCAGATAAATCTTCTCCTTTATATATTGATATTTCTATTACTAAAAACATCCAAAAAGACAATTATAGTAATTCCCTAATCATTCTTGTGCAAAATGTAACAGAACGGATGGTGCTTGAGCAATCTTTATTCCAAGGTGCAAATGAAGCAAATCTTTTGTTACGTAACTTAAAGGCTTCTAAACAATACATCGACCAAATTGTGACATCAATGCCAGATGCATTGGTGGTAACAACGCTGTCAGGAAATATCAAAAAACTGAATCCAGCGGCACAAATTTTGTTGGAGTATGATGAAGCGGAACTCATGGGTCAACCCATCACCAAAGTTCTCAAGAAAATTGCAAATATTGAAGTTATTAATATATCAATAAATCCAGATATAAATCATTTAGTCAAAGAGGTAGAAACGGTTTGTCATACCAAAACTGGTAAAACCATTCCCGTAGATTTTTCATACTCAATCATTCAAACAGAAATTGAACATTTCCAAGGTTATGTTTACATTTTGCGAGACATGACAGAACGAAAACAGGCAGAACTTGCTAAACAGCAATTTTTAGCAATGATTAGCCATGAAGTTCGCACTCCAATTACATCGGTAACTGGTATGGCGAGTCTATTATTAGATAGTGAATTGACTGCTGAACAACGAGACTTTGTTGAAACCATTTACATAAGTGGAAATTCCTTACTCAAAATTATTAACGATTTCCTTGATTTTTCCAAAATTCAATCAGGCAACCTAGAACTAGAGGCGCAACCTTTTATTTTACGAAGTTGCATTAATCAGGCTCTTGATTTGCTTGCACCTAAAGCTAAAGAAAAAGGATTAAAATTCACATTTTTAGATAATCCACAACTTCCTACTATGATTGTGGGAGATATTACCAGACTGCGCCAAATCCTAATTAATTTACTTAGTAATGCTATCAAATTTACCAACACTGGAAGCATAGAAGTTTCAGTTATAGCTCGCAATCAAAGCGATAATAATTATTCTGCTGCAAATACTTATGAAATTCAGTTTAGTATTAAAGATACAGGCATTGGAATTCCACGCGATCGCCTTGAACGTTTATTTAAAGCCTTCAGTCAAGTAAACTCCTCCATTTATCGAGAGTATGGTGGTACTGGCTTAGGTCTTGCCATCTGCAAGCAACTGTGCGAGTTAATGGGCGGCAGAATTTGGGTTGAAAGTCAGCTGAATGCAGGTAGTGTATTTTACTTTACAATTACCGCTTCTGTGATTCCAGAGGAGTCAGGAGTTAGGAATCAGAATGGGCTACGCCCCCCTGCGCTAACAGAATTCAGAATTCAGGAGTCAGGAATGAAAAATTACGAAAACAACTGCGATTTTTCTGATCGTGATTGTCCTAAATTAAGAATTCTCTTAACTGAAGATAATCTAGTTAATCAAAAAATTGCTTTGAAACAACTCAAAAACTTAGGTTACAGCGCCGATGTTGCTAATAATGGTCAAGAAGCGTTGGAGGTATTAGAAAAAATTCCTTACGATTTAATTTTGATGGATTGTCAAATGCCAATTCTTGACGGTTTAGAAACTACCAAAGAAATTCATCGTTGGCAAGAAAGCCGCTTTGCAAGTGGTCGTCGTCCTGTGGTAATTGCAATGACAGCTAATGCCATGAAAGAAGACCAACAAATGTGTTTAGATGCAGGTATGGATGACTATTTAAGTAAGCCAGTAATGAAGGAAGATTTGGCAGCAGCACTAGAACATTGGGCAAATATAATTTTTAAAGGAAAAGAAACAGATATCGATTTAGTTGACCTACCAATTGATTGGGAACGCTTACATCAACTCTCAGAAAACAACCCAGAATTTGAATTAGAATTACTGCAAATATTTGTTGACGATATTCAACCTCGTTTAGAGATAATTAAAAGAGCGATCGCAGCTAATGACTTTAAGCAATTAGCACTGCAAGCTCATCAAATTAAAGGTGCTAGCGCTAACATGGGAATTACAACCATGCATCTGACAGCAGAAAAACTAGAACAATTAGTCCATCATCAAGAACATGGATGTACTAATAACTTAATCTCAGAATTAGAAGAGTTTGTTCAACGTATCCAAGAGTTTTTAATCAGGAGATAGAAGCTCCAGTCTATTTAAAACTAAATTCGCAAACTAATAAACTTTGTTACCTTACCAGAGGTATTCATCGAATGCATCAATATTTAACATATAGCAAGGGACTGGAGACTGGGTGAAAAGTCTTTTTGTGTTTGAGTTTTATCATCTGTTGATGTCCTAACCAACAAGGCTTTTGCCATAACATAACTTTAGTAATATTTACTAATAAATAAGCAGTAACGATTATCTACTGTCCTTTCATAACTTAACTTATCGGCAATGGCAGACATGATTTTTAAACCACGTCCGCGCTCTTGGTCATTATCTTGAAATTCAGATGTTTGTCGCAATTGTTCTTCTAAATCAAAGCATTTGCCTTGAGACCAAATGCGAATTTCTATATACTCATTTAAACGCACGGCTTCCATCTCAATGGGAGTTTCAATGGGTAAATTTTTGTGGGCATGTTCAACAATATTAGTAAAGCCCTCTATCAAAAGTGTTTGACATTGCCACCAAATTTCTTTATTGGGAAGACTTGGTTGATTCATCTGCTCGAACCAAGATAACACTTCAGGCGAAGCTGTCAGATCTGTGTTGACTTTTAGATAAATTTTCTTACTCACTTATTAACCAATCAAATATTTTAACAAAACAGAATTCATCAGTCAGAATTCAGAATTTAATTCTGTGTGAATAGCCTATAATTAAAGGGGTTTAACTACACGACTAAATCTTTGATTTAGTGATATACAATTAGTGCAAAGTTACGATGGGAGGTTTCTTCTATCTTAACTTGATAAGAGAACCGCAGGTTGAATTACCCACTAATTGATTCTGAATTCTGAATTCTGAATTCTGCATTATTCTTTTAAAATCATCTTATTCGCTAATCAGTTTATTTAATTTGAGTATTTTCACTATACATTCCACACTAAATTTAATATAAGTTAAATTAGAACGAATACTTATTTTCATTGTAATTGTAAAACTATAATTTTATGTTTAAAATTCTGGTTATTGATGACGATCCTACAGTGCGAGCAGTCTTGAAAAGCACACTTAAAAAGCAGGGTTATGATGTGACTGTGGCTAGTAATGGTGAAGAAGGAATTACACAAGCACAACTGCTACGCCCTGCTTTGATTATCTGTGATTGGATGATGTCTCAGGTAGATGGGCTAGAAGTATGTCGGCGAATTAGAGCAGATCCAGAGTTGGCAACTACGTTTTTTATTTTATTGACAGCTAGAGGAGCAGCTCGAGGAGAGGAAGAAGATAGAGTTAGGGGACTTGACGCTGGAGCAGACGAGTTTATCTCTAAACCAATAGAGATGAATGAATTGAAAGCAAGAGTCAGAGCAGGACTAAGGTTACACCAGCTCAATCAGGATTTACAAAGTAAAAAGCAAGCTTTGGAAACACTCAATCAGGATTTACGAACCCAAAAGCAAATTCTAGAAGCAGAATTGGCTGAGGCCGCTGATTATGTGCGATCGCTTCTACCTTCACCCCTTGTAGGAGCAGTAACTACAGAAAATTTGTTTATTCCTTCAGCACAGCTAGGCGGTGATTGCTTTGGCCATAATTGGATCGACGACGATCATTTGGCAATTTATTTGTTGGATGTATCAGGACATGGAGTGGGTTCAGCACTCTTATCGGTATCAGTGCTGAATGTTTTGCGATCGCAATCTCTACCAAACACAAACTTTTGTCAACCCAGTCAAGTCCTAAAAGCCCTCAATCACGCCTTCCAAATGAGGAAGCACGGTGATAAATACTTCACAATTTGGTATGGTGTTTATCACCGCCTCAAACGCCAACTCATTTATGCCAACGCCGGACACCCACCTGCTTTACTTTTATCTAGTACCTCTCCAAAAAATATCCAAGTTCAACAGCTAACTTCTTTAGATTTACCAATTGGCTTTTTACCTGATGTTGAATTTGAAAATGCTGTTTTTGAAATCAAAGAAAACAGCACTTTATATATCTTTAGTGATGGCGCTTATGAAATTAATCAGCCAGATGGTAAGATTTTAGGTCTTGATGCTTTCATTAACTTATTAACCATATGTAGTCAAACAAATATCTGTAACCTCAATCAACTATTAGCGAATATTCTCAGCTTCAATGCTCAAGATAATCTGGATGATGACTTATCTTTAGTAAAAGTTAACTTTGGCTAATATACTAAAATCTGCATATTTCAATTTTGCATTGCTAGTACTTGGCGATTGAATTCCTCTTGGTCAGCAAAGGTTTGAAAAATCCTATCCATTTTAGTCAGTTCAAATAACATCCTGACTTGATCGCTGATGGAACAGACAAAAAGTTTGCCATTGGCTTTTCGTACCATTTGCATTGCTGATACTAAAGCGCCTAAACCAGAGCTATCGATAAACTTTACTTCTTTGAGATCGAGCAATAAGATATCGGCTCCATTTGCTAAAATTTCGTTAACTTCACGACGGAGTTCATTACCTCTAATACCATCTAAAATTCCAGATAATTCTAGTACTGTCACACTTAAATTCATGGTTGTATTTTCCGAATGTTTGTTTGGTAATTATATCTTTATATTTTGGCATTTAGCTAATATAAACCGCAATAGCCATAGTAATATTTTTGTGATATCTAACAGTTAAAAATTATTTATTTAAAAGTTATATACCCCACTTTTTTAAAAGTTGGGGATTTGAAAAACACAAATTTTAACAAATTAAATACCACGCAAAAAAACAGGTGGTGCTGAATACCACAAAGGTATGTTTTTGCGGGTAGCAACATTAGAAACTGCGATGGCACACACTTCATGATCTCTATGTCCATATTTTTCAGGTTGTGGTGCGTGAGTAATAATCAAATCCGGATGCCAACGCGCAATAGCTTCTTCAGCAACTTTAATCACTGCTTGTGTTGAGAAATTGCACTCTTCAAGTGCATGAAATTCGTAACTTGCATCGATGATTTTTCCAGCTGCATCTGCTTCTTGATGACGTGTACCCTTAATAGATGAACTAGAAAGACTACCATCAGTCAAAATTAAGCAAAGAACATTCCATCCTGCCTTAGACATTAAACTGAGAGTACCAGCAGCAGGTAGTACTTCATCATCAGCATGAGCATAAATTGTTAACACAGTTCGCTGACCAAAGTTGTTACAGTCTAAATGATTATTCATGGCTGTTTTTGAGTTTGTCATTTGTTCTTTGTCATTGGGCATCGGAGTGAAGAGTTAAGAGTAAAAGTTTATTCTCCCCCTGCCTCCCCTGCTCCCCATCTCCCTTACGCCTCTTTCGGAGGTTGCCAAACAGATGCGCGGATGATGGCCGACAAAAGTAACAAGTTATAAATAGCCCACGCACCATTGAGTAGGTGAACTCCAGGATAATTAAGATGACCAATTGCGAACCGATAAAGGCTCCATAATATCCCCAGAATAGTCAAGACAAAAACAACAACCTGTGGCCAAACTAGCCTCAGATAAATACCGGATTGCCGTTGTTTAGGTGTGACTTGGAAATTGGGTTTTTGTCCTGTGAATACACTCAATACAGCTTGAATTAATAAGGGAAATAAAGCGATCGCATATTGTTCAGAACGCCAAACTTCTCTAGCTGGAATGCCCCATGTGGCTGCAATAAAAGTCAGGCGATTAATAATAAAAGCTGGAAAAAAGTGTAAAGCAAAGTCAGAACCATAGGTTTTGACTGGAATAATATCTGTGAAAAAATAGATAATTGGACAAGAAATAAAAACCAGAGTCGCAAAACCAGAAAAATAGCTATACATCGTTTTAAAATAATGCAACCTCTGCCAAAAACTTAGCCCTGGCTTTGTTAACGGATTTTCTCTCAGTAGCACTTGAATAGTTCCTTGTGCCCAGCGTAGCCGTTGTTTAAGAGTAGAACTCAGGTCATCTGGTGCTAAACCTTCTGCTAGCAATTCATGGTGATAAATAGATTTCCATCCAGCGCCATGTAGACGCATTGCTGTATTCATATCTTCTGTAATACTGTTGCTGGATACACCACCAATTAATTGAAATTCATTTAAACGTTTTTCATCTTTGGCAAACTCATCAGCAAAATATTGCAGTCCTACGCTAATTAGTGCTTCTCGCCTCAAAAGTGCATTTGTGCCTGTATAAAAAGCGGCATTCATGCCATCTTTACCTTGTTGAAGCGGACCATAAAATAAATTTGCTCGATGTCCAAAAGGATCGCCCGGAGGAATGTTGTAAAAATCCTGACGGGTCTGGACAAAAGCAATTTGATTCTGCTCATATTTTCCTGTGAAAATATTATAAGTATAGAAATAAGGCAGAACTCGCTTAATAAATTGTGGTTTAGGAATATGGTCAGCATCTAGGGTGAGAATAAACTGTCCTGAAGTTTCCCCAGAAAAAATTGCGTAATTGAGGTTACCCGCTTTAGCGTGGTGGGGTACACCAGCTGGTTTGGGACGAGCAATGTAGCGAAAACGAGCCAGTTCAACTAATTCTAGTTCTTTCTTGCGAATTGTTTCTTCTAAGGCTTTGCGTTCGGTGGTGAGGCGATCGCTTATACTTTGATGCTGTGGAGGTAACCAAAGAATCAACTGTCGCAGACTTTTCACAAATTCGCTAGCAAAGGCCTCTGATTGTGATGATGTTTGCAGCCATTCTTCAGCGGCTTGAGTGTTAGGTGTGAGATTTTCCAGTTGCTTCAAGCGTTCCAACAAACAAGAGTGTTCTGCATCAATTCGTTCTGCTTCCTGCTGTAGTTGTGGTGACTGCAAATCCTCAATACACAATCTTTCTGTCATTGCTCGCATATCAGCCGAGTTACCATCATCTAACACATAAACACGTAACTTGGTTGGCGGGTAATCCATTGCTAGAGCAGCTTTAGCAGTTTCTTCTACAATTTCTGGCGGCTCGTTGTAGCACGTTACAAACACATCCACTGTTGGCCAATCCGATCTGGGTATCGGTGGGGTCATTTGGTCGAGAGATTTAATTTGTCTAACTAAAGGGCGCCACAACCCAATTACAAACATCACGCCACCGAAATAGCTATAAATTTCTGCTATTAGCAAAGGAATAGAGATCCAAAGTGCATCAAAATTAATAGAATGAGTGATGCGCCATTGCAAATACCAAATTCCAAAAATTAAATTGATTTCTGCCAAATAACGAAATAACAGCGTTCTTTTTTTGAGTAACGAGCGGCTGTTACCGGAAAAGTTTGCAGAATTATCAATAATAGAAACTGAAGTCATCTTAGTAAGATTTTGGATTTGGGATTTTAGATTGTGTTTGCGTAGCGTCTCCTAGAAAAAGAGTTAATGGTAGTCCTTTTTGCACTCCGTCTGCCACAATGATTTTTCAAAATAGATTTGAAGGAATAACCAGGGATTTGGAATCGAGATATCTGTTGCTCCTGCAATCCGCTGTATCATGTCGGCTTGAAGATTTATCATTAAGGCTGACACAAAGAGAAGTCAAAAGCTCAGGCTTCCTTAGCTTAAAACCTCTCCTAAAGGAGACGCTCTTGCTAGCTTGCTTCCCGGAGAATACCGGAGATAAGTCACCAGATAAGGCTTCCTTAGATCAGAACTTCGGGAGACGCCAAGAGTTTTTGTTGATAAGTGATTAGGCGCACATGATACGACTACATTCACTCATGTACAAGTATTCCCAAATACAGCTGGTTATTAACAAACACAGCTTTGTAATTATAGTTATGGGACTTATGCAAAAAAGCCAGGGTTTTTGCCGGATAAAGAAAACCGAGTTCTTACAGCAATTTTCAGGTAAATAGACCACGTTGTAGGGGCGCACAGCTGTGCGCCCCTACCGGGGATTGTGGTTCAAATAGATGAAAAATGCTGTAATTTTGGATAAAGTCGAGCTAAGGCTTCCTGAGCTTTTGACTTCTGTGGGTGTTCTCTAGCAAAAGTTCAGAGCGCCGGGTTCCAGCGCTTTTCCAACTGTTCTAGACAGTTATGTTGCTCTATTTTCAAAATTTTAGGCATAGCGATCGCCTAGACTACGCACTCTTTGTTACTTTTTTGCGATCGTATCACTCCGATGCTACCGGATTTGATTTCACTTGCATCAAGATTATCATGTTGGACACTGAGAATGCGTAGACGCATTAGCGAAGCGGTAGCGACGTTCGCGCAGCGTCTCGCAGAGAAGGAGCGTCATATCATGTCCGGTTGAAGACTTATCATTAAGGCAGCAGGGGGGCAGAGGAGCTCTTGAGCAGAGGGGAAGGGTTTTTGGTTTTCTGCATAGATTCGGGAATCATAACTAATTAGCCGGACATGATATCAGCGGCTTGTCGCCAGACATCGCCTTGTTTTGTTAAAAGTTGACTGTATTGAGCAATCAAATGCGAGGTGCTATTTTCAACACCCCGCATTCTCAAAATTTATTCTTGTCCTGTGCTACTAAGCGATGTAACTCTAACTCACTAGGACTTACGCACTGTACAAAAGAACTATTTTGTGTATCAACGTAAATACGTTGTTCCAGGCTTTTGGAGGTTGCTTTTGATTGCTGGCGATCGCCAAAATATGATTGAAAAACCTAGATAAAAGCTTTGAAAACTCTATCTGCCATTTTTGCTTTTATGTCAATGCGTAAGTCCTAGATATGTAGTCGGCACCATGCGCGTCTAAATTTTACATTGCAAGCGTTAAGACTGTCCTCTCTTGAAAAGTTTTGATCTAAGGAAGCCTTAGCTCAAACTTTTCGCTTTGTCATCGGTCATCTATCCTTTGAGAAACAAATGACTAATGACAAATGACCAATGACAACCCTCTCCTGACAGAGACGCTACGCGAACACCAGTAAATATACAACTTAGGGACTTCCAATTAAAAAAATATCCCATCCCTGCGGGACGCACTCGCGTTCGTAGGGTAGCACAGTTGTGCTACCCGAAAAATGTAAAAATAATTTGGGATAATTTATCTTTTGGAAGTCCCTTAAATGCGTAACAGCTTGCCTTATATTTTGATAGTCAAATCATTTGCCGAAAACATCCGCAGCACAAGTGATGTTTAAGCCTAAAAACAACTAGGCGATCGCTCATATGACTCCGATACTACCCAATTTAATATCAGTCCTGAGTTAGTTGCATTTCTATTTATTCTGTAGTTTTTGTGCCAGTTACCAGTGGAGTATTTTTGCTAGTTGAAGCCCAGTAACTTCCAGAACCATCAGAAATTAACTTGGTTCGTTGTATTGCGGTGTTGGGTAAACCTCGCCCAGAATCACCCTTAGTTACTGCCACCCACCAAGGAGAGTTCATGGTGGTAGTCGGACGAATTAGGGGTTGTCCATTCATGACTTTGTAGAGTAAAGATTGCAAAATCATACTGTTGGTGCTGCTAGTGAAACCAATTGCCGTTTTACCCGTGGTTTCATAGAAGCCTTCATAAAATCCAGCCGATGGATTGTATAAATCAGTCGTTGCTTGCAGTAATTCTTGACTGTACTTGTTTTCTGGAAGCAAAGCATGATAAGCAAAAGCTACTGCTGTACTTACCAATCGCCCCTTTGGTACGGGTTGACCATCATCTCCTAAAGCTACCCAAGCATTGCCTTGCCCAGTAATTGTACTATGGACTGTGTAAGGCTTGTGATCGATTAAGGTGGTAGCTGAGGCTGTGAGGGTGCCGATGCGACGATAACGTTCGGCTTGCGCCTGGAAAATTGGCTCAAAGAGCGATCGCATTTGTGGATCTAGTCCAAATTCCAAAGCATAGAGTAAGAAAGGATTGCTAACTGTGTATTGGTTAACTTTGGAGTTAGTATCTGTGCGATGGCGTTGGACTGGTACTTTCACTCCCTCTACTGAGGCAGTTTCATATTCACCGCCAACAGCAGAATTGTCAACATTGAACCCCCATAATTGAAAAGCACGAGCGGCATATTCTTCATAACCCAAACGGGTTTCAGGATTGACACGGATCAGCGATCGCCCATCTTGCTCTTTGCTAACTGTAGCACTGGAAAGAATACCCTCCCGCACCACACGCAAGTATGACCAATCCAACACAATTTTATCTACCGCAGCCGTGTATTCTGGATGACAGGTTTTTAAGTTGTAAAGCGCTGCCAACATCCTGCCCAAATCTAAAGCTGACCAGCCATTTCCTTCTGCAATCGGATTTCCACCATAATCTATTGATTGCAGCGTTCTGGTATCGTAACTCCGGCTCGGTAACTCAGAAGCAAATAAAGGCAATTTTGTCAATGCTCCTAAAAGATGTCGGGTGCGCCCTTCAAATTCTTTGGGGTTAATTATATCGAGCGATCGCGCCGCATGAAGTGCTGCGAGATAATCTCCTAAGCCCCAGAGAGTTGCACCTTTGAAATCACTGCGATCGTCAATTAGTCCACTCTTGGAATGATAATTTGCTTGAAAGTATCGCCAAGCCGCCTCTGCATAGCGTCGTTCAATTACCGACAGTGGTCTTTCTAGTTTGAGATTAGATGATGGTTGCGGACTACCCACTGGTGGAATCGGTGCAACAGCCACTTCTGTAATTTTAGAAGTATCCGCAGGAGTTGGGCTAGGAGTTGTAACAACAGCGACTTCCGTCATTTTAGAAGTGTCGGTAGGAGTTGTAACAGTAGAATTCGATTGATTTGAGGGTGTTGCATTTTCACTGGGCTTGTCAGTGGACACACTTACAGAGCCAGAAGCAATTAAAGGGCGATTTCCCCTAGCTTTGTAGTATAAAATCTCCAAAATTAGCCCATTAGTATTACCTGTCAAAGCTTTATTCGGTTGCTTTGATTCTTCATAGATCCCAGCATAGTAACCACTATCATCGGGACTGCGGAGATCCTTAACAGCATCAAAAACTTTTTGGGCATAGGGATTATCGGGAAAAAGATAGCGCCAACCAAAAGCAGCTTTGGTGCTGATGCTGCGAAACTGGGGATAAGGCTGGTTAGCATCTGTGATTGTTGCCCAGTTTGCACCGTTGGCATACACGGTGTTGTAGAGAAAATAAGGTGCTTGGTCGATATTGTCTTCTGTAACCGCAGTCAACTGGCCTGTGGTGTCGTAACGTCGTTTTTGCACATCTAAGACCCTAGCAGCAAAATCAGCTAACTCACCTTGCAAGCCAAATTCAATACCATCAAGAATATAAGACTCACTGACAACGTAATTATTGGCGTTGGTGGTTTGAAAATCACGGGTATCAACGGGAATTTTGACACCATTAATTTCCACTAACTTACAGCAATTTTCAGGTAAATAGACCACAGTGGTTGAACCAACCGAAGGCATCATCTTCGGTAATATAATTTACAGCAAGAGCCATTGCTTGGTCGAGTAATTCCAGTGTGCGTGCCTCACGG
>JAHHHB010000055.1 GCA_019359545.1 Desmonostoc geniculatum HA4340-LM1 | reverse complement strand
TCCCGTGAGGCACGCACACTGGAATTACTCGACCAAGCAATGGCTCTTGCTGTAAATTATATTACCGAAGATGATGCCTTCGGTTGGTTCAACCACTGTGGTCTATTTACCTGAAAATTGCTGTAAAAAGAAGAATTCTGAATTCTGAATTCAGGAATCAGAATCAATTAGTAGTGATGAGAGAGATGAGGAGGAGAGTTAAAATTTCAAGTTTGAACCTCAAAGACTCAATGTTCGAGTTCAAAGGCTCAACGTTCGAGTAAAAAGGTTCAACGTTCGAGTTCAAAGGCTCAACGTTCGAGTTCAAAGGTGCAACTTCAAAGCTCAAAGGTGCAACTTCAAAGCTCAAAGGTGCAACTTCGAGGCTCAAAGGCTCAACGTTCGAGTTCAAAGACTCAACCTTCGAGTAAAAAGGTGCAACTTTGAGGTTCAAAACATCAAACTCCCTGCTCCAGGAGGCACAAAGTTACACACAAAGCACAAGAACCGCTATATTCAAACAATAACCTCACTGTCATATCAATTTGAAAAAAGAATATGACAGATATAAACCTGAAAACCTACATGAAATCAAGCTTTCTTAATTTTGAATTTTGAATTTTGAATTTTGAATTGGTATTACTGTGCCTCAAGAACATCTCGATTCAGAAGTATTGCAGCGATCGCCCGTGTCATCTGCACGGGCAGAAGCCGTAGCACGTATCCGCAATAGTCTGCGTCCTGGACAGCAACAAATGGCTGACTGGCAATCTGGGCCTCTAGCTATTTCTGCTGTTCCTGGTGCAGGTAAATCCACCGGCATGGCGGCGGCGGCGGCGATCGCCATCGCACGTCAGTATGAACGTTCTGCCGAGTCGCGTTCCTCTTCCCGCCGTCAGTTGGTAGTTGTCACCTTTACTCGTTCCGCTGCTGCCAATATTAAAGCCAAGATTCGCAAATACTTACGAGATGATTTATCTCTACCTCAAACAGGCTTTTTTGTCTATACGTTGCATGGTTTAGCGTTGAACATTGCCAGCCGTCATCCCGATTTATCAGGGTTACAGTTAGAATACGTCACATTAATTACACCAACTCAAAGTCACCGTTTTATTCGCACAGCTGTAGAGCAATGGATTGGGAATAATTCAGAACGATATTTGCGGTTATTAGAAGGTCATCAATTTGACGGAGAAGAAACAGAAAGGTTACGTCGCCAATCGGTGCTACGAACAGAAGTCTTACCAGAATTAGCCAATACAGTCATTCATGAAGCCAAAAGTTCTGGGATATCACCAGAAAAATTGCAAGAGTGGAGTCAACAAACCACAGACGAATATGCAATTTTGAGTGTAGCGGCGGGATTGTACGAGCAATATCAAAATTTAATGCGATCGCGTGACTTCATCGACTACGACGATATGATTTTAGCGGCACTGCGAGTATTAGAAAACGACAGCGCCCGCCGCATCGAGCAAAACCAAGTTTTCGCGGTCTTTGAAGACGAAGCCCAGGATTCTAGCCCGCTACAGACGCAGTTGTTGGAAATTTTGGCGAGTAATGAGCGAAATGAGGGAGATGGGGAGATGGGGAGATGGGGAGATGGGGAGAGAATTTCACCCTATCTCCCCACCACCCCATCACCCCAACCCTCCCACACTCAACACTCAGCACTTAACTTGGTGCGCGTCGGCGATCCTAACCAAGCGATTAACTCGACCTTTACGCCAGCCGATCCGATTTATTTTCGGCAATTTTGCCAAGAGTGCGATCGCATTCAACGATTGGCGACGATGGATCAAGCCGGTCGCAGTACGAGAATTATTATTGAAGCTGCTAACTTTGCTCTCAAATGGATCAATAATCAGTGGTCTGCAACAAACCCCCACTCCCCAATCCCCAGTCCCCAGTCTCCATTTCCTGATGCTGATAACCGACAAGTACCATTTCGCTTGCAAACAATTCGTCCTGTTGACGCTGGCGATCCGCAAGCGAACGCGAACCCGGCACCAGTAGGGCGAGGACTGGAATTATATACTCCGCGTGATATTCATCACACCGTTGAATTGTTATCTCAAAGAGCGATCGAGTTATTTGGGGAAGATCCCACAAAAAATAGTGCAGCGATTTTGGTGCGAGAAAATCGCCAAGGACGATGGCTGGCAGAGGCTTTAGCACCTGTGTGTAAGGAGCATAACATTACACTTTATGATGTGGGAGAACGCGATCGCCGTTCTCATGTACCCCAAGAAATTTTGGCATTGCTGCAATTTTGCGATCGCCCCCACTCTCCTGATTACCTCAAAGCCGCCCTAGAAGCATTGGTGCAGCGTCAGCTAATTCCTACCCAAGACCTCAACGCCCTTGCTAGTCTCCCAGAAGAATTTTTGTATCCCAGCCCCCTAGCAGCACCCCAGCCAGAACTAGTACAAAAAGCTGCACATTTGTGTCGCAGTTTACTTCGCGCTCGTTTGGAACTGCCTTTATATCAGTTAATTTCTTTCCTCGCCTTGACCTTAAACTATGACCAAGCAGAATTGGCAACTGCTGATAAACTGGCAGAACGAGTAAACCAGCAGATAGCTAGCAATAGTTCAATGAGGGCAATGCTGTCAGCTTTAAGTGAAATCGTCAGTTCAGAACGGTTTGAACCGGTGGAAACCGAAGATTCCGAAGAACGTTACACCCGTCGCGGTCAACTGACGATTATTACTATGCACAAAGCCAAAGGGTTGGACTGGGATTATGTTTTTATCCCCTTTCTGCACGAAAACTTAATTCCTGGGAGATTTTGGGTTCCTCCCCAAAGTCAGTTCTTGGGTGATTTTACATTGTCAGAAGTAGCCCGTGCCCAAATTCGTGCTGCTCTGCACGGAGAATCTACCATACCAGATGTGACGCAAGCATGGGAGCTAGCAAAACAGTTAAAAATATCTGAAGAGTACCGTTTACTCTACGTTGCCATGACACGAGCAAAGCTTTTATTATGGATGTCTGCGGCGCAGAAAGCCCCCTTTACTTGGAGTAAACCTGAGAATTTGCAAGAACAAGCGCCTTCTCCGGTTTTTCCTGCATTAAAACGCCAATTTCCTCAATGTGTCGTCACTTCGGCAATGATAGCCAAATCAATATCGTGAATTTTACATAACAGGGAGTAGGGAGTAGGGATAGAAAAACATCTTATTTCTCCGTGCCCTCTGCGTTCTCTGTGGTTCGATGATTAATGAAAATCGTTGAATTAATTGCTATTAAAGCAAATCAAGTAGTATATAATGAGGGATTGTGTCGAATTAAAGCTAGACAATGCCTAAACTCAAGACTCGTAAAGCAGCAGCGAAGCGATTCCGTGCCACCGGCAGCGGCAAAATCGTCCGTCGCAAAGCTTTCAAAAACCACCTTTTAGAACATAAAACTTCTAACAAAAAGCGTAATCTGTCCAAGACTACACTTGTAGATGAACGCGATGAAGATAATGTGCGCTTGATGCTCCCATATTTGTAAGTCTTTCAGGAATTAAGTTATGACACGGGTAAAACGCGGTAACGTAGCTCGCAAACGCCGCAATAAAATTCTCAAATTGGCTAAAGGTTTTCGCGGTTCCCACTCAACTCTGTTTAGAACTGCTAACCAACAAGTGATGAAGGCGCTACGAAGTGCCTACCGCGATCGCAAAAAGAAAAAGCGCGATTTTCGCCGCCTCTGGATCACCCGCATCAACGCTGCTGCAAGACTACACGGCTTGAGTTACAGCCAGTTGATTGGTAACCTGAAAAAAGCTGATGTCCAACTAAATCGCAAAATGTTGGCGCAACTAGCAGTACTCGATCCTGCAAGTTTCGGCAAAGTCGCAGAATTAGCTAACCAAGCTAAAGCATAAAGGTGGTAACGGATGAATAACCGATGTAACAGATGGCAAGAAATGACTCGGTTACATCTGGTATTATCCGGTACTATTATTTGGATTTGCTGCTTTTGCTTTGTGGGCACTGGATTAATGGCATCTGCCGCCGAAATGCCAAAAATACAGCAACGGGGATATTTAACTGTTGCAGTTAAAGATAACTTGCGTCCTTTGGGATTTAAAGATGATAGCGGCAATTTGCAAGGCTTAGAAATTGACTTGGCACAGCAGTTGGCACTTGACTTGCTAGGTAAAAAAGATGCTGTCAAATTTCAACCCGTAGCGAATCGCGATCGCTTGTCTGTAATTTTAGACAAAAAAGTTGATTTAGCGATCGCTAGGGTAACAGCAACTGCCTCACGCGCCCGCGTAGTTAATTTCAGTGTTCCCTACTACTTGGATAGCACCGTATTAATTACAAAAGATGCGTCTTTGCAGCAGTTAAAGGACTTGGCAAAACAAAAAATTGCTGTACTTAATAACTCCAGTACAATTGCCAAACTACGGTACTATTTGCCCAACGCCGAGTTAGTAGGAGTGAATTCCTACCAAGAAGCGCGAGAGCAAATGGAAAATAACGCCGTTGTCGCCTTTGCCGCAGATGCCAGCGTTCTGGCCGGTTGGGTACAACAATATCCCCAATATCGATTACTGACAACCAAGCTATCAACTGAACCCTTGTCTGTGGTGATGCCCAAAGGGTTGCAGTACGATGAATTAAGACGACGAGTCAACGAAGCGATCGCTCGTTACATAGCGGAAGGTTGGCTCGCTCAACGCGCCCAATATTGGGGTTTACCATAAGTTTGTCATTAGTCATTGGTCATTGGTCATTAGTCATTAGTCATTAGTATTTATAAAGGACAAAGGACAAACGACAAAGGACAAACGACAAATGACAAAGGACAATATAGATACAGAACCAACTTTTAATATTTGTATTTGCAGGCAATGGATAATAATCTAGCCGTAGTTTATCTCTCAATTTTGGTCGGTTTGCTCACATTTACAGTTGTGGGTGTTTTTCGCCAAATTTTCAAAACTCGCAAGGTTGAAAGCTCTTTTTCTAAGTTACGAAAGAAATTAGAGAAAGAAAAAGGCACCACTCAAGAATATTACGAGTTAGGGAGTATCTATTCCGAAAAAAAATTGTATTCTCAGGCGATCGCAT
The DNA here is from genome assembly GCA_019359545.1 of Desmonostoc geniculatum HA4340-LM1. Lineage (GTDB taxonomy): Bacteria > Cyanobacteriota > Cyanobacteriia > Cyanobacteriales > Nostocaceae > Nostoc > Nostoc geniculatum. The sequence goes on along the minus strand of JAHHHB010000055.1, from coordinate 39,469 downwards.
TATTTCAAAAAGCTCTGAAAGCTTCCCAAGAAGAGGGAGAAGAAAATGTTGCCCCCATTTACAATGGACTAGGCTATGTTTACTTTATTCAAGAGCAATATGACCTAGCAATTCGTCAGTACAAAGAAGCCCTAAAATTTCAACCAGATTATGTGACAGCGTTGAATAATCTTGGTCACGCCTATGAGAAAAAAAAATTAACTACTCAAGCATTACAAACTTACGAAGAAGCACTCAAATTTGCTCCAAACAACCCTATTGCAAAACGCCGCGCTGAATCTTTACGTCGTTTAGTTTCTGCATAAATTAGGGCATTGGGAATGGGGAGTGGGGCATGAGGCATCGGGCATTGGGAGGTGTGGGAAGCTTTTTTCTAATCTCCCCTTTCTCCCCCGACTCCCCACCTCTTCCCAAATTAATTTACCTTTAGCCTCTGAATTTATCGGTTTTCAGGCTTAGGCTTGGAAATAGATAACTGTACGTCTTTTGTCAAAACGTAAAAGATGATTAAGCGGCTAAGGTATTTTTTTGTGCTAGCTATTGCCATCATTGTTGTCATTTCTATCTCATTTGGATTAATGAGAAGATTATCTGCTCAGCAGGTTTCAATTTCTCATCCTTTAAGTGCATTAACTGAGGCAGAAATTAGTACATCTGTTTCGGTTGTCAAAAGAGAAAAAACTTTGAGCGAAATGGCAGCCTTTCCACTGATTGCTTTAGAAGAACCAGATAAAGAAGAAGTTTTAAATTTCACACCTGGTAAAGTTTTCAAGCGCCAAGCTTTTTTGGTAATCTATGAGCGATCGCAAAACAAAACTTTTGAGGGAGTTGTTGATTTAACCAGCAAAAGCTTAAATTCCTGGAAAGAAATACCCTCTGTCCAACCGGCACTCGTCAATTCAGAATATGAACTAGCAACCCAGGTAGTTAAAGCCGATCCCCGATGGCAAGCGGCGATGCAAAGGCGGGGAATTACCGATTTTGAGCGAGTTAAAATCAGTTGGTGGGCACCAGGAATTCTGAGCGAACAGGAAGAAAAAACAGGTAATCGTCTTTGTCGGGGCTTATCTTATTATAAAGGCGATGCCTACGGCAACCCGAAGCGGGAACGCTGGAATTATTACGGTAGTCCGATTGAAGGAGTGGTAGCAACTGTAAATTTAAATACAGGTAAAATCGCCAGTGTTGTTGATAGGGGAAAAGTACCTTTCTCTCAAGAAAATTGGAACTACGATGTTAAATCTTTGGGCAAATTACTTTCACCACCCAAAGCATTAAAAATTCTGCAACCTAATGGTAAAAGCTTCCAAATTAACGATAATCAAATTAGCTGGCAGGGTTGGAATTTTCGCTATTTAATGCATCCCCGTAGTGGTTTGATGCTGTACCAAGTGACACACAAAGATGGAGAAAATCTCCGGCCAGTTTTGTACCGCGCTAGCCTCTCAGAAATGGTAGTTCCTTATGGCGATCCGGAGCCTACTTGGTCATTTAGAAATGCCTTTGATGTTGGGGAATATAACCTTGGTTTATTAGCAAATAAGATGGAGTTAGGTAAGGAAATTCCTGAAAACGGTCTATTGTTAGATGCAATATTTGCTGATGAACAGGGAGAACCTTACAAAATGCCAGGGGTTATTGGTATCTACGAACGCGATAATGGAATGCTGTGGAAACATTATGAGTATAATACTCAACGTAATGATGTCCGTCGCAATCGAGAATTAGTGATGACGATGACAGTGGCAATTGATAACTATGATTACAGCCTGAATTGGATCTTTCACCAGGATGGGACTTTAGAAGTACAAAACGAATTAACAGGTATTGTATTGGTACAGGGAACGGCTGACGAAAAACAATCCCAAGAAAATTCCTATGGTCAGCTAATTGCAAAAAACATTATCGGAGTAAATCACCAGCACTTTTTCAACTATCGCCTAGATTTGGATGTCGATGGTAAAGCTAATTCCGTGATGGAAATGAATGTTAACGCTTTGCCGATGGATGAAAAAAATCCTTTAGGAAATGCGATGGTAGTGGCAGAAAACCCATTAGCCAAAGAAACAGATGCTGTGCGCGATTTGGATATGAAACACAGTCGAAAATGGATGATTGTGAGTGCAGATAAAAAGAATGCTCTCGGTGCTACACTTGGATATATGCTGATTCCAGAAGGAAATTCGATGTTTTTTCCTGTAGAAGGCTCAAAAATCCGAGAACGCGCAGAATTTGCCACACACCACGTTTGGGTAACAAAATATAAACCTAGCGAACTCTATGCTGGGGGTGATTATCCCAATCAAACTCAACCGGGACAGGGTTTACCTAAATATATTGCAGATGATGAATCGTTACTGGGTGAAGATATCGTGTTATGGTACACAATGGGCGTGACTCATATTCCGCGATCGGAAGATTGGCCTGTGATGCCTGTTCATCGAGTTGGATTTAAGCTAGTACCTAGAGGATTCTTTAGCCGCAATCCAGCTATTAATTTACCAGAGTGAAATATTCTTTTTCTTAAATTTTCTGGATTGATTTTTTTGGTAATCTGTAAACCTGTAACTTAAAATAATTCGTAATTGATAATTCGTAATTCGTAATTTAATTAGTTGAGAATTTAGACCCCAACTAATTCAAGATAACCAACTCAGAAATTTTGGTGTGGTGTTCCACTAATAATTACGAATTACGAATTACGAATTAGTTGAATGCTGATAAACTGATAATAGCTCAAATACTGGCAGTTTTCATTCATAGGATAACTCATGAATTTTCCAGAAATTAATATTCCCGGCGATGGCAAACTTCACGCTCGTTTAATTACTTCTTTGGGGGAAATTGTAGTTCGTTTAGAGGAAGAAAAAACCCCCAACACAGTCAAAAATTTTGTCGGTCTAGCGACTGGAACAATTGACTGGAAAGACCCTAAAACTGGTCAATCTCTCAAGGGTACTCCTGCCTATGATGGGGTTCGCTTTCACCGAGTCATCCCTGATTTTATGATTCAGTGCGGCGATCCCCTGACTCGTTATTTGGATATGGCTAACCGTTGGGGTACTGGTGGGCCGGGATATCAATTTGGAGATGAATTTCATCCCGAATTGAAACACTCTAGTGCGGGTATCGTCTCAATGGCAAATGCCGGACCCGGTACTAATGGTTCCCAATGGTTCATTACAGAAGTACCAACGCCTTACCTTGACCGCAAACACAGTGTTTTTGGTGAAGTTGTAGAAGGTATGGATGTAGTCAACCAGATTGCCAATGTACCCACGACTAGAGATCGTCCAAATCAAGAGGTAGTGTTACAAAAAGTAGAAATTTTTCGACAGTAACTAATTTTCTGTCCGTTTAATTCCTTATCAAAAAACTCCCGGTTTCTGGTGTGTAAGAGCGTCAGCTCTAATGATAAGTGTTCAACGGACTGTCAAGAAACCCCGACGCTGTTGACTGCTGACGGTTAATAGTTAACAGTCATCAGTCAACAGTCGAGCAATAAATCATGACTCAAACCTTACGCAAACTAGTTACATTTGATGAATTTGTTGATTGGTATCCAGAAAACCCACAGCGACGCTATGAATTGCATAGTGGAGTAATTCTTCAAATGTCACCACCAACAGGCGAGCATGAACAGGTAATTGGATTTTTAGTTGGAGAAATTGTTACAGAATATAAGCGCTTAAATTTCCCTTATTTCATACCCAAAACAGCATTTATTAAACCCACTGAGAGCGAATCAGCTTACTCACCAGATATCCTGATATTAAATCAGCCGAATTTAGTCAATGAACCTCTGTGGAAAAAAGAATCAACTGTTAGTCAAGCAGCATCTATTCCGTTGGTCATTGAGGTAGTTAGTACTAACTGGAGAGATGATTATTTAAAAAAAGCGGCTGACTATGAAGCAATAGGCATACCAGAATACTGGATTGTAGATTATGCAGCTTTAGGTGGTAGGCGCTTTATTGGCAGCCCTAAACAACCAACTATATCGATTTACTGTTTGGTAGAAGGTGAATACCAAGTCAGCCAGTTCCGTAGCGGGGAACGTCTCCAATCACCAGCCTTCCCTGACTTGAATTTGACTGCTGAACAGATTTTTCGCGCTGCTACAATCAGCTAAATAGTTAATATATCCCCCCGAATTGAAAACAAATTTGCCGAAAAATTAAGATTTATTTTCAAAAAACAACAGAAACGTTGTCAAATTCAGAAGCTAGATTCCAATCAGGAACGAGGGTTGGCGGATGCTTACAGCTACAGACTTCAGACAAAGCCCTTACAAGTCTTCACTTCATTAGAGATACAAGTTTTGCGACAATCAAAAACGATTGAATAAATAATCATAAAACCTCGCGGGTAGTGTTTCCTCCCATAGCCTAAAGGCTATGGGAGGAAACACGACACGAGAACCTTTAGGTTACGTGAAATTGTGCTAGACTAGGATGAGTTGTTATCCATCTCAAATGCAAACCATATCTGTAAAATGCAAGCTTCAAGTCCCTGTAGAGTTGCGGAGCGAAATAGACCGCACTTTGCTCTTATTTGCTGATGCTTGCAATCAGATACATGAAGTTGCAAAACGTGAGAATTGCTGGAACACAACTAAACTTCACCACTTGGTTTACAAGCCAGTACGTGAATCGACTCTTTTGAAAGCAAATCATGTCTGCCAAGCAATCCGTCGTGTGATTGGCAACGCCAAAGCAGTCAAACAAGTCCACAAATTTAGACCGACATCCATTAACTTGGATATTCGGACTTTTCAATACATTGAGGAACTGCAATCTGTTGGCATTACCTTGATGTGTGGTCGGGTTAAGTTTAAGTTGAGTATTGGTAATTACCAGTTGGCATTGCTCAAAGGGCAATCTCCAACTGCTGCCACACTCAACAAAACTAAACGCGGTGACTATTACATCAATATTTGTGTTGACCTTCCCACTGACCCCACAGGCAAAACGCCTAAAGTAATTGGGGTTGATTTGGGTAGACGCGATATCGCTACCACTTCTGGTGGTAAATCCTGGAGTGGGAAGCAGATTCAAAACACTCGTGAGCGATACAGTCAGGTCAGATCCAATGTTCAATCTAAACGCACTCGGTCTAGTCGCAGACTGCTCAGAAGGCTCTCTGGGAGAGAACAAAGGTTTCAAAAGTGGTTGAATCACAATATCTCGAAACAATTGGTTCAAGATGCCAAACGCAGTAACGCGGCTTTGGCATTTGAGAATTTGACTAATATCAGAGAATCGCTCAATCAAAAGCCACGTTCCAAATCTGAATGGCGTAGAACTAACAATTGGGCTTTTTACCAACTGAGGATATTTGTTGAGTACAAGGCTAATATTGCTGGAGTACCCATCGTTTTTGTCCCACCCGCATATACCAGTCAGACTTGTTCGCGGTGTCACCACGTACACCCTATCAAAGGCAAGTCTTATCGTTCTGGTAAATTGTTTAAGTGTGGGCATTGTGGTTTTGAGCATGATGCTGATATTAATGCTGCGTTGAACATTGCAGCTTTGGGGTTGTCCGTAATCCAGCCCGAAAGTCCGGGGATTAGTTGTCAATCGGAAGGACAGTTAAATCTGTTTCCGATTGGCTACTTTGAACTGGGCTGAAGCCCACTGGCTTTTAGCCGTGGGTTGCTTACGCACTTATAGTCCAATTTTTATGGGACTCCGTGTTGTTTTAGTTGAAAAGGGAGAAGACACAAATGAAATTGGCTTACTGGATGTATGCAGGCCCAGCCCATATCGGCACTCTCCGAATCGCTAGTTCTTTTAAAAACGTTCATGCAATCATGCACGCGCCACTAGGGGATGATTACTTCAACGTCATGCGCTCCATGCTATCGCGGGAGAGGGATTTCACTCCGGTGACAACCAGTGTTGTCGATCGCAACGTTTTGGCACGCGGTTCTCAGGAAAAGGTGGTAGATAACATCACCCGCAAAGACGCCGAGGAACACCCAGATTTGATTGTGTTAACTCCCACCTGCACTTCTAGCATTTTGCAAGAAGACTTACACAACTTTGTGGAACGGGCGCAACTGGAAGCGAAAGGCGACGTAATGCTGGCGGATGTGAACCATTACCGCTACAACGAGCTGCAAGCAGCCGATCGCACTCTCGATCAAATCGTCCAATACTACATTGAAAAAGCCCGCAAGCGGGGCGAATTAGCAGAAGGCAAAACCGAAAAGCCCTCAGTTAACATTATCGGTACTACCACCCTCGGTTTCCACAATAATCACGACTGCACCGAACTCAAACGCTTAATGGCTGACTTGGGAATTGAGGTAAATACCTTAATTCCCGAAGGTGCTTCGGTGAACGACTTGAAAAAAATGCCCAAAGCCTGGTTTAACCTGGTGCCTTACCGTGAACTCGGTTTGACTACAGCTCGTTACCTAGAAGAACAATTCGGCACACCTTATATAAACATAACTCCAATGGGTGTAGTGGAAACTGCTCGGTGTATCCGTAAAATTCAGCAGGTAATTAACGCCCAAGGTGCAGAAGTTGACTACGAAGACTTCATCAATGAGCAAACCTTGTATGTATCACAGGCTGCTTGGTTCTCCCGTTCCATTGACTGTCAAAACTTGACTGGCAAAAAAGCAGTGGTCTTTGGTGACAACACTCACGCCGCCGCCATTACTAAAATTTTGTCACGAGAAATGGGGATTCACGTAGTTTGGGCTGGAACTTACTGCAAATATGATGCAGACTGGTTCCGGGAACAGGTGAGCGAATATTGCGATGAAGTGCTGATTACAGACGATCATGGCGCAATTGGGGATGCGATCGCTCGCGTCGAACCCTCTGCTATTTTCGGCACCCAAATGGAACGCCACGTTGGTAAGCGCTTGGATATTCCTTGCGGTGTGATTGCTGCACCTATCCACGTCCAAAACTTCCCCATTGGTTACAAGCCATTTATGGGTTACGAAGGTACAAATCAAATTACAGATTTAATCTACAATTCCTTCACTTTGGGAATGGAAGATCATCTTTTAGAAATATTTGGAGGTCATGATACTAAGGAAGTAATTACTAAAGGAATTTCTGCTGATTCTGACCTGAGTTGGACAAAAGATGGTCAAGCAGAATTGAATAAAATTCCAGGATTTGTGCGCGGTAAAGTGAAGCGGAATACTGAAAAATTTGCCCGCGATCGCGGTTTCAAAGAAATCAATGCTGAGGTGTTGTACGCTGCGAAGGAAGCCGTCGGAGCGTAGATTCCTGAGTTAGCTAATTAATTAAAATAGGGTATCCATAGGATACCCTATTTTGTTAGAAGTATTTCAAGACGGCGAAACTTTAGATGTTGTTTCTGTGCCTATTTATATCATGTCCGGCTAATTAGTTATGATTCCCGAATCTATGCAGAAAACCAAAAACCCTTCCCCTCTGCTCAAGAGCTCCTCTGCCCCCCTGCTACCTTAATGATAAATCTTCATCAAATAAATCCCTTGGCTCATATCGCTCATATCATGTCCGCTTGAATGCACATAGCCAAATTCCTGTCAATGCGTAAGTCCTGGTCTTTTTGAAATAATTTGTTGAACAACATCAACAAATCGTTCCATGTCAGCCTGGGTAATAGCTCCCATTGTTGATACTCGAAAGATAGATTGGGCTAAATTTCCCTGTCCAGAATAAATTACATAATTCTCTGCTTTGAGTTGGTCGTGAAATTCTTCATAGCTAAAATTATCTGGCAAATAGTAGGCATTCAAAACCACAGATGAACTTCCTTCAGGAAGTAAGGGTTTAATTCCTATTGACACTAAACCGTCTCTGACTAAGTTTGCAAGTTGGCTGTAATAGCTGTGTCTAGCACGCCATCCTCCTGCTTCTACCATTTCTTGCAAAGCTTCTGCTATAGAATTTTTTATAGATATTTTTACGGAATCTGCTAAAAATTATTTGAAGTACCTAGAAGGTTATCAAAAATAACCAGTGCAATCATTGATTGAGGTATATTATGAAATTCCACTAAAGACTTTTACTTACAAGCACAATTTTTTCCTTTTAAAACTTGAGCATCTATTGGAAGACAGCTATTGATGTCAAGTCATGCTTCACCTTTATTATTTGAGTATCGTGTTTTAGTATATTTGTCAACTGCATAAGACCTAAGTTTAGCCGTTTCAATGTGAACATTTGTACTATAAAACAAATGCTGTTTTTAACCCATTTTTGTGATTTTGGCTCAGGCGTAGGCATCGCTTAATTTACAGTCGAAAAATTTGGAGTTTAATGCATACATTCTTTGCTCAATTCCAGCCGATGCCTGAAATGCCGTAAAAACTTGGATAGTACAGATGCTTACCTTGAAAGGGCTAGTACCGCAGGGCGGAAGTCAAAAGTCAAAAGTCAAAAGTCAAAACGAAGACAACATAGGTTTTTCGGAGATTTAGAATGGTTGGTTTATTTCCGCGGTACTGTACTAGACCAAAGTTTCTGACTTTATATACTAACTAACACCTATCTCGTAGTGAATGAACTTTTTACCCAAATTATACCCATGTCAGAGAATAAACTTTTTAGCCAAGGTTACGCCTGTATTGTTGGAGTTGGCGGTGACTTACGTACTACCGTAAATGATGCTGTAGGTTTAGCTGATATTCTGAAAAACCCAGAACGCTGTGCCTATCCCCCTGAGCAGGTGCATGTATTGACAAAAGAACAAGCAAAGCGAGAGGACGTTCTGGCCGCTCTAGACCGATTAGCTCAATCTGCTACACCTGATTCTACGGTAATCGTCTATTTTTCTGGGCATGGCTATAAGGTAGTCAGTCCGATAGGAGAAAAGTATTACCTGATGTGTTTTGGATATGACCAAAACAAATTATACCAGACTGCAATTAGTGGTGAAGAATTTGCTGCCAAGCTACAGGCAATTTCAGCCAGAAAGCTTTTGGTCTTGCTAGATTGTTGCCATGCTGGTGGATTAGCAGATACCAAAAGCTTGGGTTATGAAGCGGAAAAAGCACCACTTCCTCCACAGGCTCAAGCTTTGTTTGGTGAAGGGAAAGGACGAGTAGTGATTGCTTCCTCTAAAGCTGATGAAAAATCTTACGCAGGAAGACCCTACAGTGCTTTTACGCTGGCATTGATTGAAGCACTTGCAGGTAAAGGAGCTTCGCAAAATGATGCTTATGTGCGGGTGATAGATCTAGCACTGTACGCTCGTGAGGTAGTGCCTGAAAGAACTGGCTATCGCCAGCATCCTATTTTGAACTTTGAGCAAGCTGACAACTTCATCCTGGCATATTATGCAGGCGGCGATCTTGAACCGAAAGAACTGCCATTTAAGGGTGAACCTGAAATTGAATCTGAGCCTGGTGAGTTTAATCGTGAGCAAGGAAGTGCAATTAACGTCAACCAAAAGAAGATAACACAATCTGGCAATAACAATATTGTTATTGGGCATGGCCGAGACATCAATATAAAGCACTAAGCATAGTCAAAGTTTTTTATAGGTGACTTATGAATCAGAGTGATAAACCGCAGGAAAGCCTAGCGATTTTGAATGCAGGCATCAAATCACTACTTGAAGACAAAGGTGAGGCTGTTTTGTCTGACTTCAAAACTAATCAACAGTTGACACAGCAGGAAGGTCAGGGCAATATTGCCATTAACCAAGCAAGGGATATTTTTATTCATCAAGGTGCCGATCCGGAAAGTATTCTACCATCTTTGAGTCCTGAAGAACAAAGGAAAGCAGTCTGCGAATTTTTGCAGGATGTTGAAAAAAAATCTGATCAGTTTAAGCAACCAACTGACCAGTACATTCCGATTCAAGTAACACTGGAACGCCAAGGCCACCATCAAGTTAAAAGCATTAGGAACCATCGAAAAAAACAATCAGAGGAAGAAACGAAGCAAATCTATGCACTTAAGGGTGAACGAGAAGAACTGAAACGACAGCAGGTCGATTGGAAGGGGGTCAAACAGGAGCATAAGATTACTATGGTATTGGCTGACCCAGGCATGGGTAAATCTACTCTGTTGAGTATGGAAGCAATAACAGCTGCTCGACACGCACGAAAGCAGTTGCTCGAGAACCCTGAGTCACTGGAAGATATTATTCTGCCTCTCCCTCTGAGATTATCAGAGTTGGCGAAATCCTCGCAGGAGTTAATTGATGAAATTCCGAAACTGATTCATAGAAATTATTGCAAACCTGAACAAGATATACAGGGATTCTTGCGGGAGAAATTGAAGAAGGGGCAGTGTCTCCTGTTGTTAGACGCACTAGATGAAGTACCTCGAATTGATAACAAACGGATCGATCTAAGAGAAAAATTGAATCGATTTGTCAGCCACTATCCTGATTCACTTATTATTTGTACTTCTCGAATCGTTGGTTATGAACAGGGGTTTATTACAGAGGCAAAGGAGGTAGAAATTGTTCGATTTAATGAAAAGCAGATTAAGCAGTACATTAATATTTGGTTTAGCAATACAGAAGAACACTCGAGTGATGAATCGGTGTCTGCATCACAACTGATTCGAGAGTTAGGAAGTCAAGCTCAAATCAAGGTATTGGCACAGAATCCGCTGCTGTTGTCTTTGATTTGCAGTCTTTATCAGAATCAGGAATTGATACTTACCCGACGTTGCCAAGTGTATGAGAAGGCTGTGGAGCATATACTGCAAAAATGGAACTCAAAACAAAATTACATATTTTCACAGCGGGCATTCAGCAAAGAAGCAAAGATGCAGCTTCTAGAAGAGCTTGCTTACGACTTTACTTGTGCTGAGCAGAAGACTTTTGACGCGGATGATCTCAATCAGCGGATTGAGGACTACTTGGGTGGAAATCATGTACATTCAGAGTTTAAAGGAGCTACTACACACGAGTTAATCACGGCACTCTCAGAACAAGATGGCATTTTGCAGAAGTTATACGAGGATGGCAATCAGTATCAGTTTCTGCACTACCCGTTTCAGGAGTATTTGACAGCAAAATATCTGGTACGCCAAACGAAGAATGGAGCCAAGGATGGAATTGAGCTGGTTAAGGCACATTTTTGGGAAGATTACTGGCATGAAACTTTGAGTTTAATGGCAGGATTGATGAAAGATCCGCTTCCTCTGCTTGAGAATATCACAAAAGTGAAAGATGATATTTTCAGAACACATTTGCTATTAGCAGGTCGTTGTATTGCTGAATGTAAAGAAAAGTTCTTGGAAAAACCTTTGTTTACAAAGACTATTGAACAAATTTATGAATTTTGGAAAGTTTATCCAGAAGCAGATTTTATTCAATCCATTATTGAGGCGATCGCTCAGGTATGTTCAAGGACTGCTGAAAAGCTGAGACAAGCTATAAATCATGAGGATTGGTATGTTCAATTAAGTGCGGCTAAAGCTGTAGCAGCAATTGGCGATCGTGATTCTGTGAGATCTTTAATCAACCATAAAAATCCTTTCGCCCAAAAAATTGCCATAGATTTTTTAGTTGATAGTGCTGATGTTGATATCGTCAAAACTTTAATTGAAATGGCTCGGAACGAAAAAAACACATTTTTTGTTCAAAATCGGGCTTTATTAGCTTTGCGGAGGATTGGCAGTGCTGATGCGATAGAAGCCTTAAGTGCGATCGCTAACGATCATCAAGACGTTTATGTTCGAGTGATTGCAGCAGAAGTTTTAGGAGAACTTGATACAACTACTTCATTAGAGCTTTTAACAAAATTCCTCAATCAAGAGGACAATGAAGTTCTATGGGCAACAGTAAATGCTTTAGAAAACATTGGTAATGATGATGCGATCAAAGCTATAGCTTCGCTCATCCACAAGGATATAATTTTTTCCCACCCTTTACTTTCTACGGATGTTGTAAATGCTTGGGAAAAGATTGGTGACATTGATGCGGTGAAAACCCTAGCCACAGTTTTTGAGAATACAGGTGATGTTTGTGGCTTTGGTGCAATGCGTGCAGCAGAAGCTTTAGCGAAAATTGGCACTGTTGATGCTGTAGAAGCGTTGCATAAATCTATCAAAATCTTATCTCCAAATATAGATAAGTTAAAAGATAATTCTTTGATTCGGTCTAGATATCTATTGGTAATAAATGCTTTAATAGATGCTTTGAGAAATATTGGTACGGAAGCAGCCCAGCAAGTCTTAAATACAATCATCAGTGATGAGAGTATTGACTTTAGTATTCAATGGAATGCTTATTTAGCTCTAGGCAAACTTGGTGTTCATGGTGCTTTGAAAACTATAGCCGCAATGGCTTTACAAGATGAAGATACTGATTTTAGTAAGGAGGCAGTAGAAGCTTTAGCAGAGATTGGCAATCTTGATTTAAAAATTTCTGATGATTCAGGCAATAATACTCGTACAGTCAGTACAGTCAGAATCTTATTTAAAGTATTCTTATCTTACGAAGACAAAGATGTTAAACTGAGTGCGATTGTAGCTTTAGGAAAGCTAGGTATCTCGTGTATTACAAAGGAAAATTTAGTAGCATGGTTTGAAGAGGAATCTGAGGAGGTAGATGACTTCGATATCACAGAAGGTTTAGCTTTTGCTCTTGACTCCAAGGACAGTACCCTTAGACTAGGTGCTGTGCAAGCTTTAGGAAAAATTGGCAATTCTGATGCAGCAAGAGCTTCATTTGTAATAAAAGCCTTGGCTAAAGCTCTTAACGATTCAGAAGAAAACATTCGAGAAAGTGCGCTAGAAGCTTTAAAACAAATTGGTGATGCTAATGCGGTGAGAGTATTGTCTAAAGCTCTCTACGATCCGGAAAGGAGCATTCAAAAGAGTGCCATAAAAGCTCTACAAGAGATTTGTAGTAATGATGCAGTAGATGCTCTAGTTGCAGTGCTAAAAGATGAAGATATTTCAATTCGAGAAAGTGTCGTAGAGGCTTTAGAAAAGATAAACAATGCCAATAAGGTAACATCGGACATTCTTCTATTCAAGCTTATTCAACTCCCTAAATCTGTGATTTATACTGCTGATGTCTTCTTGTTTGCCAGAACTTTAGCAGTTTCCTGGTATTCACAGTTGATTAAAAATATGAGATTACATGAAAACAAATATCTCACCTCAGTGCGGTCTCCTGTAGAACAGATCATCTCCTGGTTGCCTAATCTTTTTAATAATTTAGTCTTAGTTGAAAACGACATTGGATCAATGGGAAGTATTGTGAAATCGCAGCGGGAAATGGAGCGACAAAAACAAGCTAGAGAATGGCAGCAAATGAAAAAAGAGTTGCAAGATCAGGAGGAGATATCAGATATAGATTCTTTCGAGCAAGCCCCTAGATTGTTTTATAAATCTTACCTGGTGGTGTTTGTTCGCTACTGTGAACCCTATCTAATCTGTAATCAGATTTCAGGAGAATTGGATGAAAGTAAACTACAAGAACCAAAGCCGAAGCTAAAACAACAGCAAGCAGAAAAACTGGTAGAAATTGACCAAATCAAGCCAAGCATTGTTGAACTTCCACCAACAGAATCTGACTCTCGCAATAATTCGCTATTTCAGCAAAACACTCAATCTAAGAACGAGCAACCAATTAATTCACCTACCCAGGCGGACATTCCTTCTCAGATTTCACATCCTATATCTAGCAGTCCAGTTTCCTCAAATCTATCTGTTTATCAAGAAACTGAAGCTGAAGAAAGACCACAGATAACCACTCAAAAACAAAAAAGTTCAATGCAATCATCGATTTTCAACAATCCTTTATTTAGGAATGTCACAAATGATGAATCAACAGCAATCAGGACAGAAATTCCTCAAATTAAACTAATCCTTAAATCGTCACATCCTCTTAAGGGTAGTATTTTTGAATCTGCCTTTGCCCAAAAGCAATCTGAAGGAAAGGGAACTGAAGAGTGACCCTGGGTGTAGGGGCACGGCAGTGCTCATGGGTGTCAATTTAAGCTTAAAGGCTTGTCCCACATACGTTTTACCCCCCTTAATCCCCCCGATGGATTGGGGGGAAAAAGGAATCTAGTTCCCTCCCCAATACATACGGGGAGGGTTAGGGTGGGGTAACGTGTTGAGTGATTGTAAGTGAGAAAACTCAATATCATATGAAATCCGGATGTATACTTACTGTATAACTTGATTGCAATTATCGACTGATGCCGTAATTCCTAAGTAATACTCAACTTTTAATTCTCGTGCGGCTTTAACTAAAGCGACTGTCAAAAACGGGTCAGCTGCGGCTGGATATTCCACAGGCGCAATGTCATTTGCTGCACCTTGGCGACACAACGCTGCACTACTAATAACAACGCTACCGACAGTGATATGGGGTTGAATGGAACCACAAGTGCCAATGCGAATAATTTGCCGAATACCTACTTGTACCAACTCATTCACAACAATACTTAATGAAGGCGCACCCATACCACTAGTAGCAGATAAAATGGGGCGACCATTAGGTAAAAATCCTACATAGCTATTGAGTCCGCGATTTTCCGATAACAAGCGTACATCCTGTAAATAAGTTTGAGCAATGAGACGCGATCGCTCTGGGTCGCCGGATAATAGCGCTATGCTGGGGGGCGACGAACCTAAATCATCTTGTCCAAAACCAATGTAATAGAAGCGTTTATTTGGCATAGCGTTCAGAGTAGCGATCGCCCCAGCAGGATACCACGCCAGGGTCTTTTTTGAGACTTTACCTAGAATCTCCTCCTTCCCATATCTGAAGTTGTCTTTCCGCTGCAACTATACAATTGAGACGCTTGGGTGGATACAAAAAATGATCGTAGGCTAAAGCCATCTGTCTAGCAGCCTCAGTATATGTGACTCTTCCTATTCCAGTACCCAATCCAGGACAAGCAATAGTGTTAATTTTTTGCTTGGCGTGTTGATTATGATATCGAACTGCTAGCAGCATCGCCCACATTGCTATATAAGGAATATCTGTCCCAGCAACTGTCATGGGAGCTCGCATCGTTGGTGTATGAGCTAAAAAATGATGCTTGTGATGACCTGTTTCCACAATCATTGATGTTCCCACAGGCTGTTCACCCAAATAATCGTCAAGAATACGCTGCTGCACTTTTGCCATCAACGAACGACCAAAGAAACGGATAATAGCAGCATCTATGCCACCATCCATCATTCCAAAAGACGCGGCGCTCGAGTACTCGCTCTAAGCGTTCGCGTAGCGTCTCTAAGAGTTGCCATGCCGTTGGCGTTGGCGAAGCCTCTCGTTCGCGTAGCGTCTCCGAGAGGAGAAGGAGAAGAGAAGGCTTTACGCTCCGCTATCGATAACTCGCTTGCCGCCGGCGCTATGGTAAATCTAAAATCCAAAATTCGTTGACTCTTAACCGTCAACAGTCAATGTGAAATCCCATCCCCTTTTAGCGGTGCGATGAGTTTAACAGCCTTTTATTTTCTTAATACTACATATATACTGCAAAATAGATCACCGCTGAGGTGGTGACTGTTTGTTGCTTAAACAAGAGGAAATTTTATGATTCCCCGAGAACACGTCCGCAATATTGGTATTTCTGCCCACATTGACTCTGGTAAAACTACGCTATCAGAGCGAATTCTCTTCTACACAGGCAGAATCCATGCTATTGAGGAGGTGAAGGGAGGCGGCAAAGGTGCAACGATGGATTTTATGCCGGAGGAAAAGCTACATGGTATTACCATTAACTCGGCTGCGACAACCTGTCAGTGGCACGATACTCAAATTAATTTAATTGATACACCAGTCCATGTTGATTTCACCATTGAAGTAGAGCGTGCCCTGCGGGTACTGGATGGGGCAGTGATGGTGTTGTGTGCCGTGGCGGGCGTGCAATCCCAGTCCATCACAGTGGATCGGCAGATGAAACGCTACCGTGTGCCGCGTTTGGCATTCATCAACAAGATGGATCGCATGGGTGCAAATCGGTCGCTTGGTGAGAATGCACGCCAACAAGCGCGAAGAGGTGAAAGTTGCAGTTGCTGGGGATATTGTTGCTCTCTTGGGTGTAGATTGCGCCTCTGGCGATACATTTTGTACCGGAGAAACACTAGTATCTCTGGAAAGGATGTATGTGCCCGAATCAGTGATTACACTGGCAATTACGCCCAAAAAACAGGAAGATAGCGATCGCCTTTCCAAAGCACTCAACCGCTTTCAACGGGAAGACCCCACCTTCCGCTTGAGCATCGACCCGGAATCAGGAGCAACCCTAATTTCTGGGATGGGTGAACTACACCTGGAAATCTACCTAGAGCGGATTCAACGGGAATACAATGCTGAAGTTTATGTTGGTACTCCCGCCGTGGCGTACCGGGAAACCATTGGACAAAAAGCTAGCTTTGACTACCGATTCAAAAAACAATCAGGTGGCCCTGGTCAGTATGCTCATGTTACTGGGTGGATTGAACCGACAGATCAGCCATTTGTTTTTGAGAATCGGGTAGTTGGGGGTGCGATTCCCAAAGAGTACATCCCTGCTTGTGAGAAGGGTTTCCGCGAGGCGATGGAATCAGGAAAGCTGTCAGGCTATCCGGTGACCGGGGTGAAAGTCGTTTTGGAGGGGGGTTCCTATCACCCCATTGACTCTTCAGAATTGGCGTTTCGGTCGGCTTCCCATCAAGCAGTTGAAAGTGCGATCGCCAAAGCCAAACCCCACATCCTCGAACCGATTATGCTTGTAGAAGTGGAAACACCAAACGAGTTCATGGGAAGAGTTCAGGGCGACATTTCATCCCGTCGAGGTTTGCTGCTGGGTTCTGAGACAATGCAAGGATATTCAGTGATTCGGGCAGAAGTACCCCTAGCGCGAATGTTTGGGTATTCTACAGAATTGCGATCGCTCACTTCTGGTATGGCTACCTTTTCGATGGAATTTGCCTGCTATAAACAGTCCTGAGCTACATTCCCAATTAGCATCTTCAAGTAGTTGAATAAGGGACACAGTTATTCTGTGTCCCTTTCATTTTTGCTAGAGAGCCAGTCCAATAGAAGTGGTTGACAAAAAAATATAGATATGACCCTATCATCCTTGGCAGCAAGCAGGAATGTTACTCTTTATGCCTCGCTAGTCGTATTTTCCCATGTATTCGTTAACTTGATTCTCTTTAACCACTTGTGTCTATGCTACGGCAAAACCTGTATGCTGCCGCACTTTGGGATGACGAAAACCAAGTACTATATCTTCTTTGGGAACACCTGCTTCCATTAAATCAGTGACTACACCTTCTTCGGTATCATCATATTGAATCCAGATTTTGCTATTGATTAAACTAAGATGAATAGGTGTAGCATGGAGGTACTTGTCACCACTCCAGCCAATATCCAAAACCAAATACTGCCCTCGCTCATCGTCAAATAGAATTTGAGAGTCGTAACTGTCGGGTAGAGCAGCCCGATGATCTGCGTATCTTTGGAGGATGCTTTTAATAATATCTTGGTACTTTAATCGGGTATCCATTCCACAATTGCCTCACTTTGATCATTAAAGACAATTAATTTGATAATCTGGTTCTTGAGTAGAACTTGCCCCAACTCTATTGTAAACACGCTGTTAAAAGTTACTTGAGAAACTGCAAGGTATAGACTTCGTTCAATGCCCATCTCGTTAAGGATTTGGCGATAAAGAATATACTGCCCCAATGCCTGCTGCAAATCTTTCACGTCAGACTGTCCCACGAAACTCTTTACTTCAACAACGATTTTTTGGATTTCGTTTTCGGCACAAATGAGACGTTCCGCACCTAGATCGGCTGATAAGCGTTTTTTACCGATTTGTAGTGGAAATGGATCGTGAGTGATTGTCCAACCATCCTTCTGCAAGGCAGATTTCACTGTGTCGTGGTAAATATCTCTCGCTGGCACACCAAAAACTTTAGTTGTGAAGATTGACTTCCGTCAGTATATAACGGTCAACAACCCTCCGAACGGCGAAAACTTTTAGAAATGATACCAAACAAGTAACGACAACCAAGCAGCACAAGCAGTTTATCGAGGAATTGGCTTTGTGCCCACTGGCGAGAAGTATGGCTTAGTCTTGTTTGAAAATACTCAAGGATGATGGGCATTAGCCAAAGAGGACAGTGAACAGTAAACAGTAGAAAGTTAACTGATAACTGATAACTGTCAACTCCCTCATCTCCCCCATCCCATGCCCCATGCCCAGAAATTAGGCTGTGAAGCCGCCGTCAATCTTCAAGCTAGCGCCGGTGACGAAACCAGCCTCGGCACTGGCGAGATAAGAAACCATCCCAGCGATCTCGTCACTGTGGCCGTAGCGTTGGAGGGCAATCATTCCTTTTATGCTGTCAGCAAAGGGACCATCAGCTTTCCCTGTAAGTTTTTTTGCCATGATTAGGTTGTCAGAAAATTTTGGATGCAAGAATCTTCAATAGGACTTACGCACTGTACAAAAGAACTATTTTGTGTATCAACGTAAATACGTTGTTCCAGGCTTTTGGAGGTTGCTTTTGATTGCTGGCGATCGCCAAAATCTGATTGAAAAACCTAGATAAAAGCTTTGAAAACTCTATCTGCCATTTTTGCTTTTATGTCAATGCGTAAGTCCTATTCAATTCCATTATCCAAAATTTAAAATCTCAAATTCGGTGAGCCTAAATATACTATTATCGATAGGCAACGCGGAGACTTTGGACTAAAATCATTCCCGATGCGATCGCCATTAACCCACCCCAAAACCAGTAAGGCAAAAGCAAATACCGCTGCATTTGTGCTGTATCTGAGAGTCCAAGGGGGCCAGCAGAGCTACTAAATAAATAATCTAGTTGATGGTATGTACTCACACAAGCTTGTACACCCAAAAATTGAATGCTAAACCCTTGTGCCCAACGAGGTGCCCTCAGAGCAATACCCAAAATTATTAAACCCAACAAAGGAATTGCCACCAACCCAAACGCAGAACGCACCCAAATTAATGTAGAAAATAACAAAAAACTCCCTAAAATTTTCAAACTTAAGGAAGCTGCTGTAAAACTGCGGGAAGCGAGAATCAAGGCTGCACCAGCAAGAGGTGGCCCCATTGGTCCTGCTGCTGCTACCATTGCCGGCCCGATTGGTCCCAATGATGACCGGATGCCATAAGTTGCAACACCGGAACCATTGCTAAAAATTTCCAATTTCTGAAACTGTCCTCCTAATAGGAGTGCCATTAAGCCGTGACCCATTTCATGAAACCAAGTTGCCAAGATTGTAAATGGGTATAAGATATAATCTCCTCCTGGAACTTGCCACAATAAAGCAGTAGCGATCGCCGCTGCAACTAGCCACCTCAGCCCCATGCGTTCTACAAGTGGCGGAGCTTCTGTTGTGAGCAAGGTTTCAAAATTTTTGCTTGGTTCTTTCATAAATAAATCAATTTTAGATTTTAGATTTTAGATTTTAGATTTTAGATTACAACACAGAACTCAGGAGTCAGAACTCAGAATTAATCAGAATTTACGCAAAAATGACCTGAAATCTTTGATTTTTCGTAGGGGCAATTCATGAACTGCTTCTAAATTTTGTACTGGATGTGTAAGTCTCATTAATCAGGAATTTAGCGTGATTGGTATATTAATTTATTAAATGTTCTCTTGGTTCTTTAACTATTATGACTCCTAACTTCTGACCGGAGGCGAAGCTTTCAAAAGCTCCGCTCCTGAATTCTTCGGATTTTAGATTTTCCCCACAGATGAATTTGAGGACATTTAATTTTGGATTTTAGATTCTAGATTTTCTCTTCAATCCAAAATCCAAAATTCAAAATCTAAAATTGGCAATCGCTAAGCAAGTTGAAACAGGAATGTCATCAAGTCTCCTTTGCCCAAACTAATGCGATCGCCTGGTCGCAAGCGGTGACGGTTCCCCGGTAAGAGGGGCAAGTTATTGATGTAAGTGCCATTGGAACTTCCCACATCTTCAACATAGTGAGCGTCTCCTTCCACGCGAATATCTGCATGAATCCGCGAGACAATTTCTGAATTGGGAAATCCTGAAACATCTATATCTGGAGGAATCCGGTCATTGGGCTTGCCGATATGAATCACAGAGAGATTTTGCGGCAATTCAATCAGCATATCCGTTTGAATATGGACTAATCGGGCATTCACCTGCTGCAATTGCGTTCTCGCAGCAGTTGCTATTGGTGCTGCTGCTGGTGCGGATACTTCGGGTTCGGGGGTTGGTGGTGGTTCCAAAGGTGGTGGTGTAGGAATACCTTGGCTAGATACCACGGGTTGAACTGCAACAGTTGGCAGTGGTGTTGGGGGGGTGTTTTCTGTAACAGATGGCTGTAGCGGAGTTACTGGGGGAGCCGCCACCGCTGTTGGTGGTAAAGATGAGGTAACAGGAGGATGGGAGTTGCCAGAGGCGCTAATTCCCAACGCATCTGGTTGTAAAAGTTCTACAAGGGGATCGGGTGAAACTAACGGCGGTACTTCCACGGACATATCAGGAGTCACTGTTGCAGCCACTGGGGCGTGAACATGTGGAACTCCTGTTGAGTGCAAGTTATAGCCACACTGACCACAGAATGCAGCATCTGCCTGCACCGTTGCCCCACAACTGGGACAGTGAGTAGTTGCTGGTAACGGCGTATAACAAGCTTCACACTGGACAGCGCCGTCAGGATTGGGATGATTGCAATTAGGGCAGACGATCATCGATTTTAGCCTTTGTTCAAGATCATCATAAAATATGGTGGGATTGGCAAGCTCCAGGGGCGGCCTTAGCTTTCGATTCTAACAATTACTCCTGAAGGGACGCTCTTACGCGGGAGCAGGGGAGCAGGGGAGCAGAGGAGCAGGGGAGCAGGGGAGCAGGGGAGCAGGGGAGCAGGGGAGCAGGGGATGGGGAGCAGGGGAGCAGGGGAGAGTTCAATGTGCCAAGTTCAATCCCCTCTGCCCCTCTGCCCCACAGCCCCACAGCCCCCCATCCCCTCTGCCCCTCTGCCTCTTCCCATGCCCCATGCCCAATGCCCCTTTGCGTCTTCTTCTCTAAGATTGGAGTTCCAAACCTGCTGCGGCATCCAGCAGCCACCAAAGTTCTCCTTGGGGCTGAATTAAACGGGATGGGTAAGTGAAGTCATCGGCTACAGGTGCAAAGACTTGCGCCAAGGCTGGTCTTTTGTTAGCACCAGCAACCAGAAAAATCACGCTGCGAGCAGAGTTGATGAAGGGGTATGTGAAACTTATCCGCAAGCTTTCGTTTTTGTTACCCACAGTAACCAAGCGATCGCGTACTTTCAGAGCCTCTGTGTGGGGAAATAAAGATGCGGTGTGTGCATCATCACCCATCCCCAGTAATATTACATCTAACACGGGAAACTCCGCCCCAGAAGAATTGAAAAATTCTTTTAGATGCTGTTCATACTTAGCAGCAGTCAGGCCTGGGTCAGCTTCTAAAGTCGGTACAGCGTGAATGTTAGCAGCTGGGATATCAACATGATTTAGCCATGCACGACGCGTCATCAATTCATTGCTATCGGGATGATCTGGCGGTACATAACGTTCATCACCCCAGAATATATGAATTTTATCCCAAGGCAATTTTTGATTGGCGATGGCTTCGTATAACGGCTTAGGTGTACTGCCGCCTGATAAAGCGATGGTAAATCGCCCCCGCTGCTCAATGGCAGTTTCTAACTTGGACAGAACTAATTCTAGCGCTCTTGCAACCAGCGCTGGCTGATCCGGTAGAACTTCAACGGTTTTGTTCATAGCTTTATCATCATATTGCTGGCTTCTGGCAATACAATACCGAACTTCTTACAATCCCCCTTTTTAACTTTTGAAACATTTAACATCGTAGATTAGCTAGTTTGAATAAACTTAGACGCACCTTACCACCTTCATGTGTAAGTTGTCAGTAGTAAGTCGTACTAACCACTGTCATGATTATTTTTATTGACATCCTGTTACTTCATACTTGCTTGATTGACGCCAGATGGGTAATTTTATTAAACTTTAATAAATTTTAATAAAAATAATTAATCATTTAATTTTGGGTAGTAAAATAGCACATTTGCACTACTATTCCCTACTCTCTACTCCCCACTCCCCGACTACGCTGTAGGATTTCAAAAATCAAATATGATTTCTATATTACAAATCACCCACAAATAGGGCTTCCCAGTCAGCGATCGCTTCACGTTGAGCGATTAACAATTGCTCAATTCCTTTTTGGGCTACATCTAGCAGTTGATTCAACTGACTACGGCTAAAGCTACCTTCTTCGGCTGTTCCCTGGACTTCAATGATTTCCAGATGTTGATTCATCACCACATTAAAATCTACCGTTGCAGCCACATCTTCGATATAATTTAAATCTAAAAACGGCTCTTTTTCCAGTAATCCTACGGAAATCGCTGCTATCTGTCCACACAGGGGCGATCGCTCCAATGTCCCCTGCTGCAACAATTTAGAAATAGCATGAGCCAAAGCGACAAAAGAACCTGTAATCGCTGTGGTTCTGGTTCCAGCATCAGCTTGCAACACATCAGCATCCACAGTCAGCGTATGCTCTCCCAGTGTCTCAAAATCCAATGCTGCACGTAAACTGCGTCCGATTAAACGTTGAATTTCTTGCGTCCGTCCAGATAATTTCAATAATTCCCTTTCTTGCCGTTGTTGTGTAGCAGATGGTAGCATTCGGTACTCAGCAGTCAACCAGCCTTTACCTGTTCCTTCCAAAAATCTGGGAACTCCCTTGGTTACACTAACAGTACAAAGTACCTGAGTATCACCACATCTTGCTAGCACAGAGCCGGGAGCAAAGTGGGTGAAACTGGGGTAAAAGCTGAACGGACGTAGTTCGTAGGGAAGACGACCGTCTGGACGCTGCCAAGCCATTGGAGTTGCCTCAAGATTTTTAAATCAAATACTGCTTTAAGGTTACCTTAGTGTTTTGGCATACTCCCGTCTTTTTCCTACCATCTGACAATCCTACTTTTCTATTGACCAAATTTCCCATTCCAATCTCGGTTTTTGTATCAAAAAGTTAAGGAATATTGCATTTCAGGCAAGACCTGGAGGTAAAGCGCCAAATCAGCCGAAAGACCGTGATAGTATGCTCTCGATCAATGTGAAGATTGGGAGATAGACCTTTGACACTACGGGTTGCTGTTATTGGGTCAGGTCCTGCTGGTTCATCTGCCGCACAAACACTGGCTGCCTCTGGGATTGAAACCTACCTGTTTGAGCGGAAACTAGACAATGCTAAGCCTTGCGGGGGTGCAATTCCCCTGTGTATGGTGAGTGAGTTCGATCTACCACCAGAGATTATTGATCGCCAGGTAAGGAAGATGAAAATGATTTCGCCTTCCAACCGCGAGGTTGATATTAATCTGGTAAATGAAGAAGAATATATAGGAATGTGCCGCCGGGAAGTGCTAGATGGCTTTTTGCGGAATCGTGCGGCAAAACTCGGTGCAAATTTAATTAATGCCACTGTTCATAAACTCGATATACCAGCAAACAATACCGATCCCTATACCATCCATTACGTTGACCATACGGAAACTGGTGCAGAAGGTGTTGCCAAAACCCTGAAAGTGGATTTGATTATTGGCGCTGATGGGGCGAATTCCCGAGTTGCCAAAGAAATGGATGCCGGGGATTATAATTATGCGATCGCTTTCCAAGAGCGCATTCGCTTACCCGAAGACAAAATGGCATACTACAACGACCTCGCTGAAATGTATGTCGGCGATGACGTTTCTACAGATTTCTACGCGTGGGTCTTTCCCAAATATGACCACGTAGCTGTCGGTACCGGCACAATGCACGTCAATAAAGCCAGCATCAAACAGTTACAAGCTGGCATCCGCGCCCGTGCATCCCAAAAGCTGGCAGGCGGTAAAATCATTAAAGTAGAAGCGCACCCCATTCCTGAACATCCCCGTCCCCGTCGTGTTGTCGGTCGCATTGCTTTGGTGGGAGATGCTGCTGGTTACGTTACCAAGTCCTCCGGTGAAGGGATTTATTTTGCTGCTAAATCTGGGCGGATGTGTGCCGAAACAATTGTCGAAGCATCTAACAACGGTAACCGGATTCCCACAGAAGATGACCTCAAGGTTTACCTGAAGCGTTGGGATAAAA
This sequence comes from Desmonostoc geniculatum HA4340-LM1, assembly GCA_019359545.1. Lineage (GTDB taxonomy): Bacteria > Cyanobacteriota > Cyanobacteriia > Cyanobacteriales > Nostocaceae > Nostoc > Nostoc geniculatum. The sequence continues at coordinate 15,392 of JAHHHB010000055.1, read as the reverse complement.
AATACGGACTCACTTACAAAGTGCTGGACATTCTGCAAACCGTATTCTATCGTTCCAACGCCACCCGCGAAGCCTTTGTGGAAATGTGCGATGACCTCGATGTACAGCGACTAACATTCGATAGCTATCTGTATAAAACCGTTGTCCCAGCTAATCCCATCACCCAACTGAAAATTACTGCCAAAACTATTGCTAGTTTAATTCGCGGTAATGCTCTTGCACCCTAAGTGAGTGCTGAGTGCTGAGTTCTGGGATGAGGAGCAGATAATTTATAATTCAAGATTATGAATTATCTGCTCCTTTGCTATTTTTTAATAAACTATTAACCTTGTATTGACTTGACATTTAATCAGACAATCAAGTAAGTTGATGCTCATCAACACTTTACTAAAAGTTACGAAGTGTTGAAATGCTTGAAAATTCCATAAAATAAGCTTAAAAAATATAAATTACTGAACAAGATTTCAAAAAAAATATATAAAGACTTCATAAAAACTACAAAAAGATATTGGCGCATTTTCCGTAAATTTACTACGGTAGATTGGAGACTTACTTTAGAGAAGCTCCGGAATGAGAATTGAAACCTAAATTTATGAAGCGAAGTTTAGTTTTTGCGACTGCCATATCTAGTTTTTTTGTGACTGCGACTACAGCATTTGGCTTCTCTGGTCAAGCACAAGCTTTCTCTTTTTCTGGTTTCTCCAGCGGTACGTGGGGAGAACCGACTCCAGGAAGCCTTGATACTAACCCCACATATACAGGTGTGGGAACCAAGACATTTACTTGGGGTCAACCTTCTTCACCATCAATACTTCCAAATAAACTGGTCTTTGATGGAAGTTCCTTTTCAGGAGACACCGACTCTGTATTCAAAATAGGTGAGTTGAGGTACTTTAACGAAACAGTACTCAAAGGTACAAGCGTTGAATTTGTACCTTTAAATCTCAATCTATCCCTCAACTCCCCCGTTGGAATCAACCAAGTTTTTAACTTCAACTTCCATTTAGTGAATACACCGAATACCTCAACAAATCCACAAGAAAATGCAGATTCTGTATTTATAGACACAAACTTGGCCTATAACAGTTTCACATTTGCAGGCAATAAATACACACTTGAGCTAACTGGCTTTAATCCAGATGTTCCTCAGTTGAGTATTAAAGCGCTTGAAGGAGGCACAGCTACAACAGCTGTTTATGCCAGAATTAAGACCATACCTGAACCTGCGGCAATAGCGGGTCTCTGCCTGGTAGGAATATACTTGGTATCCCGTAAAAAATCCTTGCAGAACAATTACAGCAAAATTCAGAATGGGCTGCGCCCCGCTGCGCCAACAGGAGTCAGAATTTTGAAGTAAAACAGGCTTGATACCTCACTTAAAGACTTAGCTTGCGTACTTCACCCAGTTAAAATCTGCTGTCGGTTTGCATAAGTAGTGATTCAAAAATAAAAAGTTAAAAGTTAATCCCCATAAATAAATTTAGGCAGTTCATAACTTATCTCTTTTTCTCTTTCTTTTGGCTTTTAACTTTTTACTTTTGCCTTGTTCAATGAATCGAAGCTTAAAATTTAAACATCAAGAGTGCTGAGTCGAAAGTGCTGTACATGGATAGCGGGGCGATGAGCCGCGTGGTGAGATAAATTTGGGCAATTCACAAAAAAAATCCCCTCAGAAATTCTGAGGGAAGAAGTTGAAGAGAGAATATTGTTTTTTGAAAAAATTATGCAGGGTTAGGTTGCGTTTGGCTTTGCAATAGTTGGATAATTGCAGCTTTTTCTAAGATTCCAACCAGCACACCGTTGTCACGAATTACAGGAAGCACAGATAGCTTTTGTTGTTCGAGTAGCTGCATAACTTCTAGCAGAGGTTGGTCGGATTGAACTGTGGTTGATTCTGTAATTGGTCGCATGACTTGTTTGACTTGAGTTTCTGGCCACAGTGCTGTAGGAATGGTTCGTAAATTATCAGTAGCGATCGCACCTACTAATTGTCCATCATCATCAGTCACTAAAAACCGATGCCAATTTTGTCCACTTACCACCCGTTCATCAGCAAACTCTCTCAGAGTCAAATTAGCAGATACAATCGGGCTATTGGCAGTTACAGCATCTTCCGCTGTTAAACCTGTGAGTTTTTCTTGCACTCTGGCAAATTGAGCCGCATTACCAGCATTTTGTAACAAGAAGAAACCGACTAACAAGTTCCAGATGTTACCGAAGCTGCCAAAAAATACTAGGGGAAGTATACCTGAAAGAACTGCTACCCATCCAAATATTTGCCCAACTCCACTAGCAAAAGTTACACCTTTATAAGGATTACCTGTGATTTTCCAAACGATGGCTTTGAGGATATTACCGCCATCTAAAGGCAAGCCAGGAATCAGGTTAAACAGCGCTAATGCCAAGTTTACAGCAGCTAAAACGCCAAGAATTGCAGCTAGCGGCCCTGAAATAGCCGTAGTAACACCAATTGCTGTAAAGATTCCAAAGAGTAGTAAGCTAACTAGTGGGCCAGCGATCGCCACCCAAAAAGCTTCACCTGGAGTTTTCGATTCTTTTTCTAAGCTTGCCAAACCGCCAAATATAAACAGTGTGATAGATTTGACATCAATTCCCTGACGGATAGCAACAAAACTGTGTCCTAATTCATGGGCGACGACAGAGGCAAACAACATCAGCGCTGTCATCAATCCCAATAGCAAAGCTAATCCCGCAGATAATTGAGGAAATTGCGCCGCTAGTCCACTGCTATAGCTCCAAGTTACCAAACCTAGAACTAAAAACCACGACGGATGGATGTAGAAGGGAATTCCGAAGAGATTACCAACGCGAATTGTGCCATTCATGTCGTTCACCTTTGATTTCAACTGCGAGAGGTTTGCTTTTGTTCCTCTCATGTCTTTAGTGTAACGAAGTGTTAAGCGATTTTAATCTTTGCCGCAGTAGTGGTGTCCGTCCGTAGAGGTGCGGTTATTGGGAATTGGGCATGGGGTGAGGAGCAGAGGGAGAATAACAAACGACAAATCCCGGATTTCTCAGCACATCTGTCAAAACCTTGAGCAGGGGAGCAGGGGAGAGTTCAATGTGCCAAGTTCAATCCCCTCTGCCCCCCCGTCCCGCGTTATGGGTTCCTGCCATAGACCTCTGCCCTCTGCACTCAAGCTTGTGAGAAATGCAGGAAATGACCAATGACCAATGCCCAAATAAAATAAAGATAAATCAACTACCAACAATGCTTATGGCAACCCAACTTGGTGAAACCAAATCATCAATTCAACTGGTCATCTCTTGGGAAGCGTTACCGAACGATTTTCAGCTAGAGGATAAACCAGTGGAAAATACAGGTCAGCCAATCTTGGCTGGTGCTTTACGTGAAAGCTTAGAAATTAGTGGTTTCATCCAACCGCAGATGTTAATCGCCTCAAATTTTGGACTGTGTGCGACAATCAACGGACAATTTATTATCAAAGCACCTGATTGGGTTTATGTGCCATCAGTGAATCAGATTTTAAAAGAACGCAAAAGCTATACACCAAACTTAGAAGGGGATATTCCGGCGGTGGTGATGGAATTTCTATCAGATACCGAAGGGGAAGAATATTCATTTAAGCGGACTTATCCCCCAGGAAAATGGTTTTTTTACGAACAAATTCTTCAAGTCCCAATTTACGTAATTTTTGACCCAAATGGCGGTTTGTTGGAATTTTATCAACGGGAAAATGGTCGCTATGAGTTAAAACAACCTGATGAAAATGGTCGTCATTGGATTGATTCAATGAGTTTATATTTAGGAACGTGGCAAGGAATAAAAGAAGCGCGAACGGGTTATTGGTTGCGGTGGTGGGATGCAGCAAGTAATTTGCTACCTTGGGCGGTGGAACAGATTGAACAGGAACGTCAACAAAAAGAACGGCTAATCGCTTATCTACAATCTCAGGGTATTGACCCGAATAATTTGCCTTAAGTAAATCGGCGTAATTAAAGCTAACTGATGGGAACTGTCTTTTGTCATTGGTAAACTTTAATTTAAATAAGATTTCTCAAAAAAGTATACTTTAGTTATTTCCGCCTTCAAAGAGCAAATTTATCGCTTTTTCTAACACTTTTAATGCTTTTAATGAAGCTCGAATTAGGCGAGTAGCAGCAAGAGGTTGTCGGAGCATTGCCATAGCTAAAGGCAAAGGACGGAGGGAACCATCAGAATTGATCGCTCCTGTGAGGTCAGGGATATCGTGCTGACAATTGTCGCTGACGACTCGCAACATTGCCACTGGAACCCCAGCTGCATTAAAAAACTCTAGGGCAGTAAATCCCTCCATATCAACAACATCAGCCGCCCAAGTCTCACCCAGACGGCGTTTTTCAGCCGCAGACCAAATGACGCGATCGCTCGTCAACCCCTTGACTAAATTCAGTGGGGAGTGGGGATTGGGGACTGGGGAAGAAGAGTTTTTCTCCTCTGCTTCTTGCCTATGCCCCATGCCCAGGGCTGAGTGTAATTGTGCGGTGAAAGGGCGATCGCATTCTTGCCGTTTCCCTTGATAAAAGCAATCTTGGTACAGCACAATGTCACCAACACCGTAGCGATCGCTCAAGCTGCCACATATACCCACAATCAGCACTCTCGATTTTGCGGCTAGAAATTGTCCATTTTCTGAGGATTTTTGCAGGTATTGAAGTAAAGGCTTTATCCCAACAGGTATCGGTAATACCCTGGGAATGGAGCCAGTCACGCCGCGTAATCCACGACACACGGCTTGATATTCTGCTCCCTGAGGCACGAGAATTGTGTCGTGGGGTAAAAAGTTAGGCACTAGCGCTCTCGATATTCTGGAGTTTGCGTTTGGGTATTAACTGGAGGGTGCCCAAAGCGACATTGGCAAGTCTGGGCAATAATTGCGGTTGCAGGAGTCGGGGATCGTACTTGCTCATCCGCCGTTGATTTTCCACTAGGCAAATCTCCAGAAATTTTTCTAGTGTGAGGTCTTTAGTAAAGATGTTAGTGCCGGTGGCAGCAAAACCAGTCCGACTGGGGTCATCATTGCCAAAGACGGCAATCAGATTGCTGAGTGCCTTGCCGTAGTGCCAGAGGGTTTTGATACTCCGCAGCGGGATAAATCCCTGGCCGCGCTGAATTTGTGTATAGGTAAACCAGTTGGCAAAAAACACGATATGGCGTGTTTCTTCGTCTATGATGGGATCAAAGATTGTGAAGATTGACTCTGGAAAGACATTAGCTTCACGGGCGATCGCAAATAGCCCGTAGGCAAAGAAAGTATCCAGACATTCTTCAAAGCCAAAGCGCGTAAATACTGGCTCAATATTATGGGGAACTTCAACGGGGAGACGTTCTGGCATTTCGATGCCGTAACGGTCAATTAATGTTTTCAGCAGGCGAGCGTGGCGTAGTTCTTCTTGACCTTGGAGGGCGATGGCCGCTTGTAAAATGGGATCGCTGACCGTTTGTGCGTAACCACTAACTATTGCACCGGCTTGTCGCTCTGTATCTAGAGCTTTCTCCCAAAAGGGAATACTGCGTAGGAAGCTCAAAGCTGCATCGTCCAAATCCGGCCAGGGAAGAGACTCAGGCTCATATTCCCTGTAGCTTTCGGTAAAGCTGCGACAGAATAATTCCTTATGCTCGACAGAACCAAGTTTCATTGCTAAAGTTCCATGCTCTGTTAAAAACTTTGTCATATTTTGAGTGACAATAAGTAATATTGCCATTTGGTGGTGACCAAAACTCGCAAACCGAAGGCGATTGCTGTAGCATGACTAAATAATTGTGTCACCTGCACGATAATTTTCCAAGATGGTAAAGCTTTCTAACTCCAAATCCGCACGAGAATTATTCAATATCTCCAAATTAGCGATTAAATTTTCGTGGCTGACCGTGAGTTTTTGGATCGCCGTCACGGTAGCTGGTATTCTTGCTTTCAGTTCCCTCAAGTATGCATTGTTTCCAGATATTACCTTCCCAGTGGTGGTTGTGAATGCTACAGCCCCCCTGACAACTGCCCTCGATACAGAGGCCAAGCTTACCAAACCCCTAGAAGAACGCTTACGTTCCTTGGAAGGACTGGAGAATATCCGCTCATCCACCTTTCCTGGTCAAACAGCCGTTGCTCTATCTTTTGCTGTTGGTACGAATCTAGAAACATCAACCAAAGAAGTTGAAGCCGTCCTCAAGCAGGTGACTGTCCCTCAAGGAGCGACTTCTAAAATTATTCCCTTGAACTTGAACGAGTCAGCCGCCATTAGCTATGCCATTGAGAGTCCGACACGGAATCTCACAGATTTGACTAAGTTGGCGAAAGATGAGATTGTAAGTGCGATCGCTAAACTACCAGGAGTCCTGAAAGTTTCACTCCTGGGCGATGCAACTGCAACTCCCTTAGATCCATCGAAGCTCAGTGCAGCGGCTCTTACCCAACAAGGATCTACCTTAGTCCGGTTTAACGGGCAAGATGCACTTGCATTTCAAGTAATCAAGCGCGGTAATGCCAACACCTTAGAAGTGGTGAGTCTAGTTGAAAAAGAAGTCCAAAGGCTGCGCTCTACACTCAAAGATGTCAACCTCACCTTAGCTGCCACCCAAGCAAAATATATCCGCCAAGCCACCCAATCAACAATCGATGCTTTAATGGAAGCCGTCTTGTTGTCCATAGTGGTAATTTATCCTTTTTTATGGAATTGGCGGGCAACTCTCATCTCTGCCTTGGCGATTCCGACATCTTTGTTGGCAACGTTTATCGTCATGGCAATTTTTGGCTTCAATCTAGAAACCATTACCTTGCTAGCTTTGGCCTTAGTTATTGGCAGCGTCATTGATGATGCGATTATCGATGTCGAAAACATCATGCGGCACATCGATGAAGGAGAAACTCCTCGCCAAGCCGCATTCTCAGCTACAGATGAAATTGGCTTAACAGTCGTTGCTACCACTGCTACTGCTGTAGCGGTTTTCTTACCCATTGGTTTGATGGGTGGAGTAATCGGGCAATTCTTCAAGCCATTTGGAATCACAGTTTCAGCAGCCATGATTGCTTCCACATTGGTAGCTCGTACACTCTCACCAGCCTTGGCTACCTACTGGCTAAAACCCGCGACCTCAACTCCCCGACGACGCCAACAAGCAAACATCTGGGTGAATTTTACCCAATTTTACAGAAACTTACTCAACTGGTCTTTAAAACATCGCAAAACAGTCATTGCATTAGCCATTCTCAGCTTTGTTGCAGGTATGGCACTCAGTCTACTAATTCCCAAAGGATTTATTCCTAAATTAGATCGCGGCGAGTTCAACATTACCTACACCGCCCCCTTACCAAAAATCCCTGAGCAATTTTTACAGGCACAAGCAGCACAAGCACAGGGAACAAATCCCAATCCCCAGTCCCCAGTCCCCAGTCCCCAGTCCCCAATCCCCAGTCCCCAGTCCCCAGTCCCCAGTCCCCAGTCCCCAATCCCCAACCCCTTAAACGATTCTCTTGAGGTTGCCAAGAAACTTGAAGATGTGGTGAGACAATCTCCAGCAGTGGAAACAGTGTTTACTACTGTTGGTTCTCGTGAGGGTGAGCCAAATAAAGGTAATCTTTATATCAAGCTCAAGGAAGACCGCAACATCAAAACTGCCGAAGTACAAGACCAATTACGCTTTGCTTTGCCTAATCTCCCCGGTGTAACTACCAGTGTGGAAGATATTCAATTTGTTGATACTGGCGGACAAAAACCCCTACAGGTATCACTACGAGGCGATAATCTCCAAACCCTCAACAAAGCAGCCCAGGCAATTAAAGAGCGCATCGAAAAACTACCGGGATTTGCTGACGTTAGTGTAACAAGTGAAACCAACTCCCAAGGCACGGTTTTTCAAATTGAGCGGCTGGATAATCAAAGAGTAGCCTACATCAGTGCTAATTTGGGCAAAGATTTGTCTTTAGGTAAGGCTACAGACCAAATAGTAGCAGAAGCCAAAGCAGTGTTACCTGCTGATGTGACTTTGGATTTGGGAGGAGATTCTGCCCGCCAAGGTGAAGTATTTGCTAGTTTTGGCAGTACTTTGGTATTATCGGCACTCTGCATTGTTGTGGTACTGATTTTGCTGTTCAAAAGCTGGATAGACCCGTTAGTAATTGGTGTTTCTTTGCCCTTGTCAATTGTGGGGGCGATGCTGGCCTTACTCTTTACCAAGAGTGACTTTGGCATGATCTCGCTGATTGGCTTTGTGTTTTTGTTGGGACTAGCAAACAAAAATGCCATTTTACTGGTAGATTACATCAATCAACTGCGGCAATCTGGTTTAGACCGCACAGAGTCCATTCTCAAAGCAGGGCCAGTGCGCCTGAGACCAATAATGATGACCACCGCTTCCACACTTTTAGGGATGCTACCTATAGCCTTAGGTTTTGGTGCTGGTTCCGAATTGCGATCGCCAATGGCCGTAGCGATCGCCGGCGGACTAGTGACTTCAACTATCCTCAGCTTAATTGTTGTGCCCGTCGTCTACACCATTTTGGATGATTGGTTTCCCCGCAAGAAATTTGAGATTTGAGATTTGAGATTTGAGATTTTGAACGGGGAGGACTGATCAGATTCAGAGATTTACATTACTTAGTGCAAAATTTCTGTATCCAAAATTCAAAATAGGGGAATTCCAAATTGATCAATCCAAAATCCAAAATCCAAAATCCAAAATCCAAAAGGGTTTTTGTCACGGGCGGTACAGGTTTTATTGGTGCCCATTTGGTGCGGTTGCTGCTGCAAGAGGGATATACAGTTAAAGCACTGGTACGCCCCAGCAGCAATCTCCAAAATCTACGCAGTCTGGAGGTGGAAATTGTCAAAGGCGATTTGAACGATGCAAATCTCTGGCAAGAGATGAGCGATTGTCAATACCTGTTTCATGTGGCAGCCCATTACTCTTTGTGGCAAGCTGACCGGGAGTTACTCCACAGTCATAATGTTTTAGGTACCCGCAATGTCCTAGCAGCAGCCAAGAAAGCGGGAATTGAACGCACCGTTTATACCAGTTCCGTGGCAGCTATTGGGGTGGGATCATCTGGTGAAGTCGTTGATGAAACACATCAGAGTCCCTTAGAAAAGTTGGTGGGTAACTATAAAAAGTCTAAATTTCTCGCCGAACGAGAAGCTATACAAGCCGCTGCTAAAGGTCAGGAGGTAGTTATAGTCAATCCCAGCAGCCCAATTGGGTCATTGGATATCAAACCTACCCCTACAGGTGATATAATACTGCGGTTTTTGCGGCGACAAATGCCTTTTTACTTGGATACTGGTTTGAATTTTATCGATGTGCGGGATGTGGTATGGGGGCATTTACTGGCCTTGCAGCGGGGTAAATCTGGCGATCGCTATATATTGGGTCACCAAAACCTCAGTCTCAAACAACTACTCGAACAACTCTCCGAGATTACAGGCTTGACAGCACCCCAGCGAAGTTTACCCACTTGGTTACCCCTGAGTGTTGCTTGGGTTGATGAAAAAATTCTCGCACCACTGGGGAAATCGCCTTCGGTGCCTATAGATGGCGTTCGCATGGCGAAACAACCTATGTATTACAATGCCGCTAAGGCAGTGCAACAGTTGGGTTTACCCCAATCTCCAATCAATGGGGCACTCCAGGATGCTGTGGATTGGTTTGTAACTCAGGGTTACGTCAATGAGTAGGTTAGCACAGCGGTGCTACCCTACAGTGGTGTTTTTATATCTTAAAGAGGAGCGATCGCAATTATGGCAGTTAATCTACAACAAGCTATAGATATCGGCAAATATCTCGTGACTCAACGTCTGTTGGGACGCAAACGCTTTCCTTTAGTATTAATGTTGGAACCTCTTTTTCGGTGTAATCTAGCGTGTACAGGTTGTGGTAAAATACAACATCCAAAGGAAATATTAAAGCAAAACCTCACCCCAGAGCAGTGCTTCGCCGCAGTGGAAGAGTGTGGCGCACCAGTTGTCTCAATTCCTGGGGGAGAACCTCTGCTACATCCCCAAATTGACGAGATTGTGCGGGGATTAGTTGAGCGCAAAAAGTATATTTACTTGTGTACCAATGGTTTGTTGTTAGAAAAGAGCCTCGATAAGTTTCAACCTTCCCCTTATCTGACTTTTAGCGTCCATCTAGATGGGATGCGGGAGTTGCACGATCGCTGTGTCGATCGCAAAGGTGTTTTTGATATTGCTGTCCAAGCCATTCGCGCCGCTAAAGCTAGAGGCTTCCGTGTCACCACTAATACCACAATCTTTGAGGGTACTGACCCCAAAGACATGCAAGAGTTCTTTGATTTCCTGGAAACACTCAATACCGACGGGATGATGATTTCTCCTGGCTACAGCTACGAGTGGGCACCAGATCAAGATCATTTTCTCCACCGCGAACAAACACGCGCCCTGTTCCGAGAAATCCTGGCTCCATACAAAACCGGTGCAAAAAACTGGAACTTCAATCACAATCCGCTGTTCCTCGATTTTCTTATCGGTGAGAAAGACTACGAATGCACGCCTTGGGGTAGCCCAAGTTATAGCGTTCTTGGTTGGCAAAAACCTTGCTATCTGCTGAACGAGGGTTATTACTCTACCTTCCAAGAATTACTAGCAAAAACTGACTGGAGTCAATACGGCCAGAAGAGTGGTAATCCCAAGTGTGCCGATTGCATGGTTCACTGCGGCTACGAACCCACAGCCGCGATGGATGCGATGCAACCGCAAAACATGGCGCGTGCCCTTACTAGTGTCTTTGGTAGGAATTAAAGCATTTAAGCTACGATTAGCATCGAGCGGAGCTGAAGAAGCTCCGCTTCTCTATTAATTTTTCTATGATTATTAGAGGTCGTCAATTACATTACCGAAGATGATGCCTAGTTAGTCAAACTCTTTTGACCAAATCATGAGTGAGAATATTGTTGCCAGTAAAATTTCTATTATCATTCCAACTTTCAATGAAGAAAAAAATATCAAAGAAGCTATTGCTACTACTCAAATCAGTACAAATATAGAAGTCATCGTCGTAGATGGTGGCTCTAGCGATGATACTGCGGCGATAGCTCAATCTTTAGGTGTCAAAGTTATCTCATCATCTCCCGGTCGTGCTATACAAATGAACACGGGTGCTGTAGCGGCTAGCGGCGATATTCTGCTATTTCTTCATGCCGATACTCATTTACCTGCTGGGTTTGATGAGATAATTTGCACAGCCCTACAACAACCTGGGACTGTAGCTGGTGCATTTAACTTGCGGATTGATTCATCCCTTTTGAGTTTACGATGGGTAGAGTTGGGTGTGAAATGGCGATCGCATTTTTGCCAAATGCCATACGGTGACCAAGCAATTTTCCTCACCAAAGCAGTATTTCAACAAATTGGCGGTTTTCCTGAATTGCCCATCATGGAAGACTTTGAACTGGTACGTCGTTTAAAAGCGATCGGACGTATTACAATTATCTCCGCACCAGTTGTTACCTCAGCCCGTAGATGGTTGCAAAAGGGAGTGTTGAAAACTACGCTACTTAATCAAATAGTAATTATTGCTTATTTGCTCGGTGTTTCACCTGAGCGAATTCGTGGCTGGTATCGACGAGAAAAATTTAAGAGGATTTAAGCTATTTCTCATGTTAGTAGTATATCTTAGTGCTATTAGATTCGACGTGTAATACCAATTTGAAAAAAGAATGCCACAAATAGACCACTTGTAGAGACGCGATTCATCGCGTCTTACCTTCTAGTTATCAAAATGAAGAAGCCCTTATTCAATTCCAAACTCAAACTATTACTGCTAACTTGCTTCGTTGTCACTCTCATAATTGCCGCTAAACAGTTCAATTTTCAAGGACTTTTACACACCTTAATTATTTGGGTTGAGAGTCTTGGCATCTTCGGCCCCATAGCCTACATAGTCATCTACAACTTAGCAACATTATTGTTTATACCTGGTTCCCTATTAACTCTCAAAGGTGGTTGTCTGTTTGGAGTATTTTGGGGTTCAATATATGTACTAATTGCTGCCATAATTGGAGCTACATTAGCTTTTATTGTTGGACGTTACCTCTCGCGGAATTGGGTTTGCCAACAAATGGACAAACATCCTAAATTTAAAGCAATTGATTTAGCAGTTGCGAAAGAAGGGTGGAAAATTGTCTTGCTAACTCGTCTATCTCCTGTTTTTCCTTTCAATTTATTGAATTATGCTTTCGGAGTCACACAAGTTTCTCTCAAAGATTATATATTAGGTTCTTTTGGCATTATTCCTGGCACTGTGATGTACGTTTATATTGGTTCTTTAGCTGGAAATATTGCCATGATTAACACATCTCATCAACCGATTACTCCAGAAACTCAAATCTGGCAATGGATAATGCAAGGAGTTGGGTTAATTGCTACCGTTGCGGTGACTATTTATATTACAAAAATTGCTCAGAAAGCTTTAGCTAAAAGTGTGGTAATTGCAGAAATAAGTCATTTAGAGAAACCAGATTCATCGGTAGAGTAATAATTATGATGTTTTTTTTCACGCAGAGACAAGAGAGGCGCAGAGAGAATGAGGAGTTTTAGATTGATTGGATTAATATTGCTAGTAGTTGGTTTTGGTTTTTTGTTCAATACAGAGTTTGCCTTAGCACAAGAATCTGTAAATACTAATTCTTTTAATCCCCAAGCAATTTTACAGGACGCGTTGCAGTGGATTAATAGTCTTGGTAGAGTGGGAGCGATCGCTTTTATTGCACTTTACATTATCGCTACCGTCGCTTTCTTCCCAGGTTCCGTTCTCACCTTAGGTTCTGGCGTTATCTTTGGCGTAATTTGGGGTTCTTTGTACGTGTTCATTGGTGCAACCCTTGGCGCTACAGCTGCTTTCCTTGTCGGACGTTATTTAGCAAGGGACTGGGTTGCTCGTAAAATTGCAGATAACAAAAAATTTGCCGCCATTGATGAAGCTGTTGGCAGAAAAGGATTAAAAATTGTGCTGTTAACGCGACTGTCGCCGATATTTCCTTTCAATTTATTAAACTACGCCTTTGGCATCACAGGGGTTTCCCTCAAAGATTACTTTATCGGTTCCGTGGGCATGATTCCCGGAACCATCATGTATGTTTATATTGGTTCCCTTGCAGGTAATCTTGCCATGATTGGTACCCAGGCTCAACCCACCAACCCCACCGTACAATGGACAATCCGGATCTTGGGTTTTATTGCCACAGTCGCCGTTACAATTTATATCACCCGCATTGCTCGCAAAGCCCTAGAAGATGAGGTTTTATAGCTTCTGCCCTCTCTTCCCTTACCAATTTCAAGTAGTATGTTTAAAACTCTGCGTACCTCTGCGCTTACTTAGCGTCCCTACCCTACGGGAAGGCGTTCGCGTAGCGTCTCGTAGAGAAGCGCCTATGCGTTTAAAAACTTCTTCCTATTGAATTGTCAATTCTCAAACCGATAAAACAATCCAAAGATGTAATTCTAATTAAATAACCATAAATCAATTTATCTTGACTTTGGTATTTTCACTTTTAAAAAAAGGTATCAACAATGACCAATTCCGAATTCGAGATAGTCACAGTCCGCCCAATGGACGAGTATAACCAAAAGTTAGTATCTTACGTTCATCCACCAAATTGGGTCAATCCTCAACCCGCCGATATTTATGACTTAGTAGTAATTGGTGCTGGTACAGCCGGTTTAGTCGTAGCCGCAGGTGCAGCAGGTTTAGATTTGGGTTTAAAAGTAGCATTAATTGAAAAGCATCTCATGGGTGGAGATTGCTTGAATGTTGGTTGCGTACCATCTAAAACTGTGATTCGTTCCGCTCGCGTAGTTGGGGAAATTTGGAATGCTAAAAACTTGGGAGTTAATATTCCCCAACATAATATTGACGTTGATTTTCCCACAGTCATGGCCAGGATGCGCCGGATAAGAGCTGATATCAGCCATAATGACTCAGCAGAACGATTTAAAAATTTGGGTGTCGATGTCTTCTTAGGTAGCGGTCGATTTGCGAGTAAAAATACCGTGGAAGTCGGCGAAAAAACTCTCCGATTTAAAAAAGCTGTAATTGCGACTGGAGCCAGAGCCGCACAACCGGCGATTCCTGGACTTGAACAAGCAGGTTATCTCACCAACGAAACAGTTTTTTCCTTAATCCAACGACCGGAACGTTTGGCGGTAATTGGTGGCGGTCCAATTGGTTGCGAATTGGCGCAAGCTTTTCGGCGCTTGGGTTCTGAGGTGGTACTTTTTCATAGCGGTTCTCAGATTCTCAACAAAGAAGATGCCGAGGCTGCTAAAATTCTCCAAAGGGTTTTGATTAACGAAGGAATTCGCGTGGTGTTGAATTCCAAATTAGAAGAAGTAGTAACAGTCACCGAGGGTAAACGGCTTTACTTTTCCTCCAATGGTCACCGAGATTCTGTGACAGTAGATGAAATTTTAGTTGGTACTGGGCGTGCCCCGAATGTAGAAGGTCTAAATTTAGAAGCAGCGGGTGTAGAATATGACAAGCGCCAAGGTGTGAAGGTCAATGATTACCTGCAAACAACCAATCCCAAAATCTATGCGGCGGGGGATATCTGCATGAAGTGGAAGTTTACCCATGCTGCTGATGCAGCGGCACGGATTGTGATTAAGAATACTTTGTTTTCTCCCTTTGGCTTAGGACGTACCAAACTCAGTAGCTTAGTAATGCCTTGGGTAACTTATACTGACCCAGAAATTGCCCACGTAGGAATGTATGAACACGAGGCACAGAAGCTAGGCATTGAAGTGACAACGATCGCCATTCCTTTTAATATTGTAGACCGAGCGATCGCCGATGGTGAAGATTTAGGATTTCTGAAAATCCACCATAAAAAAGGTTCTGATGAAATTCTCGGTGCAACCATTGTCGCCCCTCACGCCGGCGAAATGATCTCAGAAGTAACCACAGCAATTGTGAATAAAATCGGTTTGAGTAAATTAAGCAGTGTGATTCATCCTTATCCCACTCAAGCCGAAGCAATTAAAAAAGCAGCTGATGCCTATCGTCGTACACTCCTGACATCAACTACTAAAAAATTGTTGGGATTTGTAACAAAGTTATCTTAATGTCATGTCCGGCTAATCACTTGCAATTAAAATCTCTTTGCGTCCCCGTGTCAGCCTAAATCATAAATCTTTTACCGGACATGACATAACATCACGTCCGGCTAATTAGTTATGATTCCCGAATCTATGCAGAAAACCAAAAACCCTTTCCCTCTGCTCCCCTGCCCCCCTGCTGCCTTAACCCTCTTTTGTCACTCTAGGCAGAGGAAAAATAGAAATAAGGGATATTGAAGTTTTGAAAAATTGAGCAAGTCAGATTATTAACAATCATTTGAAGTTGAAAAAATCCCTCAGATAGCTTA
>JAHHHB010000074.1 GCA_019359545.1 Desmonostoc geniculatum HA4340-LM1 | reverse complement strand
GGGTGAGCATCTCTTGCCAAATGTTTCAAGATTTGTAATTCTACATCCATTGCCCTACTTACCTTTCAGGGTTTTATTTTTTTATTCTTTTATTCAGAATACCCGGAAAGTGACAGAAGAGGGATAAGCTCTTGCCCTAGTCACTAGACCTCAGATTGTGTAATTGATTAATCTGAAATGTCCTGTATACTTCTGCATTGATTCAATTATTCCAACGGAAATTGTGAAGATTTTGATAAAATAAAACATATGTGGAGGTAAGATTATGACCCAAGCCTTGCCCAAATTAGCCACCTTCGGTGAATTTGTCGAATGGTATCCCAATGATGGCAAACGTTATGAATTGCACCAGGGAGTAATTGTTGAAATGCCACAACCAACCGGAGCGCATGAAAAAGTTGTTGCGTTTTTGTCGCGGAAATTAACTGTGGAGTTTGATCGTCTTAATCTACCCTACGGAATTCCCAAAACCACATTAGTCAAAACTCCTTCTGCTGAATCTGCTTATTCGCCAGATGTGTTGCTGCTAAATCTTGATAATCTCGACAATGAACCGCTTTTTCAAAAACATTCAACAGTAAGCCTTGCAGCATCGATTCCTTTGGTGGTTGAGGTTGTTTCAACCAACTGGCGAGACGATTATTACAATAAATTTGCGGATTATGAACAAATGGGAATTCCCGAATATTGGATTGCTGATTATGCTGCGTTAGGTGCAAGAAAGTTCATTGGCAATCCCAAACAACCCACTATTTTTGTATGCGAATTAGTTGATGGTGAATATCAAATGACTCCGTTTCAAAGCAACACCGCGATTTCATCACCTACCTTTCCCCAATTAAATTTAACCGCACAGCAGATTTTTAATGCGGCTAACTAAATTTATCAAACAGGAGTCAGAATTCAGAATTCAGAATTCTGAATTACTTTTTAATCCCGATCCTTTTTATTTATTTTTCCGGCATCAAAAATATAGGACTTACGCACTGTACAAATTTATCGTGATGTGTATTAACGATCTTGGGGTTGTTTCAGGCTTTTCTAAATTATCCTTATGATTGCCAACTAGGCCACCCTGTAGGGGCAATTCATGAATTGCCCCTACGACAAATATGGTTTTTAACCCATCACATATTTGATGTTTATTGTCAATGCGTAAGTCCTAAAATATTGGGGACGCGGGTGGAAAAATCCACCCATAAATTCTACTTTCTTTCTGGATGTGCTGCATCCTCTGGTGAAGGAATACCCATCTGGTTAATTACTGCAATCATCTGATATAAACGCCCCAAATCACGTTGATTGAAGTAAAAAATTAAGCGGGGTAGTTCAACAGTTTCATCTTGGGCTTCTTGGGGTAATGCCTGACTTTTTTCAATCCTTCCTTGAATAATAATGTCGCTGAAATCAGCATTGAGTTGCTCAACTTGGGTATTTGATAAATCTGTCTTCAGACGGATGACTAATTGATCCCCTACATAACGGCTAGAATGATAAACCTGGTAAAAACGGGTGATGGCATCGCAAGCCACATCCAAGTTATCTGTCACCGTGTAAAGGCTGGGGTCATCAGGACTGACAAGACCTTTATGAACTAATTGCTTATCAATATATTCGCTCCAAGAGCGCCAATAATCACCACCAGGGTGGTCAATTAAAACTAAAGGTACCGGGCCAAATTTACCAGTTTGGCTTAAAGTCATACATTCAAAAGCTTCATCTTGGGTGCCAAAGCCACCAGGAAACAAAGCCACAGCATCACTTTCTTTGAGGAGAAACAGCTTGCGGGTGAAGAAATATTTGAAGTGAATTAGCTTGGGGTCGCCATCTATAAAGGGGTTGGCTTCCTGTTCAAAGGGTAACTGAATATTTAACCCAAAAGAATTTTCTCGTCCAGCACCTTCGTGACCGGCTTGCATAATTCCACCACCGCCGCCGGTCATCACCATAAATCCTAATTTAGTTACACAGCGAGCAAACTCCAGCGCCATTTGGTATTCTGCTGTATCTGTTGCCAGACGAGCAGAACCAAAAATGGTGACTTTACGAACATGTCGGTAATCATAAAATAGCTGGAAACCTCGCTCCATATCTGCTAGCGCAGCCGACAAGATTTTCCAATCAAGACGCTCAATTTCGGTATCAGCGAGGCGAACAATAGTAGAAAGTGCTTGCTGAATAAGTTGCCGATTTTTTAATGTTGGTAGACGAACGATCAATTCAGCGATATCCGCCTGTAAAGACTCTAATGTGTCAAACGACGCAGATGAAGTCATGAGAACTGCCGGAACAATGGCACTATATTTTACGTGAACGACTTACACTCTAGCAAGCGGGATATACCCCTCTGATGTGTAGTTAGCATTTTCAGAGCTGGCTTTGAGGTAGTATTGGTGACTATTCAAGCTAATATGCCCATGTTTTGGCATTAGAACTTGGAAGTTGGTGTTCGGAACTCGAATAATGGCGATCGCATTATCCTATTAATTTAGACGTTTGCTGTTTCTAAGTTCATCGTTCAAGTTCCAAACTGGAAAGTTGGTGTTCTGAACCAAAACAATAGTTTTGTGAACCAAAGCAATAGTTTTGTGAACTTGAAAATTTTTCTACGAGAATAACCAACTACAAAAGACGCAAAGACTAAAAATGTCCCCGCGTCCCCGTGTCCCTTTACCTCACTTCAACCCTAATTCTTCCTTCAACGCCTCTGGCACATTAACTGCTGTTTCTAGTCCCCGCACACTTTCCCACTGCTGCTTTTGACCCCAGGTCATTTGTTCCATATTGGCGTCGCTGAGGTCGGCACCTCCGAGAATAGCGCTGCTGAGATTACTGTGGCTGAGATTCGCACCATTGAGGAGCGCACCACTGAGGTTACTGCCGCTGAGGTTAGCACTATTCAGGTTGGCATAGCTGAGGTCTGTGCCGAAAAGTATGGCGTCGGTGAGGTCTGCACCACTGAGGTCGGCGTCGTTGAGAATTACGCCGCTGAGGTCGGCTTCGTTGAGAGTCACTCGACTCAGGTCTACGCCGCTGAGGTCAGCGCCTAAAAACATGGCACCGTTAAGTCTGGCATCGTTCAGCTTGGCACCATTAAGTTTGGCATAACTGAGGTCGGCAGCGATGAGGATGGCGCTCTTCAGGTTGGTACTGAAAAGTATTGTGTCACTCAGGTTTGTACCGTTGAGGATGGCGTGACTCAAGTCAGCACCGCTGAGGTCGGCATGGCTAAAGTTGGTGTTGCTGAGGTTCGCGTCACTCAAATTGGCACCGAAAAGGATGGCGTTGCTGAGGTCAGCACGGTTTAGGTTGGTGCTGCTAAGGTCGGCGCGGTTGAGGTCAGCGCGGGTGAGGTTGGCGCAGGTGAGGTCGGCACTGCTAAGGTCGGTGCGGGTGAGGTTGGCACCGCTGAGGTCGGCACCGCTGAGGTTGACACCGCTGAGGTTGGCGCTGCTGAGGTCGGCGCGGCTGAGGTTGGCACCGCTGAGGTTGGCACCGCTGAGGTTGGCATCACCAAGGTTAGCGGCGCTGAGGTTGGCACTGCTGAAGTTGACTCCTGTTAAGTTGGCATCACCAAGGTAAGTACCGCTGAGGTTGGCGCCGCTAAAGTCTACGCCAGTCAGGTTAGCGTCGCCGAGGTAAGCACCGGTAAAGTTGCCGCCTTTGAGAAATTGCCCGACTATAGTGCTAAAGTTGCCAATTTCTAGGGCATCGCTATAGTTAATAATCCGCAGCAGTTGGGATGTGAAAAAATTGTCTGTATCTGGTTTGCCAGATGGGTAGAAGGTGATTTTTTGTTTGAGTTGATCTCGTCCTTGGGCGTAGCGGTGTAGCTCTAATAGTAGGATTAGTACGTTTAGCCCTGTATATATATCTATCTGTCTCAGTGCGATCGCAATATTTTTTGCTGCCAACTGTAACATTTTTTTCTGAGGCAGGTTATCCTCTGGTGTGGCATCGATAAATTCTCCCCGACACCAGCGATGATAAAAATCTTCTAGCCGCCAGAAAAGTAGTTCTAGCCGAATCTTTTTACTTGTCACCAGGAATTCTATAAGTTCTTGGACTATTTCTGATTTGAGCGCACCGTTACCCAGTAAATCATAAATCTCTTCATGCATCTGGCGATTGCACACTCCAAAGCAAAGCCCGCCAGGTTGCTTACCCAATGCTTTCTCGTCTATCTTAGAATTCCAACCACTCCCTGTGACTGTCCATTTTTCTAAGCTTTTTTGCAGTTTTTCACACAATAAATATTCCGGCAAATTATCTTGAGCAAATTTAACGCTTTTGTCTGCTTCTTTAACACTTTTTCCTAGAGGCAAAACTGCTTCGGTTTCCACAGATGTGGTTTTTGACATCTCTTGTAACCTTGTACCCCTCACATAATTTGTCAGCAGTTTCCAGACTTGAGATAAATATGTTGACATTTCTGTGTCCGTTGATACATTTAAAGTAATTGTTTTGATAATCCTGAACTAAAATTTTTTGTCTATTAGTTTGCTTTCCATTGCTAAATAACTAGTATAAATGCATACTGGGCAATGTGATGTATTAGTAATGGCATTTGTCATAGGCATTGGTAGATGGTGCTTTCAGTCTGAAACAGATACTGGTGATGTAAAAAAAAGTCAAGTGAAAAATTATTTCCAAAATGACATAATTTTGCCGCGTTGGCGAATTCGTTATATTTTTTTCCCAAGATATTGACTACTCTGATGTAAAAATAATACTTACTCTTTGTGAGAGATGCAATTGTTAGGAAAAATCCTACTGTAAAACAGCACAAAAAAAACGGAAAAATGGCAATTAAAATTGAAGTCAAAGTTTGCTGCTTGATATAAAGCAGATAATGAATCAACATGGGACAAGCTGCATAGCTTTGCAAAAGTTAAAACTTAACTAAAGATAGTTATTGGGGATAAATGCGATGAACAGATTGAGCTTCTATATAATTTTGTTACACGGTTTGTTTTTAGGAATAGCAACGGCTAGTGCCAAGTCATCGTCTGTTAATGGAATCGATCCAGAATTGTCTAGTAGCCATCAGACAGCCTTAGTGACAGCCACAAGTAAAGACAAATCGAATAGTCCCTTAACTAGAAAAACTTCTTCAACCAAAACCTCAGTTTTAAGGCCAGATAATATTAATACCCGCCCTCAACACAGGCTGGCAGCAGGGCAAGTTTGGGTGGTTAATCAAAATAAACAGGTACAGCCTCAACCGTTTATGTGGGTAGTAAAAGATCCAAAAAAAGCAGCACAGCAACCATTTTTGGAAGTTGCCAAACCAGCACAAAAGCCGAATTCTAAGCCAAATCCGACTGCGAAACCAGCAACAAAAGATGATTTACAGGTATTTGATGAAGTAGTGAAAGATACTGTAAAACAGGGGGGATTGTTCACCCTTTATCGCAATAAAGAAAAGAATAAAATTTATTTAGAAATTAAACCAGAGCAACTGAATAAAAATTTTCTAGCTGCGGCAACGTTGGAATCAGGCATTGGGGAACGAGGGATTTACAGCGGTATGCCTTTGCAAGATTTTTTGTTTTATTTCCGGCGAGTGGATAATAATTTACAGTTTGTGATTCGCAATGTCAATTTTCGGACTCGTGAGGGAGATCCACAAGTGCGATCGCTTGCCCGTTCTTTTAGTGACTCTGTTCTCTATAATATTTCCATTAAAAGCATTCATCCACAACGCAAAACCCTTCTCATCGACTTGGGCGATTTATTACTGACAGACTTGGCTGGATTATCTTTAAGTTTAGGAGTTCCAGGCAGCACAGACCAGTCATATTTTGGTACTTCTAAAGCCTTTCCCCAGAATATAGAAATTGAGTCAGTTTTAAATTTCTCTGGTGTCGGTGGTCGAGACAGTAAAGCGCCAAACTTTAGCTTTACGTCGCTAGCTGACAGCCGTGGCTTTACCTTACGCGTCCACTACAGTCTCTCCCAACTGCCTGATAAAAATTATCGCCCCCGCCTTGCCGACGATCGCATCGGCTATTTCATCACCGCCTACCAAGATTTATCCAAAGACGATCGCGGCGATTCTTTTGTCCGTTACATTAACCGCTGGAATTTGGAAAAACAAGACCCAAAAGCAGCAATTTCTCGTCCCAAAAAACCAGTTGTCTTTTGGATTGATAACGCTGTACCTTTAGAATACCGCGATGCCATCAAAGAAGGCGTTCTGATGTGGAACAAAGCCTTTCTCAAAGCCGGATTCAAGGATGCAATTGAAGTCCAGCAAATGCCAGATGACGCCACATGGGACCCAGCAGATATTCGTTACAACACGATTCGCTGGATTAACACAGTAGATGGATACTTTGCAATGGGGCCATCCCGCGTCAACCCGTTGACTGGAGAAATTTTAGATGCAGATATTCTCGTAGACGCTAGCTTTGTAAGGGCACTCAAAAATGAATATCGCAAAATCGTCCAACCCAACCAAGCACAAAATACCACTACTTTATCGGCATTGATGCAAAATCGTTTACTTTGTGCCAATGGTTTAAATGCCAAAGACGAGAATCTACCCCAGCAAACGCAAGAACAACAAGGTTTGTTGAATAATTTGTCTAAAATGGCAGGTGAGTACGATTTGTGCTACGGTATGGAAGCTGCTAATCAGTTTGCCTTTGGTTCCTTGGCAATGTCATTACTACCAGATAACATGCCCAATCAAGACCAGGTGAAAGAATACATTAATCAATATTTACGTTTAATCATCGCCCACGAAGTTGGACATACCCTTGGTTTACGCCATAACTTCCGGGGTAGTACTTTGCTACCACCAGAAGAAATGAATAATACGGAAATTACTCAAAGTAAAGGTTTGACAAGTTCCGTGATGGACTACATTCCTCCAAATATTGCCCCCCAAGGTACGAAACAGGGAGATTATTTTCCCAGTATGGTGGGGGTTTATGACGAGTGGGCGATTAAGTACGGCTACATCCCAATTCAGACATCAACTCCTCTAGCGGAAAAGCCAATTTTAGAGGAAATTGCTGCCGAATCTTACAAACCTGAGTTGAGTTATTCCACCGACGAAGATGTGTACGATCTTGACCCCACAGCCGATGCTTGGGATAACAGCGGCAATGTGCTGCTTTATTCTCAGTGGCAGTTGAATAATTCCCGTGTGATGTGGGAACGTCTCGATAAACGTTTCCCAATGGATGGAGATAGTTACAGCGATGTCAGCGAACGTTTTAGCACAGTCTTGGGTAACTATTTCCAGCAAATATATTACACCACAAAATACATCGGCGGCCAGTCTTTCTACCGCGTCCACCCTAACGAAATACCCTCTGGAGTTAGCCAACGCCGATTACCATTTGAACCGGTACCAGTTGAACAACAACGACAGGCTTTAGAAACACTGCAAAAATATCTATTTGCCGAAGATGCCCTCAGCTTTTCACCAGAACTACTGAATAAATTAGCACCTTCGCGTTGGCGACATTGGGGTAGTTCTCCGCAAATTGGTCGTTTGGATTATCCAATTCATGATTTGGTGCTGCTGTTGCAGGGTTCTGTGCTGCGGGATTTACTCTCAGGCGATCGCCTTTCCCGTCTCAAGGATATCGAACTCAAAACTCCAGAAGGGAAAGCACTGAATTTACCAGAATTATTTGATACATTACAGTCTGGTATTTGGACGGAAGTAATCAAACCAAAAGGTAAACCAATGAAGATTGCCAGTTTGCGGCGAGGCTTGCAGCGACAATATTTAGACATTTTAAGTGCTATGGTGTTGCGAAAACAAAATGTGCCAGAAGATGCTCGCACTTTGGCGTGGTATAAACTCAAACAACTTGATGAGAAACTCAAGGACGTGAATTCCGAGGATGAATATACCAAAGCGCACATACTAGAAACACGCGATCGCATTGAGAAAATCTTGAATGCGCCGTTGCAAGGGAATTAAAAGGGAGTGGGGAGTAGGGAAATAATTTTTAATTTTTTCTCTCTCCTTTCTCTTTTATCACCGTTTTGACTAAATATATATAGAATGCCTATACAGGCTGAGAAAAAAGTTTATGTCAGCAGTTAGATAGTTAAATACTGAGGGCAACATAATAAACAGTTAAAGTACAAACAAGAGGTTTATTGTTTGGCAACTGTTAAAGATTCTTTGGTAATAGCTAACCCATTGCCATCGGGTGATGGATACACATGGACTCTTGCCTCTCGGTTGGGTGAGATGATTTCGGAAATTGAGGCACAGTTTGGTAAACGCGATCGCTCTTGGACGATTCTAGGAATTGAGTTTTGTGATACTGGCCCTAAAACTTTTACTTTTCCCTTGTTCGGTGAGACAGCAGGGAAAGAATTAACTATCCCTGCATATCTGTTTTCTCCTAACTACTCAACGCCTTTAAGAACCGTTGCAAACTCTTAAAAACATTGGGCTTTCTCGCAGGTGCCGCATCTGTTGTTGTTTGCGGTTGTCCCTTCATCAAGATGAGATCCAACTCATCGCCCGATGGTTTTGTCGCTAATTCGGCAATTTTTTGATATTCGCTGCCGTTTTCTACCCAAACTTCCCACTGTCCTGGGTAGCAGCGATATAGGGCACTTTGATCGTCTATGGGGCGGAGGTAATAGGCAGATTCAATGGTATTGATGAAGCGATCGCGGATTTTTCTGGCTGCATAACCAATACCTACAGTTCCCGAATCTTCAAGGCGGGGATTTAAAAATACTAAAGGGCGATCGCCGATGACATCACATAACTTTTCTAACTGCGGTACTTCTACGGAAGTGGGGGAGATGAATAAGAAAATTTCATCCTCTGGCTGAATTTTTGTCTGCAAGGAAGCAGCTCTCCCCGTGCCGATATCCAAAATTTGAAATGGTGCATCAGCCCAATCGCGGCGGGCTAAAGCCGCAGCCCCAGCATCAGCAAAGAAAATCTTCAGGCGGGAGTCATATTCAGTAAACAGGGGTACAAATTGTTCCGCCACGGGCATAAGTTTGAGTTCTGGGAATAGGAACTCGACTTGTAGGCGATTACAGCCATCTGCAAGGGCGGCTTGGACGGCGGTTTGAGATTGAGCGATCGCATCTTCAAGACTATTGGGAAGTTCACTCATGGTTTATTGTGTCGGTTTAGCATTACTTCTATTGTTCCAGTATTAGCTCTGATTTTTGGCAACGGGGATGCATAGTGGTGCGATCGCCTTTACTGTGGAACTTGCACAAGATTAGCAATCGCATTTCCCAAACGAGTGAAGTGATTCGGATTGAGTGTTAGAAGAATAGCTACCTCTGCCTTCAAAGCAGCTTGAGCAATTAGAGCATCGAAAATACCGCCACCAGGGAAGTTTAAGGTTGCCATTTCGGCGATCGCAGCCTGATAGTCATTCACCAGCAGTGGAATCGGCTCTAGGTATTGCGAAATATCTACAATAATACTCTGAGCTTGTTGAGGACTAATGCGCGGTTGAATGGGTAAGCGCGTGATTACAGAATACGTTTCTGCCAAACTGTGAGTTGAGATAAATCCTTGAACTTGCCTAGATTCTGCTGCTTTCAGCCGCGAGAAGCAAACAGAATGCTTCGGGTGATTGACAATTAATGCAGGAACTAAAACAGAGGTATCAAACAAGACTTTCATAAAGCCATTTGATCCTGAATGCGTTCTTCTCTTAATTCATCTATAAAGGTATTTAAATCAAAGCTTTCTGGTAATTTTGCATCTACAACCAAAATCCCTTCTTTTCGATAGACTTTTGCTTGGCTAGAAGACACGACATTGGTTGCTTCTGCTGTTTGCTGAGTGAGTGCATTAATTTTTTCGGCAACTGCTTGCAAAACAAACTCCTCAGCCGAGATTCCCTGATTGCTTGCCCATTTTTCGATCTTTTGTTGGAGTTGAAGAGGAAAGTTCATAGCAGTAAACATAAAAGTGCTTCACATACCGATTGAAGAAGTGCGATCGCTTGGGAAATGCGATCGCCTGAGCAGTTCTGCCAAAGAAGATCACGGTGGCGAAAGAATTCATCTTATTACTTTACTCGAATTTGAAGGATTTGCTGCTTTAAGGATTCGCTTGTCAGCCTCTCTAAAACTTGCTTCAACACCATCGCTGTCCAATCTATATCAGCTTCAGTGGTATCACGCCCCAATGTGATGCGAATTCCGCCCAAAGCAGCTTTTTCGGAATAGCCCATTGCTAACAATATCGGACTAGGGCTGAGTTTCCCACTATGACAAGCAGCACCAGCACTAATACCGATGCCTGCAAGATTTAGCTGTCGTACCAAGGTTTTACCGCTGAGTTTTTCGCCATCGGCGTTTTCTAGGCACATACTCACGTGGTGAGGTAAGCGATGGTACGGATGTCCTGTAGGAATTAAACCAGGAATTTCAGCTAATTGGGCAAAGGCGCGATCGCGTAATTCAATCAACCGTGGTGTTTCCATAGCCAATTCCTCTGCTGCTAACTCTGCGGCTACACCAAACCCAGCAATTATCGGTACTGCTTGTGTGCCAGAACGCAATCCCATTTCTTGCCCACCACCAGTTAGTAAAGGCATCAATTCCACACCAGGACGCACATATAGCGCCCCTGCACCTTGGGGACCATATATTTTATGGCTGGAAAGGCTAAGTAAGTCTACGGAGAGTTGTTGTACATCTATCGCTAAGCGTCCCGCAGCTTGCACCGCATCTGTATGGAATAAAGCACCATGCGATCGCACAATTTTTCCCAATTCGGCAATTGGTTGCACAGTCCCAACTTCACTTTGACCGTAAATTACGGAAACCAACACCGTATTATGTCGCAACGCCGCCTTTAAATCCAGCGGGTTAACTCTGCCTTTGATATCTACATCTAGGCGCGTAACTTCCCAACCCCATATCTCTAGGAAGCGTACTGTCTCGGAAATTGCGGAATGCTCGACGCTGGAGATAATTATGTGACCAGGAACAGTATACAACCGAGCCACGCCCATAATCGCCAGATTATTTGCCTCAGTACCGCCAGAGGTAAAAACAATCGATTCCGGAGTGGCGGCGTTAATTAATCCAGCAACTTGGACTCTGGCTTGTTCTACAACCGTTGCAGCCCGTTGCCCCCATTCATGTAAGCTGGAAGGATTGCCCCACTGTTGAGTGAGGACTGTTTGCATAAGTGCGATCGCTTCTTTGCGAGTGGGAGTAGTCGCGCTGTAATCTAAGTAAATTTGCATAAAACCGATAATGATGAGAACACAGGCTGGTAATAGGCTGCTGATTTTTTTAGCACATACACTTTAGGTGGATAAATTTGACAAAATCTCTGTAATTGTGCATGTATGAGTGGGTTTTTTCTTGCCTGGGAAAGCTATTTTTCTACTTCATCTCAGAACCCAAAATTTTGGGAATGATAAATACGTCCCCTCTCAATCCACTTTTAACAGATTACAGTGCAAATTTTATCTAGACAAAGGTATTTTTCATATATCTTTTTACTCATCTTCCCCCTCGTTGCTTGTCAACGAGTCCAATCATCCAATAAGCTTCTATCAGCTTTACCACAAGATCCTTTAGTTCAAGTTTACTTTAACCATTCTCAATCTTCGGAATACAAAGAACTATACCGCCAGCAAACTCGCTTGGGGGATGACTTAGAAAAACAGATTGTTGATACGATTTCTCAAGCTAAATCTACAGTAGATTTGGCGGTGCAAGAATTACGTTTACCTAAAGTAGCCCAAGCACTAGTTGATAGACAAAAATCTGGGGTAAAAGTTAGGTTGATTTTAGAAAATACTTATAGCCGACCTTGGAGTAGTTTTACACCTGAAGAAGTAAATAAATTAGACAAAAGAGAACGACAACGCCATCAAGAATTTCGCCAATTTATCGATATTAACGACGATAATCAACTTACTCCCGCAGAAATAAATCAAAGAGATGCTTTAATAATTTTGCAAAATGCGAAAATTCCCTCGCTAGACGATCGAGCAGATGGTTCCGCAGGTAGTAGTTTGATGCATCATAAGTTCGTAATTGTAGATAATCGCATTGTAATTATCACTTCGGCGAATTTTACTTTGAGTGATACTTTTGGTGATTATACAAATCCCAGCACTTTAGGTAATGCTAATAACTTATTGCAAATTGACAGTCCAGAGTTGGCATCTTTATTTACAGAAGAGTTTAACATTATGTGGGGCGACGGCCCAGGAGGTAAGCCAGATAGCCGATTTGGACTACAAAAGCCGCTGCGTTTACCTAAACAAATCACATTAAATAAAACCAAAATTACTGTGCAGTTTTCGCCGACTTCTCCAACTGAACCTTGGACTAACAGTAGTAATGGTTTAATTGGCAAAACTTTAGATACAGCAACAGGATCTATTGATTTGGCTTTATTTGTTTTTTCCGAACAGCGTCTTGCTAATATTTTGGAAAATCGACATCAACAAAATGTCCAAATTAGGGCTTTAATTGAACCACAATTCGCCTATCGTCCTTATAGTGAGGCATTAGATATGATGGGAGTTGCTCTGGGTAATAAATGTAAATATGAAGTTGGTAATCATCCTTGGCAAAATCCAATTACGACTGTAGGCGTACCTGTATTACCCAAAGGTGATTTATTACATCATAAATTTGCTGTTATTGATAACCAAACAGTGATTACAGGTTCTCATAATTGGTCTGATGCAGCCAATAGTGGTAACGATGAGACACTTATCGTGATTGAAAGTCCGATAGTAGCTGCTCATTATGTGCGAGAATTTGCTCGTCTTTATGCCAAAATCAAACCTGGCTTACCACCAACCATTCAACAAAAAATTAAAGTCCAACAAACACAATGTCCCCAGATAATAACTTCTTCGTAAAGTGAAGTATTTCTGAAAATAACAAGGTTCAGATACCCGATTTCTTAAATAAGTCGGGTATCTGGTTGTTGATGAAGTTCAGTTTATATTCAAATTTTTCAGGAAATTCTCAGATGAAATTAATTTAATTTAGATTGATTAGATATAAATTATTATCAGAGAGGCTTTGGGAATTGAGAGGAGAATCAATTGAAGAAGAATCCAGAATTCAGAATTCAGAATTCAGAATCAAGAATGAAAAGGTAATATACCCAACTCCCCACTCCCAACTCCCTACTCCCTTCTTCAAAACACTAAAGCCGTGAAGCAAATCAAAAAAACTTGGCAAAATATAGATCCATTTTCATTACAGCTACGCCTGACGATTGGGATTGCTGGCTTTTCGGCTTTGGTATTAGGCGGACTCGCTACATGGACGAGTTGGAAAACGCAGAAAATTTTAATTGATAATCATAAACATAACATAGAACAAATAGCTAAACGTTTGCCGCGAGATGTGCAAATTTATAGTGAGATGATGCAACCTGAAACTGGGTTGCAAAAGGCTATTAATAATTTGGCGAATAACAATACACTCTTATGGGTAAAAAGTTCTGAAAATAAAATATTGGTACAATCTAGCACTTTAACTTTATTATCTAATTCTATGGTATCTGAGTTAATGTCCTTAACTAAGATGCCGATTAAACCACAAATTTATAAAATTAATCAAAACTACTTTGTTTTATGTGGTGGTTCTGTAGAGGTGCGGGGTAAGTTACTGGGTGAATTATTTGTAGTTAAAGATATTACCCGCGAACAAACAATGTTTGTGGGATTGATGCATAGTTTAGCTATTATTAGTGTGTTGACAATTATTATTTTAACAGTTGCGATCGCCATTTATATCAAGCATTCCCTACAACCCCTACGCCAGCTAAATCAAATGGCTGCCGTGATTTCCGCCCAAGATTTAGGACAAGCACAATTATATCTTGATAATGCACCCAGCGAAGTCAAAGAATTAGCTCAAACTTTAACAATGTTGTTATCGCGGCTTTCCCAATCATGGGAACAAGAACGAGAATTTGTCAGTAATGTTTCTCACGAGTTACGTACACCTTTGACCATTGTACATGGTTATTTACAAAGCGTTTTGCGAAGACAAAATAACTTAACCCAAACCCAACAAGAAGCTTTAGAAACTGCTGCATCGGAAGCCGAACGTACTATTCGCTTGCTACAAGATTTACTGGATTTAGCACGAGCAGATAGTGGATACTTGCATTTTCAGATGAAATCTTACGTTTTAAATGACTTAGTTGAAGAGATTGTAGTCATGGCAGAAAAATATAGCGATCGCCAAATTACCATCGAGTCCACAATTTCCCCAATTGAGGTGAAAGTAGACTACAGTCGTCTCAAACAAGTATTACTCAATTTGATTGATAATGCTGTTAAATATTCTGAAGCTGGTACATCTATAATTTTTAAATTAGACCAAGTTGCAGAGAAAGCAATTATTCAAGTTTGTGACAATGGTTATGGCATTCCTTTGCAACATCAAGCACGTATTTTTGAAAGATTTTACCGCGTAGATGAATCTCGCTCTCATGCAACTGGAGGTTCTGGTTTAGGTTTATCAATTGTCAAGACACTTGTGGAAGGTATGGGTGGTAATGTGAGTGTACAATCCAAGTTAGGAGAAGGAAGTATTTTTACAATCAGTTTACCGATATAGTTAATCATTAACACTAGTAAACTCAACGAGGTTGTCACCAACCCCGTTGGTCTTCAAAACCGTGCTTAATAGTTTTCCTATTACACGGCTCCTCAATGATTCGGCACATTGTCATGTGTACTTCACAACTGAACCATCTTCAGTTGTCTTTTCATCGTGGCAGTGTTTATGTAATATCTGAAGATTTTTGTATTCGTCTTTTCCTCCCAAACTTCTGGGGGTTATGTGGTCAATCTCCAGTACATCCTCCTCCCGGAAATACAATCCGCAGTGGTTACATTTCCCTTTTTGTGATTTTAAGAGTGTTGCCATTCTTTTGGTCATTTCTGGGTGTTTACCCATTCTTGTACTCCAGTAAATTAGGTTGCCATCATAAGGACTGGCTTCGCCTTTAACTTTCACATACCGAACTATTGGTGTTTCTGCGTGTGACCGTAACCGCATCGGGTTTTTACCCTCATGCCTGGTTGCGAATACCCAATTATCACCACCGATGGTTTGCCAATATTTCTACACAGACAGTTAAAAACTACATTGCACAACAACGAAGCTGACTGGTAGGCTAAAGCCTACGAAATAGCTTTCATCCCTGGGCTAAAGCCACAGGGTTTTCAGCATATCCTTTATAAATTGTACACGTACCTTCAATTGAATCGTCAGGTCGAGGAACTGGCGCATATTTTAAGAAAACACGGGTTGGGCAAGAACCAAACGATCGGTCTTCTGGTATCGAATTCCGATTCGGCGGTAATAGGCCTCTTCGCTGTTCTGCGAATCGGCGCGTGCGCGGTGAGTCTCAATCCACTCCTCCATCCAAAGGAAGTGGTGAGTCTGTCAAAGAGTACCGATGTAGCGGGGATTTTCGTAACGCGCCGACAGTATGACCTCCTCGTGGCCGAATCTTTGGACAGTTATGTTCCTACGCTCAAGAAAATCGTAATTGTTCCAGAAGAAGCTTTTTCTTTGCAGGAAATCGAAATCAAAGATGCCAGTATAGCACAACCTTGCTTGGACCAGCCTCAAACGCCGACGAACGGACTATCCGATGAGGACAACGCCCTGATCGTCTACACATCTGGAACTACGGGATCTGCCAAAGCGGTCGTTCTTACGCACAAGAACTTACTAGAGAAATCGAAAGCCGCTGTCGCAATAATGAATATCGTCGGTAGCGATCGCGCCCTGATGACTCTGCTCATGTGCCATGTCTTTAGTTTAACACGCCAACTTTTCCCACACTTTCTTCAGGGCGCAGTGGTACACATAATTTCGTCTTCTGCACCAGCGGATTTACTTAACTACATAATCGACACACAGGGGATCACGACATTTTCGGGAGTTCCCTATCATTTTTCCGCCATGCTGGCGCGAGGTGCTGGCAAGAAATATCCGATGAGGACTCTACGATTGGCGACTTCATCCTCAATGCGGATGAGACCTGCACTGCGCGAGGAGCTAGTCCAGGCATTGCCCCATACATCGTTCTCTTCCCAGTATGGGCTGACCGAGACCAGTGGATTTGTGACGGCATTGCTCAGCGAACTCTTCGCTCGAAAGCTGGATTCTGTAGGACGGTGTATCCCAGGTGTAGATATCAAGATCGCGGACTTCGATGCACATAGATCACTCAGTGCAAATGCTGAGTCCGTTGGCGAGTTGCTTGTTCGAGGTTCCGGAATCATGAAGTGCTATTACAAGAATCCAGAAGCAACTGCCGCGGTCATTGATTCTCACGGTTGGTTGAGGACAGGAGATCTCGCGCGCATCGACCCCAATGGCGATGTTACGATTATCAGCCGAAAAAAGCACCTGATCAAGCGCGCCGGAGAGTTTATTATCCCAGAAGAAGTTGAAGCAATTATCGCACGGCATGACGCGGTTGATGAAGTCTGCGTCTTTGGAATTCCTGACAAAGACTTAGGCGAGTCCGTTCGGGCGGCTGTTGTTTTACACGACGAAAGAGCTTGCAAAGAAGATATCTTGAACCACTGCCGAGAGAATCTTGCAGAGTTCAAGATTCCTGAAGACATCTTTTTTGTCGATGCTCTTGAGAAAACGCATATCGGGAAAGTGAATCAGAAAGCCATCCTTAAACGCTACCTAGCCTCGCATGAAATTGTCAAGCGCCTTGGCGGAGCATCTCCGACTTTGCTCCTGAATTCTGAATTCTAACCTTTATCAGCAATATCAATTCTGGCTGTTCCAATAGGAATATCCCTGTTTAATCCAACTCTTTTAGCAGTTACTCCATAGAGTAGGATTTTCTCAAACGGAATTCTTCTTTGTACACCTATAAATTGCACTTCCACAGAACCACCAGGATTTACAGGTTGCTCAAAGCTGATTGACACACGTTCTTTATTAATCTCTGTTTTAGCTGCAATTTCTCTACCAGATTGGTCTGTAATCCGAACTTTATTAAAGCTTTCCATCTGACTTGGTAACGAAATCATCAAGTCTTGCAGAGACATACCAACTACTGCTACTCTAATAAAATGAGTATCGTTTCGCACGCCAGAGTTAGTGATATGGGGAACGTTTACTTTCAATGCTATTTTAGATACTGTATGTGTATCAGAATTTGACTGTTGATACTTTACAGGTGTGGCTATAGCCGCAGCAGATGTAGTAAGTATTAGAGCAGATAAACTACCAAAAATTAAACCTTTCATGATCAAATCCTCGCTTGTGCGTGAACTAAACTTGTTATTAATAGATTGCTGCATCACTATGAGTTATGGCTGATACATAAATTAAAGTATTCTGAGATTTAAATATTAATTTTCTTAGAAAAATATTTTCTTGCTGATAGCACAAAAAACCTTTAAATATAAAGGATTGCAACTTTTTCAGCAAAAGCTCTAACTCTATTCAGGAAAAACTCATTTTTCTTACATTCATCCATACTAGAGTTGAGTTACATATAAATAATTCATTATTTCTTTCTGCAATCCAAGCAGCAAGTTAATTTATAACGCTTCCTGCATGGCTGAGATACAGAAAAAAATAGATCTTCGTAGGGTAGTACTGCTGTGCTACCCTACCCACGTACCTTATTAAAATGAGAATTGCTATATATCAATTAGTCAACAGGAGAAAATTTTCTGAATTAGTGATACTGAATGATGTGGTTGCAGACATAGCGTAGATGAGAGAAAAATTTGATCATCGGTTAATTCATTTAGCACTTGCAGCGTTTTCAGTGAGAGTAAAGGTAAACTGCAATCAAGTTAGTTTACGGTAGCAGTTTTACTTTGAAATTACGTATTTTAGGAATAAAAAAATGACAGCCCATATTCTTTTAGTCGAAGATGAAGTCAAACTAGCGCGATTTGTGGAATTAGAACTCAGTAGTGAAGGATACAAGGTGAGCATAGCCCATGATGGCATCACTGGATTGACTTTAGCGCGGGAGTCATCGCCGGATTTAGCCGTTTTGGATTGGATGTTACCAGGATTGTCAGGTTTAGAAATTTGCCGTCGTCTGCGAGCTACAGGTAGTTCAGTGCCAGTAATTTTGTTAACAGCAAAAGATGAAGTTAGCGATCGCGTGGCAGGATTAGATGCAGGAGCCGATGATTATGTAGTCAAACCCTTCAGCATTGAAGAACTATTAGCAAGAATCCGCGCTCATCTGCGTCGCACTCAAGAAACAGATGAAGACTTATTGCAGTTTGAAGACCTAAGCTTAAATCGCCGCACTCGTCAAGTATTTCGCTCTAAAAGAAGCATTGAGTTAACAGCAAAAGAATTTGATTTATTAGAATATTTGCTTTCACATCCCCGTCAAGTATTTACCAGAGACCAAATTCTCGAAAAAGTCTGGGGTTACGACTTCATGGGTGATTCCAATATTATCGAAGTCTATATTCGTTATCTGCGCCTGAAATTAGAAGAAAATAAAGAAAAACGCCTAATTCACACAGTACGTGGCGTCGGTTACGCACTGCGCGAATAATAGCATTTTGGATTTTAGATTTTAGATTTTAGATTTTGGATTTGGGCATTGTTTATTTCTCCCCCTGCCTCCCCTGCCTCCTCTGCCTCCCCTGCTCCCCATCCCCCTCTCACTGATGAATGGCACCATCAGGCATAATTGCCCCAGCCAGGTTAGCACCAATTAGTTTAACCAAAAGCCGCTCGCCAGAGCGAATCCGCGCTCCCGTTAAATCAGCACCCCGCAAATCAGCTCCACTGAGATCCGCACCAATTAAATTAGCAGCGCGTAAATTCGCCTCCCTCATATCCGCTAGAAGTAGGTTTGCCCGAAACAAATTAGCTTCAGATAAATTCGCTCCTCTGAGGTTAACTTTGTGCATAAAAGTATCGCTGAGATTGGCACCGCTTAAGTTGGCATAGCTGAGATTTCGGCCAGATAAGTCTTTATTGCTCAAATTTGCCCGACTGTAGTCTTTACCACTCAAGTCTGGATTGTGCTTTGATGGTGCATGAATTGTTTCAGGTGGTGTTTGGTGGTGAGATGGCGGTGAGTGATGTGTATGTGTAGTTTGATGTTTGGTTTTTAGAGAGCGCAATTTTTCACGAGCTTCATTTATCGCTTTGAGCTTGTCCTGTGCCTTTTGCTGTAAGCGGAGATTTTCCTTAGGAATGCGATCGGGATGCCAAACAAAAACTAAATCCTTATAAGCCTGGTTCACTTCTTCAAGCGTTGCCCCAGGCTCTAATTCCAAAATTCTATAGTACCGCTCCAGATCGCTCATACGCCATTTTGGTGGACAATCAACTTAATTATGAGTGATACAGCGGTCTATCGGCTGCATCTTTTATATTTGGGGAGTGGGGAGTGGGGAGTGGGGAGTGGGGAGTTAGGAGTTAGGAGTTAGGAGTTATTATTCTTCCCGTGCCTCCCGTGCCTCCCCTGCCCCCCTGCCCCCTCATCTCCCCACCTCCCCATTTCTCCATCGCGCGATCGCTCTTAAATATGCTGCGACTGGAATTTGATAAACTTCAATAAAAATCCAAACAATAATTGATAAATGTGACAAAAAAGTTAATATTGTCCAAATATATGGCATCCAGGTAATCGGTTCGTTGATGTTAGGAGGAAAATAATAAGCTACTACGCCAATGAGAGTAGTAGGAAGGACTACAAAAGCAGCAGCTGCTAATCCATAACCCCAACCTAATTCCACACCTTCTAACTGAGCTTCTGTCCAGCTAAATCCATTCCAACGCCAAACTAAGGGTGGTTGCCTAGAAGGCATCTTGAGTTGCTGTAGTTCTAAGTTAACCGTAAAAATCTCTTGGCAAAAGTCACAAGCCATAGCTTCCATCAATGGCATATGAGAAATCTTACCTATCCGACAGACTGGGCAGGGGTAAACTTCATGATAGTCAAAAGATTTGGCTAAGATTTTGGGACTGGGCATAATCAAACTGATGATTCTAAAAAGTTGATCTGGTGAATGACGACTTGGGTAACAATTATGTATAGCATTTCTCAATTGTCTGAAATCAGCTTTCGCAAGGTAAAAACAGAAGTCAGGAAAATTAGATGTTTTGATTCTGGAATCCTACCTTTTGGAATTTTTGAGGGACTAAGCCGCCGTTCTGAGTTTTCTCTAATTCCTGGGAATTGTCTGTATTTATTCATATATTTTTGATTACATACACTATTTATTCAGTTATGACATAACAATTTTTGTAAAGTTATATAACTCTAACAATGTCTAATCGCAAGCCGCTTTCTTCTAGACAGATAAGCAACCAGCACTTCACTACACAAATTCTGATAAATTGAGGCTGATAAAGCTTAAAATGTAAGCATTTTGAATTTGCAGAGAAGTTTGAAACTTTTTTAAGGCAGAGTGCGGCGGTTTCGAGCTTAGACGCGCAAAGGACGAATTGCGCTAGGCATCAGAACAGAGCGTGATGAATCAATTTCGGGTACTCCTGTACAGAAAGCAAGCCAAGCTTAGCATCTCCTAGAGAAACGCTATAGTCTTGATTCCCCCAATTGTACTGAGTCTATCGCTTTTTTAGCTGTTGTGGGGGTCTTGACACCACTAACCCTTCCTGTTAATGTTACTGTGCATAGGTTTATCCAGTTAAAGTTAAATTTTCCAGCTAAAGCGCCGAGCAAATGTTTAACACAAATTCCTACTTTTATTTTTGGCATAGGGTGGTTCACCGGGAGTGAATACAGTTTCCACATGGAAACCACCCGGTGAACCGCAGAGCGAACTCTGCGGTTTTTGTTTTTTTAAGGAGAATTTCATTGTGACGACTTATTTCGGTAGTTGGTTTTACGGCTTCTACTTTTGGCCCAGATATGGTTCCGGGTAGATAGCGTCATGCCAATGAGTCACAACGCGCCCGGAACTTCTCACAGGTTCCGGGCTTTTTTTAGTGGGGAGTGGGGAGTGGGGGCTGGGGACTGGGGACTGTTTTCTTAATACCCAATGCCCAATCCCCAATGCCCAATCCCCAATCCCCAATACTTCAGGAGAATTAAACCATGATTAACGCTAAACTTGCTGCAAAATCCCATTCCAACCACCAGACAATCGTTAAACTTTCAGAAAAAGTGGCTTTCGGCGGTGAAGAATTGGTAATTATCGGTGGCCCCTGTACCGTTGAAAGCTGGGAACAAATGGAGACAGTAGCGCAAAACCTATCTCCTGCATCGGTACAAGCCTTGCGTGGCGGTGTCTACAAACCCCGCACATCTCCATACGCTTTCCAGGGTATGGGCGAGTCAGGATTGGAAATTTTAGCAAAGGTACAATCGCACTACAATATGCCAGTTGTTACTGAGGTGATGTCAATTTCCCAAATTGAAGCGATCGCCACCCACGCTGATATGCTTCAAGTTGGTAGCCGCAATATGCAAAACTTCGATTTGCTCAAAGCCTTAGGGCAAGCTGGTAAGCCGATATTACTCAAGCGTGGTTTAGCAGCGACAATTGAAGAATTCGTCATGGCAGCTGAATATATTCTCAGCCACGGCAATCCTGATGTAGTGTTGTGCGAAAGGGGTATCCGCAGCTTCGATGATTACACCCGCAATGTCCTAGATTTAGGCGCAGTAGCAGCACTCAAACAAATAACTCACCTGCCTGTGATTGTAGATCCTTCCCATGCCGTAGGTAAACGGGAATTGGTAGCGCCTGTAGCTAGAGCTGCGATCGCTTGCGGCGCAGATGGGTTAATAATTGAGTGTCACCCAGAACCAGAAAAATCGGTTTCTGACGCCCGTCAAGCACTTTCTTTAGAAGATATGGTGGATTTAGTTGATAGTTTAAAGCTTATAGCAACAGCCGTTGGGCGCAGCATATCACAAACAAAAGGGGTGGGTTTAAAACCTGCCCCTTTTATTTGTGCTGCTTGAACAAAATAATACAGGAAGATGAGGCTTTTAATCTCAAGCCCGGAATATCACTCAGTAATGTCAATATAGAGCAGAATCCAGAATTGGGAAGTAAAACAGGGTTGATACCTGACTACCAGACGAATAGTTGTGTTGTGTACTTCACTTTCCTTGAAATCTGCTGTAATATCATGTACCCTTACTTAGTTATTAAACGCGGCCCCACTCCGCCAAAGCTACGCTTTGTCTCCCCTCCCCAAAGCATCCTACGGTGTACACACAAGTCTTTTAAAGTTGCTGTGTAACTTAGGATGGATTAATTTTTGCAGGGCGATGCAACAAAGGTGCAGGTCGATGCAACAAAGGTGCAGGTCGATGCAACAAAGGTGCAGGGCGATGCAACAAAGGTGCAGGGCGATGCATCAAAGGTGCAGGGCGATGCATCAAAGGTGCAGGTCGATGCAACAAAAGTGCAGGGCGATGCAACAAAGACTCCCGTGATACCCTTGAATAACGAAGTTCAAATACTCGTTAACGGAGTTCAAAGGTGGATTCATCCAGTTCTAACTTCCCTACTCCCCTAAATCCTAAATAAAGCCATGACTCTAGCCTTACGCAAACTAGTTACATTTGATGAATTTATTGCTCAGTACCCAGACAACCCACAAAAACGTTATGAACTCCATGATGGAGTAATTGTTGAAATGGCACAACCAACAGGCGACCATGAAGAGGTGACAGGATTTTTGGTAAAAAAATTGAGTGTCGCATTTGACCGCTTAAATCTTCCCTACATTATCCCCAAAACAGTATTCGTCAAACCACCGGAAAACGAATCAGCTTATTCACCAGATATCCTGATACTCAATCAGCCCAACTTAATAAACGAACCTCTGTGGAAAAAAGCATCGACTGTAAGCCAAGCCGCATCTATTCCTTTAGTGGTGGAGGTAGTCAGTACTAATTGGCGTGATGATTATCACAAAAAATACGCTGACTATGAGCAAATGGGAATTCCTGAATACTGGATTGTAGACTATGCGGCATTAGGCGGTAGAGAATTCATTGGCAAACCCAAACAGCCGACTATCTCAGTTTGCTCTTTGGACGAAGGAGAATATCAGATTAATAAATTCCGAGGTGATAACCGCATCCAATCACCAACTTTTCCAGACTTAAATTTAACCGCAGAACAAATTTTTACCGCAGGTTTTGTCAGCTGATACCATTTTGGATTTTAGATTTTAGATTTTAGATTGGGCATCAAGAGTACTGAGTTAAGAGTTAGGAGTTTAGAGTTCATCTCCCCCATCTCCCGCATCTCCCCATCCCCCCATCTCCCCCATCCCCCCCATCTCCCCACTCCCCACTCCCCTATTCCCTTTGACTTTTGTTTGTTTTAGACTCGACCTTAATCCATCATGAAGAATAATTAAGAAAAACGAGTGTAAACAAACATGATAAAAATGTTCGCCGAAAGCTGGATTGAGATTGCGGCAAGATTACAGATAAATTGGGCTTTAGTAAACGCCTGCTTGCAGTTTGCTACTTGGGGGCTTTTCTCGCTTTTACTCGCCGAGGTCTTAAGAGACACTTATCATGCATTGTGTCATCAGGTGAATTGGCTTGCTAAATGGCACAACAAGCATCACATGGCCTATCGCCGGGATTTATCCATTGTTTCTTTAAAAATTTACCAAGAGTCCCAGCTTTATCACGACATTTTAGAATCGAGTCTACTAGTAATTGTCTTAACGCTACTTGCCTTAATTGTCCCACAAATGGGCTTATGGCTGGGAGTAGCTTATGCCTGTACCTTTTTGTATGGCGCGTCTGTGCGATATTTCCAAGGAAAAATTGATACAGATTACAATCACTTACCCGGCCCTTTAGAAACCATTCCATCTATTTGGTGGGTGAACCGGTCTTATCATTGGCGACATCATTTTGATGATGTCAACGCTTATTACAGTGGTGTCTTTCCCTTAGTCGATAAAATACTGGGAACAGGACTATCTCTTAAGGGTAAAACCGTGGCTTTAACTGGAGCATCAGGAGCTTTGGGGCAAGCATTAACGGCTGAACTCGTCAAGTGTAATGCTAAAGTCGTGGCATTAACCACCAATCCAGAAAAATTAGGAGAGCAAACTGGGGTAAAGGTGGTTCCCTGGCAATTGGGTGATGAAGCTAATCTCAGGGAGAGTTTACAGAAAATTGATATTCTAATTATCAACCACGGAGTCAATGTCTACACTAGTCGCACACCAGAAGCCATCAACTCTTCCTATGAGGTGAATACATTTTCTGCATTGCGGTTGATGGATATATTTTTGACGACTGTCACGGGGCCACAAGCCAAAGCAACTAAGGAAATTTGGGTTAACACTTCTGAAGCTGAGGTGTCGCCAGCACTGAGTCCGCTTTATGAACTCAGCAAGCGATCGCTAGGAGATATTGTCACCCTCAAGCGCTTGGATGAAAATTGTATCATTCGCAAGTTAATTCTCGGTCCCTTTAAAAGTCAACTTAACCCTTATGGAGTAATGTCTGCACAGCAAGTTGCTCGTGTGGTCTTGTTTTTGGCAAAGCGAGACTT
Organism: Desmonostoc geniculatum HA4340-LM1; assembly: GCA_019359545.1. Taxonomy (GTDB): domain Bacteria; phylum Cyanobacteriota; class Cyanobacteriia; order Cyanobacteriales; family Nostocaceae; genus Nostoc; species Nostoc geniculatum. The sequence goes on along the minus strand of JAHHHB010000074.1, from coordinate 11,075 downwards.
GCGAAATATTATTGTGACAATCAATCCTCTTACCTATCTGCTGTTTCCCTTGAAGGAAACTACTACGTGGCTGTATTACCGAGTTTTTAGTAGGACAGCCAAGAGTGAGTAATATTTTTTGCTTGGTATCTGTGCTTTACCCGCTATATTATTTAGGCTGACGCAAAGAGAAGTCACCATCGCTAGCTTCCGGCGCTGGTGACTTCAGGCAATGGGAGGACACGTGGAGAATTTCTAACTCAGCACGGGCTAAACGCCCTAAAGATTGCTAACAGCACTCCCTGTTTGACCAATGACCAATGACAAATGACCAATGACCAATGACCAATGACAAATGACCAATTGGCAGTTTGTTTAATAAATATAATGAAATGGTAGAAAATCAATTAAGCCTAACACCAGAAAAACCTAATAAAGCTGCAAACATCCTGCCGATAATAATAGTAGTCACCGCATTATTAGCTTTATCTTCAACAGCAATATTTATTAAAATTGCTGTGAGGCAGATGAGCGCTGTTACTACATTATTTAATCGTTTATGGATAGCAACTATTATCTTTGGATTATGGAGTGGAATTAACCAAGCACGTACTCAGATTAGAGATGATGAGCCGATTTTACCAAAGCAGCGTTATCCAATCAAAGAGATAGCATTTTTAATAGCAGTGGGTCTAGTTCATGTATTAGGTCGATTATGTTGGACTTGGTCGCTAACTCAAACTGGCGCTGCTAATGCTAATGCCTTAGGTAGTCTCAATCCGTTATTTACTACATTAGGAGGATGGCTATTTTTTGGTCAAATTTTTGGGCGCAAATTTATCATCGGTTTAATCTTGGCTATACTAGGTGCGATCGCTCTTGGATTTGAAGATTTATTGCACTCTGATAATAATATTACAGGTGATGCTGTTGCAGTCATCTCATCAGTTTTTTATGCAGCAAACTTTTTACTCATCGAGCAGATCCGCAATAAATTTTCAATTCTCACCATACTCGTGTGGCGTTGTGTTATTGCAACTTCATTGATGATACCAGTAGTGCTAATCTTTGAAAAACAAGTTTTCCCAGTTACTTTGTCGGGGTGGTTAGTAGTATTTGCCCTAGCTGCTATTTGCGAAGCTTTAGGTCATGGGCTAATTGTATACAGCTTGAAAACTTTTTCTTCAGGATTCATTTCCTTACTGTTGTTACTCAATCCAGTGATTGTTGCTATTTTTGCTTGGATACTTTTTTCGGAAAACTTGAGTGTATTTAACTTGCTGGGACTGGCTCTAATTTTAGGGGGTATATATCTAGCAACTTCTAATAAAGAATCGATAAAATCTAATGTTAGTACCCCCATGCAGTCCCCAGCAAAAACTGAAGAGTGCTGAGTTCGACAAACCTCTCCCTAACTAAACAGGACTTACGCAAGAAACCTCTCAAACTCCTATTTCCACCGTACCCCTACGGAAAGCCGCTTTGCGTCTACAATTTTCCGTTACCTGTGCGTAAGTCCTGAAAATATTAGCCAAGGATAGCAAGCCTAATGTAATATAAATGTACTAATAAAAGTACTCAAAACAGGGAGAGTAATGCTATGTCAAAAAACACGAAGGTAGTTAGGAACTTGAAAACTGATGCTACCTGATGGTGACAATTTCATTTAGCATCACCGCCAGTGCCAACATACCTAAAATAGTCATCAATCCCGCAGGTATGAACTTACGCGTTTTAGCCAGTCTCAAGGCAAAGAATACCACTAAAACAGCAGTCACGAAGACGGCTAAAATCAAACCTTGAGTTTGTCCTTGGAGTTGGAGGTAAGCGGCAATAATTAGTAATAAACCGCTAATGCTACCACTTAGGAGTGAAACCTGACTTCTAGCTTGAATATAGCCAATAATACCACCAGCGATCGCCAATATGCCGTAAGCAAAAGCAGCGATTATACTTAAATTCATTGTTAAAACCTATGTAGATTTTGATTTTGCTGCCAAGGTCAGCAGACAATTTACCATAGCTGTTTAGCTACATCACCCAGTTGATTGACGAATAATCAAGCAATGCCAATGGCAAATACTTCCTCCCATACAAAAGTTCAATACCTCCAGCGTCAAGCAGCATCACTTTTACTGTACCAATCTGTTCTTCAAGGCGAAGTGGGGATAGCATTTCTTGACCTGTTGCAAGCTATACGTTACACTGATGCCGATGCACGCGGTTGTCTGCAAGCCTACGGCAGTTTTTTTCATGCTTTGGCTGCGAAAAATCAAAATTGGGAAGACTATATAATTACTCAAATTCTCTTTTGTGAAAATCCCTTTACAAGACTTGCTCAACAACGAAAATTTGAGGACTTACCCCCAGCTTTAGTAGCAGCAGTTCAGCACGACTTACAAGTATTGCAAAGTCTTTATGAATGTAGCAGCGCTTCTTTGAGCGAGTGGGTACAAACTGTTGCTCATATGCCGATTTCGCCAGTAGTGTGGTATGAAGAAAAACAATTGCTAGGAGTAGAGACAAAATTTGCTGCATATCTACAGGAGTTAGATAATTGGGGTGATGCTGTAGAAGAGTTAGCAGCTTATTATCGGCAATATGGTTCTGGTTTATTTGCACAATATCGCGCTTTACGCTGGCAAGGTGGACAGTTTATCGGTATCCGGTATCCAGATCCGGTTAAGCTTAGCACACTTGTAGGTTACGAGTCTCAACGAGATGCTTTGTTAAAAAATACAGAGTTTTTATTATCAGGAGAGGTAGCACTGCATGTATTACTTTATGGTAGTCGTGGTTCGGGAAAATCTTCTTTAGTGAAATCTTTATTAAATGAGTATAGCCATCGCTGTCTTTGTTTGTTGGAAATAGCGAAATCTGACTTAAAAGACTTACCAAAAATTGTAGAACATTTACGAGGAGTGCCACAAAAATTTATTATCTTTGTCGATGACCTTTCATTTGAAGAAGATGATGATGCTTTTAAAGCACTCAAGGTAGTTTTGGAAGGTAATTTAACCGCAAGACCGCAAAACGTAGTGGTATATGCTACTTCTAATCGCCGTCATTTGATTCGGGAGTTTTTTGTGGATAGACCTGCACCCAAGGATAACGATGAAATCCATGCTTGGGATACCATGCAGGAGAAGCTTTCGTTTAGCGATCGCTTTGGTTTAACCTTGACCTTTGAACCAGCAAATCAGAAAACTTATTTAAATATTGTCTATCATCTAGCAGCACAAGCTGAAATTAATATTACCCAAGAAGACTTGGAATATCAAGCATTACAGTGGGCAACTCGCCACAATGGTCGCTCTGGACGCACAGCGCGGCAGTTTATCGACTTTTTAAAGGCAGATTTAAAACTATTTCCAGGAGCAAATAGCAATACATCTACTACTGAAAATTCAAATTAATTCCTTGATGATGACACTTTTTGTCTATTACGTAACAATGTTATTCATGAATCATGATGATTATAAATTTTAAAATGATTATGATACCAAAAACCACAAATTAAAAACGACTTTTACTTAGTATATTTATATGTAAAATTTAATTACGAATTAAAAATTTGTATGAAAACGGGTGATTCCAATCGCTTAACTACGCTAACAACCAGCAATATGCAATCAGTAACGATCAGTAATCGATTTATTTTAGGCATAGTTGCCTTTAGTGTGAGTTTTGGACTTAGCCTTGTTCCCAACTGGGATTTTAATAAAGCCTTTCTCACAGGTATAATTACTGCACTTATTATCTATGGAGCAGCATTATTCGTAGATAAGCGACGCAGAAATTATGAAATGTTTGTTTTAGGTTCTCTCCGGAAGCGTATTAAAGAAATGGAGGGATTGAAGGCTCGTATTGTCAGAGAAATAAATCAAATTGAAGAACATCATAATTTATTATATGCAGAATCAAAACAACTCCAAAATCAAGTAACTGAAAATCGTAGCCAAAGGGACAGTCTGCATCGAGAAGTCAGAACATTTGCTGGGCAAAAAAAACAGTTAGAAACTGAAATCAATAGTCTACAAATTGAACTGAATAACTTAGAAAAAAATCAAGCAGAATTAAACGATGCTTTTTCTAATCTCGCAGCAGAAAAGCGTCGTTTAGAGTCGAATTGTAATGTATCTCGTGCGGAAATCACTCAGTTGCAAAGTCAAATTTCCGAACTCCAGCAACAACAACAAGAAATTGAAAGTAATTTAACTCTGTTAGGCAGACTCAAACCCCAATTAGAAGAAAAATTATACGAACTACGAATTGCAATTCAAGAATTAGAAATCAAGGTAAACAAAGAAAACCAATTACTTGTAGCCACAATAACTGAAAGAGAAAACATCCAAGCTCTTATAAATTCTTCACAAACTCAAATCGCAACCCAAAAAGAAGAATTGCAGCAATTACAGGGACAAGTTTCATTATTGCAAGAAGAACGAGACTTGCTGCAAAATCAAGTGTGGGAATTACTCCAACAAGCAGAAACCTTCAACCCAGAACCTTTGGCTGATAATTCCACAGAAGACGATCTTGAATTGTTTCCTTTTACAGAAATAGTTGAATCTTCAGCAACCATAGGTTCTCCAGAAGTTGATACATCAGAATATATACCAGAAGAATGGACTAATTTTCTGGAAAATTTACCAGGATATGAATTACAAGTATTAAAAGCTATAGTTGAAGAAGATAATACCAAAGCTGCGATTAAAAAAATTGCTGAGGTAAATATCACCATGCCAAACCTACTAATCGATTCTATCAATGAACGAGCAAATGATACTATTGGTGAATTAATAATTGATTCAGATTCCGAAATTCCAGAAGTTTATCAAGAACATAAGACTCAGGTAAAAAAAATGATTGCAATGTATGATGATCTTATGGCTAGACATACTCAAATGTAAGAATTCTGAGGTTGTAAGATTATTAATAAGGTGAGAATATACCTTAACTCGTTACTGCGTGCTTCTGCGTTTATAATAAAGTGAAGTGTAATACATGGCAAAGCTCAAAATCTCGAAAAAAATATCCACTGCTTTGATTAATTCCCTTGGTGCAGGGGTAGTACCAAGAATAGGAGTTGAACATATAGCAGTAGGTCGAGAAAAAGAACTCAAAAGCCTATTACAAAATCTCGATGATATTGCAGAAGGTGTAGCAGCATTTCGGTTTATAATTGGTAATTACGGTTCAGGGAAAAGCTTTTTACTGCAACTAATTCGTAACCGAGCGATGGAGCAAGGTTTTGTCGTAGCTGATGCGGATTTATCCCCTGAACGCCGATTAGCAGGAAGTAATAATGAAGGTTTAGCAACCTATCGAGAATTAATGAGCCATCTAGCTACAAAAACTCGTCCGGATGGCGGCGCTTTAGTCTCAATTTTGGAAGGATGGATTAATAAAATTCAACAAGAAGTAGTTAAAGAAACTGAAATGCGTCCCAATGACGATGGTTTTGATGACGCAGTTGAATCGAAAATTAGGGAAGTAGTCCAATATATTGAAGATTTAGTTCACGGTTTTGATTTTGGTAGTGTTATTATCGCTTATTGGCGTGGCTACCGATTAGATGATGATAAGTTAAAAAATGCTGCAATGCGTTGGTTGCGTGGAGAATTTACTACTAAAATTGAGGCGAAAGCAGCTTTAGGAGTCCGCGTCATTATTGATGATGATAGTTGGTATGACTACATCAAATTGTTTGCTAAATTTGTAGCTGAAATTGGCTATAAAGGACTATTAATTTTAGTTGATGAAGCTGTACATTTATATCAAATATCTACTACAGTCACGCGGGAAAAGAACTATAATAGGCTGCTGGCAATGTTTAACGACACCATGCAATGTAAAGCAGAACATCTTGGCATTGTTGTTGGTGGAACAACCAAATTTTTAGAAGATTCAAATAGAGGACTTTTTGCAGACCAAGCTTGGCGAAGACGCACAAAAGAAAGCCGCTTTGTTACACAAGCTAATGTTCAGGAACATTTAGGGCCAGTGATGCGGCTAAACCCATTAAGTGAAACAGAAATTTTGACGCTTTTGCAACGTTTAGCTGAAATTCATGCAGTCAATTTTGGCTATCAACAGACTTTGACAAATCGTGAGTTGAAAGATTTTGTCCAAGAAATTATTAATCGCTTGGGTGCAGAAGCATTACTGACACCAGGGGAAATTGTGCGAGATTTTATGAGTGTGCTGAATATTCTTTTCCAAAATCCAGGAATTTCATTTGGTGAATTGATTCATGACTCTAAATTTAAACCTACTGCTGTAGGGAAAGATGCAGATGTCGATGAGGATAATGCAGCCGAATTTAGTTTGTGATTAGGGAATTAACTACAACAAAATTAATTGACTAATGCGTTTTAAGACACTTAGTACCTGTTGAAATTCTGCATCGCGTTCAATCGATAATGCATAAGAACGAGCATATTTTGGCTTTTCTTGCTGAACTAACTTGACAAAAACAAACTCTCTACCGTTGACAAGTAACCCAAAAGTTGGTTTTTCAATATTGGGAGTATCAAGCATATAAGCAAGTGCTTGGGGTAATGCGGCTAAGACATCAAATTTAGTGCTTTTAGATTCAATAACTAGTACCCAAAGACGTTTTTGAATTACCAAAACATCAATATTACCTTTGACTATTATGCTTTCATCTTCAGCAACAATATCAATAGATTTTTCAGTTTCAATTTCAAAAGGTGGCTGATAAAAACCTGCGAAATCTAGCAGTGGAGATAGCACTACCATCTTCACAGCTTCTTCTGACATTGGACGACGTTGAGTTAAATTTAAATAATTGCTTTTAACTCGTTCTAATGATAATTTTTCTGCATCATTCAATGGTGATAAATCATTTGTCCATTCTGTAAAGAACTCAGTATTTGTAACCAATTGCAAACCAAATTTTTCTTCTAGTTCATAAAGACTGGTATCCCGCGCTTGTATTATTTGCACCATAATTACTAAATAAATTACAAGTACATAAGTATTATATAGAATTCCTATTTTATTTTTGAATAAAAGTAGGTATTTGTAGGGTGCGTTACGCGAAACGCTAACGCACCAACCCTTGATAATGGTGCGTTACGGAAGCCGTAACACACCCTACTGGCGTGGCAAGACTAAAATAGTGCATTATAAAATGGGCTTTTAACTTTTAAATTCAATGTTTTTAGCGCTAATCTATTGCAAGATTTTAGCCTTGCCACGCTACTACGTATCTGTTCAGAATTCAAATAGGATTGCTATATGAGACTGCTTTAGGTTGTGATTAACACTGTAGACTGACAAAATCATTCACCAAAACTTTCTGGAAATAACCGATTCAAGTCCAATATTACATTTTCAAATCCAGGAATAACCACCGACTGATTCGATAAAAAAATCTGTTTGCTCAAATAGTTAAACTGCTTTTGAGCATTTTGATAAGGTTGGCTGTAGCACTCAAGTTGACGAGCAGGTAAATTCATAATCCAGTAATGATAAATTCCGGCTTCTGCATACAACGATCGCTTTGTTGTTTGGTCGTAATCTAAAGTTGTATCTGAAATTTCAATTACTAATAAAATATCTTCAGGATAAGGATGATGAGGGAGATAATCTTCATCTTTTCCTCGTGCGATGACAACATCCGGCTCAGGTTCACTTTGATTAGGAAGGGTGATAGGATCTTGTCCACGGATGACTGCTCGATCGCCTAAAAGCCGATCCAATTGACGGCATAAAATAGAACTACAAACTGTATGAGGTGTTCCCTTTGCAGTCATTTGAATCAGTTCTCCTCGAATTAATTCAATCCGATCCTTCTCTTTCAGAAATCCGAGTTCAATCAATTGATGGTACTCTGCGATCGTAAATCGTTTCGGTGTGACAACATTCATCCTAGTGGCACTGATTTCACTTTTACTTGTACATTAGCAGAGATTAAACTGATTGCGTTGTTTACCGCCCCAGGCATCGTAATGCCTCAAACTCCTGCCAACAAAGGTACAATGCACGCGGTACGTGAAAACACCCTTTCCATTTGCCGCCTTTGAGGTTCAACAATACTTCTCCCCGCCGATTCAGATAGCCAAACCACTCACCGCATTCTGAATCAGCAAAGTGTGACCAGGCGTAATCGTGCATCTTTTGATACCATTCCCAACACACCTCACGCCCCGTCAAGCGATAACCCATCGCTAATGCAACCAAAGATTCCAGGTGAACCCACCACAGCTTTTGATCCCATTCGAGTTGCTGTGGAGGATGACCGGCTGCATCCATAAAGTAATATAAGCCGCCATACTCCCTATCCCAAGCAAAATTCAGGATATTTAGCACCACATCAACAGCTTGGTTGATAGTTTTGGTATCCTTTTTCCGGCGGGCGATGTCCATGATAAACCACATCGCTTCAATACCGTGACCTGGGTTAATCAACCGTCCTTCAAAACAATCGATGTGGGAAGCGTCAGGGGCAACGTTTTCGTACATTAGTCCCCGTTCTGGGTCGAGAAAATCGGTCATGACTTCGCCCTGAGTCTCAGCTAGGACATTTTCTAGGGTTTCCTTGGGCAACAACCATTCCATTTCTAGAGTGAGGTTGGCTAAAATCATCGGTACAGCCAAGGATTTCATCGGGCGTGTGCCGGGATAGGTCTTATTATATTTGCCCTTGGGGTTATCCTTGCGGCATAAAACGTTGTTGTAAGCTTGCATCGCCACATCTGTCGCCCAGTCTTCGCCGGATGCGAGTGCATATTGGCTAAATGCCATTGCCGCAAAGCAATCAGAAAAAATATTGTAAGGCTCAACCAGTGGTTTTCCTGCACGAGTCAGGGCAAAGTACCAGTTACCATCACTATCTCTGCCGTGTTGGGCGAGAAAGTTAGCGCCATTACTGGCAACTTTCAGCCAATTTTCGCGTTTTTCTAACTGGTTGTAAAGCATGGAAAAAGTCCATACTTGGCGGTTTTGCAGCCAGATAAATTTGTCTGTATCATACACTTTGCCCTGGCGATCGAGACAGGTGAAATAGCCGCCTTGCTGCCAATCGAGGGAATATTTTTCCCAAAATGGGAGGACATCGTTTAAGAGTGTGTTTTTGTAAAGTTCAGCCAATGTTTGAAAATTATACTCCATAAATTTCTCCCCTTTTTTTCAAGAACAACAGCTTAACAATTATCGTAATCAATCGCCCAGACTTGTGACTTGGGTGTGGGCGATCGAGTAAGTCGGCGTTAAAAAATCAATCTATTTGATGAAATTTCAAATCAATAAACACCTCAGAAACTAATAATTCCAGAATTTTTACAAAACGAAACATAAATACGTTTTATCATGCCAATTAACTTAAATATCAGTAAATTAAAGTTATGCGATCGCCTACTGAACTGTAATTTTGGTGTTTCTAAATTAAAGCTTTATTTTTTGCTGGGAAAAAATTACTATTTGTTTTCAACTCTTTAAGAGTTGTCAGGAAAAGCCTGAAACGACAAAGTTTATTAGGTTCAAGAATTATCACTTTTTTTACAGAACACAAGCCCTACATTTTATGACTAATTTCCTCGACTTCGTACTCCCGCTAACATATAACCAACTGAATGCCTTTTCTGATTTAGAGAACTTCTGGAATCTATTCGATAGTGTTTTTGGTACACAATACAATCGTACTATCGCTGCAACAGTGCGATCGCAGTAAGTGTGTGATTTTAGTCAATTACGTCAAATTATGAGGCTTAAATAGCCCTATTGTCTGTATACTTAATCTAATTAATTCAGCAGGATCACCATACTATCAATTTAGTAGCATCATTGATTTAAGAGGACGCGATCGCCTTCTAGTTTTCATAGGCTCTACAAATGAAGCTGAGCCGTGTATTTTCTTGTAATCTTTTTCAAAAATCAAACTGGACTGCCATATTCAATCTCTAAGAATGCTTGTCCAAATTTTCCAAAAAAAAGATTTCAGAAACTACATTGACTGCTCATCAAAATATTGGTATTATCACATCTATTAATTAAAATTATTCAATAGCAAATCCAAATACAGTTGATTTTTATAAATTTTGCTTGACAGGCACAAGTAATGTTAGCTTGCTTTCGAGTTGAGTGACTCAAACCCATGTGGATGGAGTCATTTATAGGAATATCATTTAATTTAAAAAAATCCGTACACTTCAAAAAGGCTCATTCCCTACTCCCGATTCCATACTCTCCACCTACACAAATAATTTTAAAAATCCAAGTGCATTATTATATTGCGATACAAAAAATAATGTATTGATTCAGAGTGGTCAACATCATAAGAATTAATATTTAATATCAAAAATTAAATTTAGAAAATAGTGTAGTACGTATTACGTTGTGTGCTAAAGTATTTCTGCACTATCTTAAACCGAAAAAAGGACGGTAAAACTATGCTTATTAAAGGAACGAACAATAACGATAATTTAGTCGGTACTTCTGGAAATGATACTATTCAAGGCTTAAACGGTAATGATACCCTTTCTGGACAAGGTGGAAATGACCGTTTAGAAGGTGGTGAAGGCAATGATACTTTGTATGGTGGGACAGGAAATGATGTCTTCAATTTGGCATACTATGGAGAAAACGATGTCGTCATGGATTTTGTCCGAGGACAAGACAAAGTTGATGTCAGAGACCTCAACATTGGTGATTGGACTACACTGCAAAAGCTGATTACTAATGACGGTCAAAATAATGCTTTAATTACAACTTTTTTTGGTGGTTATTCTGCCCAACTAAAACTCAATGGCATCAATCCTAGCCTACTGCAAGCCAGTGATTTCCTTTTGAATACTGTTAACCTGGCTCAGACTGTTGATGGTAGGAACTATTATGCAGATCAATTATTTGGTGGTTTAGGTAATGATACCCTCAGAGGATTTAGTGGTAATGATGTCCTGTTTGGTGAACAAGGAGATGACCGTTTAGAAGGTGGTGAAGACAATGATACTTTGTATGGTGGGACAGGAAATGATGTCTTCAATTTGGCATACTATGGAGAAAACGATGTCGTCATGGATTTTGTCCGAGGACAAGACAAAGTTGATGTCAGAGACCTCAACATTGGT
>JAHHHB010000167.1 GCA_019359545.1 Desmonostoc geniculatum HA4340-LM1 | reverse complement strand
GATTGGACTACACTGCAAAAGCTGATTACTAATGACGGTCAAAATAATGCTTTAATTACAACTTTTTTTGGTGGTTATTCTGCCCAGTATGGTGGGACAGGAAATGATACTTATTATTTCCTAGCTAATAGTGCCTTGGGAACCGACACAATTATAGAAACCACAACAGATGGTACTGATACTATTAACTTTAGCGGTACTACAGTTGCTGTGAACCTAAATCTTGGTCTAACCACCTCGCAAACGGTTAATAGTAATCTCAAACTCATTCTCTCTGCCAACAACGTGATTGAAAATGCGACAGGTGGCACAGGAAATGATACTCTCACTGGTAATACACTGAATAACAATCTGATTGGTGGTGGCGGAAATGACCAACTCCAAGGGTTAGCAGGAAATGATACTTATTCTTTCGTTGCTAATAGTGCTTTGGGAACCGACACAATTACAGAAACCACAACAGGCGGGACTGATACTATTAACTTTAGCGGTACTACAACTGCCGTAAATTTAAATCTAGGTTTAACCACCCTGCAAACGGTTAATAGCAATCTCAAACTCATTCTCTCTGCCAATAACGTGATTGAAAATGCAACGGGTGGCACAGGAAATGATACTCTGATTGGTAATACACTGAATAACAATCTGATTGGTGGTGGCGGAAATGACCAACTCCAAGGGTTAGCAGGAAATGATACTTATTCTTTCGTTGCTAATAGTGCTTTGGGAACCGACACAATTACAGAAACCACAACAGGCGGGACTGATACTATTAACTTTAGCGGTACTACAGTTGCTGTAAATTTAAATCTAGGTTTAACCACCCTGCAAACTGTTAATAGCAATCTCAAACTCATTCTCTCTGCCAATAACGTTATTGAAAACGCAACGGGCGGCACAGGTAATGACAGTCTCACTGGTAATACACTGAATAACACTCTGATTGGCGGTGATGGAAATGATACTTATTCTTTCGTTGCTAATAGTGCTTTGGGAACCGACACAATTACAGAAACCACAACAGGCGGGACTGATACTATTAACTTTAGCGGTACTACAGTTGCTGTAAATTTAAATCTAGGTTTAACCACCCTGCAAACTGTTAATAGCAATCTCAAACTCATTCTCTCTGCCAACAACGTGATTGAAAATGCAACGGGTGGCACAGGTAATGACAGTCTCACTGGTAATACACTGAATAACATTCTGATTGGCGGTGACGGAAATGACCAACTCCAAGGGTTAGAAGGAAATGATAACCTCCAAGGTGGTAATGGCAATGATACTCTTACAGGTGGAGTTGGTAATGATAAATATCTGTTCCAAAGCAATAGTGTGTTTAACACAAGCTTAGGTGTTGATTACATCACTGATTTTCAAGTGGGAGAAGACCAAATTGTGCTGAGTAAAACCACCTTCAATGCTGTTACTAATACTGTGGGACAGGCTTTAACTGACTTTGCTGTTGTCACTAACGATCAGTTCGTCAATGCTAGTAATGCGCGTATTGTGTTTAGTCAAGGTAGTGACAAGTTATTCTATAACCAGGATGGCAATGTTTTGGGCACAGGAACAGTGTTTGAGTTTGCTCGTTTAGGGAATCCTAATATTACTTTGAGTAGTAGCGATTTCAGTCTGATTGCGTAGTAATCTATCAACTTTCAATTGATAGATAAGCAAATTCTTAGTAAGCACTTCAGTCATTAGACTTCTTGCATAAATCAAAAATAAAGAACCCCACCCCGCATTTGAGTAAAGCAAACGCTCCCCTCTTCCGAAGAGCGGGGAGGGGTGTAAGGGACTTTTGCAAGAGGTCTATTATTTTTTAGCACTAAGAGGTTGTTTGAAAAGTGGTATGTTGTGATTCTAATCGAATTATTATCCCCCTTATCAAGGCTACGGTGTACACACAAATAGAATTACCCCCCTTAATCCCCCCGATGTATTGGGGGGAAACAAGAAAATCCCTAACCCTCCCCTTTATAAGGGCAGGGCCGTTTCATTCGCTAGTCTGTGAGATTTGTCAAGGGGATATTCTCACGCAAAGACGCAAAGGCGCAAAGAAAAACAACATTATTTGGGCTTGAAGACGCAAAATTTTTTGCCCTAATTGTACACTCGCCCTAAATTTTGATTTCTTTGACCCTTGCAATTTTAACCATTTTAGGGAATGAAACAGCCCTGCTTTATAAGGGGAGGGTTAGGGAGGGGTAAAAAAATATTTGACACATCAATCATGACTTTTCAAACATCCTCTAAAGTGCTGACTACAAACTCTCAAAACTAGCTTGACAAAGTACTACTACTTTGTACTAATTCCAAATTAAAAGTTCTTTAACTTCCTTCACCAATCGCATTGAAGAAAAGCATAAATTAGAATAAAAATAAACTGGATTGAATTTGGAAAAATCAAATGACGACTGAGAGATGGACTGACGAAATGGTGGATGGATTGGCTTCAAGCGTTACTGAACTGCGAGAAAGCGTTACTGAACTGCGGGAAAGCGTTACTGAGGTGCGGGAAAGCGTTACTGAACTGCGGGAAAGTATTACTGAGGTGCGGGAAAATCTGCGGGAAAGCGTTACTGAACTGCGGGAAAGCGTTACTGAGGTGCGTGATAGTGTTGATGGTCTGAGGGTAACTGTTCAAGCTTTGTTACAAGTAGCTGCTCAAAGTCAGCGAGATATGGAATTAATAAAGCAACGACAAGAAGAAAACGATCAGAGATTTAATATTTTGTTAGAAGAAGTCCGCTATTTAAGGCGGGGCAATCAAGGAACTTAAAGACTTGTTAGCGATACCTACGGTGGACTGCGGCTACGCTTCCCTCCATTAAAGCGATATTTACGGTAAACTACACTAACGCATAAATAAATATTTACACCGATCTGTTTAGCACATAAGATTTTGAGCCAAAACTCGCCTACCGAATAAATAAGCGTCTTCCAATTAGGAATTATCAATTACGAATTATGTTGACAGATTCTACAAATCAGGTTTATCCAGTTATTTGGCACAATGACTCAGTGTCACTGATTGACCAAACTCGCCTACCCAATGAATATGCATTCGTGGAAATTCACCGCAGTGAAGATATGGCGCGGGCAATTAAAACGATGATTGTGCGGGGTGCGCCTGCAATTGGTGTGGCTGCGGCATATGGAATGTATCTTGGTGCAAGGGAAATTGCAACAAGCGATCGCCACGAATTTCTGCAACACTTAGATAAAGTTGCTCAGTTGTTGCGTTCTACTCGTCCCACAGCGGTAAACTTATTTTGGGCAATTAGCCGAATGCTCAAAACTGCCTACGAAACCCTGGGAACAGTGGAAGAAATCAAGCAAATTCTCTTCCAAACTGCCCAAGCAATCAACATTGAAGATTTGCAAACTTGTCAGGCGATCGGTGACAATGGTTTGACAGTTTTGCCCACTACCCCAGAAAAGCTGACATTGCTTACCCACTGTAACGCCGGGGCATTAGCCACTGCTGGTTATGGTACAGCTTTGGGTGTTGTGCGTTCTGCTTGGAGAGAAGGACGTTTACAGCGTTTGTTTGCCGACGAAACCCGTCCGCGTTTGCAAGGCGCAAAACTCACCACTTGGGAATGCGTCCAAGAAGGTATTCCAGTGACATTAATTACTGATAACATGGCAGCCCATTGCATGAAACAGGGTTTGATTCATGCTGTAGTTGTCGGTGCCGATCGCATTGCCGCTAACGGCGATACTGCTAATAAAATTGGTACATATAGTGTGGCGATCGCAGCTAAAGCCCATAATATCCCCTTCTTTGTCGCTGCACCCCTTTCCACCGTTGATTTTGAATTAGCCGATGGCAGCAAAATTCCCATTGAAGAACGCGATCCCACAGAAATCTATCAAGTCGGCGATACTATTCTCACACCAGCGGGTATAGATTTTTACAACCCGGCATTTGATGTCACCCCAGCCGAGTTGATTACAGCCATCATTACAGAAAATGGAGCGATCGCACCTAGTGAGTTGGCAAAATCCCAGGTAAAGCAAACCGTGTAGTAGTTTAAAGACCTACAAATAAATCTAAAATCTAAAATCTAAAATCCAAAATTGTTTCACCTTAATTAACTTTTGTCCAACGTTGGGCTATTTCTGCGATGCGTTGTCCAAATCGGAAAGCTGTTAGGCGATCGCCTGGATCGAGTGTTGGTTGGGCTGTGCAAGCACTTTCGGTTTGTCCCATCATATGAAATCCGGATAATTAGTTATCGTATACAGCAGATTTTGGCCACCAATGAAAGCAGGTTAATCTATTAATAAAACCTTTGTGTCTCAGCAAGACTTGGCAAGGCGCAACTAATGCGTCTTCAAGTTCCTCAATAGATTCAAAATAATGGTTAGCAATTGGTTCATTCGTGAGTGTCCACAATCGTTCTGCCGGTTGTAATTCAGGTGAGTAGGGGGGTAAGAACTCTAAGTGTAAACCATGTGGAATTTGAAGTTCCTTACTCACATGCCAGCCTGCACGGTCAACTGCTAGTAAAACGTGCTTGCGATCGCCAAGACCAAATTCTTGTGCAAAGTCCGCTAAAACTTGGTTAAACAAATTAGTATTAACACGGGGTAAAACCCACCAATATGTTTCTGTTGATTATGGGTGAACAAAACCGTAAACCCAGACCCACTGAAAACGCCAGTGTACTTATGCTGTTGGTGTCTCCCACCACGGTACCCAAATCCGACGTAAAACTGGTTTAAGTCCAACCCGATAGCGAAGCGTTAGCGAGTCATCGAGCGTCTGTTCGTCCATTGCCCACACTTCGATTTTGGCATCAGTCAATAATTGCAATCAAGTTATACAGTAAGTATACATCCGGATTTCATATTGGAGAAGACGTAAACCTCGCTGGTTAGCTATTGCTGTAAATTCAAGGTGAGCGTGTCGTGAAACAATCAAACTGCCCTTGGTTGGCGGGCGGCTGCCTGTGGACGCTGTGTAACACCATCATCGGGTTTAGTCCCGAACTCCTAGCAATAGGACTCCCTAACGTAGCATCGGCGGATGAAACAGGAAACTCCGTTCGCGTAAGCGTCTCCCCTTGGGAGAAGACGAATAAGACCGTCCCCGAGTTGAGTTGATGTTGGAAGCCCCAACCTCAGCGAAGCAGGTTGGGGTACTTCACAACATCTAGCTGTTTCACTGGAAGCATAACTTTTCCGTGACGGAAAGCTTATGCTTCCAATCTTGAGTTGACAAAAACGCCATAAAATAGTCATGGATATAGGGATATTTAACACCTCTGATTAAATAAATCTATATAGCGATTCCTGACTTTGTGGAGTAAGTTTTTAACGCTACTAACCTACATTATTTATTTATACTTTTGTACTGAGCTAGCAGCCAAAACCAGGTAAATCTTAACTGGGATTAATAATTTTGTACTTTGTAGAAAATAAATTTTCATCTAGAGTAGGACAAAGATACCTGCTGTTGACCAGATAAACAAAAGCTAGATCAAGCCTCTGGCTTCTAGCTATAGGAAACCAACTTTAATTCTTGAGAGTCTGGTTTCAAAATGGGTAACAGCACCATTCCCCATCAGCTTGATCACCTATGCTAAAAGTTATGCACTCGGCCACCAACTCAGCCACTCCAAATGCCCAGTGGGAGGATTTAATCAAGCTTCCAGCCCCAAACACAGTTCAATGGGACAATATCAAAACCCAATTAGACTTGGTGCTGTTAGCGCTAGAAACCTTAACTGGGATTGGTTCTGAGGCTATGCTTTCGGCGGCAACTGATTTGAATTTAGAGTCAAGAGTGCCAGACCGCGTAGCTTTATGGCGACTACGCCAATCAAATCCCCTACGCAAAGGTCAAGGAGGGCGAAAAAAGCTAGATGTAGAAGAAGCGCGATCGCTTGTTCTGATCACCTGCTACCTAGCCAAACAGCACCAGGAATTAATTCGCCGGGCTGTTGGTTTGTTAGAACAAATGGCAGAAAGTAACCGGGAACCTCACCAGGCTGCTTTACTTGGAGATTATATTGATGCTTTTTGCAACACCTACCAAGAGCGGATGGAAGAGGACGAGCAAATCTCAACGGATTTACTTACCAACCTGGCACTAAAACTGCTTGTAGATTTACTTTTTTACAGTGCCCCTGGTGGGCATCGCCGTCTTTGGCTAGCACTTATAGACCGTTCTACAAAATTTTAAATTTGACATTTGAGATTCCTCAACCAAAATTCGCCGATGTAAGTTTGCTAGCTGAAGAAACCCTTTTGACGATCGCTAGCCCTTGGGCAATGCGCCATCAACATTGGTTCTTGCTTGGACATTAGTTTGCACTCTAAGTTGCAACTTTTATTTGCAAGCAGCTAACTCAACTTTTGTCTCCGACATGCTACGCGTAGCTTGCTTCGACCTAGTAGTACGCAAAATCCCAAATAGTCTTCTTCGCAGTTCCTGCCATGCCTCTATCAAATACTGTGATTCGTCGCTACACACCCCCTACTTGTACGCTAGAAGTATTCGCCCAAAGCTCACCTTTGTCGCGGTGGATGGGGAAAACTGTCCTCAAGCAACTCAGCTTTGAGCTACGTTTTGACGATCCTCGACTACCAGAAGAACACAGAGTTCCCATTCGGGGCGATCGCAACCAACTGGAAACTTTATCTGATGTAGTCACCAGCTATGTACAAGAATTCCTCCAACAATCTCCAGAAAGCTTTTGGGTCAGTTTTTCAGGCACCCAACAGTCAAGCATGGTGCTAGATGAGCCAGAATTAGAACTATCAACAAAAACATTAAATTCTTTTAATACCCAACTTCCAGGCACAAATATACATTTAGAACCCAGCAGCTATTTAACTCACAATCTATTTCTCGGTTCTCTCGCCAACCAAACATCTGGTCCAGTGATTCAACTGAGTTTGTTGCAACTATTCGATTTGGCAACTGCTTTAGATGAATACTCAACCGATGTGATGGCACTACCAACTCTTAACAGTAGGAGTTCAGATATGAGCTTCCCCGCTTGGGCGCCTATTGCCGCAGTATTAGTATTAGCTGTGGGCTTCTTACCAGTTACCTGGCAATATGCCAACAATATCAGGCAAAAACAACAGCAGACAGCCAAAACCGCAGATTCAACAGAGGTAAAGACTGCGCTACAACCTTCACCCTCTTTAACCTTTCCCACACCCCAACCCGGACTCACCACCCCAGCAGATAATTTGCTCGGTTCCACCCCTCCACCCGCGATATCTAGTTTGCCCCAAGCACCTCTAACATCTCCTGGTTCCAGTTTGTCTACAGCACCATCTGTATTGCCAAATAATCCACTGGCCATACCCCCCATACCTCAGGGGACGACAGCAACTGCACCATCTAGTAAAATCCCCGGACAGGAAATCGCCATACTACCAAATCTGGGACAAAATCTCACAGCCTCAAATCCCCAAGCTGATGCTCTCCCTAAAAGGCGGAATTTACCCTCCAATCTATCTTCTACCACACCCAAGTTCTCACCCAACACCTCGCCAATAGTCCCCCCGTCTCTTGAGTCCATACCCAATAATCCCCGTGTCAATACTTCCACCCAAGCTTCCCCATTAACATCACAACAACTGGACGAAACAATCAGTGCCCTAGAGGCAAATTCTGCAAGAAATAAACCCTCCTCGCAACTACCTTCCTCTGGGACTGCTAATAGTAATCCATTTATCGATCAATTAGGAGATGGAGGCAAAACCCCTACATCCAGAGAAGTGGCAACAGGCACATTATTTGATACACCTCAAGTAGCAGAAGCCAGACAATACCTCACAAAGCGCTGGCAACCACCTGCGGGATTGGGACAAACATTAGAATACAGTTTGCTAGTCAGTGTTGACGGCACAGTTGAACGAATTTTGCCTCTGAATAAAGCAGCAAGAGAATACGTTGATAGTGCTGGAATGCCGGAAGTTGGTCAACCTTTCGTTTCCGCCAATACACGCGGACAAAATGTCAGAATTCGAGTTGTTCTCAGTCCTGATGGCAAAGTACAGACTTTTCCAGATGAATAAGTAAACTCATCCGTTTGCTGCCACTTCTATAACTGGTACACAGCTTGTACCAGTTTTTATTTGCTTCAATTGCTCTGAAGCTAGGCTTTTTAAGTCCAGTTACCAAACTGGTCTGACAATTGATACCAGTAAACCTACCAATCAATACAATTATTCCTAACACCAATTATCCAAAATAAAACTACAAATAAAAGCCGGAAAAATCAGATTAAATCTGACATTTATTAATTATGAATTGGTATTAATTACCCACATAAAAGGTAGGAAATATGCAAACAATTGGTAATCACAAAGATAGTGCTGCTTGGATAATTCAAACATGGGCAGCTTTTCTGCTTTCTATTTCTATGACAACCTTCGGCATTGTGAACTTACCTGTAGATAACTGGGTGAAAGGCTTTATGGGTATGGGTTTAGCTTTTTCTGTTGGCTCAACTTTTACTTTAGCAAAGACCACTAGAGACTTACACGAAACTAGAAAAATAGCTGCTAGAATCGACGAAGCAAAAGTAGAAAAATTGCTTTCACAACACGACCCTCTCAATTTTAAATAAAGGCAAACAAAGGAATTTTAGATTTTAGATTTTAGATTTTGGATTAAAAAGCTGTTTCAGGAATATCAAACAACAATATCCATTCCAATACGGTTCGGTTAAGGTTTTTTGATGAAAATTCTATGTCGCAAAGACACGACTTATCGCGTCTCTTGCCTTAACCAAACCGTATTGATATCCATTCCAATTTCTTTTTAAGTCTGACTTCTGACTTCTGAATTCTGCTGTATAACAAAAAATAAAAGGACTGATTATACCAGCCCTTTATTAATTCGATTAAAATTTTTATCTTAATAACGGGATTTTTTGGTCTTTAACTTTTGCTTTTTACGTCGCCGTTCGCTAGCAGCAACTGCCTGTTCTACCGGATAACCCACTACAGGAATTACCTGATATTTGCGCTCTTCTTCTAAATTTTTGAGTTCAGTGTAATCAACCCAGTGGATGCAATCAACCGGACAAGTGTCGATTGCTTCTTGGATAATTTCTTCGGCGTCCCCATCTTGGCGAATTACTCGCGATCGCCCATAATCTGGTTCAATGTAAAAAGTATTACGCGCAACATGAGCGCAGTGTTTACAACCAATACACGTGATTTCATCAACATAAACACCGTTTTGGCGAAGCACACCGCCCAATTCCGGTTCCAAACCAGAACGTTCTGGGGCATCCCGTAAAAAACCCCCTAGTTCTGGTTCCAAACCGGAACGGTTGTCTTCTTGTTCTGACGGCGAAGGCGGAAAATCAGCCATTACGCACTCCAGCGTTGTACTACCAGGCGAATAGAACCATCTTCATTTTTTTGTTGTTCAGCCACTTGAAAGCCGACACGAGCGGTTTCTTTGACAACTGTTTGGTAAGCATAGCGCTGTGTTACCTGGCGCAAAAATCCATCCACAGAAAGATTTTGCTGCCAATATTGCAAGTCAGCCACCAGTTCGTATTCCTTGCCATTCCATCTAAAGCCGATGTCGTAGCCATTTTCCTGCTCGATACTAACTTCCGCAGGATGAGTTTGACCGCGATAGCCGCGTACTTCGCGTGGGCCTGGTTTCCAGTCTATGCCTAATTCAGTCAGAGCATCTTTCAAAGAATCAAGGTTACGGATTTGAGTCTTAATTTGGCTAAAGTGTGACATGGTGGTTTGAATTAAATGACACTAAACTACTGTGAAAACTTACCAATCGCTGTAAGTGTTTTGGGTATTCGCCACGTTCGATTGCTGCACCTTGGCGGCGAAATATTCTGAGGTTGGCTCATTCTTAAGTACTTGCCCCAGCTGTGCCTCTATTGCTGCTGTAACCTCAGCGCAAGAAGCACCCACAATGCCGGTGACTTTCTCCTGTACCCGACCATCTGGATAAATTATGAATTCTAATGTCTCCATTCTCTTGGCCAACCACGATAAGTACGTTTGAATTGTACTGCCTTAGCAGAAGGCTATAAATATAGCCATCGGAACATTTTTACTTAGATACAAACTTGCCATTTGTTAACTAATGTTCCATCTATCAACACATATATCTCAGAATCTTTACAAAAATTATTAATTTTACTAGTCTACACATCAGTCTTTAGTTAGTGTCTCTTAACCTCATTAATTAGTCAAGGTAAGGTATGAGTTTGCTAACTAAGCGCCAAAAGTCCTGAAAATAAGCATTAGACGTAGTGCGATCGGTCAGTAGAGTTACAAAAATATAAAAATTCTTGAAAAACTTTATCATTATGATTAAGTTTGGCGATCGCTGAGGTGAAATTCACTGTGGTGTAGCTCAACACCAAAATCGTAGAGTGTGCGGTCGCAGTCCTAAACCTTTTGAGTGTGGTTAATGCCAAATGAATAGTAGTCAAAATTAGTACTAAAAAGTGTTTATAAATATTTACTGTACTGAGATAAAAAATAGTTTATTCAGCAAACATTTCAGTCAAGATATCGATAACTAATCTTTGTTCATGGTCACTAATTTGACCAAGCAGGTTGACATTTTAGCAATCATCGAATCTAGCCAATTCTTTGGCTATCGGGTGCAGCAGCTTTGCTCTGGGCGTAAACCTACAGATCCCTATGTGTGGCCGTTGCTTAGGCTATTGACTCTCACCGGACTAAAGTCACGGTGATTCAAACTGTTGTTCCGAATGAGGCTAAAGCCATCATTCTCCACAGTTATCTTTCAAGGGATTAACCCTGTGGGACAGTCAAAAGTCCCCTA
>JAHHHB010000053.1 GCA_019359545.1 Desmonostoc geniculatum HA4340-LM1 | reverse complement strand
AAACTGCTTTAGAGTCTATCTTTCCCCAAATAGTCGTGTCTATTCTTTTACTTGAAATTGAACGCCTAGCTCCCCTTGCACGTAGTTGTGGTTTTGACATTCATACTTCCAGGTGCAAGATGTGAGTCAAGCAGAGATATTTCTAAGCGATAACAAATTTTGAGAAGCATATCAAGCACTGGTAAAGCTTTACCCGTTTGCCACATCCATAAAGTATTTTTTGGGATTCCTATCAAACGGGCAAACTCTGCTATATTTCCATCAGTTAGTATATCTAGGACTTACGCATTGACATAAAAGCAAAAATGGCAGATAGAGTTTTCAAAGCTTTTATCTAGGTTTTTCAATCAGATTTTGGCGATCGCCAGCAATCAAAAGCAACCTCCAAAAGCCTGGAACAACGTATTTACGTTGATACACAAAATAGTTCTTTTGTACAGTGCGTAAGTCCTATTGTAGATGAAAAAATCTACGGCGAAGGTAAGGGACGCAATAAAAAAGATGCTGAAAAAGCTGCTGCTGAAGATGCGTTAGTTAAGTTGAAAAAACAAGGGTTATTGTAGAGTTATTTTTTATCTCATGTAGAGGCGCAGAGATATTTTGAGGTTTTGGCGTGAAATTAACTTTTTTCTACCTCTAATTCTAAGGGAAAAATTACTGTGAAAGTTGAACCAACGCCTACTTCAGAAACTAAGTTAATTTCACCTTGTAATAGTTTCACCAAGCGCCAAACTATTGCCAATCCTAATCCTGTACTATCAGGAAGGTAGGGACGATCGCCAGCACTAACACGAAAATAGGGTTCAAATATCTGGGCTTGGTCTTCCGATGCAATGCCAATTCCAGTGTCAGAAACTGCGATCGCCCATCTCTGTTTCTCCAACACCTGACACATTACAATAATAGTCCCCGACTCTGTGTAGCGAATCGCATTACTAATAAGATTTGTAACAATCTGTTGCAATTGGAAAGAATTTGTAATTAGTTCTTGCGGGGCGCGATCGCAATCTACTACGATTTGTAAATTTTTCTCCACAGCTAAAGGTTCCAACATTTGACACACATTACTAATTAGTTGAGGCAGATTAGTAGGTGCTAGTTGGAGTTTTATCTGTCCCGCATCATACCGCGAAAGTTCTAGTACATCATTGATTAAGTGAAGTAATTGTATACCATTCCGTAACACCCGCTCAATATGTTCTAAATTGGTGTAGTTGTCTTTTATCTGGGACTTTTTTCGTTGCTGGCGTAAAAACAAATCCGAGTAACCAATAATGGAAGTTAGCGGATGTTTTAATTCGTGGGCTAGTTGGGAAATATACTCTTGATTGGCGCTAATTAACCGTGTGAGTTCCTGATTGTGCAGCGTTAATGATATTTGTAACTGTCTCAATTCTCGCAACCGTTCTTCAACATAACTCTTGAAACACCGAGCGATCGCTTCATCTACAATAGCGTCAATCAAACGCATAGAACGAATGATCTCTGACGGTGTTCCTTTCAGTAAATCTTGGTGGATAGTGTCAAATATTACTTTTCTTAACAGATGATATTCTCTGGCAATTTCTGTTGGCTCAAAACCTTGTTCGGCTCGAATCGCCCCATGCTCAAAACTGGCAACAACTATTGACTGAATATCACTATCCTCAGATTTTGAAAGCACCGTTACCATTGCTTTCAAAACATTGGGAATATGATTTTTGATTGCTGTATAGGATAAATCATCAGCACTTTCAATCCGTTGATCTTTGCGAACTGCCGTCACCCACTTATCTAGGATGATATCAGCTTTGTCAGCCAGGAATTGACTAAAATTCATTATGTTAAATTCAGCGAACAGAGAGATGAATAAATTTCCATATGCAATTAGTTTAGCGACTGGAGCGATGATTTACCAAAAAAAATTCCATAATTCACCTACCAAAAGTAATAGATTTTATCTATCGTCGCGTAGGCAAGCATTTACTTTAAGCATCGCTCGATTTAATCTCCGTATATAAATTTTTAAAGTATAATATATCTGATCTTCATTAAGATTTATCTAGCAGTTAACAATCTTGATGCTTGACTTAACTATTGTTGTTTCCCTGACTGCGTAGTAACTTCACTCATCACATAACTATGATTTACAAAAAAATATAAAATCTATGAATTACGCAGAAGCCAGGACATAGACTGGATTTGAGTATTTAAATAAACAAAATTTATCCGAAATAGATGACTTTTACTAAGCATTAATGTTATACTCTTCACATCAATGTTGTATTGTGCGTAATTTCGTACCTATTTAGAGTAAGTCAGCCTAATCCAGCCCATCACAGTGGATAACGCTGGAGCGGAGGAACCAAATTGTGGGGCGTATCTAGAAGAAAGTTAAGAGTTAGGAGTTATGAGTTATGAGTTTTTAACTAACTCCTCACTCCTCACTCCCAACTCAGAACTTTCTTCAGAGGGGCATCTCTCAGCCCTAGCCCGTCAGCTAACTTCGTAGGCATTGAGAGGAGACTGAAGAGATGGGATTTTTATAATGTTCCGATCTTATCAGTGTCCAAGGCTGGTACTGCTCGTTTTTTTGTACCTGCACTAAACCCTGTTGAGGTTGTAAATGATCTTTCAACTAAATTTAGCAGCGATCGCCGCGATCGCTGGACAGACTGCTTGGAAAAAGGCAAAACCAGTCATCCTTAAAGATGTCTTCTTTTTACCTGTTTTGGGTTTTTTGGGGATAATTTTGTTGTGGTGGATTGTTGCACTTACCAACCACGATTAATGCCCACCCCACCAGAAGCCCTATCAGCTAACCTGGACTACATTTTAAATCCCTTCTACCAGCGAGGTCCGGGCAACTTAGGAATTGCTTGGTTATTGATAGCAAGTCTGCGGAGGGTAATACTTGGCTTTTTGTTAGGTGCGGTAGTAGCCATACCTCTAGGGTTTCTCATTGGGATGTCCAGACCGGCAATGTTAGCCCTCAATCCCATCATTCAAATTTTTAAACCCGTATCGCCTTTAGCTTGGTTACCCATTGCCCTCGCTATTTTCAACTTAGCAGATCCTTCAGCCATTTTTGTCATCTTTATTACCTCCTTATGGCCGACAATTATTAATACCGCCTTAGGAGTTTCTAGCGTTTCCAAAGATTACTTAAATGTGGCACGAGTATTAGAAATGCCACGTTGGCGGCAGATTATAAAAATTATTTGGCCTGCAAGTTTACCCTATATTTTTACAGGTTTGCGAATTAGTTTAGGCATAGCTTGGCTAGTAATCGTCGCTGTAGAAATGCTCTCGACGAGACTTTATCAAAGGAATAGGAGCAACTACAGCCGGAATAGCCCTCTCTTCCTGTGCAATTTCCGGAGATCGATCCGCCAAAAGATTAACAGAAGAAGCCTTAGCTGTGCAACCGGTAGTTAAATCCCGCGATTTAGAAAAACCCGATCTTACCGTTGGATACGTTCCTGTGAATGATTGTGCGCCATTTGCGATCGCCTGGAAAAAAGGCTTCTTCCGCAAATATGGTTTAAACGTCACACTCAACCGCGAAGCCAGTTGGGCTAACTCCCGCGACGGCTTAATTTTTGGTCGCTTAGAAAAAGCAACTTCCGGCTCAGTACGTTTAGATGGAAAAGAAATTCGCAAGCCAGGAGCAGAGCGAATGATGGTGTTTCAGAACTACGCGTTGTTACCTTGGTTAACAGTGCGAGAAAATATCCGTTTAGCTGTGGATGAAGTGTTAAAAAATGCTAATCGATCTGAAAAAATTAGCATTGTAAACGAACACTTGTCAATGGTAAACTTGACGGCGGCGGCTGATAAGTATCCTGATGAACTTTCTGGAGGTATGAAACAACGGGTAGGTATTGCCAGAGCTTTAGCAATTCGTCCCAAAATGCTACTAATGGATGAACCTTTTGGGGCGCTAGATGCACTCACTCGTGGTAAATTGCAGCGGCAAGTATTGGATATTTGGGAAAACCATCGGCAAGCAGTGATGATGATTACCCACGATGTAGACGAAGCAATTTATATGTCCGATCGCATCGTCTTAATGACCAACGGCCCAGCTGCTAATATTGGGAAGATCTTAGAAGTTCCATTTGAGCATCCACGCGATCGGGCCGCCATGCGAAACTCAAAAGAATATTTTGAACTCCGCAACCACGCCCTAAATTTCCTAGATCGATATTTCACACAAGACGAGTAAACTAGACTATCATTTTTTTTAGCGGGTAGCCTAATTCAAATTCATCAAAGCTGGATTTGGAGCGGAGGAACCATATTGTGGGGCTAATCTCATAGAAAGTGAGGAGTTAGGAATTATTAATATTAACTCAGCACTCAGCACTCACCATTCAGTACTCAGTACTCTGAAGAGAGAGACACCTTCCAGTCTTAGCCCGTCAGCTAACTCCGTAGGCAATGGAAGGAACCCCCAAGACTTTGGCTGTAATACAGTTGTTATTGGGGTTTCCTCTACCGATTTTAAATTTTAGATTTTCGATTTTAGATTGGGATCTTTGCAGATCAATCCAAAATCCAAAATCAAAAATCAAAAATTGGTCGCCCTGCTTCTCATTACTAGTTCATTTCATTTGGAGAAGTAAAGCTGTGAAAATTAAGCCAATGTTAGCACGTCTGCAAAGTGCCATAGGTCGAAATGACTTAATTGAACAAATGGTATTATTGCCAGAACCAAAAAATCAATTTTCTCAACAATCGACCGCAGCAAGTTCAGTTAACTTAATTGTTGCTTATGATGCTTCTCCTAACAGTCATACAGCATTGGATATTGCCTTTTGGATTGCCCATCAAACACGCTTAGCCACCAATGCAGAAGTCACAGTTCAAGCTGTTTATGTGTTAGAAGATAATCAAAGCAGCCAGTATCCAAATATCTTGAATTTCCCGATACAACAGCCTTCATTAGAATGTCAGGTTAGTGAAATATCAAAATCTGCCACCCTTGTCTTAACTCAACCCAAATTGCAGACAGTCATCACTCCCCTACAACAAGCAGATAAAATTCTTTGGCAAGCGCGAAGTCTGGCAGAAGAATGGCAAGGTTGTTTCAAATCTCATTTACGATTTGGTTCCGTTTCCACAGAACTGAAAAAAGTGGTAGAATTAGAAGCTGCCGATATACTGTTTGTAGGTTGTAAATCTGTCAATCATCCCATGATTGAGGCACTAGGTTCTGATTTTCCCTGCGCCGTTTTGGGCATTCCTAGTTGTATTGATGAATAAGCACTATTCAGAATTTCAATAATTTTTATCAAAATAGAATTCAGGAGTCAGGAGTCAGAATTCAGAATGAATTTAAAACCCCCACTAAATTTTCAGTTCAGTGGTTGCAAAAGAGTGGCGAGTTTGTAGCAAGATTCTGTAGGGTATCCCCCATAGGACTTACGCAAAAGTACACGCTGTAGGGGCAATTCATGAATTGCCCCTACGTGAAAATAAGGGTTTTGGCTATTGTTTGCGTAAGTCCTGCCCCAGTTCTGAATTCTGAGTTCTGAATTCTTCAAAAAATTGTAATCATAGACAAGTCACCTATATTTAGGTGGCTTTTTTCGCTACTATCCAATCAATTAAACTTCAGGAGTTAGGGTGTGGAAAACTGGCAAGCCATCCTCAGTGTGATTACATTTATCGGCGTTATCATTTTAGTCATGACGGAATGGGTACATCTCACCATTGCTGCCTTATTAGGAGCATTGTTATTAGTGTTTACCAACGTCATGACTTTAGAACAAGCTGTTGGTTACATCGGCAATAGTCATGGAACACTCGGTTTATTCTTTGGAGTTATGGTGCTAGTACGGGCTTTTGAACCTACCAAAATATTTGAATATTTAGCTACTCAAATAGTCATCATTGCCCAAGGAAAAGGTAAGCGTCTACTACTTGCCATTGTCGGTATTGTCACACCAATTTGTGCCGTTTTACCGAATGCCACAACAGTCATGTTGTTAGCACCTTTAATTCCACCAATGGCGCAGGAAATTGGAATAAATTTTGTACCATTATTGATTTTAATGGTATTTGTTGCTAATAGTGCCGGACTGCTGACTTTAGTAGGCGATCCAGCTACATTTATTGTTGGTGATGCTGTGAATATCAGCTTTACTGACTATTTACTGAAATTGAGTTTAGGAGGAGTGATTGCTGTTGTCACAGTAGTTGTAACACTACCATTTTTATTCCGGAAAATTTGGAATACACAACTAGATAATCTCGAAGAACTGCCACATCCCCAAATTAATCATCCGCGAGCTTTAAGTGTGGGTGCAATTATTGTCTTTTTTGTGCTGCTGTTTTTTGTGATTGGAGAATCCCTACCAGTTCCAATTTCTCCTGCTGCTGTAGCTTTGTTAGGAGCGGCTTTAGCTTTGTTGTTATCTCACCATAGCAAAATTGATTCAGTTAATAATATTTTGCGGGATGTAGATTGGAGTACATTAATATTTTTTATGAGTATTTTTGTCCTAATAGGAGGGCTGGAAAAAACTGGGGTAATCAATGGTTTATCAGGAATATTGGCAGCTATTCTAGGAAAAAATATTATCCTGGGTTCGCTATTTTTGTTATTTTTTGTGGGGATATTATCTAGCGTAGTGCCTAATATTCCTTTAGTGGTGGGGATGGTGCCCTTACTCAAACAGTATCTTGTCACTGTTGGTTTAGCACCCGCAGAAGTTTTAGCACAAGATTTTCAAGGACAGTTTCCCCCAGAAGTATTACCACTGTTTTATGCGATGATGTTTGGTGCAACTTTGGGAGGTAATGGCACACTAGTAGGGGCATCATCTAATATCGTAGCTGCGGGTATTTCTGAGCAGCATGGACGGCGAATATCGTTTAAAACTTTTTTGCACTACGGTATTCCAGTGATGTTATTGCAATTAGTAACTTCGGCTTTTTATGTGTTAGTTCGCTTTTTGCTATAGCAGAATTCAGGATTCAGGATTCAGAATTCAGAATTCAGAATTCAGAAGTAAAATAATAGACCTCTTGCAAAAGTCCCCTCACACCCCACCCCCAGCCCCTCCCTGCAAGCAGGGTGGGGTTCTTTTTTTTGATTTATGCAAGAAGTCTAATGAAAAATAATATCCCCGACTTATTAAACAAGTCGGGAATATTATTTTTCATGAATGATTAAGTGGGACTATTGCTAATATCTGATGATGTGCAATATGTCACGCAGAAAGCTATAGCCGGCTAAATCCCAAAGTAAATAGGAAATAAAACCAATCATTGCCAAGCGACCGTTCCAAATTTCGGCTTGGGGAGTCCAGCCAAACAAAAAAGCATTGCGGTCTATGCCGTTATATTCTGGTGCAACGAGTGGTAAATCACCAGAAGGACGAGTTTCTTTATTTGTCATTTTTTTTCTCCAATAATCTAGTAGTGTTTTAGGTTTTAAGCTTTAGTAGCCAACTAGCCGCAGTAGGTCACGCAGGACGCTATAACCGGCTAAATCCCAAAGTAAATAGGCAACAAAACCAATCATTGCAAAGCGACCATTCCAGATTTCGGCTTGGGGAGTCCAGCCAAATAGAAATTCATTGCGATCGCGGCCGTTGTAAGCGTTAGCAACAGGTGGTAAATTAGTAGACGAACGATTTTCACGAGATTGCATTGTTTTTTCCTTTCTAATTCAACTCATATCCATTCAATTTGTACATTTTTTGTCATTAATCATTAGCCATTAGTCATTTGTTATTTGCAAATTTGTACAATAGTTAGTTGCCATCTTTTACCTCAATTATTTATTAACTTTAATGTAGCTATTTATAATTAAATTGCTTTCTGCCTGTGGGCACAAACTACAAGCACTTCCTATGGACGATGATTAAAAGTATATTATTGTAGACAAATCAACCTTGCGAGGGTGATAAAAATAGGTATTCCAACAAATATTTTGTATTTGTAAGAAAAATATAATTTAATCAAAAATAATCACGATAAAGGCGATTAAAAATAAAAAAATAACGCCATAAAGATTAATAGTAACTGCCAATTTGAGTAATATTTCCACCAAGAGATAATAAAATTTCTATCTTCCGCTGTATAAGGTTTTCAATCTTTGGGGAGATGCTTTAAACACCCAAATTCCACGATTCTGATCTAAAGAGTTAGGTATTGCCATAGGTACACACATAAATACTAAGAGCAAACTAAGAGTAAATTCTCAGGAAAATCTTAATCCGCCCAAAAATTAAAACACTAAGACAAGGAAATACAATGTTTCAAAGTACGGAAATCATGCTGGGACTCCACAAGCCACTATTGTGGCTGGCACAGGTTCCAGTAGATCCCTCAGTTATCACGCCTTCA
This sequence comes from Desmonostoc geniculatum HA4340-LM1, assembly GCA_019359545.1. Lineage (GTDB taxonomy): Bacteria > Cyanobacteriota > Cyanobacteriia > Cyanobacteriales > Nostocaceae > Nostoc > Nostoc geniculatum. The sequence goes on along the minus strand of JAHHHB010000053.1, from coordinate 38,266 downwards.
GGACCGCGCTTTTTTGTGGCTTTAATCTCCGGCGTGATTTTAGCGTTTGCTTTTCAATTAGTTCTCACTAATCTCTCTGTTGCAGCCGGTATTTCCTACCTGGGGCGTCCATCCGACTCGGATTCAAGCGGTGGCGAAGTCGGAAGTTTGGGCGGCACGATTCGCAAAGTTGGCACAGCAGTAGGAATTTGGACATTAGTCACTGTAACGATCGCTTTATTAGTCGCCTCTTTCCTGGCTGTGAAGTTGAGCCTTGTGATTTTAGACCCAAGGTTGGGAGCAATTCTCGGTTTGGTAATTTGGGGTGCTTACTTTTTGCTCTTGGTTTGGGTGAGTTCCACCACCGTGGGTTCCTTGATTGGTTCGGTTGTCAATACGGCAACCTCAGGGTTTCAGGCGATTATGGGGACAGCTACCGCCGCACTGGGGGCAAAAGCTGTTAATAACCAAGTTGTAGCCACAGCGGAAGCCGCCGCCGCTGCTGTACGTCGGGAACTAGGAAGCGGCATCGACCCAGTAAGTATCCGGGAAAACATTGAAGATTACCTAGAAAAGCTGCGTCCGCCAGAATTAGATTTATCGAGGATTCGCAGTGATTTTGAAAATTTACTCAACGATCCGCAAATCAAAGCGATAACTTCGTTAAGCTACGCTAACGCCGGAACTCCAGACATCCGCAATATCGATCGCCAAAAGTTTATCGAGTTAGTCAGTAGTCGTACCGACCTTTCCAAAAAAGATGTTAGCCGCATCGCTGATACTTTGTATAAAGTTTGGCAACAGGTAGTCAGTCAGCAACCACCCACCCAAGACCGTTTGGGTGAATTAATCGACTATCTCAAATCCCTACCACCCGGACAAACCAAGACAGATGAACTCAATACCAAGCTGGATCGGTTAGTCGCAGAAATGCGTGGTTCCAAGTCAGGCGGGCAAAAAACCGCACCTGGTCCAGTTCAAAGCACACTGCAACAAGGGCTATCCGCTTTAACCGGCATAGTTTTGGGACGGACTGATTTATCTGATTTGGATGTGGAAAAAATCTTGGGTAGCCTCACCAGCGCCAAAGACAAGGTTACCGAACAGGCAGATAAGCTGGGTTTACCCACACCATCCCAACCCTATAGCCCAATTCGGGCTGACGTGGAAAATTACCTGCTGAATACCTATGCTTGGCAACTCAGCCCAGAAAGAATTGGTCAGGAATTTGCCGATGTCATCTACGACCCAGCAGCCGATCCTGGGACAATTCGCAGAGAACTAGAGCGACTATCCCGCAAGGATTTCGTCAATCTTTTGCAACAGCGGGGACTACTTACCCAAACCCAAATTCAGCGCATTGCAGACCGACTAGAAACTGTCCGCCAAGAAGTGCTAGTCACAGTCACCGCTGAAGAAGAAAGAGATATTGTACAAGACTTGCAACGTCGAGTTGAAAGTTATCTGCTGGTTACTCCCAAAGCAGATTTGACACCCGAAGGTATTGAGCGGGATTTCAAACCACTGTTGCAAGACTCAGAGGCAGATTATGAAACTCTGGTGTTGCGACTGGCGCAGGTTGGACGTGCCGAAATGCGGGAGATATTGCTGGAACGTAGTGATGTCCAGCTGTATGAAGTAGACAGCATTTTGGACGAGTTGGAAAAACAACGCGATCGCGCTTTAATTGAATCCAAAGGTCTGGCAGAACAAGCACAATATCAAGCAGAAACCCTGTGGTTGAATGTCGAATCATATCTGCGTAACACTGGCAAAGCAGAACTGAATCCTGATGCCATCCGCGCCGACCTCAAAAAGTTACTCGACGATCCCCAAGCTGGAGTTAGTGCCATTCAAGCGCGGTTGTCTCGCTTTGACCGCGATACTTTGGTACAGTTGTTGAGTCAGCGGGAAGATTTGACTGAAGATCAAGTTAATCAAATCATCAATTCCGTTGAAGAGTCGTGGCATAGTATCCGCCACGCGCCCCAAGCTTTAGCACACAAAGCTAAAGAACAATACGACTCCGTTACCACCACCATCGCAGATTACCTCCGGAAAACTGGCAAACAAGAACTCAACCCAGAAGGTATTCAGCGGGATTTAAATAGATTGTTTGAAAATCCCCAAGAAGGAGCTGTAGCGCTACGCCGTCGGTTGTCTCAAGTAGACCGGGATACATTGGTGAAACTACTCAGTCAACGTCAAGACTTGAGTGAAGAACAAGTCAATGAAATCATTGATTCTACCCAAACCTCGATTCGCAACATTGTACGTGCGCCTCGTCGTTTAGCTACCAGAACACAGCAAAGAGTGGAAACATTCAAAGGTTATCTGGAAGAATATTTGCGGCAAACTGGCAAAGAAGAACTCAATCCGGAAGGTATAAAACGTGACTTACAATTACTGTTGCACGATCCGCGAGTGGGGGTAGAAAATTTTAGCGATCGCCTTTCCCATTTCGATCGTTCTACCATCATCGCCCTGCTGAAAATTCGTGAAGATATCACCGACGAAGAAGCAGCGCGGATTGCTGATAACATTGTTTCAGTCAGGGATCAATTTGTTGAACAAGTGCGGAGTATCCAACGAGGCATTCAAGATGCAATTGACGGGGTTTTTGCCCGCATCCGCAACTATCTGAACTCCTTGGATCGCCCGGAACTCAACTATGATAGTATCAAGCGCGATGTCCGCATCTTTTTTGAAGATCCCCAAGCCGGGTTTGAAGCACTGCGCGATCGCCTGTCTTCCTTCGATCGTGATACCCTAGTGGCAATTATGAGTTCTCGTGAGGACATTTCCCAGGAGGATGCCAACAGAATCATCGACCAAATTGAACGGGCACGCAACACAGTATTACAACGTGCAGAACGCATACAGCACGAAGCCCAACGCCGCCTCGAAGAAGTCAAACATCAAGCACAGCGGCAAGCAGAAGAAACCCGTAAAGCCGCAGCTACAGCAGCTTGGTGGTTGTTTGCCACAGCAGTCGTCTCCGCCATTTTCTCAGCATTCGGAGGAGCGATCGCTGTAATTCTTCTATAAGTTTACAAGTTGTCTCCGCTAAATTTTCAGCCTCCCGGTAAGGGAGGTTTTTTTATGTTTGTCATTGGTCATTGGTCATTAGTCATTAGTCATTAGTCATTAGTCATTAGTTATTTTCCTCATCTCCCTCATCTCCCTCACCTCCCTCATCTCGCCTACTCCCTACTCCCCGCCTTACTATATACGCAATTTCTATGCAACATGAACCACAAATTTGATTCACCTACCTAAAATGCACGTATTTTTTGGAAATAACTCGCTTCAGAAACCTCTAATTTTTTCTTCTCAACTCTGTAATTAAATTGTCAGCAAAAGCTAATGAATTGGCTAATTAGTTCTTTATATGCTGAATAACAAGATTACCAACTTATGTAAAAGTCGCTAATCTTAAGTCAAAGAATTATTAACCGGGGTAAAAACATGGTAGAGTTAAATCACTTATTTACCCAAATCCAATCACCTTCATATTCCGAAAATGGCCAAAATGCTGAGCCATTAGCAGATACCTGGAGTGATTATATTCAAACTTTACATCAGGCTATTGCTGAGTCGAATACAGCAAAACAAATTCTGCAAAAAGATTACGATCGCGTCCAAGCTTTGGCGATCGCTTGGGAAAAAGAAATTCAAATTGCCTCAAAAAATTCTCGTGAAGACCGAGTTCGTCAGGCACTAGCTTATAAACAAAATTGTACTGCAAGAGCGCGAGAACTCAAAACTTTAGTCGAACGACATGTTATCCATGTCAACATCCTTCAAACCCGACTAGCTTATTGGCAAAATCAACTATAACAATGGTCAGACAATTTTGGATTTTAGATTTTAGATTTTGGATTGGGAATTGCCTTCTGGGTGTGACTTGCGTGAATCTATCTGTCACAAAGATTTTTCCAATTGGTATAGGACTCCTATTTGATTGCGTGAAAAAACGACCTATAGTTCCAAAACACTGATTCCCTACTCCTTACTCCTTACTCCTTACTTCTTGCCGTTAGTATATTAACTTTTAACAGCGACAAACTCAATATTAGTTGCAGTATATTTAAACGGTGTATTTTTAGTTAACCATTGATCTACAGATTCAAAAATGTGGTATTTCCCATAGGAAATACTATTTTTAGGTAAAATTTGTCTATGCCAAAGGTCAAGGAGTTCAAAATTAGTTTGCTTGAGGAGGTGTTTTACCATTTTTTTGGAATACAGGCGATCGTGGTAAAAGTCTCCCCGTAAATGGGCTAAATGCTGAGTCCAAGACAGGTAGTAAGGAAGGAAAAAACACAACAAAAGACCTGATGGTTTCAAGACTCGATGAATCTCACCAAGAGAAGCCAGGTCATTGGGAACGTGTTCAAGAACTCCAAAACTTAAGACAACATCGAAGCTTGCATCGCTGAAGGGAAGTAAATAGGGATGTTCTAGGGTGACAACTTTTAGAGATGCTTTTTCGATGATTGGTGTAATCTGACCAAAAGCTGAATCATCACCGTCGTGGACATCACAACTAGTAATTTGAAAACCCATTTCACGCATCAGAAAAGAAATATGTCCCTTACCACACCCCCAATCAAGAACGCGTATTTGATCCGAACTTACCCCAAACCAATACTCCAAAACAGCCCTTACGTAGTCTGTCAGGTAGATAAAAAGGTTGTGAGAGGCAGGGTTTGTTAAAAAAGCATGACTACCTATATCCCCGACTAAATCAATCAGCTGCTGATTTAGAGGTAAATGTTGCTGAAAATGAGTGTGTCTGAGAGCAACCAATTTTTTGCGATTATCTATTGAATTTCTGCTCATAATTCTATAAAGTAGCCTCTTCCATAATGTTTACGAGTCAAGCGGTATGAAAACCCAGTCCCCAATCCCTAATCCCCAGTCCCTTTTCCCCTATCTCGTAAATTGGTCAAAGTGTTGGCTCTAAAAAGTATTTTGTTCATCAACCGTGCCACTATAGAAACATAGAGCTGCAAATTGAGCAATAGGAAGACTAAAGAAGCTGTGCAGATAACATTCTTAGGGACGAGTTCCGGTGTACCCACGCGATCGCGCAATGTTTCCAGCATCGCCCTGAGATTACCCCAAAGGGCGGAACTGTGGTTATTTGACTGTGGTGAAGGCACTCAGCATCAAATTTTGCGGAGTGAACTAAAAATCAGCCAACTGTCCCGAATTTTTATCACCCACATGCACGGCGACCACATTTTTGGCTTGATGGGACTTCTTGCTACTTGCGGCTTGGCTGGCAATGTAGAACGAATTGACATCTATGGGCCACCTGGATTAAATGAATACATTCAAGCCGCCTCGCGTTTATCTCACACACACTTTTCCTATCCCATTAAAGTCCATGCCGTCCGTCCAGGGGTGATTTATGAAGACGATGATTTCACAGTAAGCTGCGGTAATTTACATCACCGGATTACAGCTTTCGGCTATCGCGTAGCCGAAAAAGACCGCACAGGTCGCTTTGATATCGAAAAAGCCAAAGCTTTGCAAATTCCTCCCGGTCGCGTTTACGGTCAACTCAAGCGCGGTGAAACAGTAACCCTTGAGGATGGACGCGTGATTCATGGCGTCGAATTGTGCGGTCCTACAGAAATTGGTCGCAAACTTGCCTATTGTACAGACACAATTTATTGTGATGGCGCAGTGGAATTAGCTGATGATGCAGATGTATTAATTCACGAAGCCACCTTTGCCCATCAAGATGCAGACATGGCTTTTCAGCGATTACATTCTACAAGCACAATGGCAGCCCAAACAGCTTTAGCGGCTGGGGCACATCGGCTGATTATGACCCATTTTAGTCCCCGCTATGCTCCTGGAAATAACCTAGAGTTAAAAGATCTGCTTCAGGAAGCCCGTGCAATTTTTCCTCGTACTGACATGGCTTATGATTTCATGATTCATGAAGTACCCAGGCGGCGGGAAGTGGAATTAACAAAAGTAAGCGTCTGAATTTGAGATTTTTGATTTTGCCAGGACTTACGCAAAAGATAACGAAAGTAGCGGTAATTCATGAATTACCGCTACGTAAGAATAAGGTTTTCGGTCATGTCTTGCGTAAGTCCTGTTTGCGAAAAGGTAAAGTGGCGGTTTTAGCTGTAGACGCTTTGCGGTGAACAAGAAGCAGGGGGATCTTGGGTCTCCCCAAGACCAGCCTGTTCCTTGCTATCCTATTTCACTTCATTAGCAATAATTCCAATTAAATTCAATTTACTCAAAATTTCAATAGCTTGAATCAATTGAGTTTGCTTTACTTTCCCCATACGCTCTACCATCACGATCGCATTGCAAAAAGATGCGATAATTCTGGCATCAACCGTGGCTAAAATTGATGGAGCATCTATCAGTACTAAGTCATACTTTTCTTCAAACAATTCAATTAGTTCTTTCATTCTCTGAGAACTTAGCAGCTTCACTCTATCTTCGGGAACAGGGCCAGCAGTCAAAATGTCAATGAAGGGATGAATTGGCTGAATGTAATCTTGAAAATGGCTAGTTGTCTCATCAACTAATAACAGAGATAGTCCCCAATCATTGGAAAGTTCTAAGGTTTTATGCAAGCTAGGATTCTGCAAATTAGCATCAATTACTAACACCCGTCGATGCATCCGGGTAGCACTAGCCACTAGCCCTAATACTAAGGTTGTCTTTCCTTCCCCTGGTAGTGCTGAAGTCAACATCAATGACTTGAAGGGTAAGGGATATTTTAATATTTTAATGTTTTGGTAGATCATGTCCAAAGTTTCATGGACAGGCAACTTGGCGCTGGGATCTACCATAGCAGGAGCTAAACTTCGTTGCTGATTCCGAGACAGATTTAAAAGACGCTTTTTGCTATGAGGCGATCGCAATTTTGGCACTGTTCCCAGTACACGCAGATTTGTCAATTTATTTATATCTGCCGGACTATAAATAGTGTCATTTAACTTTGACAAAATCAGGGCTATTAAAATACCTAAAATCGGTCCAATTACTCCTCCCCCAAGTAAATATAATAATTTGCTATTCCCTACATAAGTACCCAAACCAGGTTCTTCCAAAACTTGCCAGTTATATCCTTCCTGAGAAATTTTCATCCCTAAGGACTGTTGTGCCTGAACCAGTTGTTCCAGGGTTTTATGATTAGTTTCTACCTTTTGTCGCAGACGATTATATTCTGCTGTTAGGTTTGGATATTTGCTTAATTCAGAACGAAGTCGCTGTTCTGATTGCACTAAACTTTTTTCATTAGCAGTTAATCCTAAAACATTTGTCTGTAGCAGAATTAATTCGTCTACTAGGTTGGGATCAACTCCCTCTGTCTGCGCTTTTAAGAGTTGTTCTCCTTTGCTCCCAGTAGTAATATTTTTTACTTCTTGCCGTAATAGTGATAATTGATTTTGGCGTTGCTGTTTGAGTTTTTCTACTGATGGATAATCATCTGTATAACGTAACCTTTCCTTAGCCAGCGCTAACTCAGTTTTTTGAATCTCATTTAATAGTGTTTGATAGCGGCTTGACTGATTTAAACGAGAAGAAATTTTGGTATTTTCTTGAGAATAAGATGCTATTTGTTGTTCGAGGCTATCGTAGCGAGCGTTTACATCTTGAAGCTGGGCGCGAGTGGTTTGCAGCTGTTGTTGAATTTCAGCCAAAGATTGTAGCAGGATTTTACTTTGTGTTTCCGGATCGACTAAATTATGTTTCTTGCGAAACTGTTCTAAATTTTTATCAGCTTGACTAACCTCTTTTTTGATTTCGGGTAGGCGGGTATTCACAAAAGCCAGTCCCCGATTTAAACGCTCTTTTTGTTGTTCTGTGTTGTAATTTTGATAGACTTTCTGTAAAGCTTGAAGTATTCTTTGTGCTTTAACTGGATCGTCATCATTAAAGGAAACTTCAAATACTTGACTAAAAACTTCATTAGCTCCTGTATTTGCCTCTTCTTTAGTAACTTCCAGAGGTGGTTTTTTGTTGTATTCTTTTTGACCTTTGATATATTCTAAGGTAATATCAGGATAATCAGAATGAAGTATATCTACAGCTTTCTGAAGTAGCTTAGAACTCAGCATGAGTTTGATCTGAGTACTGTAATCAACAACTGTAGTGTCTGCCTGTTCTGGGATATTATTTGACTGTCCGCCTTGAGATAAATTGGAACTTACCAATATCTGCATGTCGCTTTGATAACTAGATTTGGTAGTTACAGCGAAGAAGCTGGCAACTGACATGACTACACAAGAAACCCCCAAAATCACAAAGCGTTGACGAAGCAAAATAGTAGGTATTTGTCTGATGTCAACCCGGCTTTTTGCTGAGGTGATAACTTGTTGGTCTTGATTCAGACTAGTCTTAACCACTATCAAACTCCTCTAATATCGAAAGAATATATTTGGCAGATTGGGAGAAACATTTTTGAAATGATTTTTTACACCTAAAGATATAATAAAATACGTAATTATTGTTTCAAAATTTCACCCACTTCGGATAATATTATGTCAACTAACGTTTTCATGTTCATCAATTCATGCCTATAAATTTTCAATCAGTACTAGAAGAACAAACTTTCAACAAATCTTCATTTAAATAAGAAAAATCTTGATAAAAAATTAATTATTTTTCTGAAATATTCAACTATTTGCTGCTGTCATTTAGCACATTACTAATAGTTGGCAAAGTTATTTTTTTAACTTGTAATCTAAAAAACATTTGGATAAAAATCTTTAAATCATAATAGATTTGGGTGTTTTTTCAACAGCACTAAAATTCTTACACTGTAAGAATTTTAGCAGAAATAGCTCTTATTTAGTACAGCACGGTATAAATAAACCTACCATACCCTGGGGGAAGCCGCTTTGCGTCTACAAAATGGTGCAAAAGCCGGGAATACAATTCTTTTGAACGCCAGTTGCTTCTTTCTTCGCGTACCCTCTCATAGAGAAGGAGTAAAAGTCGGCAGAGCTGCCCAACGCACTGGCTCCTTTTGACTTTTGACTTCCGCCCAGCGGTACTAGCTCATTTCTGGAATTCGCCACTGCATCTTAGGGACTTCCAATAAAAAAACATCCCATCTCTGCGGGACACTCCGCGAACGTAAGGTAGCACAGCTGCGCGCTACAAATGTACAAAATATATTGATTCTAGAAAAAAAGGAACTAATTAGAACAATATTATCCCCTCACAAAGATCTGTTGAAGAAGAATGCAGAATTCAGAATTCAGAATTCTGCAATCTTGACGCGACGCTCGAAAACTCGCTCATAGCGTTGCCATGCCGAACGCGAGTGCGTCTCGTAGAGAAGGCTTTACGCAACGCTTACAGTCGGGGATTCAGACCCACCACTGATTGTACTCCTTCTCTACGAGACGCTGCGCTATCCGCTTTTTCGGTCAAAATTCAGAATGAATTCTGACTCCTGAATTCTGTTCGATAAAAAATATCGAGATGTTGTCTTGCTTCTAGAAGCAAAGGATTTTCTAAGGATTCTCCCATCTAAGTAGAACGACTTGAAAAAACCAAACTATGTGAAGTAATGTAAAAACTTTGGTATTTAGTTCGTAGTAAGGACTTCAGTCCTTATTAGAGGACTAAAGTCCTCTCTGCGAGACGCTACGCGAACACTACAAACCTTTAATTATTTACACCGTTCTACTTAGTTGCTTTGTCAGATATTTGTCAAAAATTTGTGCCTAAACAGTAACAATAAAGGTCATTTTTAATTGATGCTGTCTCTCGAATTCTGCAAATCTTCAATGAAGATTTTAATAGCCACTAAGAAAACATTTGACTTGGCTAGCAGTTAACTTGATATTAAAATAAAATTCCCAATGGCTATGATTTAAGTTTCTGACTTATACCGTACATTCGGTAGTTAGCTAGAAGATCCTCGCTAATTTTCAACTCCTGATATGGCAATAATTTCAAGTATTTACTTGATGTGGCGATCGCGTTTTGTGTGATTTGTAAAGGTTATTAAAATTTAACCTTTGCTACATCAAAAAGGTATGAAAATGAGCTTACCTTCAGGTTCCTCAAGAATCTTGGGAGACTTTCACAAGTTATCTGTGTATATTTGGCGAAATTTTAGAAGTGTTTCTGTTTTTTCTCTATACACTTAGTTAAGAATTATTTTCATGGCAGAACCTAATAATACCTTCAACCAAGCGACGTTTGTTCCTGACATTTATCTGGAACAGAACTTTTATACTGGTGATTCTCTGAGTCCGACCGATTTGGATGATTACTTTGCATTCTATACTCTCTATGGGCCGTCAACTTTCTATGCAGCTCTAAATGGCTTATCAGCCGACGCCGACTTATACATCTACGACCAAAACTACAACCTAATTGCCAGTAGTACCCAGGGCGGCAACTTGAGCGAGACAATCAACGTTGCGCTACAGGGCAACCAGTACTACCACGTAAAAGTACATAACTATAATTCATCTAAGAGTACGAACTATGGGCTGTACCTGTACAACGACTATTCTGGCCCAACCTTAGGGACAGCAAGGGATATCGGCATCAGTTGGGGTCAAACCAGCAGTAAGTACTTAGCTTATAACAAGATCAGCTGGGAAGACTATCTCGACTACCGCGATAACGTTGACGTTGTGAAGTTCACGATGGAAGCCCCTGGTACCATCAGTCTGCGGATGAAGGATTTCACCTATATTGGTGGGTTGCAGGCCAGGATGGAATTGCTCGACTCCAATGGCAACGTATTGCGAACGACCTCCGGTACGGTGGGCAACGGTCTCAATGTCGATCGCTACTCTGCCCCTGCTGGCACTTACTACGTCAGGTACACCCAGACTTACGGCTCCGATCCGTACACCCTCCGGATTGTCACTGATTACGCAGGTGAAGTTACTGGCACAGCACGAGACTTAGGCAACGTCAGCGGCACAAGTCGTCGCTTATACGATATGGTAGGAGGCCCATCTGGGCTGCCGACCTATGAAGATGCTAACGACCTCTACAAATTCACCCTGGATAAAACCTCACCTATTGATATACGGTTGGACATCGATACCTTTGTCTTCCCAACTCCAACCTTCGATGCTAATTTACGCCTCGCCCGTGACACAAACAACGACGGATTTATTTCAGCAGATGAAGTTTTCCTTTCATCCTCGAACTTAGGAGACGACCAGCTCTCAACCACCTTAGGGGCGGGTACTTATTACGTTCAAGTGGTGCAAAACGGAGCTTATACCAACTATCAACTGGATATCGATTCAGACTTTGATGCTGTTCCCGGCGATCCACAGGGGTACAACAATCTGTCAAAAGCCTGATCGCTTGGTAATTTAATTGGGGAGACACCCTTTAATTTTGGTGATGGGTTTGGCATCAGTGGGAGTGATTTCTCTGATTACTTCAAGTTCACAATGACCGCTGCGGGGCGACTCTCAGCTTCAGCATTTAATAACCCCTACTACTCTAGAACTACCCAGAATCCAACTCTGTCAATTGTCCGAGACTTAAATAATAATCAGCGGCTCGACGCTGGTGAAACAATTACGCCGTTTACTGTTGGCTCGTTGAGTGCCAACTTAGCAGCAGGAACGTACTTTATCCACGCCACTGGTAATGGTGAACAGTCCGCCTACAACCTGGGACTGGTGTCAGATTATGCCGGGAATACCTTAAGTACAGCTCGCTCACTAGCAACCATTACTGGGGCGACGCCACCCAACCAAACTTTCCAGGACTACATCGAACAATTCTTCGATGCCTCCAGCGATGTCAACGACTTCTATCGCTTCGATCTTTCCAGTGCTTACGAAGTCACACTGAACACAACAGGCATTGCCGGCGAAGATTTATCGCTGTCACTGATCAAAGATGTCAACAACAACAATGCGATCGATGCAGGTGATATCTTAGCCACATCAAACGTCTTGAATTCCCCAACAGAAAGTATCTCACGTCTACTAGGGGCTGGGCGGTATTTTGCCCGCGTTCAGGGAATTAACGGTTCCACAAACTACACCCTGACCTCAAAGTTCGTCAGCCCAAGTCAAGACCCTGATGACACAATCGCTGAAGTTGAAAATCGCGCAGGGAATATCAAGACACTAGGTCAATTCGCTGACTATTCCATGAGTCCACAAATTGATGTCGATTTGGTTAAATTTACGGTCTCTGCTGGGCAGGGGGTCGGATTTGATGTGGATTCTCGCAATGGGTCAAACCTCAACACCTACCTCAGGGTTTTCAACTCCAGCGGCACACAACTCGCTGCCAACAACGATGGAGCCGCGCCGGGTGAAGCCTCTAGCCAGTTTTCCTACTTGGCTTATACATTTAGTCAGGCGGGCACATACTACGTCGGCGTGTCCCTCAACCCGAACTCGAATCACAGCGCTGTCACGGGTGTTGGCGATGTCGCTGGTTCGGGAGCTACGGGAGACTACCGTCTAACGCTCAACGATCTCGGACGAGTATTCACTGGCGATACTGGGAACAACTCGATCGCTGGTGGTAGTGGCAACGATACCTTCAATGGGGCTGGGGGCAATGATACAATCACTGGTGGTGGCGGCAACGATGTACTTATCGGTGGTACTGGCAATGACTTGCTGGTTGGTGGTGGCGGAAATGATACGCTCACCGGAGATGATGGGGCAGATGCTTACCGATTTACAGCTCCAAGCGATCGCCTGGATACGATTAATGGCTTCAGCGGCTCTGGTGGCGATAAAATTCAGATATCTGCCGCCGGCTTTGGTGGCGGATTAGTCGCAGGCACCCTCACCTCAGACCGTTTTCGCTCCGGTGCAGGTATTACAACAGCAAACACGACAAATCAGCGATTTATTTACAATACGACAAATGGAGCTTTGTTCTATGATGCTGATGGCAGCTTAGGGGGTTCTGCACCACTACAGATTGCTACTTTATCCGGCAATCCTACCTTGAACAACAGCAATATTGCGATTATGTGAACTACCCCACCTTGGCTTGCCTACGGCACGCTGGCGCGAACGCCTGAAGGTGGGGCTTCTGTACTCACAGGCGAGTGCCGCAACCTGGACTTTCGTCCTAGTTTTGGTCTTACCTCTCCTCCTACAGCAGAGACGGCTGAACCTTCCGCCTTTAGCATTCTGATTCCCTCTGATCTAATGTTCTGGGATGCGTTGCCGTAATTGTCTTAGATCCCCCCAACACCCCTTAAAAAAGGGGGGATTGACAAATCTTGTTTAAAATAGGATGAAATCCGTAACGCACCACTTGTAAAGATTTGGTGCCGTACTCTCGCCGATAACACACCCTACTGGCGTGGCACAGCTAAAATAGTGCATTAAGAAACTTTTGTGGGATGGGCGTCTCGCCCGTCCGGTGCGGGCAAGATGCCCACACCACAATAAAATTTATTACAACATTTTAGCTGTGCTATGCCACTACGTATTTTTTCATAAATCAAATAATAGTCCTATAGTAGGGGCGTACAGCTGTACGCCCCTACAACCGATTGATGTGTTGCAAAGATTTTGGGGAATGGTATAACTCCTGAATTCTGACTCCTGAATTCTGAATTCTGACTCCTGAATTCTGTTTCACTTGATTTCCTTAAAAGACACTTTAGCCATTGGTGCATTTAAATCTTTACTAGCAAAAGCGCAATATGCTTCTGGATTGATTTGTCCGTAAGTTTTAAGGAAGTTAATGCAACTGGAACGGTCTTTAAAGCTGGCTACGTAAACTATAAATAAATTTTTGTGTTCTAATAAGTTGGGGTAATCTGGTACCCAGAACACTCCTGAGTGACTAATTCCTTGAGATTGTAAAATTTTTACTTGCTTAATGGCAGCTTGCAGATTTGGCAAACTAGAATTTGCTACGAAATAAAAAGAATTCGGTAGATTGGCGCCGTTTGTGATTGGTGATTCCCGGTTTGTCCCTATTTGATAATTTGCCGTTCCAGGTGGAAGAGACAATGAAGAATTATCTCCAACTTCTTGTTTTGGCAGTAGGGAAGATGTAGCTCCTTGATATGTCCCAGATTGAGGAGAGTTTGCTAACAAAAGACCAATAATCACGCACCCACCAATTAATCCACCGCTGACTAAACTACTACCAATAAAAATAGCGTTTTGTTTACTGCTTTGACGAGGCGGCAAGCGGATCACAGAATGAGTAAAAGCAGAAATTTGACTATACATTGGCACTTTTGGTGCAGTTGAATTGGCAATGGTCTGCAAAGCATCCAGCATTTCTTTTGCAGTAGAATAGCGCTCCCTCACATCAAACTGAGTTGCTTTTTTTAAAACTTCCATTAAATTCGGACTGATGGCATCCCTATTCCAAACATGCTCTCCAGTCTGGGAGTCTGTCATCAATTCGTGGGGCAATTTTCCCATCAACAAAAAAATCGCTGTTAACGCCAAACTATACAAGTCACTGGCAAAAACTGGACGCCCTGCTGCTTGTTCGCTAGGCATGAAACCTGGTGTACCAATAATAATTGAATTACTAAAAGTGCCTTCTGAATGCATCACTGTTGCCATCGTTTCTCGCACTGCACCAAAATCAATTAAAATTGGTTTGCCGTCAGATGAACGCAGAATAATATTGTCTGGTTTAATATCGCGGTGGATGATGCCTTTGCTATGTACAAAGTCCAGCAGTTTCAACAGACTAATTAAAATTGGGATGACTTCACTTTCGCTAAAACAACCGTTTTGTTTTACTTCTTGATTCAGGGTTTGTCCAGAAACCCATTCCTGCACGAGGTAGAATTGCCCATCTGCTTGAAAATAGGCGTATAGAGTGGGAATTTGATTGCTAGATCCTCCTAGTTCTTCTAAAATTGCGGCTTCTCTTTGAAATCGCCTTTGTACCAACTGATAAACTTCTGGGTTGTCGGTAACTGGTTTGAGTTGCTTAATTACACAACGTCGTCCCGAAGGCATTTGAGTATCTTCGGCTAAGAATGTTTCACAAAATCCACCAGTTCCAAGTACGCTAATAATACGATAGCGATCGTTCAAAAGTGTTGATATCATTTTTTTTGCTTGATTCAGGTTTGTTTGGAAGCACTCTGTACAATTAACAAGCTATAACCGCCTGTTTTTATAACTTTGGCAGTGCATAGTTTTTCGTATAAATTATTAATTTATCCCAACAAAATCTAGAATGCATTAGCTGCATACTGATTTTTAGTATCTCAGTATGAGAATATCATGAATTGCTCTTTTCATTAAGATACTGAAACATCTATGGACAGTAGTACACCTATGTGTAATTTGTAATTCTTATTGGGCATAGGGCATGGGGCATTGGGGGAGCAAGGCAAAAAAGTGAGATCATCGTCCAATGAGCAGGGGGAGCAGGGGGAACAGGGGGAGTAAAGAGAAAATACGAGCAATATTTACTACCAAATATATAATAAATACACTTAATTTATTTCTCTCCCCCTGCCTCCCCTGCCTCCCCTGCCTCCCCTGCTTACCCATCTCACAAAATGGCGTTGCTCCCGGCATTGGTTATTCCCCGCCTAAGAGCCTCCCCCCATCTCCCCGATCTCCCAGATGCCCCATAAAGTGATAAAAAAATAAAGCATAAGCTCCACCTGAGGTTCCAAGCAGATATGGCTATGAGTAGCATCTACGATCTACGCCTGATAACGCTTTCAATTGCGATCGCAGTTCTCGCTTCATATACTGCTCTTAATTTGGCTGCACGGGTAACAGCAGCCAAAGCATCGGCTCAAGTCGCTTGGTTAATTGGCGGCGCAATGGTTATGGGAATCGGTATCTGGTCAATGCACTTTGTGGCTATGTTAGCCTTCAGTCTGCCAATACCAATAACCTATGATATGTTGACTGTGCTGGTTTCTATGCTACCTGCGGTGATTGCTTCAGGAGGGGCACTTTTCCTGGCAAGTCGCCCAGTGTTGAGCATTTGGCAATTGGTGGTTGGCGGAACCTTAATGGGTATTGGTATCGCCTCCATGCACTACACTGGAATGCTGGCGATGCGGACACAAGCAACCGCCACATATAACCCAGTACTGTTTATACTTTCCATTGCGATCGCCATCGGCGCATCAATTCTAGGGCTAAATATTGCGTTTCAATTACGTACACAAACGAATACAACTCACTGGCGGGCGAAGGTTAGCGGTGCGCTTTTTATCGGGGGAGCGATCGCTGGGATGCATTACACAGGGATGGGGGCTGTGAGATTCACGCCGACGAACCCAACAGCAATATCTGGGCTAGCAAAAACGAACGATTCCCTAACTTGGCTGGGTTTTTCTATTGGTACTGCTACATTGGTGATTCTCGGTTTTGCGCTGCTGACTTCGTTTATAGATCGGCGTTTGTCTGCCCAAACAAAGCTTTTAGCAGAACAAGAAGACCAAGCCAAACTTTCACAATTATTTACAGAAATTACCCTACAAATTCGGCGATCGCTGAAGTTAGATGATGTAATCAACACAACTGTCCATGAAGTTCGTCTAGCATTAAAAACAGACCGTGTGGTTATGTATCGTTTCAATAGTGACTGGAGTGGCATTATCATCGCCGAGTCCATCGCTCAAGGTTGGACGAAAACCTTAGGAAAAACGGTCAATGACCCATTCCGGGAAAATTATATTGAAATGTACAAAAATGGCCGAGTCCGAGCTACCAATGATATTTATGAAGCTGGTTTTACAGAATGTCACCGGGAAATTCTCGAAGGTTTTCAAATTAAGGCGAATTTGATTGCACCGATTATCCATAATAATCAACTTGTCGGTTTATTGTGTGCCCACGAATGTTCTAGACCTCGGTATTGGCAAAAGTATGAAATTAATTTATTTAGACAATTAGCAATTCAAGTCGGCATCGCTTTAGAACAAGCGAGTCTACTAGATGAGCTTGAGCAAGCACAGAAAGTTTTGCGGCTTCGCGATCGGGCGATCGCTTCAGCCAGTAACGCCATATTCATTACCGATCCACGTCAGCCAACAAATCCAATTATATTTTGCAATGCTGCCTTGGAAAAAATTACAGGCTATTCATCTGGTGAGTTACTAGGATGTAACTACCAATTTCTCCAAGGTGCTGACACAGATCCGGACACCATTAGAGAATTAGACGAGGCAATGGAGGCTTCGAGAGAATGCCAAGTTGTGCTGAAAAGTTATCGCAAAAATAGAACTTCCTTCTGGTGTGAATTAACAATTTCTCCTGTACCAGACGCGTTTGGACAAATAATCAATTTTATTGGCGTGCTAGTTGAAATTACTTCGCGCAAGGAAACAGAAGAAGAATTAAGGCGTAGTCAAGAAGTTCTCCAAGAACAGCTCCTAAAACTTATCTATGATGTTAATGAGGTATCCCAAGGAAATTTAACTGTTCGCTCTCAAGTTACAGCCGGGGAAGTTGGAATCTTAGCTGATGTTATTAATACCATCATTTATACCCTGTGGCAAATTGTCACTCAAATCCAACAAACTGCCTACCAAATGAATGTTTACCTTGGTGAAAACTCTGGTTTCATCCAGCAAGTGGGAGATGAAGCACTCAAACAAATTGAACAGATTACTTACACCCTTCAAGAACTAAATAATCTGAATTTCTGGATTCAAAAGGTGGTAGATAATGCAGGGCAGCTACAGGAAGTAGGCGTCACTACTACTAACACAGTAGAAACAGCCAAGGGAACAATAGATTTGACTGTGGAAAGCATCTTGAATTTGCAGCAGACGATTGCACAAATAGCTAACAAAGTCAATAATCTGAGCGAATCTTCTCAAAAAATTTCCCATGTTGCATCAACGATTGGGCAAATCGCCACCCAAACTAACTTGTTAGCCAGCGATGCCAGTATTGAAGCCACATGGATGGGCGATCGCGGTCGAGGCTTTGCGAAAGTAGTAGAACAAATTACTCAATTAGCTGTGCAGTCTGGCGAAGCCACCCAAGAAATTCAAGGCGTTTTAACTGACATGGAATTGGAAACTACCGCATTAGTTAAAGCCATAGAATCGGGAACGACCGAGATAGGAGAAAAAGCAAATCTTGTGCAAAATGCCAAGTTGAAACTGGAAGATATTTTAGAAGTATCTGAGCAGATGAATCATTTAGTACAATCGATTTTTGCGGCAACAGGATCTCAAGGAGAAACTTCCCAAGCGATCGCATCTTTAATCGAACAGATTACCGAAACTTTAAAATACACCGCAGATTCGTCTAGCACTGTATCTAACTCCCTACAACAAGCAAGAGAAGTGGCAGAGCAATTACAAGCGTATGTCAGTGGATTTAAAACTGGGGAGTAGGGAGTGGGGAGTGGGGGAGATAAGGGGGACGCGGGGATGAGGGGAATAACCAATGCTATCTTTGGCAGCGATCGCTTTAATGGCTTCTGGCGCACCATCAACGCCAACAATAAAGAAGTCTTTACGTTGTGCTTGGTTGGCTGCTAGTTCTGCTCCCACTCCACTCAGATCGTTGATCGCAAAAACAGCATCAATTTTGGGAAAGGTTGTCAGCAAATCTGTCATGACTCTCAGCCCGCCATCCCTGCTGCCTTCTCCGTTCTGGTCTTTGGAGAGGAGTTTGAGGCCGGGATATTTGGCCAATAGGACTTACGCACTGTACAAATTAATCATGGTATGCGTTCACGAAAATAGTTCGTTTCAGGCTTTGATTAATCGTTCTTTGATGATACATAAACCCGCGTTGTAGGGGCACAGCAATGCTGTGCCCCTACGATAGATATGGTTTTCAAACTGTGCATACTTTGTATTTTGCGTCAATGCGTAAGTCCTAGCCAATACTTTCTCGCAACCACTAACTCGCTGAATCACCGAGTCCACCTGAGGTCCGTTGAGAATTACTACACTACCTTTGCCTTTGAGGCGGTCAGCAATATATTGACAACCAACTTCTCCCGCTTGCACATTATTAGTTGTCACCGTGGCATCTACACCGCCCTCAGCACCTGTATCTACCGCAATCACAATTCTGCCTGCTTCTTTGGCTTTTTCCACTGCTGGTTTAATGCCACTTTTATCAGCAGCATTCAGGATAATAATGTCAGTATTCGACGCCGTGAAGTTTTCAATTTGGTTGGCTTGTTGGTTGAGGTCGTAGGCGCTGGAAACTACGGTTGTCCTGACATCATTGCCGCCGATTTTCTTGGCTGTGGCTTCAATTTCCTGTCCCATCAAGACGAAGAAGGGGTTACTTAAATCACCAGCCGTGAAAGCTACCGATCGCAATTTCCCATCCCCACTACCTGGCTGACTCTGGGCGCTAGTATTAGTAGCTGTATTACCAGCGGCGTTGGGATCGGGATTACTAGCAGTACCATTTTCAGAGCCATTCGAGCAGCCAATGACAGTACCACCAACCAAACTGATTAAACTAGCTGCGATCGCAATTTTTCTTAAATTCATATATCTCCTATTAAAAAAAATCTGAATCGGGCATAGGGCATAGGGCATAGGGCATGGGGTGTAATTCTCTCCCCATCTCCCCATCTCCCCCACTACTACCCTTTGTAACTACCAAGGTTATCGCGGGTATTTGGCTAAGGAATTCTTACAGCCACTGACTCGCTGATTGATTGAGTCCATCGGTGTACCGTTGAGAATAACTACATTACCTTTGCCGTTGAGGCGATCGCCAATATACTTGCAAGCAATCTCTCCAGCTTGGATATTGTTAGAGCTAATCATGGCATCCACGTCTGCATCAACGGCTGAATCTACCGCAATGACAATCCTACCTGCGCTCCTCGCTTGATCGATCGCTGGTTTAACTCCTTTTTTGTCAACCGCACTGAGGATAATTAGGTCAGTATTCGCCGCCGTGAAATTTTCGATTTGGTTGCTTTGTTGGTTCAAATCGAAGCCACTGGAAACTGTATTAACTCTAATCTCATCCCCAATTTTTTTTGCTTTTTCTTCTGCTCCCTTTTGCACTGCTACATAAAAGGGATTACCTAAATCACCCAAGGTAATGCCGATTGTTTGCAATGCTTTATTTTCTAAACTAGTGTTTGTAGCAGTATTAGTACTAGTATTGCTAGCGTTGTTAGCATTTGGAGTGTCACTGCAACCCACAACTGCAATGCCAACGAAACTTAATATGCTAGCTAAAAACCAAATTTTCTTCATATTCATCTATATCCCAAAATGCATTTGAATTTGAGGAAAATTAGCAGAATATAAATCCGCAACATTATACAATCTTGATAACTTGAGATTTAGTCTAGTGGCACTTCTAGCTTGGGCAATTGCAATTTTTATCAAATATGTTGCAATTTGACGATATTTTAATTGCTGTTATTAGTTACACTAAATTATTCTTTTGCTGTTTCCAGCAAAAAATGAGGTTTTTTATCTATTTGCACAAGCGTGCATTTTTCCTTCAGCAAACATTCTTTACTTTGTTGAACAGAATTCAGGAGTCAGAATTGAGAATTCAGTTGGGTATTCTGTTCCTGACAATTCAGCGGTATGTGGAAACCCCGCTTCTATTCCTCTCCCCTACAAGGCTACGGTGTATACACAAGTCGAATTACCCCCCTTAATCCCCCCTTGGAAATGGGGGAAACAAGAAATCCAGTTCCCTCCCCTTGACAAGGGGAGGGTTAGGGTGGGGTAAAACCTTGGTTAATCAGCTATTTCAGACTTATGTGTACACCGTAGCCTACAAGGAGAGAGGCTTTCAATTTTCCCCCTTCCCTACTAGGGAAGGGGGTTAGGGGGTTAGGTTTCACGTTAACTTTTCCACATAACATGAAAAGTAAGATTCTGTTCCAATACTACTCGGTTAAGAAAATTTGTAGGTTGGGTAGAAGGTAGTGAAACCCAACAAACCGCTGAAAATGTTGGGTTTCGTTCCTCAACCCAACCTACACCAAGGTAATTTTTTAGGCTTAACCAAGCAGTATTGGATTCTGTTCGACTGACGGATAGCAGCGTTAGCGAACGTAGGGTAGCACAGTTGTGCTACCCAAAAAATGTACAAATAATTTGGGATAATTTATTTTTTGGAAGTCCCAAACATTATTTTCCTCTTACGTTACAGTGATGCGATCGCTTTATATTTGTTTAAGATAAGTTTTCCCACACAGATGCTAAATTCCTAAAGCTGTTCTGATGTCTTGGACAATTACCTGGGGTGTCTCGATAACATCTATATATAAAGTGTCTGATGGTTCTTCCAGAGTATTAAACTGGCTATCGAGGAGTTTTTCGGTCATATAGTGATTATGACGCTCTTGCAAGCGCTGTTGAATTAACTCATAAGAGCCTTTGAGGTAGACTAGTTTGATGCGTTCCCTATCCACCACCAGAAATTGCCGATAGCTTTCTTTGAGAGCCGAACACGCCAGCACCATATTTTTATTTTCTTGCAGCCAGTTTTTAATCGCTGCTTGCAAATCTTGTAACCAAGGTGTTCTATCGGCTTCAGTCAAGGGGATACCGCACCGCATTTTTTCAACATTCTCCGGCGAATGAAAAGCATCGGCGTCGCTAAATTCCCAGTTTAAAGAGTCTGCTAGCAGTTTTCCTATGGTGGTTTTGCCGGCTCCAGAAACACCCATCATGATGATAATCATTGACTTTTCGATCGTAGTTTTACAAAAAAAGTTAAGTTATATCAAGTTTGCTTAATTAATACTGATTACAGCGTTTTTCATCTATCTGAACCACAATCCTTGGTAGGGGCGCTAAGCTTGGCGCCCCTACAACGTGGTGTATTTACCTGAAAGTTGCTGTAAAATCTCCCCCTATCTCCTTATCCGAAGTTTTATGCTTTGTTAATGGGTGAATCCATTGACAGATGACTCAACTTTGCTAATAATTAAAATTATAATGCACACCTTTGCATTAATTACAGTAAAATCATGAAGAAACGAAAAGTTTCAATTGAAGATATTGCCCGCAGAGCAGGCGTTTCTCATTCTACAGTTTCGCGTGCTTTGCGAGACAACTCTCTAATTAGCCCGAAGGTGCGAGAGGAAATTAAGAAAATAGCGCGGGAGATGAACTACGTACCTAATGCCATCGCTCAAAGCTTGCAAAATCAACGGACTAATACCGTTGGGGTAGTGGTGACTTCCATCGCAGATCCTTTTTACGCTGAGGTAGTAGAGGGAATTGAACAGGTAGCTAGAGCAGCTGGTTTGAGTGTTTTGTTAACTGCTTCACACCGAGATTTCGAGCAGGAAATCGCAGCTATTGATAATTTTCATCGCCGCAGAGTGGACGGCATATTAGTTACTGATTCGCGCATTAATAAAAAAAATACTTATAAAGTAAGTGAAATTTCTGTGCCAACAGTTTTGATTAATAGTCAAACAGAAGATCAACCTGAAACATTTCACACAGTGACAGTGGATGACTTTTTAGGTGGTCGATTCGCGGTAGAGCATTTGATCGATTTGGGACACACGGCTATTGGCTATTTGGGCGTGGGCGATCGCAGTAAGTCAAACCAGCTGCGTCAAGAAGGATATAGCAAGGCTTTGAGCGCAGCGGGTTTACCACAAAACAGTGATTGGGTGGCAATTAGTGACGAAGAAAATATCAGAATCAGCGATGTTGATACGGGAAAAAAGATGCTACCTCAACTATTTGCCGCTGGTGTAACAGGCATCTTTTGTTACAACGACATGGTGGCAGTTGGCGCTCTCTTAGCTTGCCAAGAACTAAATATTTTGATACCGCAAACTTTAAGTTTGGTGGGATTTGATGATATTGCTCTTTGTCGTTACGTAACGCCGTCACTGACAACAGTTTGTCAACCAATGTTGGAAATTGGTCGCTCGGCTATGGAAATGTTACTCGATTTACTAGAGGAAAAAAGTGTGGAAAACCGCGTTTTCTCTCCTGTTCTAGTAAAGCGGGGTAGTACTGCGGCATTTGGGGGAGGGGGATGAGGGGATGGGGAGATGGGGAGATGGGGGGATGGGGGGATGGGGGGATGGGGAGATGAGGGAGTGAGGGAGAAGAATTAATAACTAATGACAAATGACAAATGACCAATGACAAAAATTATGTTAACTACAAAATGGAGTTTATCTGGTGATCGCTGTTTCGCTCCAGAACCAATTCAAAGACAACTAGCACGTCAATTTTTTGACAGCATATCTACTCTACCGCTGGTGTGTCCCCACGGACATGTAGACCCTGCGTTATTAGCTAATCCAGCAGCCCGTTTTGGTTCTCCAACGGAATTATTGATTATTCCTGACCACTACATTTTCCGTATGCTTTATAGTCGGGGCGTACCTTTGTCAGCTCTGGGCATACCTAGCCGTGATGGTTCAGCAGTGGAAACTGACCACCGCAAAATTTGGCAACTTTTCGCCGACCATTTTTACTTATTCCAAGGTACTCCCTCTGGGTTGTGGCTGAAAGACGAACTCATTAATAGACTCATATGCGCTTGTCTATCATTATCAGTGTCGGCTTGTTGCTATTTCCAGGTCTCAATCTACCAGTAATGTCTCAACCTCCCGTAGAGATAGCAAATTCATCAGTGAGTAATAACTTAGATCAAAGACGCTTAAATTTTAATCGCCGTTTGTGGGAGAAGCGAAATATTTCCAACTATCGTTATACATTTAGTAACGGTTGCTTTTGTATACCAGATGCTAGAGGTCCAGTAATCATTGAAGTACGTAATGGTAAAAAACCGTTAATCACTTCTGTAGCTACAGGCCAACCAGTTGATAATCCAGAATTCTTTAACAAATACAACACAATTCCTAAGCTTTTTAATGTGATTCAGGATGCTATCAATCGTCGAGCTTTCAGCCTGGACGTAAACTACAATCCTAGACTCGGCTATCCAACCCAAATTAATGTCGATTACAACGCTCAAATAGCTGATAATGACAATTTTTTATGCAACCTCGACAAACCATCATTGAAATCTTTTCAACTTTTGTGCAATTTGCTGGCGATCGCTTCAGTCGTTGGGCGATAGAATCAAGTTTGCGTCGGAGTATGCAAAGTTCCGTCAAGCACACGCCACAAGAAACTTCGGAGTATTTTTGGGCGCTTTATTGGTATAAGTTTTGGCAGATTTCCGAAACAGAGGTACTGGCTAAACAACATCTCACAGCTTACTTGCAAGAACCTTGTTATTGGGTATCTCAAAAAACTGTTACTAATTTTGCTAGCACTCAGTATAAATTATCAGACTGTTTTCAAATTGCGATCGCCCAAGTTGATAAAGTCCTCAAAGGTTTTCATCCCAATCAAGGTTTTAGCTTAAAAAACTACGCTAACGCCATCTTTGGTAGTGCGATTCGTGAAACTTTGCGTCAAAACAGCGAAATTGATATTTGTACAGACTGGGGACTTTTGCGAAAAATCACTAAAAAGTTTTTGGTGGAATCTTTGCAAAATGCTGGCTTACCTCCAGAGGATATTAATGCTTATATTTTGGCTTGGGAATCTTTTAAAACTCTGTATATTCCCACAAAAACTGGTACTTCTCGCCAACTTTCTCGACCCGACGATCTAATTTGGCAAGCCATCGCAAAAGCTTATAATTCACATAGTAGTCAACAAGTCAATCCCCAAACTCTAGAAAAATGGCTGCTAAATGCTGCCAAAGCTGTACGCAAATATCGCTATCCAACACCGGAATCTTTGAATATATCTAAAGGTGGGGATGATTCTTGGGAATGGCTAGATAATCTTCCAGGAAGTCAACAAGAATCTCTGATTAATGAAATTCTTGCCCAAGAAGAAGAACAAACGAGAATTTCTCAGCAAACTGAGATTAACAAAGTTTTAGTCGTGGCGATCGCTCAACTTGAACCGCAACTACAAGAAATTGTAAAACTTTACTACGGTGAAGAACTAACTCAAGATAAAATTGCCAAGCAATTACAAATGCAGCAATATACAGTCTCTCGGCGACTAAAAAAAGCCCAAGAAGCTTTATTGCGGTCTTTAGCTAACTGGAGTCGAGATAATTTGCATATTACTGTGACATCAGACCTACTCAAAAGTATCAATATAGTGATGGAGGAATGGCTAAGAAATTATTACTAGGGAATTGGGCATTGGGCATTGGACATTGGGCATGAGCCAATAATCAATAGTTCTTCTTCCCCTGCTTCCCCTGCTTCCTCTGCTTCCTCTGCAACGCCAGCTTCCCCTGCTCCCCCTGCCTCCCCTGCTCCCTCATCCCCCATTCCCATCATGACCACAGTATTTACTTTTGCTAATTCAACAGACCTGATTTTAGAAATTCCCGCCGCCACCCAAAATCAGGCGAATATTCACAGTCAATCTTTTTCTAACCCGACTTCTGGCTATCAAGGTTATATTAATGAACTTTGCTTGGGCGCCCTCTTGCAATGGTTACAAGAAGATTTCACACCGCAAGCAAAGGTCTGGCCAAGTAGCACTGTTTTACCGAGTTTTTGGGAACTGGTAGATGGAACCGCAATTACGCTAAATGCCACTCGATTAATCTTGGTTCCGAGTGAAACAATTGATTTAAGTGAATTGCGAGTACCGCAAGAATGGGTGGATATTCCTAGCTGGGTAGGTGATTATTATTTAGCGGTGCAGGTAGAACCGGATGAAGGCTATGTGAGAGTTTGGGGTTACTGCACCCATGCACAACTCAAAACTAGGGGGAATTATGATACAGGCGATCGCACTTATTCTCTTGATGCTGATAATATCATCAATGACATCAATATTTTAGGCGTGGCGCGGCAACTTTGCCCAGAAGAACCAACACGTAGCGCCATTGAAGAGATAAGCATCATTTCACAACCACAAGCACAAAACCTCATCGCCCGTCTGGGAAATCCAGAAATATTGACACCCAGACTCGCTATTCCTTTTCAACTATGGGCGGGATTAATTACACATGGCGGTTGGCGCAAAAGCTTATATCAACGCCGTTTGGGGCTACCAGAACAGTGGTCAGTTATTCAATGGTTGCAAAGCGGTGTTTCCCAAGTTGCCCAAACTGTTGGTTGGGGAAGTTTTGATTTACAAGTGAGTGAGGCTGGGGCGCGGGGTGTTGAACAAACGCCAGCGGAAATTATTATATCTCGTCAGTTGGCGGTCGCAGGTCAAATCTACGAACTGCTGATTACACCACAAGGGCAACCCGACGCAACTATTTGGCGCTTTGAGTTACGTAACCTGACTGTGGGTGCCCTCATTCCTGGCGGTTTTAAACTCCGACTCCTGACTGAAGATTTACAGCCCTTCCCCAACAACGAAGATATTGCCATAACCGCCGTAGAACAACTTTATATAGAAGTTGCCTTGGAACCAACAGAAGGCATAGTCTGGGAAATAGAACCTCTTCCCGAAAATTATGACCAAGAAATACTCAGATTTTAAATCAGAATCTATGGAGAAACCCAAAAGCCCTACCCCTCTGCCCCCTGCTGCCTTAATGATAAGTGTTTAACCGGACACGATCTAAATTCCCAGGGGCATATGCTAAATGAAATAATTACCGTTTATGCTATCATTGATGACCTTTTGAAAGCGATCGCTCAGTTATCCCTATGGAGAACATTATCGTTATCCTTTGACAATTAGAGTTTTGCGATAAATATAGGAGTAAAGATAAGATGATTGGGGTTGCGATCGCTGGCACTGGATTTGGTCAAAAAGTCCACATTCCTGGATTCCAAGCACATCCTCGCACGGAGGTAGTTGCTGTTTATCACCGAGATATCAATAAAGCCAAAGCCATAGCCGAATCCCATAATATCCCCCATGCTTGCGACACACTTGCAGATATTGTGGCATTACCAAAAGTCCAAGCAGTCAGCATTTCTACGCCGCCGTTTTTGCACTATGAAATGGCAAAAACTGTCCTAGAAGCTGGCAAACATTTACTACTAGAAAAACCCATAGTTTTAAATGTAAATGAAGCCAAAGAACTTTATCGATTAGCTAAACAAAAAGGCGTCATTGCCACTGTAGATTTTGAATTTCGCTTTGTACCAGGATGGCAATTATTTGCTGAACTTTTGTCAGCAGGTTATGTGGGTAACTTGCGTCTAATTAAAATTGATTGGTTAGGTTCTTCTCGTGCTGATGCTTCCCGTCCTTGGAATTGGTATTCTGAAAAACAAAAGGGAGGCGGTGCATTGGGTTCATTGGGTTCCCACGCCTTCGATTATATTAACTGGTTATTCGGCCCAGTCCGTAAATTAAACGCCCATTTGAGTACTGCAATTCCGGCGCGAATTGACCCGATAAACCAACAATCAAAGCCAGTAAATACAGATGACAATTGTATATTAACGCTGGAATTAGCAGACGGTACACCTTGCCAAGTTACCATTAGTGCGGTTGTTCACGCAACAAGAACCCATTGGATAGAAGTATATGGCGATCGCGGTACTTTAATTGTAGGTAGTGAAAATCAAAAAGATTACATACACGGCTTTCGTGTTTGGGGTTCCCAGCCAGGCAAACCTCTCACAGAAATAGAAATACCAAATCGATTAATTTTTCCCCAAAATTATGCCGATGGTCGGATTTCTGCATTTATTCGTGTCATAGACCAATGGGTGCAGGGAATTGACCAAAAGCAACAAACAATACCGTCCCTGCGAGAAGGAGTTTATTCTCAGCTATTAATGGATTTATCCCACAAATCCCACGAAACAAGCAGTTGGGTTGATGTACCTAGCTTGGAAAGTTATCTTGAAAGCTAAATTTGGGATTTTAGATTATTTCTTCAATCCAAAATTCAAAATTTAAAATTCCTAGCTAGCGGTGATAAAACTCCACTTGTTTCTCTAAAATCTTAATATCGTAGTTGCCAAAAAAATCATGACCTAGTAGCCCAATGTCAGCTTGTGGAGCGATCGCTACTTGAAGATTATTCGCTATAACTCCACCTACTGTAATAGATTTTACCTTACTGGTTGAAAATTGGACTTCGCTACCATCAGCAATTTGAGCTTGTAGGATACCTGTAGTTTTGAGTTGCAGGCTACTTGCCATATTTCGAGTAATCACAGTAGCACTAGCACCTGTATCTACAATCATTTCAAAGGTTTTTTTCTCGTTGAAAGTGACATCAACTATAGGAGTTCCACCAAAGCGGCGTTTGATGGGAACCCGAAAAACTTTGTCGTTTGGAGGTGCGTCTGAAGGTGCGGCGGTTGTACCACCACAAAGCCTTGCCAATCCAACGGTTTCACCAGAAGAGGTTACCATGAAACACGCTCCTGGATCTCCAATTGATGCTTGATTAAATAATACTAAAAATACTAGTGTCGGCATGAGTGCAATCGCACTGCAATTAATGGTTTTAATACCATGCCTCCAAACATTATTCATCTTATCTTAATTTCCCAATTACTTCAATATTTATTAATATGTGAATCACTCAAATAGATTTAGGACTTACGTAAAAGTACACGCTGTAGGGGCAATTCATGAATTGCCCCTACGTGAAAATAAGGGTTTCGGCTATTGTTTGCGTAAGTCCTAAGATTGATTTATGGATGTTTTTTGTACTTTTATCTTTTTATTTATATTAACTAGAATTACTGATTAAAAAATTAAAGATTAGATAAAGACATGATAAAACTACTGAGAATCCAACGTTCGAGTCAATATTTGAAAAAGGGAGTGGGGAGTAGGGAGTAGGGAAAAAACCTTTTTTATGTTTGTTTGTGAGATTTTCCCGTGATTGACTGCCTTAAAAATACCGAATGATATGAAATCCGGATAATTAGTTATGATTCCCGAATCTATGCAGAAAACCAAAAACCCTTCCCCTCTGCTCAAGAGCTCCTCTGCCCCCCTGCTGCCTTAATGATAAGTTTTTAACCGGACATGATATGAGGTATCCTTTTGTGCCATCTGGTTTCGTAATCACCCGGTTTTGAGTGACTCGTAGCAAACAATGCCAATTCAATTGTTTTGCTTTTCTGAGATCTGAAAAAATATCACTGCCGCGATCGCCTATTACATCGCTACCTCACTTTAAAATATGTTGGTAATGACAAGATTTTCAAGACAGGTCTAATTTTCATCAAAAAACCTTAACCGATCTACGAAACGCTTTGCAAATGGCGGGCGTAGCCATAGCTAAAAAATAGTGGTTCATGATACCGTAATTTTGTCTGAATATGGAATTATATCTCCCTGCTAGTGGGAGATGATGTATAAAAGGAGTTGCTGCAATGTCCACAACACCGACTACTAGATTAATCTTAGAGACTTTACTTCCCCATTTGAAAGTAGCAGCAGCCTATGCCAATTTTCTGCAACCAAAAATTGCTGCACTTCCCGCTAAAGAAGAAGGAAAAAACTTTTTTGCGGCTGCACTTACTGATGCGGATTTGGCAATTCAAAATCTGGTGGAAGTACTACTGCTGGGTACTTTCCCAGAGATTCGCTTTTATGGGGAAGAGTATGAGAGTTCTAGAAACACTAAGTATTTTCGTGGTACTGAACTTGGTTTATCAGGTGATTATTTAGTCACGCTCGACCCCATTGATGGCACGAAGTTTTACATGGATGGACATTCTAATTACCAAATTATTCTGACTATTTTAAATGCGGATGATTTTGAGGCAGTACTGGCAATTTCTCCTGCCCAAAATGTTTATTTTTATGCTTTTCGAGGCGAAGGTGCTTTTAAAGGAACGCTGGCAATGAATTTAGAAGCCTGCATTCCCTTGGAGATTACATCACCCAAACCTGCTGTATTGTTGGGATGGGGAATGAATGCGATCGCACCTTTAATAAAAGACCGCTATCAAGTAATTGATATTGCCAATGACTATTCTAGTGATATTCAAATTCCCAATCTCAATGGTATTCTCAGTGGTGATTTGAGTGGAGCAGTAATCAGAGCCGGCAAATTTATTGATGGTGGCGCCCTGGCTTTTTTGGCAAGAGAAGCTGGCTATCTTGTCACTACTCTCGACGGTTCGATTTTACCGCCACTGCATACTTGTAAAAACTATAGCCTGCCTGGATTGATCGTAGCTGCCTCAAAATCGGTTCATCAAGATTTGCTGTCAGCAATGCAAAGCTTACCCGAAAGCCAAAACTAATACTGATTGCATTCTGAATTCTGAATTCTGCATTCTGAATTCTGAATTCTGAATTCTGAATTCTGAATTCTGAATTCTCTTTTAACTTTTACCTTGTAAAAATTCTTGAATGCGGTTGACAAATTCTTCTACTTCTGAAATTAACTTAGTCGTACCTTTATGCTCCTGCTGGAGAGCTTGTTGTTCTAGTTTTTCAACTGCTAGGTACATAGCTGTGGCTCCAATGTTAGCACTAGCACCTTTAAGGTAATGAGCTTCTCGGACAATTTGCCCAAAATCATAAAGTGCGATCGCACTTTTAATAATTTCTAAACGAGGTTGAATATCTTGAATAAAGATTTGTAAGAGATTTAATTCAAATTGTGTATCATTATCCGATACCTGATGCAGGTATTCCCAATTAATTGTTGAGCCAACTCCATCGTTATGAGTGGTAGAAACTATCTGCTCGCATTCGGCTACCACCTGTTGTGAAAGGATGATGTCTGCCCAATGCTCTAGGATAGCCGCCAATTTTTCTTTCAACACTGGCTTACTAAGATAATCATCCATTCCGGCATTTAGACACTTTTGTTTGTCTTCTTTCATGGCATTAGCTGTCATAGCAATCACCACAGGCCGACGATGACTAGCAAAAGCACTCTTTTGCCACCGATGAATTTCTTTTGTAGTCTCTAAACCATCAAGAATTGGCATGTGGCAATCCATTAAAATCAAATCATAAGGAATTTTTTCTAATAGCTGTAAAACTTCTTTTCCATTGGCAACGACATCAGCTTTATAGCCCAAAGTTTGGAGTTGTTTCAGGGTGACTTTCTGATTTACCAAATTATCTTCAGCTAGCAAAATTCTTAATTTTGATTCAGTAGAGGAATTAGGGCTTATACCTGAAGTTTTTATCCTTTGGACTTCTTCGGTAGCCCCTTGTTCTGGTTTCGGCTGAGTTTGTAGAATAGTCGTCATTGTATCCAGAAGCCGGGATGTCCTAACAGGTTTGATTAAATAAGCAGCAAATCCGATTTTCAGAGCTTCCTGTATTTGATTTCGTTGATTAGTTGAGGCGAGGATAATTAAAGGTATCTCGGCAATTGCAGAATTGGCTTTAATTTTTTCTCCTAATTTGATGCCATCTATTTCTGGCATTTGCATATCAATTAAGACGGCATCATAAGGATTTTTCTGCTCGCAATTTTTCTGCATAGCTTTGAGTGCAGCGGCAGCAGTGTTGGCTATATCTACCTGTATTCCCCAAGCAGTAGCTTGATGGTGGATCATTTTGCAATTAGTAGAGTTATCATCTACTACTAAGACGCGGCGATTGATTAAAAGTGGGCATGACCTCAAAACAGGCTCAATTTGCTTGGCGAAAGGCACTTCAAACCAAAATTTAGATCCTTTCCCCATCTGACTTTCTACCCCAATTATTCCTCCCATCAAACTCACCAGTTGTTTACAGATGGCTAATCCCAAACCTGTACCACCATACTTGCGAGTGGTAGAAGCATCGACTTGGGTAAATGCCATAAACAGTTTAGGTTGGTCTTCAGGACTAATACCAAGACCTGTGTCTGTGATGGCAAAGTAGATGCTGACTGTAGTGGAGGAAAGGGAACGCAATTTCGCTTCAACTACCACTTCACCAGCACTGGTAAACTTGATAGCGTTGCTAATTAAGTTCATAAGAACTTGCCGCAGCCTACCCACATCTCCTTGGAGATAAATGGGGACATTAGGATCGATTAGCCCTGCAATTTCTAATCCTTTATTGTGGGCTGAGGGAGCCAATAATTCTAAAACTTCTTCAACACAGATTGATAGGTTAAAGTCTAGTGTTTCCAGAGCCATCCCTCCAGCTTCAAGCTTGGAGAGATCCAAAATTTCGTTAATTAAAGTTAATAAAGCTTCTCCACTGATGCGAATCGTTTCAATAAAATCTCGCTGTTCTGGGTCTAAAGGAGTATCTAAAGCTAAACTAGTCATTCCTAATACAGCATTCATGGGAGTACGAATTTCATGACTCATATTCGCCAAAAAGGCACTTTTGGTTTGAGAAGCTAATTCAGCTTGGTAACGGGCAATTTCAAGTTCTTGTCGTTGACGAGTTTCTGCTTCTAATAGTTGGGCTTGGGCTAAGGCTATACCTACTTGATCGGCGATTTGGCGCAAAAGATGAGTTTCAAAGCTAGACCATTGGTGAGAATAGTCACACTGATGGACTATCAACAAACCGCGAAGTTCTTCTTTGACGAGAATCGGTACAACCAAATTGACTTTTACCCCAAACTGTTGCATCAATTGCAGATGAGTTTGTTGGACTTCCAACAGATCTAAATTAGCGAGTCCCAAAATCCGTCCTTGACGATATTGCTGTAGATAGTATTGTTGTAGGTATTCGGCTTGAAAGTAGGGGGCGACAATGTTTTGTTCTTTAATTGCTGGTAAGCCAGAAACTACCGCTTCGATAACAGTGGTTTTAGACTCATCTGGCAATAGCTGATAAATTAATACTCGGTCGGTTTGGAGAATTTTTTGCACCTCATTGACAGTGATTTCCAGAATTTCTTCGATTTGCAAAGACTGGCGAATTTTCAGGGTAATTTCCGTAAAAAGTTGCGATCGCAAGTTTTGGCGTTGTAATTCTTCTTCAGCTTGTTTACGCTGGATAAATTGCCCCACTTGCTCACCAATAAAATTCATGGTTTTTGCCAAGTCTTCGTTAGGTTGCTGGATTTCACGGTTAAAGCAGGTAATAACGCCGAGGATTTTGTTACCAGTGCGGAGGGGAAAACCGAAAGCTGAATGTAGTCCTACTTGAGCAGCGATTTGGAAGCTAGGAAAATTCAGATCTTTAACGATATCAGCAATCCAAACAGGTTCAGAACTAGCCCAAACACGGCCGGGTAGTCCAATTCCTGGGGCAAAAGTCGTTTGCCGTTTCAGGGCTGCAAACTCTTGTACCTCAAGGGATGGTTTGTGCCAGATATCGAAAAAACGCAGCACATTTGCTTCCCGATCGACCATCCAAATTTCGCCCAAATCCCATCCTAAACTTTCACAGATTCCTTGGAGAATTTGGGGCATAGCTTCGTTGATTGTGGTGGAATCTGCTAAAACGCGGGTTGCAGCGTATTGTGCAGTCAGGTGTTGTTGGGTTCGTTTGCGCTCACTGATATCAATCCCTGTGCCGACAACGTATTCCACTGAACCGTCATAGTCTTTTAAGATGGTATTCGACCAGGCAATTAGTCGCTGAGTCCCATCCTTCATCACCCAATAATTTTCGTAATTTTGGGAGTATTTACCACTTCGCAATTGCTCGAAAACTGCTTTGACTGACTCCATTTGTTCAGGAAGTAAAAACAATTTCCAGAAATACCTACCTCTTACTTCGTCGAAGGAATAACCTGTTATTTGCTCACAAGCTTGATTGAAACGAACGATTTGCCCTTGGGAGTCGGTAACTATGACTAAAGCGCTAGCTGTATCAAGGACTGCTGAGATAAAGTTGCGTTCTTGGTCTAAGGTTTCTTCTGTTCTTTTGCGCTCGCAAACCTCACGATATATCAAGTAGTAGACTACAGCAAGAACGACAAAACTTAGGCAAATGGCGATCGCAATTGTCACAGTTGTTTTACGAGTCCAAGCTTTTGTTGCTTGTGACAGTTTCTGACGCCGCCCTTTTTCCTGGTTCTCTATCTCATGAATCGCTTTACGGATATCATTCATCAGATTTTGACCATCATTTGTCACTAGTCCCTGCAAGGCCGCCTGTAATCCTTGATTCTGGCGCAAATTGATAGTCTGTTTTAGTTGAGTAAGTTTAGTTCCAATTAAAGATTCAAGCCTTGCAATCTGCTTTTGTTCGTTTGGTTGATCGGCGGTTAAATTCTTCAGTTTTGTAATTTCTCCATCGACATTAGTCAGTGCTGCTTGATATGCTTTGAGATAAGTTTCTTTTCCAGTGAGGATGTAACCACGTTGTCCAGTTTCAGCATCCTTTGTCTGCGACAGTAGTTTTTCTAAGCTGTTGATTTTTTTATTAATGTTTTTTATTACACTCCGATTATTAATAGATACTCTTGTATTTTGATAAGAAACAGCACCAATCACAACTAAAATTGCCGACGCCAAAGCAAAGCCTGTAGCAATTCTTTTGAAAAATTGCTTGCTGACTTTTTTTGATTGTTTACCTTTATTAGTCACAAGCACTAAACTTGCTAAATTGCGACGCAATTCCAGTTGTTTGATAACTTGACGAGCCAGAGTTTGTAATGCTTCTATTTGATCTGGAGTAAGTTGTCGTGCTACGTAGTCAATGACACAAAGTGTTCCTAGTGCGTAGCCCTCAGCATTAGTTAGAGGTACACCAGCATAAAACCGGATATTTGGGTTAGAAGTGACCAGTGGATTTGCGGCGAACCGTTCGTCTTTTGTAGCATCAGGCACAATAAGAATATCAGGTTGTAGAATAGCATGGGCACAGAATGCCTGGTCTCGATGTGTTTCTGGGACATTCAAACCCACCTTGGCTTTGAACCACTGGCGATTTGTATCAATTAAGCTAATTAAGGCAATGGGAGTCTGACAAATATACGAGGCTAAACGCGTGAGATCGTCAAAGGCGGCTTCAGGTGGCGTATCAAGGATTTTATACTGCAAAAGTGTCTCAATTCTCTGTGTTTCGTTATCAGGTAATGGTGCTTTCATCCTTAAGCCTTATCTACGGGGAATTGGGCATTGGGGATTGGGGACTGGGGACTGGGGATTGGGCATAGGCCAAACAGGGAGTGTGGGAGAGGTGGGAAGCTTTTTTATAATCTCCCCATGTCCCCATGCCCAATGCCCAATGCCCCAATCCCCAATTCGCTCAACAAACTTACTTTAATTAATGACAATAGTTGAGTTAAAAGCGTTAGCGTAATTTTACTGAGTTCAACCTTAGTCAAAAATACGATCGCGCAATGTCCTAAATACATTGATGATGAGCTTTGTGTTAATGGCGATCGTCGGAGTTACCTGGATTCTGTGGGGTTATAGTCTTGCCTTTGCGCCAGGTTTGCCGTTCATCGGTGGATTGCAGTGGTTGGGGTTGAATGGTGTCGGTTTGGAGACAACCGATTATCTTAAAGGGTCAAACCCGGCGGAAGTCGTCTCCTATGCCGGAACAATACCCCACCAGGCATTCATGATTTACCAAGCCATGTTTGCCATTATCACCCCAGCCTTAATTTCTGGGGCGATCGCCGAACGGATGAGTTTCCGCGCCTATTGCCTATTTGTCCTCCTGTGGTCAACCTTTGTTTACGCTCCCCTCGCCCACATGGTATGGGCTAAAGGTGGATTGTTAGGATTGTACGGTGGTTTGGGTGCCCTGGACTTTGCAGGCGGTACAGTAGTTCACATTAGTTCTGGCGTTTCAGCTTTAGTAGCAGCGATCGTCCAGTTCAGTAGAGAGTAGGGAGATGGGGAGCAGGGGAGCAGGGGAGCAGGGGAGAAGTTGCAGTAAGTTTTTCCCCTCTGCCCCTCTGCCCCACTCCCCACTCCCCACTCCCCACTCCCCACTCCCCACTCCCCACTCCCTATTTTCATCGAGTGTGATTTTTGACTGCTAGCGTTAAAATTTGATTCAAATAATTGGTAAATTTCGCTAGTCGTGTCTACTTCTGTAAAAACATTTCCTATCTGGGCATTTTTCTCGCTGTTAACCAACGGCGTACTATTGTTGGCGGTCATTCTGCTAATTTGGCAACAGCAGAAATTGACCGGTTTTTTTGGAATAGTAACATCCCCAGATCAAATCAACCTGAACAACTCAGACCCAGTTGTTACACCTGATTTAGGTCGCCGTCACCAACTAACTTACCAACAATGGGTAGATATCCTCAAACAAGAAGCTAAGGTAGCCGCTGACCGGCGTCCTGTGCGCTTAACCATACTGGCTGGAGATTCTCTGAGTTTGTGGTTTCCCACTGAGTTATTACCCGAAGCTAAAAATTGGCTCAATCAAGGAATTTCTGGCGAAACCAGCAAGGGACTTTTGAAAAGATTGAATATATTTGACCGCACCCGGCCGGAAGTGATTTTTGTCATGATTGGGATTAACGACCTAATTCGCGGGACGAACGACAAGGTGATTTTAAATAATCACCAGCAAATTATGAGTTACCTGCAAAAGGCACATCCCAGAGCCGAAATTGTTGTCCAATCGATTTTACCGCATGGTGGAGAAGAAGCAACTTGGCAAGGACGAGATAAACTGATGGCTATTACCAATAGTCGCATTCGCCGATTGAATGAGCAATTGCAAAGCATATGTGCGAAAAAAGGTGTGAAATTTCTCGATTTATATCCCCTGTTTACCAATACCCAAGGTAATCTCCGCCGCGAATTTACTACTGATGGCTTACACTTAAGTCGTGAAGGCTATATAGTTTGGCGTTCTGCATTGCAGATTTATCAGAAAAATGGGTTTAAAACCCCGCCGTTTTAGGGGGGATTTAATTAATTTGTGTTCTTACAGAATACCGGATATCATGTAAGAATGACACAAAAAGCTTTCAAATACCGATTCTATCCAACACCTGAGCAAGAAACTTTCTGTGGAGCGAACATAAGACCTGACAGCCTTAAGGCCCAAGGGCAGTTGCAAAAAACCCTTTTGGGAAAGAAACAGAAACCTAAGTCGTGAGTCTTAGGAATCCCCGACCGTTCACGGCGGGGAGGATGTCAAAGTGACATTGAATTAAAACCCCAACCTCAACGTGTTTCGGCGAGGGAAAACGATAAGAAGTAATATGTTTGAACACAAGTCTGTATAAATCGGGTCTTAGCGCGAGAGAATAAAAAATAGTGGTTTAAGTAGACAAGTCTCATGGATACAAAAGCTTTTAAGCGCACGCTCCAACATTCGGAAAATTACAATCGTAAGGGGTTTGGTCATCAAGCAGAAGTTACCAGCCAGTTACAATCTGAGTATCAAAGTAACTTGATTCAGGAAATCCGCGATCGCAATTACACCCTGCAACGAGATAATGTCACCATCCGACTAGCCCAAGCCTTTGGCTTTTGCTGGGGTGTAGAACGTGCTGTGGCTATGGCCTATGAAACCCGTCAACACTTCCCCACAGAACGCATCTGGATTACTAACGAGATTATTCACAACCCTTCTGTTAATCAGCGGATGCAGGAGATGGAAGTAAAATTTATCCCGGTGGAAGCAAATCAAAAAGACTTTTCTGTTGTTGATATTGGTGATGTAGTTATATTACCTGCTTTTGGGGCTAGCGTTCAAGAAATGCAGATACTTCATGAGAAAGGCTGCAAAATTGTTGATACAACTTGCCCTTGGGTATCTAAAGTTTGGAATACAGTAGAAAAGCACAAAAAAGTTGATTATACGTCAATTATTCACGGTAAATATAAACACGAAGAAACAGTTGCAACAAGTTCCTTTGCTGGCAAGTATTTAATTGTATTGAATTTGTCAGAAGCGGAATATGTTGCTAATTATATTATTAACGGTGGGAACCGTGAAGAATTCCTGAAAAAATTTGCCAAAGCTTGTTCACCAGGATTTGACCCCGATCGCGATTTAGAAAGAGTCGGTATTGCTAACCAAACTACGATGCTTAAAGGTGAAACCGAGCAAATCGGCAAGCTTTTTGAGCGGACTATGTTGCAGAAGTATGGCCCTACCGAATTAAATCAGCATTTCCAAAGCTTCAACACTATTTGTGACGCCACCCAAGAACGCCAAGATGCAATGTTGGAGTTAGTGGAAAATAAATTAGATTTAATGGTAGTAATTGGTGGGTTTAATTCCTCAAATACTACTCAATTGCAACAAATTGCTTTTGAGAGGAAAATTCCTTCTTATCACATCGATACTGTTGAACGTATTCAATCAGCAAATTCTATTGAACATCGACAATTAAATGGACAACTAACCATTACAGAAAGCTGGTTACCAGACGGAGAAATTGTTGTGGGAATTACTTCTGGTGCTTCCACACCAGATAAGGTGGTAGAAGATGTGATTGAAAAGATTTTCGCTTTGAAATCAACACCAACGCTGGTTTAAAAATTCACTCTAACTAACTATTGTGTGAATTTAAAACCCCTGTACTAATGCAGGGGTTTAGTATCAGGGGAATCTTATGTCTCTTCGACTTGGGTTTTCTAACATACTTTCTGCTTGTTTAACTTCTGG